>MGWK01000098.1 GCA_001800975.1 Flavobacteria bacterium RIFCSPLOWO2_12_FULL_35_11 | reverse complement strand
TTTCAGGAATATTAATGACTTTTAGTTTTGTATCGGCCACAATTGCAATAGGCTATCAAATTTTATTTTTCAAAAAAGCCGTAAATAGCGCTATTTAAATTAAATAGTCTAAATTTGCACGCAATTAATTTATAAGTTGATTGCACTATGATTTCAGATTCTTCAAAATTTGTAGGTGAAGGTTTAACCTACGATGACGTACTATTGGTTCCGGCATTTTCAGAAGTTTTGCCACGCGAAGTAAGTACACAGACAAAATTCACAAAAAACATCACATTAAATGTTCCAATCGTTTCCGCAGCGATGGATACCGTTACTGAATCGAATATGGCAATTGCCATGGCTCGTGAAGGCGGAATTGGCGTGTTGCATAAAAATATGTCCATTGAAAAACAGGCTGCAGAAGTAAAAAAAGTGAAAAGATCGGAATCAGGTATGATTTTACAACCAATTACCATCACCAAAGATGAATCTGTTTTTGTAGCTAAAAGTTTAATGAAAGAATATGGCATTGGAGGAATTCCTGTTATTGATCAAGATGGAAAATTAATAGGCATTATTACCAATAGGGATTTGCGTTTTGAAGGAGACAACAAGCGTAAAATTTCTGAAGTAATGACCACTAAAAACTTGATTACCGTAGCAGCCGGCACTTCATTAAAACAGGCAGAATTGATTCTTCAGGAAAATAAAATTGAAAAATTGCCGGTTGTTGATGCCGATTATAAATTGGTCGGATTGATTACGTATAGAGATATTATTAAAGTACTGGAAAATCCGCATGCCAATAAAGACCAATATGGCCGTTTGCGCGTTGCGGCGGCAATAGGCGTTACAGCCGATGCGCTTGAAAGGGCTTCGGCTTTAATAACAGCAGGCGTTGATGCGCTAATTATTGATACGGCGCACGGACACACGAAGGGCGTGGTGAATGTTTTGAAACAAATTAAGGGGGCTTTTCCCACTATTGATGTTGTAGTGGGCAATATTGCAACAGGCGAAGCCGCAAAATATTTGGTTGAGGCTGGTGCCGATGCGGTGAAAGTAGGTATTGGACCGGGTTCAATTTGCACAACCCGTATCATTGCAGGTGTTGGTTTTCCACAACTTTCGGCCATTATTGAGGTGGCGAATGCTATTAAAGGCTCAGGAGTTCCCGTAATTGCCGATGGCGGCATTCGTTATACGGGAGATATTCCTAAAGCCATTGCTGCAGGAGCTGATTGTGTGATGTTGGGTTCCTTATTGGCAGGCACAAAAGAATCTCCGGGCGAAACCATTATTTATGAAGGACGAAAATTTAAATCGTATCGCGGAATGGGTTCCATTGAAGCAATGGAACATGGGTCAAAAGACCGATATTTTCAGGATGTTGAAGATGATATTAAAAAATTAGTCCCTGAAGGAATTGTGGGAAGAGTGCCTTACAAAGGGGAATTAAATGAAACAATGATCCAGTTTATTGGCGGCTTGCGTGCCGGAATGGGTTATTGTGGCGCAAAAAATATTGAAGCCCAAAAAGGGGCAAAGTTTGTTAAAATTACCGCTGCCGGAATGCGTGAAAGCCATCCGCACAACGTAACCATCACAAAAGAATCGCCAAATTACTCGAGATAATTTTTAGGGACATAAAATAAAGCAAATTTTTTGCGGTAATTAATGGCTGAATAAAGCTTTTAACTGCCGCAAAAATTTTCTTTTTAAGCAGAAAATATCAAATTAAATTAGGAAAAGTTAAGTTCGAAAGGCGTGCTGACGTAATCTAACGCAACAATGCTTGCGCTATTTCTGTTCACATAAGAATTTAAAATTCGCCTAACATCATTATTCTCTTTTTGTGCGCTTAGCATTCCAAAATAATCTTCAGCGGAAGTGATTTTTTGTTTCTTGCTTGCGTACCCAAATCCTTTGTAAATCCCATTGAGAACCAAAACATAGGCATATTCACTGCTGGTTCTGCCGGTTTCTTTAATGATAAAGTTTTCAGCTTTAAATTTTAAGGAATCAATGGATTCTTGCACTCTTAAATTATACAATTCAACAGATTCTTTTTCTTTACAAACACCTTTGCATTTTTTTATCTGGTAATGAAAACAAGTGGAAACATTGGTTTGCAGATGGCAATATTTTGGACACAGTTCAAAATCTTCACATAATTTTTCCAGAAAAATCCGGCATTCTGTAATATTGTAAAACTTCATTAAAGGAGATGTAACCAATTTCAATCGGTTATAAGCCAAATGAATAATGCCATCCCTGTCTTCATAAGCAAACAATCCGACACTTTCCAGGGCCCTTCTTTGTGCCCGATTGTATTTGGGATATATATTTTTTATTTCCGAAGATTCCAACAACAAGGCCAGCAATTCGCTGCCGGTTTCAACACAGGAAACATTACTGGTTTCCAGGCACATGGTAATTTCTTTTTTTGATTTATCGTAAAAATGACTCAGCACTCGTTGTTTTATGTTTTTAGCTTTTCCAACATAAATGATTTCATTTTTCTCATTTTTGAAATAATAAACACCCGAATTTTCCGAAAGTTCATCAACCGTTTTTTTCGGCAATAAAGGCGGCAAGGTCGATTGTTTTGAACGCGGATTTAAAAAGGAATTGAACACATTTTCTGTATCCAGCCGCAACAATTTTTCGAATAAAATCACCGTGGCTTCCGCATCTCCTTTTGCGCGGTGTCTGTCTTTAATCACAATATTTTGCGTAACGCAAAGCGCACCCAAACTGTACGACCTTAAATTGGGAATTAATTTTCGTGATAACCGAACAGTGCACAGTTTTTTCCGTTTAAATTCAAATCCCAAATCCTTAAATTCCTTTTGTATGATGTTGTAATCGAAATTTACGTTGTGCGCCACAAAGATGGTGTCTTTGGTGATTTCGGCCACTTTTTTGGCAATTTCATAAAATTTAGGAGCATTGCTCACCATCGCATTGGTAATTCCCGTTAAATTGGTGATAAAAGGAGGGATGCTGCATTCCGGATTCACAAGTGTCGTAAACTCGTCAATTACTTTTTCACCATCATACACAAAAATGGAAATTTCTGTTATTTTGGAACTGTGTCCGGTGGTTTCTATATCAATGATTGTATACATTTATTTGATCGATTTTTCCAGTGCCTTTAACTCAATTCCCAACTGATTTAGCATAACGGCAATGCTGCTTATTTTTAATTCGTGTTCCTCGTATTCCTGCGTATTGATGCTGCAGGTAAATTCCCATAATTCCAATATTTCATCAACAGGCACATAATAAGGATCATATTTTTTGTTGTCGGAAACCAGCAACAGCATATTGTTTTCTGCTATTTTATTAAAAACCCGCTTGTAAACAATGCCGTCGTTTAACGTGAGCACAATATATGTTTTGCCGTTTTTTAGATCGCCAATTTCTTCAACGAAGCGCGCCACAATATAAGAACCGCTTTTCACCGGCAGCATAGAATCTCCTTTTATGGGAAAGGCCCGATGTGTTCCTGTAGGCAAAAACGGCAGTTTTATTTTCTCTAAATGCTCAATATATTCCGGGTCGGCGTAGCCTCTTAAATAACCTGCGGAAGCTTCTATAGGAATAATTTCTATCAAATCTTCGTTGGTGCCGTCTACCGTAATGGGAAATAAAACCCTTCTGTTTCCAATTTCAATAAACGAAACATCTTTTGCGCCCGACAAATCATTTTTGATTAAAATATCGATGGGAATTTTAAAATAATCGGACAAGTCGATTAAAAATTCAACAGGAGGAAGGGCCCTGTTTTCTTCATAAGAACTTATTCTTGAGCGGGAAACTTTTAAATCCTCCGCAAATTGTTCCTGCGTCAAACCTTTTAAGGTTCTCATGTGTTTGATATTTTGTGACAAATAATTCATAATGCTAAATTTATGAGCAACAATTGCTAATATTTTGAGCTAATTTAGCAAAAAAAAGTAAGCTACCTAATTTTTTTCAAAAAAATGTATTTAAATACCCATTCATATTATAGTTTAAAATATGGCACAATAGAGCCTGAAGCCCTGTTGCAGCTAGCGTTTCAGCACAATATTCAGCGATGGCACTGACGGATATTAACAGCACTTCTGCCGACTTGGATTTTGTGCGTTTGGCTTCAAAATACAATATAAAACCGATTCTTAGTGTGGTTATTGTTTTTTCTTTAAATTTTTTAATTATCAGGTGTCATATTGGCATATATCAAAAAATGGCAATACTTTTGCAAGCGATAATAGGATAACTATTTTATGTGAAAATTATGAGTAAAAAGAAAGAAAGCAAGGAAGCTGAAGAAATAAAAGATAAGGAAACAGATCAGCAAGAAACTCAGGAAGTTAGTGTTGAAGAGCAACTTAAGCTAGAACTTGTTCAAGAAAAAGACAAATTTTTACGCTTATTTGCGGAGTTTGAAAATTATAAAAAGCGAACTTCGAAAGAACGAATTGAGTTATTTAAAACTGCCAATGAAGATTTAATGACAGTTTTATTGCCAATTTTGGATGATTTTGATCGGGCCTTAAATGAAATTAAAAAAGCGAAAGAGGAAGATAAAGAGCTTTTTAAGGGCATTGAACTGATAAATAATAAATTGCGCAATTCTTTAGCCCAAAAAGGCTTAACTGTTATTAGTGCAAAAGGAGGAGATGTTTTCGATGTTGAATTGCATGAAGCTATTACACAAATTCCTGCGCCAACTGATGACTTAAAAGGTAAAATTATTGATATTCTTGAACAAGGATATAAGTTAGGCGAAAAAGTTATCAGATATCCAAAAGTTGTAATAGGACAATAAATCAAAAAAAATGAAGCAAGATTATTACGAAATATTGGGCATTTCCAAAAATGCCACTCCTGCAGAAATCAAAAAGGCATATCGCCA
Source organism: Flavobacteria bacterium RIFCSPLOWO2_12_FULL_35_11 (assembly GCA_001800975.1). Classification (GTDB taxonomy): domain Bacteria; phylum Bacteroidota; class Bacteroidia; order Flavobacteriales; family Flavobacteriaceae; genus Lutibacter. The sequence goes on along the minus strand of MGWK01000098.1, from coordinate 30,470 downwards.
AAAAGCCATAGAATTTCATCCTGATAAAAATCCGGGAAATAAAGCAGCAGAAGAAAAATTTAAAAAAGCTGCGGAAGCTTATGAAATATTAAGCAACGAAAACAAAAAAGCACGTTACGACCAATATGGCCATGCCGCATTTGAAAATGGCGGCGGTGGCGGTTACAGCGGTGGCGGAATGAACATGGAAGATATTTTTAGCCAGTTTGGAGATATTTTTGGAGGCGGTTTTGGAGGCGGAAGTTTTGGCGGTTTTGGAGGCGGAAGTCGAGGAAGAGCTCGTGTTAAAGGAAGTAACTTGCGAATAAGGGTAAAATTAAATTTAGAGGAAATCGCTAATGGCGTAGAAAAAAAAGTAAAAGTTCGCAGAAAAGTGATGGCTGAAGGAGCAACCTATAAAACTTGTACCACGTGTAATGGTGCCGGTCAGGTTATGCGCGTTACAAATACCATTTTAGGACGAATGCAATCCGCCTCAACTTGTCCAACTTGCCATGGAGCAGGTGAGGTTTTAGATAAAAGGCCAAAAAATGCCGACAGTGACGGTTTAGAACTTAAAGAAGAAACTGTTTCTATAAAAATTCCGGCCGGAGTAACGGAAGGAGTTCAGTTAAAAGTAAATGGAAAAGGAAATGCAGCTCCGGGAAACAATGCAATAGATGGAGATTTAATTGTGGTAATTGAAGAAATTGCCCACGAAACTTTAAAACGGGAAGGAACAAATTTACACTTCGATTTATATATTAATTTTTCCGAAGCGGTACTTGGAATTTCAAAGAATATTGATACAGTATCGGGTAAAGTAAAAATTAAAATTGAGCCGGGAACGCAATCAGGAAAAATTTTACGTTTACGAGGAAAAGGCTTGCCAAGTATAGACAATTATGGGAATGGCGATCTGTTGGTTCATATAAATGTATGGACTCCACAAGCGCTTTCAGCGGAACAAGAAGCATTTTTTGAAACCAATAAAAAGGATGAAAATTTCAAACCAAACCCTTCAAAACTAGATAAATCATTTTTTGAAAAAGTAAAAGATATGTTTTCGTAGAAAAAAAGTAGAAATTTATTTTTATTTTATTTTAAAATTATTTATATTTGAAAAGTTGTTAGTGAAATATCTAATAACACTTTTTCTTTTTCATAGCAATTTTCCCACTCAGTCATGAGTGGGTTTTTTTTTCTGAAAAATTAGCGTAAATTTGCAAAAAATTAGTAGGTCGTCTTATCGCTTCAATTTATTGGAGAGGAAAGTCCGGACACCAAAGAGTAGCATAGTGGATAACATCCATCCAGCGAAAGCTGAGGACAAGTGCAACAGAAAGCAAGTACAGTTCGGCTGTAGTGAAACCAGGTAAACTCTATGCGGTGAAATGCCATGTATATTGAAATTTTAGTGTGACTCGCATTATTTCAAGGGGTAGGCAGCTCGAACTATAGAGCAATTTATAGTCTAGATAAATGATAAGAACTTTTCGAAGTACAAAATCCGGCTTACAGACCTACTTATTTTTTTCTTTTTTTGAAATGTTTGGAATCTCAATAATCTGAATAAAAAGGTTACTTTTATTCAAATTTTAAGAGATGAATTCTGCGCAAGCCAATAGAGTTTTTGGATTGGATTTTCTTAGGTCCATTGCAATAGGTTTAGTTGTAATGTCACATGCGACGTTATTGGCATTTCCAAATTCAATAAGTCCATTTTTTACCGCAATAAAAATTTTAGGCGCAATAGGAGTTGATTTGTTTTTTGTTTTAAGCGGTTTCTTGATAGGAGGAATTCTTTTAAGACATATAGCACTTAATAAAACAAATACAAATGATTTATTTCGTTTTTGGAAACGCAGGTGGTTTAGAACGCTTCCTAATTACTTCTTAATACTCTTTTTAAATGTTTTGATTTTTTTGTTTTTAGGAAAAGATTTACCAAAAACTATTGGTTTATATATTCTTTTTTTGCAAAATTTTTCGACATCGCATCCCGATTTTTTTACGGAAGCTTGGAGCTTGTCAATCGAAGAATATGCCTACTTGATATTGCCTTTCTTGCTTTTTTTGAGTTTTAAATTGTTGAAAAACAGCAATAAGGAAAAACTATTTCTTTGGGTTACGCTGCTTTGTGTTTTCGGATTGACATTCTTGAAAATTTTATATTATTTCACTGCTGAAATAAATTTTTTACACGATTGGAGCTCTTCATTTAGAAAGGTGGTAATTTATAGGGTAGATTCTATTTATATTGGTTTTTTGGTGGTTTATTTAGTTAGAAAGTACGCTGAAATTACGGAAAAATTTAAATGGCATTTATTAATTTTAGGGATATCGATTTTTATTTTAATTCATTTAATCATCTATTTTTTTAATATAATGCCAGAAACTAATTTGGGTTTTTATGTTTTTGTTTATCTGCAAACAGTAATTTTAAACTTGGCATTATTATTTCCTTATTTTTCTCAACTTAATTACTCAGGATTATTTTCAAATTTCATTAAATTCATAAGCGTAAATTCATATTCCATTTATTTGGTTAATTATTCAATAGTTTTACTTGGAATGCAGGAAATATTTGATGTTTCCACTGCATCTATTTTTCAAAAGACAGGTTTAATATTATTATTTTTAAGCGTTACCGTTATTTTTTCAAACATTATTTATCGCTATTTTGAATTGCCAATTTTAAAGTACAGAGACAGAAAGTATAAATGAGTTTAAAAATTATTTTCTAATTGGAAGAAAGTTAGTATTTGCGACGCTAATCTATATATTGTACCATTCATTTTTTTTACCATATTCTTAATTTCTACATCGTTTTCGTGATCCTTTTTTACCGTTTTAAAAAAAATAGGGTTTGTTAATATTTATATCTACAAAAATGCGCTTGTTACCGCTATTTTGTTAATTAAAGGAATCATTTTTCGTACCTTCGCTAAATTAAAATAACTTAATTAAAATTATAGATATGGCTTTTGATATTGAAATGATTAAAGGTGTTTACAGCAGAATGGCAGAACGTGTTGACGCCGCTAAAACTGTAGTTGGAAAACCTTTAACTTTGGCTGAAAAAATATTATACAACCACCTTTGGGACGGCAAAGCGAAAATAGCTTTTGTTCGAGGAAAAGATTATGTGGATTTTGCGCCAGACAGAATTGCTTGTCAGGATGCAACTGCACAAATGGCCTTGCTTCAATTTATGCAAGCAGGAAAAAGTAAAGTGGCTGTGCCAACAACGGTGCACTGTGATCACTTAATTCAAGCTAAAATTGGCGCTGATAAAGATTTACAGACTGCCTTAAACAGCAGCAGTGAAGTATTTAACTTTTTAGCTTCGGTGTCTAACAAATATGGAATTGGTTTTTGGAAACCGGGAGCAGGAATTATCCATCAAGTGGTACTTGAAAATTATGCATTTCCGGGAGGAATGATGATTGGAACAGATTCACATACCGTAAACGCAGGAGGATTGGGAATGATTGCGATTGGAGTAGGAGGCGCTGATGCAGTTGATGTTATGGCCGGAATGGCTTGGGAATTAAAATTTCCAAAATTGATTGGTGTTAAATTAACCGGAAAATTGTCTGGTTGGACTGCACCAAAAGATGTGATTTTAAAAGTTGCAGGTATTTTGACCGTAAAAGGAGGGACTGGAGCCATTGTAGAATATTTTGGTGAAGGCGCTAAATCAATGTCGGCAACAGGAAAAGGCACCATTTGCAATATGGGTGCAGAAATAGGCGCCACAACTTCAACTTTTGGTTATGATGAATCAATTGAACGTTATTTGCGTGCCACCGACCGTAATGAAGTGGCGGATGAAGCCAATAAAATTGCTTCTTATTTAACAGGCGATGATGAAGTATATGCAAATCCTGAACTTTATTTCGACCAAGTTATTGAAATTAATTTATCAGATTTAAAACCTCATTTAAACGGTCCGTTTACGCCAGATTTAGCTACGCCAGTTGGTGAAATGACTGAAAAAGCCATGAAAAATGATTGGCCTTTAAAAGTGGAGTGGGGATTAATTGGTTCTTGCACAAATTCATCTTATGAAGATTTGTCGAGAGCGGCATCAGTAGCAAAACAGGCTGTTGACAACAAAATAGTTGCAAAAGCGGAATTTGGGATCAATCCAGGTTCAGAACAAGTGCGTTTTACGGCTGAAAGAGACGGTTTATTGACCATTTTTGAAGATTTAAACGCCAAGATATTCACCAATGCCTGCGGACCTTGTATTGGCCAGTGGGCTAGGGAAGGTGCTGAAAAACAAGAAAAAAATACCATTATTCACTCTTTCAACAGAAACTTTTCAAAACGTGCAGACGGAAATCCAAATACCCACGCTTTTGTGGCTTCACCAGAAATGGTCGCTGCCATTGCAATTTCAGGAAGGTTAGATTTCAATCCGATGACAGATTCGTTGATTAACCAAGACGGTGTTGAAGTGAAATTTACGGAACCAACCGGTTTTGAATTGCCGCCAAATGGTTTCGACGTTAAAGATGCAGGATTTGTTGCGCCATTTGAAGACGGAAGCAAAATAGAAGTTTTGGTAAGTCCAACTTCAGAAAGATTGCAATTATTGGAACCTTTTCAACCGATTGGAACGAATGTAAAAGGCGCTAAATTATTGATAAAAGCCTTTGGAAAATGTACCACCGACCATATTTCTATGGCGGGTCCTTGGTTGCGTTTTCGCGGACATTTAGACAATATTTCTAACAACTGTTTAATTGGAGCGGTGAATGCCTTTGGCAAAGAAACCAACAAAGTTAAAAATCAATTGACAGGAGAATATGGCACTGTGCCAGATACAGGAAGGGCTTACAAAGCTGCAGGCGTTTATTCGATTGTTGTTGGTGACCATAACTACGGTGAAGGTTCATCAAGAGAACACGCGGCAATGGAACCGCGTCATTTGGGCGTTGCAGCAGTTATCGTGAAATCTTTTGCGCGTATCCACGAAACAAACCTTAAAAAACAAGGAATGTTAGGATTGACTTTCGCAAATGAAGCGGATTATGATTTGATTCAGGAAGATGATACTTTAAACTTTTTGGATTTAGATAAATTTGCGCCAGGAAAAACATTGGCTTTGGAGTTGGTTCATGCTGATGGAAGTAAAGATGTTATTCAATTAAACCATACTTACAACCAAAGCCAGATTGAATGGTTTAAAGAAGGATCGGCGCTTAATTTGATAAAAAAGGAACAAGCAGCTCGGGCAAAATAGCTTTAATAATTTACTTGAAACATTAAACAAAAAAGAGGGAAATTGAAAAATTTCCCTCTTTTTTGTTTCTGCCTGTTTTTAAAAAATATATATTTTAAAAACTTTACTTATTAAAGATTTTTTTGTAATTTCATTTTTCATATTTATGAATAAATCCAGCTATTGAGAGCGTTTTTTTAGTTGAATAGGGCAATCTTTTGTGGTTTAGTTTTTATGTGCGTTAGGGATTAAAATGAAAATCCCGGCATTGCGAGTTGGTTCAACAATATGATCAGCAGATTGCCACGCTCTGCTTGCAATGACGGATTGTAATGAAAAGCCCGACCGCTTTTTAGCGGGAACGCCCAATTTATTAAGGCGTTTTTTAAATTAATTGAACAATTAAGCAGTAAAATAAATTACCAAATATGAAAATTACACATGTAAGTGCAGAATGTTATCCCGTTGCAAAAGTTGGCGGTTTGGCCGACGTGGTGGGAGCGCTTCCAAAATACCAAAATGACGCGGGTTTCACTGCGGAAGTAATTATGCCTTTTTATGACAATAAATTCACTAAAAATGAGGAGTTTACTGTAATATTTACTTCAAAATTAAATTTGGGAAAACAAGAATATTCCTATCAAATTAAAACTTTGAACAATAATAATCTAGGTTTTAACCTTTATTTGGTGGATGTTCCTGAATTGTTGTTCACGGATTTTGTGTATTCTTTTGATGATACCGAAAGGTTTTTGGCATTTCAGATTGCTGCTTTAAATTGGATGCTTACTTGGGATGAAAAACCAACAACGGTGCATTGTCACGACCATCATACCGGACTGATTCCTTTTATGATGACGCGAAGCATCGATTATGAGGCGTTAAAAAATATTCCGACGGTACTTACCATTCACAATGCGCAATATCAGGGTTGGTTTTCCCATGATAAAGTAGGTTTAATTCCTGAATTTAATTTTAGCAATGTTGGCTTGTTAGATTGGGACGGAAGTATCAATCCGCTTGCATCTGCCATAAAATGCGCTTGGAAAGTGACCACAGTTTCCCCTAGTTATATGGAAGAATTGAAGAAAGCTGCCAATGGACTGGAAACCTTATTAAGTCATGAAAGTGCAAAATGCACGGGAATTTTAAACGGAATAGATTGGGAAGTGTGGAATCCCGAAACGGATGCCTATTTGGTGGAAAATTACAATATAAATAATGTAGAATCAGGAAGAGAAGTCAATAAAAAATGGCTTTGCAGTCATTATAATTTGGATTTTGAGAAACCGCTTTTTGCATTTATTGGGCGATTGGTAGGCGAAAAAGGCGCCGATTTATTTCCAGAAACTTTCAAAAAAGCCCTTCAAAAAGGCAATATTTCCATATTTTTACTGGGTTCGGGAAATGATGCTGTTGAAGCAGATTTGATTGAACTAAAAAAGGATTATGTGGGTTCTTACAACGCTTTTGTTGGATATAATGAAAAGTTGGCGCATATTGTATATGCGGGAGCCGATTTTATATTGATGCCTTCAAGGGTAGAACCTTGCGGATTGAACCAAATGTACGCTTTGCGATATGGTTCAATTCCAATTGTGAGAAGTATTGGAGGTTTAAAAGACACTGTTGTTGATATTTCAGAAAAGGGAGGATTTGGAATTTGCCATAAAGAAGTTACAGTTTCAGAAATCACAGAAGCGATTGAAAGAGGGGCGAAGTTGTTTGAAAATCAAGAAAAATACAAGAAAATAAGAAAAAAAATAATGGGTATCGACCATTCTTGGGATGCATCGGCATTGGCATATATCAATTTATATAAATCATTAAATCAGTAAGTTATGGTAGGGAAAAAAGTTTTAGGAATTATTTTAGGTGGCGGTCAGGGATCAAGATTACACCCATTAACAGAGACGCGGTCTAAACCTGCCGTGCCAATTGCCGGTAAATATAGGTTGGTGGATATCCCAATCTCGAATTGTATTAATTCAGACATCAAGCGTATGTTTGTGCTAACCCAATTTAATTCGGCCTCATTAAACAGGCACATTAAAAACACCTATCATTTCAGTTTTTTCAGTTCAGCCTTTGTTGATGTTTTGGCAGCCGAGCAAACTCCGGGAAACAGCACATGGTTTCAGGGTACGGCTGATGCGGTTAGGCAAAGTATGCACCATTTTTTAAACCATGATTTTGATTATGCCTTGATATTGTCAGGAGATCAATTGTATCAAATGGATTTTGAGGAAATGGTTGAAAAACATGTTAAAATGAATGCAGCTATTTCTATTGCAACAATTCCTGTCAATGCAAAAGATGCCACTTCATTTGGAATTTTAAAAACAAATGAAAATGATGAAATTACCTCATTTATTGAAAAACCTGCTGCTGATTTGTTACCGGATTGGACATCAGAAGTTAGTGATGAAATGAAAAAAGAAGGGCGTAATTATTTGGCTTCTATGGGTATTTATATTTTTAACAGAGACCTTCTTATTGAGTTGATGGGCAATCCCGACACCAATGATTTTGGCAAAGAAATTATTCCGCAAGCCATTGGTAAACATAAAGTTGCGAGTTTTCAATATGAGGGCTACTGGACGGATATTGGAAATATAGATTCCTTTTTTGAAGCAAATTTAGGGTTGACGGATGATTTTCCGAAGTTTGATTTGTACAGCACAAAAAAGCGTATTTATACCCATGCCAGGATGCTGCCTACCACAAAAATTTCAGGTACCGTTTTGGATAAAACCGTTATTGCTGATGGTTGCATTATAAATGCAGGAAAAATTGAACATTCGGTAATTGGTGTTCGTTCAAGAATTGATAAAGAATCGACAATAATCAATACCTATATGATGGGATCTGATTATTACCAACCTCTTGAACATATTGTAGATGAAAAAATCGTTTCTATGGGAATTGGCAAACGTTGCTTCATAAAAAATGCAATTTTAGATAAAAATTGCTGCATTGGCAACGATGTGCGAATTAATGGCGGCAAACATCTTAAAGATACAGAAACAAATACTTATGTTATACGAGATGGCATAGTTGTCGTTAAAAAAGGTGCATTAATTCCAAACGGGTTTATAATTTAATTTATGACGAATGTAATTACTCACAGCCTTTTTACAGATTTTGACATCAGTTTATTTAAAAGCGGAAAACATTATCGATTGTATGAAAAATTTGGTTCTCATATAGTTACTTTAAATGGTGTTAAAGGCACTTATTTTGCTGTTTGGGCACCAAGCGCAAAGCAAGTTTCGGTAATTGGTGATTTTAATTATTGGTTAGAAGGGGAACATCAACTAAATGTTCGCTGGGATTCTTCTGGTATTTGGGAAGGATTTATTCCTGCAGTGGGAAAAGGAAATTTGTACAAATACAAAATATATTCAAACATCAATAATTACGTTTCCGAAAAAGCCGATCCTTATGCCCGAAGGTGCGAACATCCTCCAAAAACAGCCTCAGTAGTTTGGGAAGACAAATACAAATGGGAAGATAAAAGCTGGATGCATACGCGCATAAAAAACAATGCGTTGGATGCGCCTTATTCTGTTTATGAAGTTCATTTGGGTTCTTGGAGAAAAAATACGCAAGAAAATAGGTCTTTGTCTTATGAGGAATTGGCAGATGAATTGGTGACTTATGTAAAAGAGATGAATTTTACGCACGTAGAATTTATGCCGATTATGGAATATCCGTATGATCCATCTTGGGGATATCAAATTACAGGCTATTTTGCGCCAACTTCTCGTTTTGGATATCCTGAAGAATTAAAATATTTGGTCGATAAATTTCACCAAAGCGACATAGGGATTATATTAGATTGGGTACCATCACATTTTCCTGAAGATGCACACGGTTTAGGTTATTTTGATGGTTCAAATTTATATGAACATCCAGATAAGCGAAAAGGTTATCACCAGGATTGGAAAAGCCTTATTTTTAACTACGGAAGAAATGAAGTTCGTTCTTTTTTAATCAGCAATGCTATTTTTTGGCTGGAACAATTTCATGCAGACGGATTGCGCGTAGATGCTGTGGCTTCTATGTTATTTCTCGATTATTCGCGTGAAGATGGTGAATGGGAGCCAAATATTTATGGCGGAAATGAAAATTTAGATGCAGTTTTATTTTTGAAAGAATTGAATGAAGAAGTCTATAAATCTTTTCCCGATGTGCAAACTATCGCAGAAGAATCTACGGCATTTCCTATGGTTTCCAAACCAACTTTTATGGGAGGATTGGGCTTTGGAATGAAATGGATGATGGGATGGATGCACGATACTTTAGACTATTTTTCTAAAGATACTATTTACAGAAGATACCATCAAAATGAAATTACGTTCAGTTTAACCTACGCTTTTACTGAGAATTTTATGTTGCCGTTGTCGCATGATGAAGTGGTGCATGGCAAAAAAACCATTTTAGGACGTATGCCCGGCGATGAATGGCAACGTTTTGCAAATCTTCGTTTGTTGTATGGCTATATGTTTACGCATCCTGGCACCAAATTGTTGTTTATGGGAAGTGAATTTGGGCATTATGAAGAATGGAATTTTCAAAAAAGCCTGGATTGGAATTTATTGGAGTTTTATCCGCATAAAAACACGCAAAATTATTTCAAAGATTTAAACTTATTTTATAAATCCACGCCTGCTTTATTTGAAAAAGGTTTTAGCTATGAAGGCTTTGAATGGGTAAGTTATGATGATTCAGAAAATTCAGTGATTTCCTATTTAAGAAAAGGGAATGACTCGAAAGATGATGTGTTGGTGATCTGCAATTTTTCGCCGCAAACATTGGAAAATTATAAAATTTGTGTTCCAAGAAAAGGAAAATTACAGGAAGTATTTAACAGCAATCACCAAAAATATGGAGGAAGTGGCCTTGTTAATGCTGAAAAAATTACAATTAAGAAACAATCCAAGAATTCTAAGGAATATTCGGCTACTCTTGTTTTGCCGCCACTTGGAATCTCAATTTTAAAATTCTGTTAAATTTTATACCGCTTAATGGCATTAATTTTACATTTATGTTAATAAAGCGGTAATATTTTTAATAAAAATAATATTTATTAAATTATTTATTTTAGTACGTTTGCACTTTGATCAAATAATTTAATTTATGATTTTAAACACCGAATTAGAAAACAAAGGAAATCAATTTCCTTCAAAAATAATATCCTATAAAAAAGACGTTGACACCCTTTATTTTACGAGTGAAAATAATGTGGTTTTACAACTTACTATCCAGAGAGACAGTGTGTTGCGATTTCGTTATACCACAACATCAATTTTTGAGAACGATTTTTCTTATGCTATAACGCGTTATGCTAGCAGGGGTTTTAATCATCTTGAAGTAACCGAAGACGAAAGTAAATATATCATTACAACTTCAAAATTAATTTGTCATATTTCAAAAGAAGATATGAGAAAATCAATTTTTGACGCAATTGATAATACCCTTATTTCAGAAGATGAACTTGGATTTCATTGGGAAGAAAGTTATGAGTTTGGAGGAAATATTGTAAAAATGTCTAAAAATTCCCAAGAGAAAGAAAGCTATTACGGGTTGGGAGATAAGCCGGTTGCCTTAAATTTAAAGAGCAAAAGATTTGAAAATTGGGTAACAGATTCTTATGCATTTAATAAAGATACCGATCCAATTTATAAAGCGATTCCATTTTATACAGGTCTTCATCACGGGAAAGCATACGGCATATTTTTCGACAATACTTTTCGATCTTTTTTTGATTTTTGTCAAGAACGAAGAAATGTCACCAGTTTTTGGGCTCAGGGAGGTGAAATGAACTATTACTTTTTTTATGGTCCGGAAATGGGAGAAGTAGTTTCAAATTATACCGATTTAACTGGAAAGCCGCACGAATTGCCGCCACTTTGGGCTTTGGGTTACCACCAATGTAAATGGAGTTATTACCCGGAATCAAACGTAAAAGAAGTCACCAATAAATTTAGAGATTTAAAAATTCCTTGTGATGCCATTTATTTAGACATCGATTATATGGAAGGATTTAGATGTTTTACTTGGAACAAAGAATATTTTCCTGATCCGAAAAGAATGGTGAAGGAATTGGCCGATAATGGTTTTAAAACCGTGGCTATTATAGATCCAGGAATCAAAATAGACAATGATTACAGCGTTTTTAAAGAAGGCCTGGAGAAAGATTATTTTTGCAAACGTGCAGACGGTCCGTACATGAAAGGAAAAGTTTGGCCGGGCGAATGCTATTTTCCCGATTTCACCAAACCTGAAGTACGCGAATGGTGGTCGGGTTTGTTTAAGGAACTTATTGAAGAAATTGGGGTAAAAGGCGTGTGGAATGATATGAATGAACCCGCAATTATGGATGTTCCGGGAAAAACTTTTCCGGATGATGTAAGGCATGACTACGACGGAAATGAATGCAGTCATAGAAAAGCGCACAACATTTATGGGATGCAAATGGCAAGAGCCACTTACCAAGGATTAAAGAAATTTTCTTATCCAAAACGCCCTTTTGTGATTACCAGAGCTGCTTATTCGGGAACCCAACGTTATACTTCAACTTGGACAGGCGATAATGTGGCGTCATGGGAACATTTAACTATCGCAAATTTGCAGGCGCAACGCATGTGTATGTCGGGATTTTCATTTGTTGGCTCAGATATTGGCGGATTTGCAGAGCAACCCAACGGCGAACTTTACGCACGCTGGATTCAGTTGGGAATTTTTCATCCATTTTGCAGAACCCATTCATCTGGTGACCATGGCGATCAGGAACCTTGGGCTTTTGGCGATAATATTACTGACATTGTCAGAAAATTCATTGAAATCAGGTATCAATTGTTGCCTTATTTATACACGGCATTTTGGCGTTATGCCACGGAAGGCATTCCAATTTTGAAATCGTTGGTTTTATATGATCAGGCAGATGTGCAAACACATTACAGAAATGACGAATTTGTTTTCGGCGAAAAAATACTGGCTTGTCCAATTACAGAACCAAATGCCAAAGGAAGAAGAATGTACGTGCCCGAAGGAAATTGGTATAATTTCTGGGACAATTCAATGGTAAAAGGAGGAAATGAAGTTTGGGTTGATGCCGATTTGGACAGTATGCCAATATTTGTGAAAGAAGGCGCCATCATTCCAAAATATCCTATTCAGCAATATGTTGGAGAAAAGGAAATAACAGAACTTCATTTGGATGTCTTTTATAAATTGGGAAAAGAAAAATCCCAGGTTTATGAAGATGCACAGGATGGATTCGATTATAAAAAAGGGAGGTTTAGCTTAAGAGATTTCAATATTTTAGGCAAAGAAGATTCCTTGACCATTCAGCAATTTAAATCAGGGAAGTTTATTACGTCATACGAAACTTTTGAAATTAATTTAATCGGATTGCCTTTTGAAATCAAAAAAGTGGAAGTTGATAATGTTAAAATTGATTTAACAACTAGTTTAATGGGAAATATATTGGTGATTTCAAAGGAATTTACAGAGCTTCATATTATTGGAAGAAAAGCAATAATATTAGAGTAAAGAGCAGTTGCAATTTTTTAATAGGAACACAAGTTTAATGACATTAAAAATAAAAAGGCTTCCCAATTTTGGGAAGCCTTTTTTATTTAATAATTAAATTTTTACTTTAGTACAAAATTCACCCTTGCAAAAAGAAAACGCCCAGCAACACCAAATTGTTGTGTACTTCTCGACCAATCAAATCTACCACCGCTTCTGTTATTTTCAGTTTCCATTCTATCTGGATATACATCCAATAAATTATTAGCTCCTACAGTTAAAGTCAGGCTTTCTGAGGCTTTATAACCAAATGATAAATCTGTAACCAATTTAGCACTAAAAACTTGCTGATCCGGAATTGATGAAGTTGCTTCAGTTACAGATCCAAACCAAACATTCCTTAAGAAAATATTAAATTTATCTGTGGTTAAACTATTTGATAAATTAAATTTAGTTCTAGGTACAGCTTCTTCTAAATAAATTCTGCTTTGCTCGTTAAAATAAGTACCAACCAAACCTGCATCTTCCAATACTTGTGATGCTTTAATAGCTCCAACTTTTACAGTTTTTGAAAAAGTACCAGATAAATCAGATTTTAATTTTACATTATTACCTAGCATAGCATCATGAGTAATTACAATATCTAACCCTTTTGATTCTGTATCAATGGCATTCGCAAAAAATGATGCAGCCGTAGCATTTGCTTGTGATAATAAATTATCTAATTCTGTTCCAGTTCCCGGTCCTTTAAATTGACCAGTATAAATAACCCTGTCATCAATTGCCACAAAATAGCCATCAACAGTAAAAGTTAAATTGGCTTCAGGTAATTTAGAGGTAAATCCAACGCTCACACTTTGAGAAGTTTCCTCCTTTAATTGCGGTATTCCCAATAATTTGGCAGCCCTGCTGTCATTAGAAAAAGTACCAACTTCTTGAGGAACTCCATTTGCTCCAAAAATTGTGGAAGTTGAATTAAAATTCAACTGGTGTAAAGATGGTGCCCTAAAGCCAGTATTTAATGCGGCTCTAATATTGGTATTTTCACCGGCTTTGATTCTTGTGGCCAATTTAAAATTTAAGGTTGAGCCAAAATCAGAATAGTCTTCATAACGTACGGCACCACTCAATAATAAATTTTCGCTAACATCAGCTTCTAAATCAAAATAACCGGCAACACTGCTTCTTCCGCGGGACAATTCGTTAGATGGCGAAAATCCTGGGAATACTTGAGCCCCACCTGGTCTTCCGCTTCCAAAGAAGTCAACTGAAGAGGATTGAGATGGCAAAGTTATCACTTGTCCATCAGCAGTATATTGTGCATAAGACGGCAATTCACCAGCTATAATTTCATAGTTTTCCAAACGATATTCAGCGCCGAAAGCAATGTTTAAACCAGCCATTGTATCTTCAAAAAATTGACTTACATCTAAATTTGTTGTGTTTTGCGCAAATGAGAATCCGCCAGCATCAAAAAGTGTTGGTGATGCATTTTGCATAGATGCATTGCTGGTATTTCCAATGGTGTACATAAATGCATTTTTACCCCAAGTATTGCTGAAATCTACTTCCCAGTCAGAAATTTTGCCTTTTATACCTACCGAAAAAGATTTATCATTAATTTGTGAATTTATTTCCGGTAAAAATCCATTAATATAAATAGGAGTGTAGGTTCTATTTTGATTAGGTAATCTATAAAACCCGGCAGAATTTCCTGTTCTGGAACTCATACCTGCAAATGAATACAACTCTGTACCTTTATCATTTAATGGAAGTGAAAAGTTTGCAAAGAAACGTCCACCACGCAATGCCGACTGACCAACCCTCATATTAAAATCACTTCTTTCCAAACCACGTGCAGCCAATTCTGCAGCGGTGTTATCAACCTTTAAAATATCCCTTAATTCTGCCTTAGTGGCACTTGGGCTTAAATTTAGTCCTGCAGCATTACCATATTGAATGACATCAGAAACGTCATCATCCAATAATTTTGATAAATCATAACCTGCATTATTTGCAAACCTTTCAACAGTATTGTACTTATTAAATATGGTACCTTCCCATTCTTTCATTCTATTGTAATCTTCTCTAACGTCAAAATCGCCGGTAAAGTTGATAAAACCACCTTTATCGCCTAACTCTAAACCATAATTTGCACTTACGTTGGTTGTTTGACCGTCAACACCGCCAGTTTGTTCATTTGAATTTTCTGAAAAATTAGCGCCTGTCGTAACATTAACATTCAAGATATTCGTGCTTCTTTTTAATACAATGTTAATAACACCAGCAATGGCATCAGAGCCATATTGTGCCGCAGCGCCATCTCTTAAAACTTCAATGCGCTCAATAGATGCAGCAGGTATCGTATTTAAATCGGTACCAACACTTCCTCGGCCAAATGTTCCATTCACATTGATCAAAGATGAATTGTGTCTTCTTTTTCCATTGATTAAAACCAAAACCTGATCAGGACCCAAACCTCTTAAAGAAGCAGGATCTATATGGTCTGTTCCATCTGCAATAGTTTGCGTGTTGGAAGTAAACGAAGGTGCCACATAGTTTAATATTTGGTTTAAGTTTACTTGCGGCCCTGCCGTAAGTAGTTCAGCTACATCAATAATATCGACAGGAACTGCAGTATCAACGGCTGTTCTGTTTGGATTTCTCGATCCAACAACCACAACTTCCTGTAATTCAACTCCGGAAACCATGACAACATTAAATATTTTTGTGCCGTCCATTTCTAATTTCTTTTCATTGTATCCTACATAAGAAAATATTAAATTTTCCCTGCTTTGAACCATAATGGCATAATCACCATTAAAATCTGTTGAAGTTCCTCTTGAAGTTCCTTCAATTGTCACAGAAACACCAGGCAATGG
The DNA here is from genome assembly GCA_001800975.1 of Flavobacteria bacterium RIFCSPLOWO2_12_FULL_35_11. Taxonomy (GTDB): domain Bacteria; phylum Bacteroidota; class Bacteroidia; order Flavobacteriales; family Flavobacteriaceae; genus Lutibacter. Next base: position 14,837 of record MGWK01000098.1, on the reverse strand, counting down.
CTGGTTATCTGAGTCTGTTACTTTTCCTGTAACTTGATACGATTGCGCAAATATGGCCACCGTAAAAAGCGAGAAAATCCCTAAAATAAATCGTTTTTTTGAGTTCATGTTTTTGTGTTTTTGTTAATTAATATGGGCAATGTATGAAAAATAATTAACTTTTTATAAACAATTTTGCACCATTTGTTGCTAAATAGGTAAAGCGTAATGAATATCGCATTATTAATTGAATCAATTAAGTATGCTAAAAATTAGTTGTTTTATTTGAAAGCCTTATTTATTAGTGTATCCATAAATAATTTAAAAATTGTAATGCAGCAAGAGCCCTTTATTTTTATACAATTATGTATATTTGATTTGTTGAAAATTAAAAAATCAAAATAACAAAACAACATGAAACTTTTAGAAAATAAAACCGCGTTAATTACCGGAGCAACCAGAGGAATAGGAAAAGGAATAGCCCAAACTTTCGCAAAACAAGGAGCAAATGTGGCTTTTACCTACAGTTCTTCAACTGAAGCCGCAGAAACATTGGAAAAAGAATTAATGAATTTTGGCGTAAAAGCAAAAGGATTCAAATCAAATGCCGCAAATTATGAAGCCGCACAAGAATTGGCAGCAGAAGTTTTAAAAGAATTTGGAACGATAGATATTTTAATAAACAATGCTGGAATTACAAAAGACAATTTGTTAATGCGTATTTCTGAAGAAGATTTTGACACAGTAATCGAAGTAAATTTAAAATCGGTTTTCAATTTAACAAAAGCGGTAATACGTCCAATGATGAAGCAACGCTCAGGTTCTATAATCAATATGAGTTCTGTGGTCGGATTAAAAGGAAATGCCGGACAAACAAATTACGCGGCTTCTAAAGCTGGAATTATTGGTTTTTCTAAATCGGTTGCATTGGAATTGGGTTCAAGAAATATTCGTTGTAATGTGATTGCGCCTGGCTTTATTGAAACTGAAATGACCGCAAGTTTACCTGAAGATACCGTTAAACAATGGCGAGATGCCATACCGTTAAAACGAGGCGGAACCCCTGAGGATGTTGCAAATGCCTGTGTATTTTTAGCTTCAGAAATGAGTTCTTATATTACCGGACAAACGTTGAGTGTTGATGGAGGAATGTTAACCTAAGTTGAAAAGTTGAAAGGAAAATAGAAAATAGAGAAGAGAAAATAGACTAAAAAATGGTCTAAATAAAGGGTTTGGGGTAGGAGAATATTTACAATTTATAAATTAAAATGGAAATTGAAAAATTGTTATCTATAATATTAGCGGCATTTGTGGCGTTATTTATAGTTTTTTTTCAATACATATATAAAAATAAAGAGCGGAGCCAATTATCGTATTGGCTCTTTTTTTTTAGATTTTCAACCATTTTTCTGCTATTGTTGTTGCTAATTAATCCTTCATTTAAAAAAAACAATGTAGAAACTATTAAACCAAATTTATTGGTTGCAGTAGATAATTCGAAATCCATTAAATTCAATTCACAAAATGAAGCTGTAAAAAGTCTTGTTGAAAAAATAAAAGAGAATTCAGGGTTAAATAACAAATACGACATCAGTTTTTTCGGTTTTGGAAGCGGATTGTATCCATTGGCTGAACTAAATTTTGAGGAAAGCCAATCCAATTTATCGCTGCCTTTTCAAGAATTTTCAAAATTATATAAAACTGGATTAAGTCCTGTAATTTTAATTACCGACGGAAACCAAACCGTTGGAAACTCAGTGGAATTTGTAAATTATAAAAGTCCTGTCTTCCCGTTTATAGTTGGAGACACCACAGTTTTTGAGGATATTTATATCGGTCAATTAAATATCAATCCATTTACTTTTATTAATAATCAGTTGCCGGTTGAGCTTTTTATCAATTACACAGGGAGCAAACCTATTACCAAAAATCTCAACGTTTATCATAAAGGAACAAAAGTTTATTCGGAACAATTTCAATTTTCAAAAGCCCAAAATGTTAGAACTGCTTCATTTTTTTTAAAGGCTTCCACAAAAGGAACACAATTTTATACAGCCACTATTGATCAGCTTGAGAATGAGCAAAATACACAGAACAACAGTAAAAATTTCAGTATAAATGTCCTTGAAGAAAAATCGAATATTCTTATTTTAACATCCATCGTTCATCCAGATTTGGGAATGCTGAAAAAGGCCATAGAAAGCAATAAACAACGAACAGCCACTATTTCAACCATTCTTAATTTTAAAGGCAATATAAATGATTATCAATTGGTCATACTTTATCAGCCTACAACACCATTCAAAAATATCTTTACAGAAATTAACCAAAAGAAGCTAAATTATTTTGTAATTTCAGGCAGAAGCACCGATTGGAATTTTCTAAACTCGATACAATCCAGTTTTTCAAAGAAAGCGAGTTCAGAAATGGAAAATTACCATCCCATTTTTAATATAAATTATCCGACCTTTTTAAGCGCCGATATCGGATTTTCAAATTTCGCGCCCATTGAAGATTGTTTTGGGGATATCACATTTTCGGTTCCTTATCATTCTTTATTATTTCAAAAAATAGGAAATATAGAAACAGAAAAACCGCTGTTGGCCACTTTTGAAAACAGCAATCAAAAAGCAGCCATATTATTGGGAGAAAATTCTTGGCGATGGAGAATGAACAGTTTTGTCGAAAATATAACATTTGAACGGTTTGACGGATTTTTGGCTGGTTTAATTCATTATTTAGTTTCAGCAGATTCAAAAAGCAGGTTGAATGTGACCATAAATCCAATTTATTATGCGAATGAAATTATTCAAATTTCGGCAAGCTATTTGGATGAAAATTTCAACTTCGACAACAGGAGCAAACTTTGGTTAACAGTTACCAATGAAGAAACCAAATTCGTTAAGAAAATTCCTTTTTCGGCATCAAATAACCGGTTTGTTGCAGAACTTCCAACCATTCCTTTTGGGGAATATAAATACAATGTTACAGTTGAAAATCAGAATAATAGCGTTTCTGGAAGTTTTAAAATTTTGCCTTTTGAAATTGAAGCGCAGTTTGCCAATGCCAACGCCCAACAATTGAAAAAAATAGCGAACGAAACAAATGGATTCGCTTTTTATAACAACGAAGAGCAAAACTTAATAGATTACTTAAAAAAGGAGGGAAGCTTTAAAAGCATTCAGAAAAACACCATTTCAAAAACACCATTGATTGATTGGAAATGGATTTTAGGCTTTATTATACTTTCATTAAGTTTGGAATGGTTTACCAGAAAATATTATGGCAAGATTTGATTGCTTTTCAAAAAGAAATAGTAAAAGAACACCTTTTTTAAAATAACCAATTGATTAATAGCTTTTTAAATTTTTAAGCAAATTTAGACGTTATTAATTTCTTTTGTATATTTGAGCAAAGAACTAAATACTAAAAATAAAAAAAATGAGCAACGGACAATTACAATTGCCAAAAACTTTAATGCCAATAATAATAGGTGTAATTATACTTGTTATCTTATTATCAAAATCAACAACAACAATCAATTCTGGAGAAGTAGGGGTGTTGTATAAAACATTTGGAGGCGGAGTTGTTACCGAGGGATTACCTTTGGGTGAAGGGTTTCATATTGTTGCACCTTGGAACAAGGTATTTGTTTACAATGTTAGACAACAAGAATTGTTGGAAAGAGAAATGTTGGTTTTATCTGCCAATGGTCTTGAAATTAAATTGGATGCTTCTGTTTTATACCAGCCAACAGCTGCTACAGTAGGATTATTGCATCAAACAAGAGGTCAGGATTATCTTTCAAGTGTTATTATTCCTGCAGTCCGATCAGCAACAAGAAGTGTTGTGGGCAGATATACGCCTGAACAATTATATTCTACAAAAAGAGATGCCATTCAATCAGAAATTTTTGAAGAAACCAGAAAAATTGTTGAGCCTCAGTATGTTCAGTTAAATGCAATATTGGTTAGGGATGTAACTTTACCGCCTACAATCAAAACTGCGATTGAAAGCAAATTAAAGCAAGAACAAGGATCTTTAGAATATGAGTTTAGATTAATAACTGCTTCAAAAGAGGCTGAAAAACAAATTATTGAGGCTAAAGGAAAGGCAGATGCCAACCGTATTTTGAGCGCTTCATTGAATGATCAAATTCTTCAGGACAAAGGTATTGAAGCTACCATTAAATTAGCAGAATCGCCTAATAGCAAGGTAATTGTTATTGGTGGTGGAAAAAGTGGCATGCCAATTATTTTAGGAAATCAATAAAGTTTTATCATACTAATAAAAAATGCATCGAATTTTGGTGCATTTTTTATTTAAAATAAATTGGACAATCTTACTTTTGATTGTTAGTTTTTAAGAAACAAATACGCCGTATCTTCTGTATTTATCCCATTGTAATCTTTTGGTGGTTGCAAAACTTGCAAAAGCAATATTTTTTTTGTTTTTTTCCGATTGGTTTAAATCTGTTGTTTTCATAATAGTAAGTTTTTAATTGTTGTTATTTTAGTAATAGACGCTTAAAAACAAACATTGTTACAGTACTATACATAACATAGTACTGTATTAACAGAATTTTAACTATTGAGTTATTTGATAATATTTAAGGAGAGAAAAAAGTTAATTTAATGGCTGGCTTTCAGCCAAATATTCATTTAAAACACCAATGATAATGTTACAGCCTTTAGAAATTTCTTCTTCTGAAATGGTTAGTGGGGGTGTTATTCTTAAAGCCTTTCCTTCAAACAGCAACCAGAACATAATCAAGCCTTTATCTAAGCATTTTAAAATAATTTTGGACGCCATTTCACTGCTTTCAACCATAGGAGCAAGCATGAGCCCTCTTCCTCTAATTTCGGTAATTAAAGGATGAACCAATAATTTTCTAAATAATTTTTCTTTATGAAGGGTTTGCTCAATCAGGTTCGAATTAAGTAATTCTTCCAAAGTTGCCAGCGCAGCAGCAGCAATAACCGGATGTCCGCCAAAAGTAGTGATGTGGCCAAGTTTTGGATTTTGTTTTAAACAGTCCATAATTTGGAATGATGAAATAAAAGCGCCAATTGGCATTCCTCCTCCCAAACCTTTTCCGGCGACAATAATATCAGGAATGACATTGTAATTTTCAAATCCGAAAAGTTTACCGGTACGGCCAATTCCCGATTGAATTTCATCTAAAATCAGCAAGGCGCCAACTTCTTCACAACGGTCTTTAACTTTTTTTAAATAATCATTTTGAGATTCAATAAAACCTGCGCCACCTTGAATGGTTTCCAAAATTACGCCTGCAGTATTGGCGGTTATTTTGTTTATATCGCTTAAATTGTTGAAGGTGATAAATTTGATTCCTGGAACCAATGGTCTGAAAGCGCTATTTTGTTCTTCGGCACCGCAAACACTCATAGATCCCATTGTATTGCCATGATAACCATGTTTTGCCGCAATAATTTCACTTCTTCCTGTATAACGTTTGGCTAGTTTCAATGCGCCTTCAGTCGCTTCCGTACCTGAATTTGTCAGATAAACCGTTTCTAATGGCTTTGGTAAATTTGCGGCCAATAATTTGCATAAATCAACTTGAGGCTGTTGCACAAATTCGCCATAAACCATGACGTGGGTGTATTTATCCACTTGATCTTTTATCGCCTGTGAAATTTTAGCATTATTGTGTCCCAGTGTATTTGCCGAAACACCGGCAACAAAATCTAGATATTCTTTGCCGTCTGATCCATAAATATAACTTCCATTTGCATGGGAGATTTCTATCGCCAATGGGTACGGGGATGTTTGTGCCTGATATTTAAAAAAATCTTCTTTCAACTTTTTGTAATTTCTTTTTCTTTAGGTTCCAGTTCCTTAGCTTCTAAATCATCATAAATAAAAATTCCGTCCTTGTTGAGCGGACGTTCATTTTCCCTCCAAATAAATCCTTTTAAAATTTTCTCATTTTCGGGAAGTTTTGAAGGTGGATAGGTTTTTCCTTCTGGATTTCCAATATAATAGATGGCTTCAATTTCATTATTTGCCAAAGTGATAAAAATATTTTTGCTGCTCTTCATTTTGGTAATTCCAATCAATTCCTGAAGGTCATTTCTGACATAGAAAATAACTTCACTATTTCCAACAACATCTAGCGTTTTTAATGCATTTTTTTCAAACCTTCCATACATATTTTTACCCTTCAATTGGCTGTATCCGGCAGAATCTTTTTGCACCATAAAGGCATTGTTCAATATTATTAAGGAGTCGAGTTGCTCTGTTTTTGGATTTGAGATTAAATGAATGGTGTCTCCAGTAATTTGATTTCCCTGTGTCCACATTACCGGATTCCTAAGCAATTCGGTCAATCCGGTTTTTTCATAAGTAACCAAGGAATCGCATTTTCCCTGTAAATCCGATTTAAAAAATTTCACGTGATTAAAAGCTTTCACAATGCGGTCTTCAACTTTTCCTGTGACCATTAATTTATCGCCATGAATAAATACAGAATCTTTTTCGATTAATGAAATTGCCACCGCTTTTTTGGTGATAAAAACAGAATCTTTCAGTTTAAAATATTCAGCATAACCGCCTTTTATGATCGATTTGTTTATCGTATCAACCACAATGATATTGCCGGTTGCAGAAGCAAATTCAATATTTTTATTGTAATATAAGCTATCGCCTTCAATTGTGCGGTCGTTGTAGAATATTTTGGAATTTTTTAAAAAATGCGAAATATTCGTTCTTGAATTGTGATGCCCTTTTTCGGTATAAATAGAATTTTGTTTGCTTGTGATGGTTGAAGGTCCCAATAAATCGGCGATTCCCGTATCGGTGTAATAATCGAGATGATTTGAAACTACCTTGCTCTCTTTATTGGTAACGACCACATTGGTAAATGCCTGAAATTTTTTGGTGCGCAAATAATAATCGCCAATTCTGCTTTTCAAAACATTGGTCGCGTCAGTAATCGTACCACCACTTTTGTAATAAAGTTGTTGCGTTTCCCTGTCAAACTTTAAAGTATCTGTTTGCAGCGTCATCATATCGTCTTTCAAAACCACATTTCCCCAAGAAGTCGCTATTTTTGTCATTCCATCATAATCGGCGTATTTGCTTGTTTGCACAATGGTGTCGCCCTGATTTATAACAACGTTTCCCATTGACTTTATCAATCTTTTATCCTGATAAATATAGGCTTTGTCGCAACGCAAGGTTGCGCCTTCATGTTCTATAAAAACATTTCCAATGGAAATTGTTGCATCCGGAAATCTGGGATCCGTGAAAGTATTATCAGCTTTTAGGATTTTTATTTTTTTTGTTTGAGAAAATCCTGAAATGCTAATAAATATGATAACGAAGAAAAGTAATTTTTTCAAACCTATTTATTTTGTTACAAAATTAATGAAAAAGTAGGATGTAATTTCTAAATGTGAATTAAAATAAAAAAGCTTCAAATTATGAAGCTTTTTTATTTTTTTATCTTATAATTGTTTGCGTTCGGTCGGGACCCACAGAAACAATTTTAATGGGCACTTCAACAAAATCTTCGATAAACTTAATATAATCGTTCAATTCTTTTGGCAATGTTGCTGCGCTTGTCATTCCCGTTAAATCTTGTTTCCAACCATTAAAATCGGTATAAATCGGTGTTACATTGTGTTCTTCAATATTATAAGGCAAATGATTAATTTCTGTTCCTTGATAGTTGTATGAAGTACAAGCTTTCAATATAGAAAATCCTGAAAGAACATCACCTTTCATCATAATCAGTTGGGTGACACCGCTAATTTGCACCGCATATTTCAACGCTACCAAATCCAACCAGCCGCAACGGCGTGGTCTTCCTGTTGTAGCGCCAAATTCTTGTCCAACCCTTCCCATTGTTGCACCGTCTTCATCAAATAATTCAGTAGGAAAAGGCCCCGAACCAACACGAGTGGTATAGGCTTTAAAAATCCCAATTACTTCGCCAATTTTATTTGGCGCTACGCCTAAACCAGTACACGCACCGGCTGCTGTTGTGTTTGAAGAAGTTACATAAGGATAAGTTCCAAAATCAATGTCTAGCATAGAACCTTGTGCACCTTCTGCCAAAATAGTTTTTTTGTTTTTTATGGCATTGTTTAAATACTCTTCACTGTCAATAAAAGGAAGTTGTTTTAAAACGGCAATGGCGCCAAAAAATTCTTTTTCCAATTCCGGTAAATCATATTCAATTTCAACTTTAAAGAATTCAAGCATTCTAAGGTGTTTTTCAGTCAATGCATGATATTTTTCTTTCCAGTCTTCTAATTCCAAATCTCCAACACGCATACCATTTCTTCCGGTTTTATCCATATAAGTTGGACCAATTCCTTTTAAGGTTGAGCCAATTTTGGCTTTTCCTTTTGAAGTTTCACTGGCTGCATCAAGCAGGCGATGCGTTGGTAAAATTAAATGTGCTTTTCTTGATATTAATAATTTAGATTTTATGTCTAAATTAAATTTTTCTAAGTTTTCTAATTCTTTTTTGAAAATTACGGGATCAATCACCACGCCGTTACCTACAAGATTCATCGCATTTTTATGAAAAATACCTGAAGGAATAGTATGTAAAACGTGTTTATGCCCATCAAAAATTAAGGTATGCCCTGCGTTTGGACCTCCTTGAAATCTAGCAATAATATCGTAATTAGACGTGAGGACGTCTACAATTTTGCCTTTTCCTTCATCTCCCCATTGCAGTCCTAATAATAAATTTACAGCCATTTGCTTAATTATATGTATTAATTGTTGTTTGTTTTTTTTGTTCCGTAGAAATAGAGCGAGTGTTTTTGAATGTCAATATTAAAAGTTTCTTCAATGGTCTTTTTAATAATTTGAACTCTAGGATCACAAAATTCAATGACTTCACCGGTATCAGTTAAAATAACATGGTCATGCTGTTTGTCAAAATAAGACTTTTCGTAAAACGCCTGATTTTGTCCAAACTGATGTTTTCTTACCAAACCTGATTCCAATAATAATTCAATGGTATTGTAAAGTGTGGCTCTGCTCACCCGATAATTTTTGTTTTTCATCTGGATATAGAGTGACTCGATGTCGAAATGATGGTCTAAATTATAAATTTCTTGCAAAATAGCAAATCGCTCAGGCGTTTTTCTATGGCTGTTTGTTTCAAGAAAATTCACAAAAACAGCCTTTACAACTTTTTGATCTTCATTACTCATAATTATCTTAATTGAGTTTTAAAACTGAACAAATTTAATTCTATTTTTTCAATAAAAGGGCAGGTGAGTAGCATATTTATTAACTTTGCATTGTGAACAAATTTAATGTTTATAAATTCTGTTTACAGTGTCAATACCTTCAATTTTTTTAATGTTATCACACAATTTTTGAAGTTGGGAACGATTTTTTACACTTACGGTAATATTTCCTTCAAAAAGTCCGTCATCGCCCGAAATATTCAAACTATGAATATTTACATTCATATTGTTCGAAATAATTTGGGTAATTTCATTCACCATTCCTACATGGTCAACGCCGTAAATTTTAATAATGGCTTTAAATTCCTGTTTTGTGGAGTCAATCCATTTGGCACTTAAAACCCTGTAAGCATAATTGGCCTGTAAACTAATTGCATTTGGGCAATCTTGTTTGTGAATTTTAATCCCGTCGTTTATGGTAATAAATCCGAAAACTTTATCGCCCGGAATTGGGTTGCAGCACGGTGACATTTTATAATCTAAGTGTTCTTCTTCTTTTCCGAAGACCAAAGAATCATATTTGTCTACAATTTCGTCCTTTTCAAGGAGTTCCTGTTTAATTGCACTGCGTTTAATTCTGTTTTTAAAGAAACTTACAAAAGCATTGTTTCGTTTGCTGATAAATTCTTTTAACATGGGGTTGTCAATTGAACCAATTCCCATTCGGTAAAATAAATCCTGGCTTGTTCTCAGTTTAAAATGTGTTACAAGCTCATTGACTGTTTTTTCATTGAGATCAATTTTTAAATGTTTGAGTTTTCGGGATAAAATTTCTTTTCCTTCTTCCGCAATTTTCTTCTGACTTTCTTTTAATGCGTTTTTAATACGATTTCGTGCTCTGGCAGTCACCACAAAATCTAACCAGCCAATGGTTGGTTTTTGACTTTTTGAGGTAATTATTTCAACCTGATCTCCACTTTGTAAGACGTGGCTTATAGGTTTTAATTTTCCATTTACTTTTGCGCCTCTGCAATTCATTCCCACTTGTGTGTGAATTGCAAATGCAAAATCTAAAGCTGTGGAACTTTTGGGCAATGCTTTTAGTTCACCGTTAGGCGTAAAAATGAAAATCTCTTTGGCATAAAGATCTAATTTAAAATCTTCCACAAAATCTATGGCGCTCCCATTTGAATTTTCAAAAGTTTCTTTAATCTTATTCAACCAATCTTCCAAACCATTTTCCCGCTCATTTGCATTTTTATATTTATAATGCGCTGCATATCCTTTTTCGGCAATTTCATCCATTCTTTCTGAACGAATTTGTACTTCAACCCATTTTCCTTGTGGACCCATTACCGTAATATGAAGCGATTCATATCCTGTAGATTTGGGTTGGCTAATCCAATCCCGCAATCTGCTTGGATTGGGCCTAAAGTGATCGGTTACGATTGAATATATTTTCCAGGCATCAAATTTTTCATCTTTTGGGGTGGATTTATAAATAATTCTAATGGCAAATTTGTCATAAATTTCATCATAACTAACCCCTTGTGAAAGCATTTTTTTATGAATGGAATAGATTGATTTTCTGCGACCTTTTATAATATATTCAAATCCTTCCTTATCTAAAGTTTCTCTGATAATATTGGAAAATGATTCAATGTACTTGTCTTGTTCTTCCTTGCTTTGGGTAATTCTTTCAAGGATATCATTGTAAACTTCAGGTTCTGTATATTTTAAACCAAGATTTTCTAACTCTGTTTTTATATTGTAAAGTCCTAACCTATGCGCAAGCGGTGCATAAATATATAAGGTTTCCGAAGCAATTTTTACTTGCTTGTCTACCGGCATTGCTTCCATAGTTTGCATATTGTGCAACCGGTCGGCAATTTTTATTAGGATAACCCTTACGTCATCATTTAAAGTCAGGAGCATTTTTCTAAAATTCTCCGCTTGAATAGAAGCGTCCTGATCTTTTTTTAAGTGAGAAATTTTTGTTAAACCGTAAACAATTTTAGCGACAGTTTTGCCAAATAAGTGCTCAATATCGTCAAAAGTATATGCAGTATCTTCAACAACATCATGCAATAAAGCGGCAATAATTGAAGTGGCATGCAGACCAATTTCATAGGCAACAATTTTTGCCACGGCAATCGGATGAAATATGTAAGGTTCACCAGTTAAACGGCGTTGCTTACTATGTGCTTCCAACGCCAATTCAAAAGCTTTTCTAATTTCTTTTTTATCGGTATCCGTAAATGATTGGTAGGCGCCTTTCAACAAATCTTTGTAGCGCCTTGCAATCTCTTTATTTTCTTCTTCTATGGATAAGTTGTATGTCATCGCTTAAAAATACTGATTAAAATTGATTAATCAATTATTTGCATTTATTTTTTCAAGTTTAGAAAACGCTGCAATAGCGTAGGATGGGAGTAATGAATTTTCACATATAAAGGATGTGGCGTTAAATTACTCAAACTATTTTTTGACAATTTTTTTAAGGCCGAAATTAATGCAATACCATTAAAATTTACTTTGGCATAATCATCTGCCTCATATTCAAATTTTCTGGATAAGGCGTTCATAAATAAACTGGTGATTTCAGAAATCGGACTGTATAAAACGCCAAAAGCGATAAGTCCAATATGAAAACTGGCATTTTGAACTCCCAAAGCTTGTGACAAGGTTAAATTACCGACCAATAACGATAAAATATAGAATGTAAATCCCGTTAATAAAATAGAAGCCAGTAAGTTATAAATAATGTGTTTTTTCTTGTAATGCCCAACTTCATGAGCCAAAACAGCTACAATTTCATCAGTTTTTAAATCATTTATTAAGGTGTCGTAAAGTGTAATTCTCTTTTGTTTTCCGAATCCTGAAAAATAGGCATTTGCTTTTGTAGACCTTTTGGAACCATCAATAACAAAAACATTGTCGAGCTTAAATCCAACTTTATTTGCAAAATTTTCAATTTCATTTTTTAATTCGCCGTTTTCCAAAGGTGTTTGTTTGTTAAAAATAGGGACAATCAATTTTGAATAAAATAGATTCATAAAAATGGTGATAACGCCCATCAAAATCCAGGCATATAACCAAAAATTATTGGTTGTCAACTGATAAAACCAGGTAATTAATGCCAAAACTCCGCCGCCCAGAAAAATCATCATAAACCAACCTTTAATTTTGTCCAATACAAATGTTTTTTTTGAAGTTTTGTTAAATCCAAACTTTTCTTCAATCACAAACGTGGCATAATACGAAAACGGAAGTGACAAAATATCGCTTGCAAAAAGAATAATTCCGAAGAAAATTAAAGTAATAACAATGGCATTGTCCGAAAAGTTTCGGGCTATATTATCAACGAATGCAAAGCCTTCAAAAATAAAAAATAACAGCGTCGTAATAATGGAAATGATACTTGTCACTACCGAAAATTTATAATTTGCCTTTTGATACTCCTGAGATTTTAAATATTCCTGTTCGTTATAAATCCCCTCTAATTCAGCTGGAATAGGATCATTAAAATGTTTTGAATTTAAGGAATCAATATAAGTGTCAAATAAAAACTTAACAATTATTATGCCGATTAGTATATAGAATAGGGTTTGTGGAGTCATTTGTAATTAATGATTAATTAACAATGTGTAATTAATGATTTCTGGCTTTTTATTCTTTTGAGGATTCAATTATTTTATATAAAATTTTTAAAATACTTGTAATTTCGCCATTTAAATAATTGAATTCTTCAATTTCAATATAATTTGTATCTCTAAGTATTCTCAACCAATAGTTAGTCTCTCTAGCTTCTTTGTAAGATATAGCCATTTTTGCTCTAAAATCTTTTTTAGAAATACCTCCAATAGCTTCTTCAACATTTGCTCCTATTGAGGTGCCCGATTTTAAAATTTGTCTGGATAACACATATTCATTTTGTGCATATAATTTTTTACTTAAGAATACCATTTTAATAGCAAAATCATACGTTTTATCAGCAATTAAATTTTCTTTCATAGCATTATTTTTAAAGTTTAATTATTAAACATTGATCATTCATTAATAATTGTTAATCACTAATTATTTCCCCGTTGTCTCACCGCTTCAAACAAAATAATTGCTGCGCTAACAGAAACGTTCATGGAATCTATGGCACCGCGCATTGGAATAATGATATTTTTTGAAGTGTTTTGAAGCCATTCATCAGTCAGTCCTGTTGCTTCTGTTCCTACAATAATGGCACTGGGTTTTGTATAATCTACGGTTTGATATTCAACAGATGCCGTTAATGAAGCTGCATACAGATTGATGTGATGTTCCTTTAAAAATGAAATAATCTCAGAAGTTGTCCCGGTTGCTATTTGCGTTGTAAAAACACAGCCAATGCTGGAACGAATAATATTCGGATTGTAAATATCGGTTTTCGGATTGGCGATAAGCACCGCATCAAGTCCTGCAGCGTCGGCAGTTCTCAAAAGAGCACCAATATTTCCAGGTTTTTCTGGTGCTTCCGCAACCAAAATTAACGGATTCTTATTTTTAAATATAATTGAACTCAGCGTTAAATCTTTGCTTTTAGCTACGGCCAAAATGCCTTCGGTAGATTCTCGTAAAGCCAATTTTTGGTAAACATCATTAGAAATTTCAATCACTTCAATATGATAATTTACAGAATTAAGCAGCTTTTCAATTGCTGCATTATCAATAATTGACGTCGCAGCCAAAATGGTTTGAATCACATAATTTCCCTCAATAGCCAAAGAAATTTCGCGCAAACCTTCAATTAAAAATGTTTGAGTTTGCTTGCGTAAACGAGATTTTTCTTTAAGCTGAACAAGTTCTTTTATATAAGAATTTTGTGCGCTGGTTATTTGTTTGTGCATGTTACCTAAATAATATGTAAAGATACTAATAATTAAAATTTTAAAAATAAGGCGATATTTAAAAAAAGCCCTGAAATTATTCAGGGCTTTACAGTTATTCTTGTGAACTGTACTTTTTATCGTAGCGTTGCCATAATTCCGTTTGGTGCGTTTCCAAACTAATTTTTCTTCCCTGAATAAAAGCATCTGTCAATTTGTTGGTTCGCATGTCCAAAGCATCACCTTCAGAAATAAATAGTGTGGCATCTTTGCCAACTTCCAGTGTTCCCGTAAAAGCATCAATTCCCAATATTTTGGCAGCGTTGGAAGTAATCAATTTTAAGGCTTCCTCTTTATTTAATCCAAATGCGGCACAAGTTCCGGCATAAAAAGGCAAATTTCTGGAGTTCATTCGCTCCATATCACCTTCCGTTCCAATAGCAACAATCACGCCTTTTTCTACCAATAATTTTGCAGTTTTATAAGGTAAATCATAATCATCATCAACACTATTTGGCAATCGGTGTGATCTTTCAATGATTACGGGAATTTTATTCGCAGCCAACAAATCGGCAATTTTGTAGGCGTCGTTTCCGTTTACAATGACCAATTTGGAGATTCCCATTTCTTTACAAAAATGAATGGCATCGATAATTTCTTTTACGCCGTTTGCATGAACATACAGATTTATGGAACCGTTAAATAAACCTTCTAAAGCTTCATAAGGCAAGTTTTTTGGCGATTTTGAAGTGTTTAAATAGTTTTTTCCATTGCGCATAAATGAAGCTATTTTTTCAACTTCTATTAAATAGTCCTTATT
>MGWK01000097.1 GCA_001800975.1 Flavobacteria bacterium RIFCSPLOWO2_12_FULL_35_11 | reverse complement strand
TAACTCATAACGCAATTCAATATTCATTGTATTTTGTAAAATTCCTTAAATTCAAAACATCAACAACTGGATTGTCTGCCATTTCAATTTCTATCAATCCTTCATCGAGCTCATAATTACTGGCACTTGAATACAGATAATCCGATGCCTTTTTCACTATTCCTGCTTTGACTGGATTTTGGTGAATGTAATCTAACTTTGTCCACATAAATTTATTTGTATAAATTTCCTCTGGATGATTGCCATATTGCCAAAATTGCTCATTTTTATTTCTGGAATGGCTCTTCGTTGCCAATTTAAATCGTTCTAACATCCATTTTCTCCTGCTTTCTGGTTCGGATTGTATTTTTTCTAAAATAGTTTTGGAAGTGAATTTTTTGAAATCCCTTATTAAATCAGCTAATTTTCCGTCTTTGGATTGAACAATAAAATGAATGTGATTGCTCATTATAACATAACCAAATACAATCATGCCTTTATTTTTTATGCAATAATCAAAACTCTCAATAATACAATCTTTATATATTTTTCTGGTAAAAACATCAATCCAGTCCACCACTGTTGCTGTAAAGAAATAGGGCAATTCCTGATTTCTAATTTTGAATCCTTCCATTGTTTAGCTTTTTGAGCTAAATATACTGCTTTTTTATTGAGGATGAGAACTTCGAAGTGCGAGTTCATTATTAAACTATTAATGAATATTCTAAAACATTGTTGTCATCGGGAATAAATCACCTCTTTCCTTTAACTCCTCCAAATAAAGTTCAATGGCTTCTTTTGCCATAGAGATTGCTTCGTCCACATTTTCGCCATAAGTAATACAGCCAGGCAATGATGGAACCAAAACCGTAAACCCACCTTGCGCTTCTTTATGTAAATGTAATTTGTAGGTGTGCATCACTAGCTATTTATTAAATCCTTAATTCTGCTGCTCTTGTGTCTTTTTTCTACATACTAAAGTACAAAATAATGTGCATTTTTAATTTTTAAATAAATTTTTAATAGGGTGACTTTGCAGATCGGGGGTTATAATTAGTGAAAGTTAGGTTTTTAGTTGGTTGTATTAAAATTAATAAAAGCATTTTTGGAACTCCTTCCATTTCCTCTTTTTACTTTTTTTCATCGATAAAAAAAGTAACAAAAAAATCTAGTCTGATGATCTTTTTCTGTAAAATTATCCAATTTTTTTGTCAACATCACCCAGACCGCCTTTCCAACCGCTTCACCAGCAACGAGGCTCTTTGGGTTGCTTCGTCGGCCAACGCTAAAAAATTCAATATTTTACAACGAAAAAAATCATATGACGGTTTATTTAAGCAGTAATGACGAAAATCTCTGTGACTTCCGTATAAAATAATAGTAAAACAATTAATCGACTTGTTTAATATTTCCTTCTTAGATCGACTTTGAAAATCGCATTTAAAGAAAATATTACATCAATCTCACACTCAATAATGTTTAATTTAAATTCCTCCATTTTCGTCGGATAATTTTTGCTTTACACGCTTACGAACTTCGGGCAAAGAAACTCCTTTCATTTTACCTTCTTTGTACAAAACAGATCTTTTGAATACTTCTTCTTTCTGCTTGGCTGTCAGTAAATTTGTATTGCCTTTACGATAAACTTCTAATAGTTTAATTACCACCTCAAGAACATCACTGTCAGCTTCATCAATGTATTTGTGCAGTTTAGAGCGAATTGCTGTTGTTGTCATACAATTATTGTTAAGTTTTTTAAAGGTAGTTATTTTTGTGCTAAATATAATCCATTTTTATTGATGTTGAGAGTGCTTCGAAGAGTAAGGTTAATTGAAGATGAAAGCTTCGAAGTCAGGAGACTTCGAAGAGCGGAGACTTCGAAGAGCGACTTCGAAGAGCGGAGCGGAGTTTCTGTTATGCTCATTTCATTTAATTTTATTTCATCTGTTTAAACTTTATTGTATATTGGTAACAGATGCTGTTCGCCATTAATCATTCCTTTGTGTGTCAAAATTTGTAAGGCTCGTTTCATCTGTTTAAATTTTATTTTTTAGCTGTAACAGATTGCTGCCTGCCTGCCGGACAGGCAGGTTCGCTATTAATCATTCCTTTATGTATCTAAGCTCGTTTCATTTAATACAAAAAACCAAATAGCCACAAGGGTACGGTATTGTTAAATCCAAACTCCAAATTGTCTGCCGCCACAAAGGCATTGTCCAAATTTTTTAGTTGTTTGGTGTTTTTGTTTTTGCCGCCTATCTCAAAAATAAAAATTCCGTCCACTAAAAAATCACCTTGTATGGCATAGCTAATTTTATGTTTGTTGCTTAACTGATTGGCAAAAAAAGTTTCCCTCATATTTCCTACATTGGCATATTTTGGGGATAATGCCATCATTAAATTGGTGTTTTCCAAAAATATTTTGTCGGGTTTCTGCAATTTGCTCATACCGCCCGATTCCTTAAATAGGTTTAGGGTAAGTCCAATTTCTTCCAAATAATGTAAGTACAAAAGCAATGTGGTTCTGTTAATCCCAATTTTTTCACTTAATTTACTCACATTAGGCACAAATGGCACCGATTCTGAAATAATGAGCAGCAGCTGTTTTATTTTGTGAATATAAGCCAAATCTACCCCGCGAAGCTGCGGAAGCTCAATTTCAAGCATTAAATTAATTATTTCATGGAGGCTTATGAAATACCAATCGGGGTCTTCTTTATAAAAAGGATAATAGCCAGTTTTTAAATAGTTCTCAAAATAATGAAGCGGTTTTAATTTTGAGCCAATGGACTCGGCAATTTGAAGATGATTTGCCAAAATGCCATTAAGGGAATGCGTTTCTAATTGTATCCCGGTTTCAATACTCAAATACTCCCTAAAAGAAAGTCCCTGCATATAATAAACACTTGCCCTCCTGCTTAAATCGGCTCTGGCATTTAATATTTCCAATAAAGAGGACCCTGTGAACACCACCTTGAGCATCGGAAAATCATCATAAATATTTTTAAGTTCCTGAGACCAGTTTGGGTATTTATGCACCTCATCCAAAAAAAGGTTTTTACCTCCCCGTTTCACAAAATAATCTACCAAATCCATTAAAGAATGGTTGCTGAACCAAATATTGTCTAAAGTTACATACAAGGTATTTTCAGTCTCATGACTTAAATTTAACTTGATATACTGTAATAGCAAGGTGGTTTTTCCAATTCCACGGGCACCTTTAATGCCTATTAGCCTGGAATTCCAGTTAATTTCGCCCATCAAGCCACGCACAAAAGTGGTGTTTGTTGCGTGTAATTTTTGTCGGTATTTTTCAAATAGGTTTTCCATTTTGTTTAGTCTAAGCTACAAATTTATAAAATATTGTTTATTAAAATGAACAATTAGTGCATTATTTTAATTTTATTGGGCAACCTTAATTCAAATGATTGTTGTCTTATTAAATTTTTACAAATAATCAGGGTGCTCCTATGCGTACGCCCGCTCTGCGATCCCGATAGCTATCGGGACCGACTTGGAAACGCAATTGTATTTTCTAAGAGGCTTTATTCAATTCACATTTGTTTAAAGCTGCAATGACCTCATCAACATCGAGTCCGTAGTACTGGCAGTATTCCTTTATGGTCACTATTTGGTGTTTTTCTTTATTTAGGCTTCTCTTTAGATTTTGAATTACCCTGCGCGCATAGCTCTCACTTTTATTAGTGAGCAACAGGACATCGCTTGGGTACATTACTATTCTAATCATTTTTGCAAGCCAATTTTTAAGTTTGATCATCAAAGTTAGTAAACCTTTTTTGGCGTTCATAAATATCCTATTAACAACTGTTTGGTTATTCAAATTGCGGTACCCCAGAATTTATCGCTTAAAATTTCATTTGATTGATTTTGATTAAATTTGATGATGCCTAAAAAATCATTTGGTGTTGTTTGGTGCTATTTGGTGGTCTTGCAAGAAATTGTCATTTTAAAGCTGTTGTTAATAAGTTGTAGTTTTTAGTGTTTTTAGGTTCTGAATTTCCAATTAAAATCAACCAGAGCCTGAAAATAAATCAACTATTCAAGTTTCCTTTGCTTTTTTATTTGACAGAGTGGGTTGGCTATTATAATTTCAAGCAACTATTATTTATTATGATTATTGTGATAACCAACGTAGGTTTGGTTTGTATACGATCGCCTTTCTATCGGTAAGTGAGTCCTTAATAATTTCTTTAAGAAAAGCCCAAAAAAAATAGTTCCCCATTTTTGGCAGGGAACTATTTTTTACACCATTTTCTTTCTTATTTCAAGATTGAAAAAGTACTTGTTTGCAACCTAGGTTACCTTTTTAAATGCAGGTTTCGCTAATGCAATTAAAACGTCCTCCAAGTCAAAACCAAAATACTCACAATATTCTCTAATGGAAACTTTTTGGTGCTTTAACCGCTTTAACGATTTCTTTAAATCACGAATTTGTTTTCGAGCAGTGCTCGCACTCTTTTCGTTGATTTTCATAATGTCGTGAGCGTCAATCTCAATTTTTCTAGTCATTTTTTTAATATAGGTTTATGGCTGTGTAAAATCTAGTATTCAAAGTTAACCAATCTTTAAACATATTATTAAAACTTATT
Source organism: Flavobacteria bacterium RIFCSPLOWO2_12_FULL_35_11 (assembly GCA_001800975.1). GTDB lineage: Bacteria > Bacteroidota > Bacteroidia > Flavobacteriales > Flavobacteriaceae > Lutibacter. The sequence continues at coordinate 9,084 of MGWK01000097.1, read as the reverse complement.
AATTCTTTATTGACATCATATTAACATTTGATATAAAATCATTGTTTAATCGTAAAATTTAAACAATATAAATACTGTATTCCTAAATTTATTGATTTAAAAATATTTTCAAAATTGCCTATTTAAAAAAATTTGTATCCTTTGAATTGAATCAGATATCAATTTCCCTTAAAAAGTGAACACAAATATTTATTTTTAAAATCCATTATTTCCCACTGCTTTGTTTGCTTTTTTTAAATTGGTTTAAATTTATAATTATAGGTTCACCATAAAACACACCCCTGCCCCTGCTTCGACTCAGCTCAGCACAAGTCTACTTCGGCTCCGCTCAGTACAAGTCAAGAGGGGAATTTGATCCTATTTTCTTAAGAAACAGCTTCTAAGTTTTTCTGAAATATTTTATCAATTTTCATGAGTCATGTTAACCTCACTATAACACTACTATAACACTATGTATGGAGTATGTATGGAGTATCCTCCCTTTAGCCTATCTGCAGGCCCTTATTTTATTGGCCTTTTGCGATATCCCAACATTGGGTTTTTGACGATTTGGATCATTTTACCATTGTTACAAAAGTGTTCTTATTTATCTGCATTCACTATTCACATAAAAGCCTTATTTCAGTTAAAAGTGACCAAAACGGTCAAAACTGTATTTTTTGATCAAATTGACCTAAATCGTTCATTACTGTCAAAATGGTGTTTTTTGGTTAATTTGACCTAAAGTGTTCATTACGGTTAAAACAGTTATTTATATCATTAACAGTATTTTATGTTTAAAACAACTATTTGTTTCCTTAACAATCAAAACAGTACCTATTCCTTGCGGCATCGTTTGAATGCTTTTACATTTGACTCATAATAATTTAAAAACCACAAAAAATGGGTAAATTAAAAAGCTTTATTAAGCTAGAAGGTACGTTGGATGGCTTGACGTTTTACAAAAGCCAGGATGGTTACATGGTGCGGACCAAAGGGGGCATCAGTAAAAGCAGGATGCTGAAAGATCCCGCTTTTAAAAGAACCCGGGAGAATTTTCGGCAGTTTGGGATGAACGCGAAAGCAGGCGCGCTGCTCCGCGATTCGGTGGGGCCGATGCTCGCCAAAGCAAAGGATCCCAAACTGTCGAGCCGGATGCTGAAATTGATGAGTGAGATCAAAAATTTTGACAGCAGTTCGGTAAGGGGGCAGCGGTCGGTTCATTTGGGACTGGCCACTGCGGAAGGAAAACAATTGCTCAAAGGCCTCGACTTTAACGGCAGGGCCCATTTACAAACGGTTTTGAATGCCCATTTTTCGGTGGATACAGCCACAGGGGTCATTGAAATTCCGGATTTCACCACACAAGAACAGCTGGCGGCCACTGAGGGCGCCACGCATGTGGGTTTTCGTACCGCGTTTGTGAATTTGAATTTTGGCACCGGTTTGTTTAATACCAGTTACAGTCCGGTGGTCATGTTGCCCATTGATTTAAGCGTGTCGACCATTACATTGACTCCCGATGGCGTTCCTGCAGGTGACGGGATTCAAATGCATTTGTTGTTGATTGAGTTTTATCAGGAAATGAACGGGGTGCAGTATCCGTTGTTAAACGGTGCCCATAATGTATTGAATTTGGTGGAGCTCGTTTAACGGATTATTGGCTATTTAACATAGCACCAATGATCCTGAAGACCTCGTTGCAATAACGGGGTTTTTCTTTTTTGGAAACTTTTGATGGGAAGTTGAGGTACTTTGTAGGGCTGTTTTTGTTGTTGTCTAAACAAATTTACTATTAAAATTCTAATCCACTATTTTTATTGCTGTAAAGGGGCCCAAAACTTCAATTTTATTTTCTTTGTTTTCATAGAGTTTTAATATTTCACTCGAATAGGAACTTCTATAAATAACCGTACTTTTGGTTTCTTTCAAATAATTAGTTATCCATTCCATTTTAGCATTATTCTTTGGAATAACATGGACATTTATTGAAATATTTTGGTTTTTAAAATTTCTATAAGAATCATTTTCACTTTCAATAAAATTCATTTGGGTAGCCAAGCCGTTTCTATATAAGTCACATTGAAAATAGGCCGTTTTTCTGTCTTGAATATACACTGCATTTTTATTTTTAACTAAAAATTCAAATATTTTTTTACGTTCCTGGGTGAATAAATTGATTTGATTTTTCCAGCCATTAGTGAATAAAACATAAAAATAGCCATATAAAGGCCTAGGTCCTTCAAGCATAGGAAGGTAAAAACCTGAATCAAATTTAAAGTTAATTTTATCTATTTTTATTCTTTTATCCGGATTGTTATCCTGAGACTTATTAGAATTGATGCTTTTTTGAGTATTCAATTCAAAACCAGGACCACTAAAAGTTCCTTTAACATCCAACTGTATTCCAATAATCCAAGGGCCTGCAAGCAAAACAAAAAATATTATTAAGAGTGATTTACTTCGTACTAAATAATCAAAACCAAGTGATATTATTATTAATATCATTGGAAAAATAGTTATTAAAAACTTGAAAGAAGGAAAGAAACCCACAATCAAAAAAGGAGAAATTGATAACAACAATAAACTTCCTAATGATAAAGAAAATTTCGGCCGTTTCTTATTTAGCTCGATAATTTTAAATATTGCGAGGAAAACAAGAAATAGCAATGACGGCGTTAAAAATGCTGAAGCGGTTGCTAAAATGGACAGTATTGATCTTTCACTATTTTCAAGATACCCTGTTGTTGACACAATTGTATTATAAATATCCAAAAGATTATAGCCCGTTACGTCAATAAACACAATTGCTAAAATCACACCTGCTAAATTGGCCGCTATAATTTTCAAAAATAGGCACCAAGTATTTTTTGAATATTCTTGAATTGGATTGTAGTATAGTGCCAATCCCATATATAAGGGCAGCGCCGTAAGCATCGTCCATCTGAATGGTACCGCTATTGCAAACAATAATGTGGAGAGCACTAAAAACCAAATTTGGTTTGTCTTCAAAAATTTAATAAATATTATTAAGGAACCAAGCAAGAATACAAAACTGATATAAGTTGAATTTATAATTAAGCTATGAAAAATAATATCCGGCACTATAAATGGCAACAGCAGATACAAGTACACCCTATCTTTATTACTCAATATTTCCGTGCCTTCAAAAACCGTATCAAGAAATATCGCCAATAATGACAGTACCAAAAATCCTGAAATAAATGATACTGTAACCGCAAAAGTTCTTAATGCCACTTCCCCCTGGAAGTTGCTCATTTTAATTAAAAAATCCAAACCAGAATTGTAGGAAGCATATGGAGACTGGATTTCTGTATTCCTTCCGCATAAATGATATAATATGGTGGAAGCATCATCTCCCTCAACATAGTTAAAATTTAATGTAAAAAAATAAAGGAATGTGAATAGTAAAAAATAAAACAAGATTACATATTTGGTGCTTTTCATCTGTTTAATATTATATAATGTGTAGTTGAATTTTAAAATATTTACTTTAAAACTGACACAATGCGTTGGTTACTTCCTCAACATCCAATTCATAATACATTGGCAAACGCACCAATCTCGAAGTGAAATTATCGCTATTTATTAATTCTCTTCCATCGTGCTTTTCTAAATAATATGGACTTGAATGCAAACTGATGTAATGAAATACCGCTAAAATATCATGGCTTTTTAAATGCGCAATAATGGCCGTTCGCTGCTCCAGCGATTCGCAAACCAAGAAAAACATATGGGCATTGTTTGTTGCCTCACTGGGAATGAACATTGTTTTTATATAGTGCTTTGCCGTCCAATCTTTTAAATAAACATCATAATGTTGCCAATGTTCCAATCTTTTTTTTTGAATCTTTTCCAAATTTTCAATTTGTGCCCAAAGAAATGCCGCGGTTATTTCAGAAGGCAAAAAAGAAGAGCCTGTATCCACCCAACCATATTTATTGACTTCGCCCCTAAAAAATTCAGCCCTATTGGTTCCTTTTTCCCAAATAATCTCAGCCCTATTGCAGAATCGTTCCTTATTAATGGCAATCATTCCGCCTTCACCAGAAATGATGTTTTTAGTTTCGTGAAACGAAAATGCTGCCATATGCCCTATGGAGCCCAATGGTTTGCCTTTATAAAAGGAATCAATTGCCTGTGCCGCATCTTCAATGATAATTATATTGTATTGCTTTGCCAACTGCATTATCTTATCCATATCACAGGCTATACCTGCATAATGTACCGGCACTATTGCCTTGGTTTTTGGCGTAATCAACGCTTCAATTTTACTGGCATCCATATTGGGATTGTCTGCATAAGAATCGGCGAAAATAATTTTGGCACCCTGACGCACAAAAGCCAACGCCGTTGAAACAAAGGTAAAACTAGGGATAATCACCTCATCTCCCTTTTGAATGTTGGCCAATATAGCGCACATTTCCAACGCATCAGTACACGAAGTGGTTAACAACACCTTTTTGAAACCATATTTTTGCTCAAAAAAATCATGGCATAATTGGGTGTAATACCCATTACCAGATATTTTACCTTTCTTTATTGCATCTTCAATATTTGACAATTCTTTGCCCGATAGATATGGCTTGTTGAATGGAATCATTTTGCTTTAAATTTTAAATCTTTAAATCTAATAAATTTTGATTCAAAGAATTCATATGATATCATACTAATAAATATCGTAAACATATAACCTGCAATGTATAAGAATAGATTATAAGTGATGTCATTTCCGTTTTTTTCTAAAAAATATTTATTTGCTAAAGGAAATATTAAAAATAAAATAAATGGATGATACATATATATTCCATAAGAAACCTTACCTAAATAGGATAATATTTTACTTCTGAATGCCATCTTATTGGCATTATTAATAGTGAATAAAATTAAAAACAGAAATAGAATTCCTAAAATATAACGATTCCAATTTCTTTCAAAAACAATAAAAACAGACAGAATAATAATTAGTGCCAATATTAAAAAATAAAGAAATTTAGATTTAGTCAGATTACTAATTGTACTTGAATTATAATAATAAAAATACCCGCCAATCACTCCAATTCCCATAATTCTGAAATATCTTGTTATCTCATAAACCCATTTATGAATTTCAATTATCGGAATAAAATATATACCCACCAAAATTAATATAAAAATAAAAAAAGATTTACGGTTTAAAAATAACAACACTAAAGGCATTATGAGATAAAATTGTTCTTCTACTCCAATAGACCATGATTGTGAAGCTCCCAATACAACTCTACTATATTGAGGTAAAAATGACAGATATAGAAAAATTGTTTTAAAAGTATAATTATCTGGATCATTTATTAAATTTAATAAACTTTCATTATGTTCAAATATTGATAAATTTGATACCAAAGGAATTAAAACAAATGAAATTAACATAATAAGATAATACAAAGGCCAAATTCTAAAAATTCTTCGGAGATAGAATTTTCCAATATTTATGCGTCCATTATTATTACTTTTTTCTTGCAGAAGCAAATATGTAATTAAAAAAGCACTTAATACAAAAAACAAATCTACACTTGATTTACCTAAATTGCGAATTAAAAACAATAGATTGACATTTGAAATTGTAATACCATTCATCCCTTTGAATTGCTCAATATGATGAATTATAACACCAAAAGCCGCAATAGCCCTTAACTCGTTTAAACCTCCAAAATAAATTTTATGCATTAAATTTTTGTTGATGGTTTAGACCTTTGGGATTTCATAAAGTTTTGAAATTCTTTTCCTGTTAAATAGGGTTTGTTGAAGGGAATCATACTACTCTTTTTTTTATCAAATAATTATATGATAAAAGACATAAATTATTTTCATTGTCATATATTTTAACTAAGCAAACATATAAATTTTTTAATTCATCGAAATAAGGTGTAGATATAATTACGCTATATTTTTCATTCGGATATAATGGTTTGAAAAATTTATAAAAATAAGACATAAATATAGTTCCATTTCCAGGGAAATCTATTCCAAAATATTTAGAAACTTCGGCGTTTGCGATCAAACCATGAGCAATTCTCCGATCAAAACCAAGACTTTTAGCAAAGTCATCATTAAAATGTACTGGATTAATATCTCCACTTAAAGTTCCATAATTTTTTATATCATCTTCAGTTATAAATATGTCAAAATTTATTTTTGGAACACATGTATAATTTAATAGACTATTTATATGTATTGTAGCAAATGATTTTAACATATAAAATCCTTCTCTACTCCAGACTTTTTGGACTGCATAATTCTGAACTTGCGTAGAAACCTTCATTTTTTTAATTCCTAAATCATTCATGAATTGTTGTGTATATCTAATTATATCCGAATAAACTCCACCACCAGTAAATTGCGGTAAAACACCGTATAACACTCCTTCTGCTTCATCATTTAAAATAGAACAGGTTGCAAAACCAACAATTTCTTCAGATTTAATTACTAAAAAAACATACTTATTTTCTTTTTCAATAAAATCTAATACCCATTCTTTATAACCTTCTAAAATATTTTTTTTATCAATATATGGATTAGTATTGTAATGATTTGTGTAACCTGGAAATATTTGGTCAACCATATTAGAAATTATATCACTATCATTTAATTTGGCAATTCTAAAAGTTATATCATTGTTATGTAATACTTTGGGTAAATAATTTTCAAAATTCACAAAATAATAAACCAAGGTATCAGTTTGATAATATGAATAGCCTAATATTTCCAATTTAGAAATTTGAGATATATTTTCGCATGGTATTCTGAGTATTGTCAAATCAATATCATTATTAAGAATAGCAAGGCTTAAATCCTTAGTATTTAAGGATTCTACATTAGCTCTTAAAATGTTCATTTTAAAACGATTGCTTTCTTTTTCTGATTTAAAAATCGTATCAGCCATGTATAAGTTTAATTAATTATTTTATCAATAATAAATGGATTCCTACCTTTAGATTGATCAAATATTTTCCCAATATAGATGCCAACTATTCCTGTTATGGTAATAATTATACCAGATAAAAACCATATAGAAACCATTAATGAACTATATCCAAGAACAGAAATTTCTCCTTTATAATATTTAAAAATTGTTATCAATCCTACAATTAAAGAAACCAATGACATAACCATCCCAAATTTTACAAAAAGTTTCAACGGTTTATTAGAGAATGAGATAATTGTATTGAACGCTAAACTCAAAAGCTTTAAAAAAGTATATGAAGATTTGCCCGAAATTCTTTCTGCGTGTTCTACTTCAATACTTATAGATTTAAAGCCAACCCAATTTACGAACAAAGGAAATGATTTGATATAATCTTTCATTTTGCATATCTCCACAATTACTTTTTTATTATAAATTCCAAAATTTGCAATTGTGCCATCGAATTTCGTTTCTGTCAAATAACTATATGTTAGAGAAAATAGTGTCGAAGTCATTTTTTTAAAAAATCCATCTTGTCTGTTTTTCCTTTTGGCCAATACCACATCATAGCCCTCTTTCGCTTTGTTATATAATTTCAGGACTTCTTTAGGCTGATCCTGAAGGTCACAATCCAATACAACAATCCATTCTCCTTTTGCCAAGGACAGTCCTGCCATAATTGCCGGATGTTGCCCAAAGTTTCGACTTAACCTAACACTTTTTACTTCGGGAAATTCCTTTGCTAATTTTTTCATCACTTCCCAACTACTGTCCGGACTTCTGTCATCAACCAATATAATTTCATAGGACTGATTTATTTCAACCATCACCTTTTGAATTTCTTTTACGAGTTTAACAAGCATTTTTTCGGCCATATAAACCGGGCTAACAAATGAAATAGCAGGATTCATTTCCTTCATCAATATTATATTTAGCAATAATGCCTTAAAAGTATCAATAATAATCTTATTACTTAACTATTGTATGAAAATTTCTCTTTGGAAAAGGATTCTACAAAAATAGCAGTTTTCATATATTACCTATTCAAAAGGATAATTGCAATATTTGTAGCTCCTCAATTTATTTTGGTTTATTCCAAAACAAACTCAACCAGCCCATTTTTCTTCCCAAAGCCTCAGTGAAGGCTTCTTTTGGTTTGTTTGTGGTGAAAGTATTCGTAAATCTGATGGCCATTAACAATAAGGTAATTGCATGCCATTTAAATTTGGCATTAAGTGATGGGTTTGGATTTTTTACCCGCCATACATAATAGCCGTTTCGCACCACCATTTTGCCGTACTGGTGTTGGTTGGGCCTGCCGGAGGGATTGTGGAAATGGCTTAATTTTGCGGCGGTATTGATGGCGTTTTTACCAAACTGTAATGCCCTTATGCAATAATCGGCATCTTCATACAGACCGTAACCTTCAAAATAGGTGGAGAATTTATTGTTTTCAAAAACAATTCTTCTAAAAGAAAACGACATACCTATCAGTAAATCCACTTCATAGGTTTTGTTATTCAAAGGAAAACCACAAGTTCTCCCATGGGAGTATTCCGGCATTCTTCCTGGCCCTAAATTGGATTGTAAACCCAAATAATTTCGAAGCACATTCCGAATTCCTTCAGGATAAACATAGTCTTCGAAAATATAAAACCTCTTATTATTATAACTAGTATTTGGGTTTCTCTTTGACCACCTATTTTCGTTTATGGCAACACCGCCAACGCCCGCAATATGCTCATTTTCTTGAAAAGTTTTAATTATTTCCTCAAAATAATCGGGTTCCAGCACCGTATCGTCATCCAAAAAACAAACGATGTCCATTTCCTTTCCCACCCTTGCGATACCGTAGTTGCGTTGTCTGGTTAATCCCCTGTCTTCTTCGGAAACCAAAAAATAGTGCAGGTGTTGAAACCTATTTTGCTCCAGCATGGCTTTTGTTTCCTGATTTACGGAACCATCAACAATGAGAGTTTCATCGGGATATAAAGTTTGCGCCTTCACCGACTGCAATAATTTTCGCAAAGGTTTTGAACGCATATAGGTGCAAATGATGAGGGAAAATTTCATGTAGCTTTTTAATTAATAAAAAATTGAAGTGTTTTATAAATGCGATATCCTTAAAATGATTAAATATT
>MGWK01000096.1:2444-5159 GCA_001800975.1 Flavobacteria bacterium RIFCSPLOWO2_12_FULL_35_11 | reverse complement strand
TAAAAAATTGCATAAAAACTCCTCTAATATAAATAGGGGAGTTTTTATTTCTAAGGTTTTAATAAACAAATTATGGCAACAATAGGTAAATACAACTACATCATATTTGACTTTGAGACTGGTGGATTGGATTCAACTAAGAATCCAATAACAGAGATAGGAATGATGTTAGTTAACGGAGACAATCTAAAGGAGATAAACAAGTGGGAAAGCTATATCAAGCCTTACAATAATCTAACTCTCGAAAAGAGAGCATTAGATATAACAATGATTACTGAATCCCAGCTAAACAAAGGTATAGATATTAAGCAAATGGTAGATACCTTCTGCATATTAGCTAAATCAATTACTCCGAAAGGAGATAAAGGACAAAAGAGACCAACATTAGTTGGACACAACGTAGCGTTCGATATCTCATTTCTAAAATATGCTTTCAATTTATGTGGAAAGAACTTAGCTGATTATGTTCACTCCAACCAGAAAGAAATAACAGCTATAGATACTATGAAATTAGCGCAAATGATGTGGAGTGACGAGAAGAGTAATTTAGGATATTGTTGCAAGAAAATAGGAATAGATCACGTTGATGCTCACAGAGCAATGAATGACGTTGTAGTAACTTGGAAGTTGTGGAGTTATTTTGTAAGAGCTATGAGAGGTGGAAATAATACTACAACTAAAGGATCAGTTATTACCGTAGAAGAAAACAAAACACAAGAATTCAGAAACACATTCCAGTTCTAATGAAGTCAATAAACATATATGATATGCCTTTAGAAAAGTTAAAAGCATATATAGACAACTGGGAGAAGGAACATAAAGATGGTTTAGGACATTTACATTGTTCAGAACCATCTTGTTACAGATCATATCTACTGTTAAGTAGAGTATATCAAGAGAGAATTAAGATAGCTGGTAAGAAAAACAATAAACATATAATCACTAAATATAAGGTATCTACATTTAATATTGATTCTAACTTCAGATTAGCTTATACGATATATGGAGTTAAGAAGAATCTAACAACAGGAGATACAGTAATACTTAGAGATGATATTAAGAACTACATAACAGAATATGTAATTGACGAAATTGCTTATGCTGATGTAAATAACTTCAAAGCAAAACTAATATTCACTAAAACAACAAAGAAATAAATGCAAAAGAATCTAACAGACAGTGTTAAGCACGACAAGTAGATTTGATGACACTGGTTGATCTGAATTAACAGGGACTTAGATGAAGTTACGGTACTTCCAACCAGTGTAAAAACCACAGATAACAAACAACTAAAACAAAAAATAAATGAAAGTAGCTCCAACAGACAAAGTAATCTATACAAACTTAAAAGGCGAAGACCTAATTAATCTTAGGAAGTTTAAAGGAACAACAGAAATCGTTCCTATAGATGAAGACCTAAACAACCAATTCAGACTAGCTTTAGTAAAGAAGCTAAACACTTGGAAACAAAAGAAAGCTATAGAAGAATATTCAATGATCCCAGAGAATCTTGAAAGAATAAGAGCAGCAATGCAATTGGGATTAGTTAGCTTAGGATATGCCGCTTTTACTTTAAAAGAGTTCGTTAATGTAGTAGGCTGTAAATATACTGAAGCAGAAGACCTTCTGGATATGATGTTTGCAACAAGTCTATGCGCTTTTGACGATTCAGGAGATGTTAGAATGTTTACTATACTTCCTGATAAAGTAGCTAAGTTAGGTTACATAATCTCCCAGAGAGATAAGAGAGCAAAAGAACTTGAAGACATAGATAATTTAATCCTATTAATGGAGAGCGACATTTCAGAATCTGAACAGGTTTCTATCAACGAAAATCAAGAATCTGAGAAGATTGAAGTAAGTTCTGATAAAAACCTTAATGAAACAACTGAACTGCAATCGTAATCAATTATGAGTAATACAGCAGTAAGTATTCTAAATCCTATCCAAGGGAATGGAGAAACACTCACAACAATATCCAAACTCAGAGAAACATATAGAGTCGCAGGAGAGATAATAGAAAATCTTGATGAATACGCTATAGGAGAGTTATACGGAGGATCAGAAAAAGACTTGAATGGTCTCTTCGACAATATAGTTGAAGAGACATATTCTGTTTTATATGGCAACAGCGGATTAGTTAAGGAATCAGATTTCTATTATCTTGATAAGCTAACGAAGAGTGTAGAAGAAACTCTAAGAGTAGAAAATCTAAACTACTTCATATTGTCTTGCATGCCTAGTTTTGAATTAAATTGGCACCATATAGAGTGGGGACAACTTACGATGCGACATGTTAGGCTCTGCATAGAAGCCGCAAGGGATCATGGTAAGTGCCTAGCGCCTGAAACTCCTGTATTAATGTTTGACGGAAATATCAAGTTAGCTAAAGATATAGAACTTGGAGATTTGTTAATGGGAGCAGATTCTACTCCTAGAACAGTTCTGGCACTATACAATGGAAAAGACAATATGTATAAAGTATCTCAATACAGAGGAGATGATTATATTGTTAATTCAAGACACACATTAACTATTCTAAAGAAAAATAATATTTATAATAGTAAAAGAAATACTTGTGGATACTATCTAACTATAGAAGATATAGATATAGAAGATTATTTGAAGATATCAGAGTACAAGAGAAAGACCATGTACTATGGATTCAAAGTATCTTCTGAATTTCATAAAAATGCATTGCCAGTAGATCCATAT
>MGWK01000096.1:0-2376 GCA_001800975.1 Flavobacteria bacterium RIFCSPLOWO2_12_FULL_35_11 | reverse complement strand
TTATATAGGTTTATGGCTTGGAGATGGGAATAGAGATTCTACTGGAATTACATCAATGGATCCAGAAATACAGGCTTATTTAGGAAAGATAGCAGCGCAATTCGGTTTAAAATTATATAAGAAGAGAGATTATAAGGGTGGAAAAGCTAGTTTATTTGTCATGTCTCATGGTATAAAAGGAAAAAGCAATGATTTGTTTAAAGTTCTAAAGAAATTAGATTTAATAAACAATAAACACATACCTAATAAGTATCTCACTTCTTCCAGTGAAGATAGATTAAAAGTGTTAGCTGGTTTAATAGATTCAGATGGAAATCTTCATGATGGCTGCTATTATATAGGACAAATAAATGAAACTCTTGCTTTAAATATAAAGCAATTAGCTGATAGTTTAGGTTTTTGCACAAAATATTATAGAAGAACTCAATATTTTGAGTGGATGAAGAGAGAAGACAAGAATTATGTATATTATGAATTAGTTATATCTGGAGAATTACATAGAATACCTTGTAAAATTAAGAGAAAGAAAGTATTTAATGTAGAAAAAGATAATCATAAAGCGATACCTAAAATCAATGGTTATGATATAACTACAAAATCTCCACTAAAAGTAGAATCAATAGGAAGAGGAGATTATGTTGGATTCTCTGTAGACGGAGATCAGAGATTTGTATTAGGAGATGGAACAGTAACGCATAATTCGTACTATTTCTCCAACGCTTTGCCAGTTTGGAATATGTATCGCTACAAAGGAAAAAGCGAATTTGCAGACAATCCAAGATTAGACCTGATGAGACTTGAAAGAGGTTTCATCATCACCAATGAAATGGAGTTAGCTATAGATTTATTAGAAATAGTAAAGAACACTATAGAGGACAACGCAGACCTAAGCAAGAAACTCTTCCCAGTAAAGAAAGACAACTGGAGTAAACAATCTATAAAGTGTAAGAACGGTGCCAGACTAAATCTAAAGTCTTATGGAGGTAGTTTCCGTGGTCGCCATCCAGGATACATTATCGTAGATGACTTCCTAAAGGAGAACGTAATCTATTCAGAAGTACAAAGGAAGAAAGCAACAGAGTACTTCCACTCTGTAATAATGAACGCTATTGTTCCTAAGGGACAGGTAATAGTTGTAGGAACACCATTCCACGCTTCCGATTTATACGGAGATTTGAAAGAGAAGAAAGGATGGAAAGTATTTGAGTATCCAGCTATATTCCCAGACGGTAAAATTCTATGGAGTAACAGATATAGCTTCAGAGACCTAATGGATAAGAAAGAGTCTCAAGGAAATCTAATCTTCTCAAGGGAAAACTTAGTGCGTCCAATTGTATCAGACAGTTCTATATTTCCATGGGAATTAGTTTCAAGATCATTCGTAGGAATGAGTGAAACAATGTTAGTTAAGAATAGAGAAAGTTATCCTATTAAATTCAATAAAATTGTAACAGGTTGCGACTTTGCAATGTCCTCTTCAGTAGGAGCAGATTATAGTGTATTCATGACATGGGGAATAACAGAGAACGAAGAGATGTATCTAATGCATGTCTATAGAGAAAAAGGAAAGTCATATGCAGAGCAAATGGCAGTTCTAAAGACTATATACTCAAATTTTAGACCTGATTGTATATATGCAGAGAACAACCAATTCCAGAGAATATTTATAGAAGGAATGGATAATAGCGGATTACCAGTATTTCCACACACAACAGGAACAAACAAATATGACCTGAAGTTTGGATTGCCAGGATTATCTATATTATTTGAGAAGAATAAGATAAAATTTCCTAGAGGAGATGAATATAGTAAGAATGTTACAGACTTAATAATATCAGAGTTCACCTCAGTAACATGGACAGACAAAGGACTCGAAGGAGTAGGAAATCACGATGACTGTTGTATGGCTGCTTGGATAAGTAGTTGCGCTATGAGACATGCAGTAACAGGAGTAGGATTTGGATTCTTAGATTAGATAAAAATGAATAAGGAAACAAGAGAAAAAGTATGGCTGAAGTATAGAAAACATTGTGCATATTGTGGAACAATTATTGAATACAAACAAATGCAAGTTGACCATATTGTCGCTAGATGGCATGATTATACAGAAGAACAATGTAATAAATATTGTTTAGATAAAGGATCAAATGAATTACATAATCTAAATCCTTCCTGTGCTAGATGTAATAGATGGAAAGGAACTATGAATATAGAAACATTTAGGAAAGAAATACAAAAACAATTAGAACGATTAAGAAGAGATAGTAATCAATATAGAATGGCTCTTGACTACAAAATGATAAGGGAGAACAATAAACCTATTACGTTCTATTTTGAAAGAGAATAGCTGTTATTCTTCTCAGTTATTTTATTAGC
>MGWK01000095.1 GCA_001800975.1 Flavobacteria bacterium RIFCSPLOWO2_12_FULL_35_11 | reverse complement strand
GGTACTGCCATTGGTGGGAGAGTATGTCACCGCCTTTCTTTTGAAAAACCTTCAACGATTAAGTTGAAGGTTTTTTTTTGATATAAATTGCATTGTTATTATAAAATTTGTCGCTTTTATTACTTATTTAGCCTTATTTTGTAATAAGAAACGTATTCATTTAATTTATAAATTTGAAAAATATTACCATAGCCATAGACGGGTTTTCATCTACAGGAAAAAGCACCATAGCCAAAGAGTTGGCAACTAAATTGAAATATGTTTATGTTGATTCTGGTGCCATGTACCGGGCGGTTACCTTATATGCGATGCAGCACAACCTGATTTCCGAAGAATTTTTTTTAAAAGAAAGGTTAATTGATGAGTTAGACAATATCAAATTGGCATTTATGTTTAATCCGGATTTAGGTTTTGGGGAGATCTATTTAAATGACGTGAATGTTGAAACCGAAATTCGGAACATGAAAGTTTCAAGATTGGTAAGCAAGGTTGCTGAAATTCCGGAAATACGCAAAAAATTGGTGGAACAGCAACAGCAAATGGGAATAAATAAAAGTGTGGTGATGGATGGCAGAGATATTGGAACCGTTGTTTTTCCGGATGCTGAATTGAAAATATTTATGACAGCTTCCGCAGAAAAACGTGCGAAAAGAAGATTTGATGAGTTTGTTGAACGTGGTGAGCAGGTTACTTTTGACGAGACCTTGAAAAATGTGGAATATCGCGATCATATTGATACTTCCCGAAAAGATTCTCCATTGGTGAAGGCAAAGGATGCCATTGAAATTGATAATTCAACTTTGACAAGAAAAGAACAATTTGAAAAAGTTTACAAATTGGCCTTGGAAATTATTGAAAGCAACTAAACTAAGGAATGTTCAAATATTTATGTGTTTGCAAGGATACTTTCCATTTGGGATTTTTCATGACGTAATCCACAATTAATGGCATCATCTTTTCTCGGTTACTCCATTCTGGCTGTAAAAATAATTCGCAATTAGGACTAACTTTGGCAGCTTGTTCCTCTGCAAATTTAAAATCGTTTTTATTGAAAACAATGACTTTCAGTTCGTTGCATTTTGAATAAATGTCAGCCAAAGGCAGTTTTGTTTTTTTTGGTGAAAGGCAAATCCAGTCCCAAGTTCCGCTCAATTTATAAGCGCCTGAAGTTTCAATATGAGTTTTGATGTTGTTGGCTTGCAATGCGTTGGTTATATAATCCAATTCCCACATTAACGGTTCTCCACCAGTAATCACAACGGTATTTGCATATTTCTTGGCATTTTCCACAATGCTGTCTGCACTAGTCGGAGGATGCAGTTTCGCATTCCAGCTTTCTTTCACGTCGCACCAATGGCAACCTACATCGCAACCGCCAATTCTAATAAAATAAGCCGCTTTTCCAGTATGAAAACCTTCGCCCTGAATGGTGTAAAATTCTTCCATTAAAGGCAGCATTTCTCCTTTGGCCAATAATTCTTTTGTACTTGCATTTACCATGCTGCAAATATAAGATTTAGGAACGGGAATAAATATTTGCAACTTAATTTCTTTTCAAATTTTTGGTTTCAGTTTATTTCTTATTTTTATGAAAAATATTAAAATGACCAGAGAAGAAATTTTTTTTAATCATATCACAGATGGGTACCAAACCAAAGGCGATTATTTCGTTTTAGGCGCGGCAATGTTAGATGGTAAAACCATTAAAGATGCTTTTGTGAAAGTTCCTTTAAAAACACTGAACAGGCACGGACTGATATCTGGCGCAACAGGTACCGGAAAAACAAAATCTTTGCAGGTGATGGCAGAAAACTTGTCTGAAAAAGGAATTCCTGTATTGTTGATGGATGTAAAAGGTGATTTAAGCGGATTGGCGCAACCGAGTGCCGGCCATCCAAAAATTGATGAACGTCATGCCGCAATTGGTTTGCCTTTTGAACCGAAAAAATTTCCGGTTGAAATACTTACTTTGTCAGAGCAGGACGGAGTTAGGCTGCGGGCTACGGTTTCGGAATTTGGGCCTGTGCTGCTTTCCAGAATATTGGAGTTGCCCGAAGCTCAAAGCGGCATTGTTTCTATCATTTTTAAATATTGTGATGATCACAAATTTCCTTTGTTGGATTTAAAAGATTTCAAAAAAATACTTCAATATGCCACTGCCGAAGGAAAAGAAGATATTCAAAAGGAATATGGCTTAATTTCTACGGCAAGTACCGGAGCAATTTTACGCAAAATCGTGGAAATTGAACAACAGGGCGGAAATTTGTTTTTTGGCGAACGTTCTTTTGATGTTCAGGATTTGGTGAGAATTGATGAAAACGGCAGAGGAATTATTTCCATTTTACGTTTAACGGATATTCAGGACAAGCCGAAACTATTCTCCACATTTATGCTGCAATTATTGGCAGAAGTGTATGCAACTTTTCCGGAACAGGGCGACAGCGGCCAGCCTGAATTGATCATTTTTATTGATGAAGCACATTTAATTTTTAATGAAGCAT
Source organism: Flavobacteria bacterium RIFCSPLOWO2_12_FULL_35_11 (assembly GCA_001800975.1). GTDB lineage: Bacteria > Bacteroidota > Bacteroidia > Flavobacteriales > Flavobacteriaceae > Lutibacter. The sequence continues at coordinate 8,464 of MGWK01000095.1, read as the reverse complement.
CAAAAGCTTTGCTTTCCCAAATAGAAAGCATTGTGAAATTAATTCGTTCAAAAGGAATCGGATTGTTTTTTGTAACCCAAAATCCGAATGATGTTCCTGAAGCCGTTTTGGGACAATTGGGTTTAAAAGTGCAACATGCATTGCGTGCATTTACCGCAAATGACCGAAAAGCCATAAAATTGGCCGCTGAAAATTACCCTGATTCTGAGTATTATGATGTTGATGAAGTGTTGACACAAATGGGAATAGGGGAAGCATTTGTCTCCGTGCTCAATGAAAAAGGAATTCCAACGCCGTTGGCCTGCACGATGATGCGCGCCCCAATGAGTAGAATGGACGTGCTGACAGATAATGAATTGAGCCAATTAATCGCGAGTTCGCGTATTTATCATAAATATAATGAGGTAATCGACAGAGAAAGCGCCTATGAAATATTGAATGAAAAAATAGAAAGGATCTACGAAAAGGAAGATGTTGAAAACAGGAAAAGAGAAGAAATGGAAGAATCAAAAAAATCAAGGGAAAGAACAAGTACGCGAATGAACCCGGTTTTAAAAGTGGTAACCAGCGCAAGTTTCATAAGAGGCGTTTTGGGAATTTTAAAACGGGTAATGTAAAATCCGATAAAATATATAATGTTGAAATCTTAAGTGATCGTGCGTATGTTTGATAAAATTTGTAAAACCACAGCCTGTTTATGTCTTCCATAAAAAATACCGTTTATGTAATTTTATTTTCATTTTTGCTCATTCATTGCTCCAAAATAAATGACCAATTTTTGATTGAAAACGGCAGAGTTGGCCAGTTAACCAAAAAAACAACGATAAAGGATTTAAATTCAATTTTTGCAAAAGACTCCATAGTTGCTGTGTTATATGCCGATAAGGAAATAGACAAAAAAATATTTTCGGTTGAAAACGATGCGTATTTAATTTACGCAAAAACGGGCAAATTATTGTTGGAAATTGTGCCCACAAATTTAAATGATCCGTCATCAGGCATAAAAAGCATACAAATATTTGACGACAGGTATAAAACAAAAAAGGGAATTTCGCTACAGTCTACTTTTAAGGACATCAACAAAAATTATATGGTAAACAAGGTCGAAACCACCTTAACTTCGGCAACACTTTTTATTGACGAATTAAATGCCACAATTTCAATCGATAAAAAAGATTTGGGGCTAAACAGGTTTAGCAGAGCGCAAGTTACCAAAGACCAAATTCCCGATGCGGCAAAAATTAAATACTTTACCATCTGGTTTAATTAAATTTCGCAGGTTGTTTTTTGGACGTTACCGCTGAAAAAGCGGTCGGGCTTTACGCTGCAAGTCCTCGCCACGCCCAAAAGCGTGACTGCGGGCTTTTCACTTCAAACAAAGTTCACTGAACACCAATTCCAAATAACAAAAAGGTGAAGTAATTCCTAACGCGAATTGATATACGATTTTTGACCTGCCTGCAGGTCAGGTAGGTTTACGATTTTAGAATTTAAAAAAAGCTTAAATTAAAATCCAAAATCCAAAATCCAAAATTTACTTTGCGCTCTATGGTTAAAATCAAACTTCCGATTCCCGACTTCGGTCTTCGGTCTTCCGTCCCAAAATCCATGAAGCTCAATCCAAATAATACTCATTATTCAGTTTTGCAACGGTGCAATTCCACTTTAATTCCGTTTTAATCTTCGTTTTAAAGGCTTGGCTTTGGTGCGGCTCACCGTGATTGATGATGGTGAGCGCCGGCGGTTCCTTAAAATGTTTAAGCCAGTCTAATAGTTCACCTTGATCTGCATGCCCTGAAAATTCATTGATCTTAAAAATTTCAGCATTCACTTTATGGTATTCGCCAAAAAACTTAATTTCATCATCGCCTGCAAGCAATGCTCTTCCACGTGTTCCTTCAGCTTGGAATCCAACGATCAACACACTGTTTTTCTCGTCTGAAATTAGCTTATCCAAATAATGCAACACCCTTCCTCCGGTAATCATGCCGCTTCCGGCCAATACAATTTTGGGATCATTATTATTGACAATCATTTTAGACGCATTAATTTCAGTGATCAAATGTACGGTTGACAACATACTTTTAATGTCTGCATCCGATAATTTATGCCGATCTCTGTATTTAAAATAAACGTCCGTGGCATTTACGCCCATCGGGCTATCTAGGAAAATAGGAATATTTGGCAATTTTTTATCCCGTTTCAACAGGCTCAATAAATAAATAATTTCTTGTGCCCTTTCCACCGAAAATGTAGGAATTACTAAAATACCGCCTTTGTTGTAAGTGTGATTTATGTATTTCAGCAACAACTCATTAATTGAAAAATTGGTATGGTTTCTGTTTCCGTAGGTAGATTCAACAACCAGATAATCAGCTTTTTCAATATATTCAAAAGGATGCAAAAGGAGCGGTTCTTTTCTCCCGATATCGCCCGAGAAAACAATTATTTTTCCGTTAACATCCAAAACCACAAAGGCGCTTCCCAAAATATGGCCGCTATTCACAAATTTGAATTTTATGGAATCATCAATAATATTCCAGATATCCAAATCAAAAGTTTCAAAGTGGGTCATCGTAAGTTTGGCATCATCAACATCATACAAAGGCTTGGCGGGATTGTGTTTGGTATAATGGTGTTCATTGGCTCTTCGGGCATCTTCCTCCTGTATTTTAGCGCTGTCCAACAAAATGATTTCTGTTAAATCTTTGGTGGGTTTGGTGCAATAAATTTTTCCTGAATAGCCATCTTTAACCAAAATGGGAAGATAACCTGTGTGATCTAAATGCGCGTGTGTGAGAATTACCAAATCCAATTCTTTGAAATCTGGCGGTACTTTTTCCCAGTTTTTTACGCGCAATTCTTTCAGTCCCTGAAACAAGCCGCAATCAATCAATATTTTTTTGTAATTAACTTCCAATAAAATTTTGGAACCGGTTACCGTTCCGGCGCCACCAAAAAAGGTAAGTTTCATAATTAAGAAATTTTGATTATGTCATACTAATTTACGATTTTAAAATGAAATGCATCGGTTGCATCCTTGATTTGTTTATAATCCTATAGAAATCAATTTTAAATGCCTTTCTTTAGTGTTAAAAATATTCATTTTGCTGATTTTTTTTGTCAGCTATTAAATAATTTTTGTATAATTGTAAAGTTTAATTTTATTTAATGGGTGCCAAACCCAATAAATGCAAAAAAAGTGAGTTATAATATTGGTCATTGATGACTAAAATTTTCTCATAATTTCCATCTAATAAAATAAGAGAAAACAACCAAGAATGAATAAAACCTATATAATTTACGTTTTGTTATTTGCGTCAATGTTTTTTTTCGTTGTTACAAATAGCGCCGACAGAGATCCCCAATTCAATCGTTTAAACAAAGTAGGCGAATTATTTAATTCCAATGATTTATCTTCAAACCGTAGCTCCCAAAATGAATTGGAAAATTCAATTTTAATGGCAGCATACAAGGTTCCAATAGAAAATATCCGAAATTACACAAGTCAGTTAAGCCAGCAGTTTGGCTTTAACGGCAGTATTTTAGTGGCTAAAAACGGAAAAATATTGTTTGAAGAACATGTAGGTTATAAAGACTTAAGGCTAAAAAATCCTATTGAAAGCACAAGCACTTACCAACTTGCCTCAGTTTCTAAACAATTTACTGCTGCGGCAATTTTGCTGTTGTATCAAGAAGGTAAACTGGATTTAGATGACTTCGCAACAAAATATTTAACCGATTTTCCTTACAAAAATATAAGAATTCGTCATTTGTTAAACCATACATCCGGACTTCCAAACTATATGTATGCGGCTGAGAAGAACTGGAAAAGTAAAACGCCGCCAGACAATCAAGCCATGTTAAACCTCATGGACAAATTAAAAATGTTGCCTTATTTTAAACCGGGCGACCGATTTGATTATAGCAACACAGGTTATTTTATCCTGGCTTCCATTGTTTCAAAAGTGAGCAACCAAAGTTTGGGCGATTTTCTCGACAACCGTTTTTTTAAACCTTTGAATTTAACGAATACTTATGTCCATAATCCAAATCAAGCCACCAAAAAAGAGGAATTGATTGGTTTTAGGAGATACGGAAAGTCGTATATAGCAATCCCATTTTCTATTAATGATGGCGTTGTGGGAGATAAAGGCGTGTATTCCACCGCAAGTGATTTGTTTAAATGGAATCAATCTTTAACCGGGCATACCATTTTAAAGGACACCATTTTGGCGAAAGCATTTATGCCGGGCAAAACCAACAGCGGCAAAATAGTGCCTTATGGTTTTGGCTTCCGGCTAAAGCAGGAACCCGACAGTGAATTAGTCTATCATAATGGGGTATGGAATGGATTTAGCACCACGTTAAGAAGGTATAAAGCTGACGATATCACCATTATTATATTGAGCAACAACAGTTTTAATTCAATTTCAGGTATTTCTGAGAAGCTGCGTGAACTTAGCAAAGAATTTTCAAAATACGACCCTTTTGTGTCATTTTTGGAAAATACCAATATTTATGACATCAATAAATTAAAAAATAACTTGGTAAATTTTACCGATATTCCAAGAGCTGAATCTGTTGCCATCATTGAAAAAATTGCCAACATTTACAACAAACAGAATACACAGTTTGTTTCACATAAATATTCAGAGGTTTCCAGCCCTAATCATGTAAATCAGCAATATCAGTCTTTGTTGAATTAAAGAGAATTTTTTTGCATTTAAGTATATACGCTGGCGAGCATCTTGCTCGTACACACAATTTAATTCATATTTATTTCCAAAATAGTTTGATCAGCATTTCCATAATTTTTAGCACGAGCGTGACGCTCGTGCCATCGGGGTTCGATGCTATTCTATATGCTTGCGAATAAGTGAATCTATATTTACTATATAGTCTGTCAAAGATTTAATATTGTTTGTTAAGTCTTTGTTTGAAACATCAGATGCTTCGTCATTATGATGTAAAATTTTATTACGCTTAACTACAATTGAATTAATTTCTTCTTTTTGTGAATTAAAAACGGCATTTTTTTCAAGGTCTATACCAAATTTTTTAAAGAGATCTTTTGTTTTAAAAGGGTTCCCAGAAATATAATCATCCAATTCTTTTTTCTTAATTCCAATTTTTAGTTGCTCATATTTAAATTCATTTTCCTTGAATTCTTTATCTATATTCAAACTCCATTTTACTAAGTTATGTGGTAATTTGGTAGTTGATAGTCTTATATTTAATTCATCAACGATTACCATCAAAGCATCTTTGAGGTATGATTCAAGATAAGCACACATTGTTATAAGAAATGCTTTTGTGAAAAAATTGGCATTTTCATATATTAGCACATCCGGCGGGTCGGAAATTATTCGGCTATTAGTTTCTTTAATAATAGTTTCAAGTTGCTCTAATTGAAGAATATATGATTCTTTATGATTTATCTTATCCATTTAATATTGCCATTTTTTCAGTCCAAAGGATTCTTCTTCTTAGAATAGAGCTTTTTGATTGGAGACCACCAGAAAGTGTTTTATTAAAGTTTGTGTCAAGGCATAATTCATTAAATTTTTCTTGTATAGAATTTTTGTTTTGAGTTAAAAATTCCAGTTCTCTATTTCTAAAGTCCCACATTAATAAATCATAATACACCAAACCTTGTCGTTTCTTATCTTTTGCAGTATTGACAAAAGGGTTATCATCAAAAACAAATAAGCACTTATTTAGCGTGTTTTTAAATTCATTTCTTAAATTATTAATTGTTTCTTCTTGAAGGATTTGATTTTGGGAAATATACATGTCTAAATATTTAGATAGTTTGTCTTCATAATCATCCAAATTCGATTGCATCGCAAAATATCTAAGAATCATTTCCTCTTGCTCTCTACTGTCTTTTTCTTTTACTCCAGATTCTCCTCTTCCAAATGTCTCTATAAATGGTAGTTTCCCCAATTCAATTAGTAAATTGTCGAAAGAACCAGGATAAATAGCATGCCTAATTTCTTGTGACGATAATTGTACTGCACCTTGATTTAATCGAGCAAAAATTTCTTTCACTAATTCCTTAGGGTTTTCTTTTCTTAAAACTACACACCTAATAGTAGTGCTCTCTAATTCGTTTTTATAATCTCCTAATTCGGAGAATAATTTCCCCTCTAATTCTTTAAAAATGGTCAGCCCTTCAAGCCTAAACTCATCGTTAAAAAAATTTTTAATAGTTGTAATTCTTTGAACACCATCGATTACTTCATGATTTCCTTTTTCGTTCTCGGCAAAGTAACATGCAGGTAAAGGAATTCTCATTAAACATGATTCAATAAATTTTGATGCTCGTTCGTTTCCTTCTTTATCCCATTTATATCTTCGTTGAAAATCTGGATTTAGAATCAATTTGGGTGGATTTGATTTAGCCCTTAATATTAAAGTCTCGAAAGGATAGTCAATGGGATATAGATTTAAAACCTTATTGTTTTTACTCATTTTTTTTATTTTTAATTACTGTTGAATATTTTTGTCAATTTTATTGTTTTTGATTGTAATATTGTGATTGCTAAATTGTAGATGCATTTAACAAAACCATCCCAATCCACCCATATTAATTGGTCTCACAAACGTCAACTTTATTTATTCTATTTAAACTGAATTTTAGCAATTCTTTTTGTAAAAAGCCAATATTGGTTTGTTGGGCAAGTTAAATGTAGGATTTTTATTTGCAATAGCGGCAAATAGGATGTTTATTTCAAAAGAAATTTGGGAATCTTAGTTTATAGCTTCACAGTTCATACTTTCCTCAATTGTTTTAATCGATCCTGATAAGATTGCCAATAATTTCTTTTCACAACATCGTTGAGGAAAGAAGCAGCCACTAATTTTTCTACTTTTTCTGATTGCGATAACAGCAACGTCATTATATCATTAAAAATCTTTTTACTGATTCCTGCCTGCGCTGCAAGTAGGGCAAATTGTTGGCTAATTTTTCCATGGGCCAAGTTTCTGGGCAATAGCCCGTCATCCAATGCAAAGTCTTTATCTTCTATGTTAATGCGGCTATTCAACAAATCGTAAGCAGGACTTAATCGATAATCTCCCATTGGGGTTTCAAGCAAAGAAAAGTTTTTAAAATGTGCATCTCCATTTGAAAACAGATAATTGAATACAAGTATTTTCAATAGTTTAGGCGCTTCTAATTTGTAAGCGGGTAAATATTGCTGCATTAATTGAAATAATTCTAAATAGTTTCCTAAATACTTATAATGCGCACCATGGGTTTGCGGTGTTCTGCCGGCTAAGGATGCAAAATCATCCTGAGCCAGTTTTGTGCCGTCTTCGTTTACGTCAAAACGCTTGGTAATGTATGCAGGGGCACCATTTTTAAAGAATATTAGTGCATTTTCAGCGGTTTCTATTCCATAGGCTTGACGGGCAATTTGCATGGTTAGGTGTTCATTAGCCGGCATTTGGTCGGGTTTTTTGCCTGAATCAGGAATTGGTTTCAAAATATAGGTTCCTCGATCGCCTTCATTGATAAGCCTTAACTTGTTTTTTTCAAGCAATACAGAGAATTTTTCCTGCACTCCTGAAATAGACAGGCGTTTTCGGTTTTCATCAAAAAGTTCATCTGTTTCAGGATTGGATGTTGGGGAATCGTAAGGCAATATATGGGACACCTTTTTACCATGAAATACTTTTTTCAAACAGGTTCTGCTATAAGTGTCAAATCCTTCAGCCAATGTGCCGGGGCAATATTTTATTACAGGCAAACTCATGGTTTTTCTGTTTTAACAACCCTTACGGCACCGATAGCGTCGTGTTTTGCGGCAGTCATCAGCAATCCGAAATAATCATCTTGGTCAATTCTGTTAAGTTTACACACCGCTTGTTTATTTGACCCTTCAGGCAGCATGTTGTAAAAAAACGGAAATAAGAATTTTGAATTAAATTCTTGTTCAATTTTTGGTAAAGTAAGGCTAATGCCGGGCTTGTTGCTGTTTGCCATCCAAGTATCATGATAACGGAAGGTAAACGAACCGTCATCATGTTGGGTTAGCACGCCTGCTTCCTCATCCTTGTATAATATTTTTGCCGTTCTCATTTGTTAGGCGATACATTTTTAAGTTTTAGGCAAACCTCCATGCCCAGCACATCAGTTAACTTTTGTAAGGTTCTAAGGGTAGGGTTTCCTTTTCCGCTTTCAAACTGTTTTAAGGTTCTTAAGCCAACGCCAGATAGTTCTGCCAAGGTTTCCTGAGTCACCCGCAACACTTCCCTTCGCTCTTTTATGGTTTTTATTAATTCTTTAAAGTGCATTGTATGGCTCTTTTTTATACAAATATATAGCAAATTTTATTAACTGAAATAAAAAGAGCAATAAAAAGCACTATGTTATGTATTTTATTATGTTAAGTGTTTTATTTCATTAAATAGTGCATTATAAAGCACTATTTTACACTAAGTGTTTGGAAGCTGC
>MGWK01000094.1:12430-55517 GCA_001800975.1 Flavobacteria bacterium RIFCSPLOWO2_12_FULL_35_11 | reverse complement strand
AGTATAATATTTCAAAAGCGTTAAAAATTTTTGAAGCCTTGGAGAAAATTTAGCTTTTGAAATATGGTTTTTAAAGAGCGATTATTTTAATCGGTCTTTAAAAAATACCTGACGAGAAAGGGCCTTTTCTTTTGGTTCGTTTTCTTTGGGCAAGCAAAGAAAATGAACAGAAACATGAGCGGCATTTCAAATATTTCTTTTGGCAATACAAAAAAAGAATAAATAACACAAAGTTTCTTAATTTAGTCACCTTACATAAATATTAAATAAGAAGCTAATTAAGATTTTAATGCCAAAAAGACTCTTCGACATCCTCTTCTCCATTTTCGCCCTATTAATATTGGGCTGGCTCATGATTATTTGCTGGCTTTTTGCAGCAATAGACACCAAATCCAACGGACTTTTCATTCAAAAAAGAATAGGCCAGTTTGGCCACTCTTTTAACATTTACAAGTTAAAGTCCATGAAAGAAGTTCATGGGATAAAAACCATTTCTCGTTTCGGCAATTTTATCCGTAAAACCAGAATAGACGAATGGCCCCAGTTATTGAATGTATTTACTGGTACTATGAGCGTGGTGGGTCCCCGCCCAGATGTTCCGGGCTACTACGACAAACTTCAGGGTGCAGATCGTAAAATTCTGGAACTAAAACCAGGACTCACAAGTCCTGCTACCTTAAAATACGCCAACGAAGAAGCCCTGTTGGCACAGCAGGAAAACCCCCTGCACTACAACGACACCATCCTCTTCCCCGACAAAGTAACATTAAACTTACACTACTACCACACCCGCACCTTTTTTGGCGATTTAAAAATTATTTGGCAAACTGCAATGTCTCTGCTTCGTAAAAAAGCCTCCTAACCCCTGAAGGGGGACAGAGCGTTAAGAAAATGTTCAGTGAACATTTTTAGTGCGACATAGCGAAAGCTATGGGCGAGATGGCTCGCAGATACCAGCCGGCGCGATGGAAAAGCCGACACGGCAACCTGCTGTGAACTAACGAAATGTAGTGTAGCAACCTGTTTAGAACTAACGAAATCCTCTAAACACCCTGCCCCGAACGACCTCTAAGTTAAATTAGCAACGATTGCGAAGTTTTTTGCAAAAACTTCGCAATGACGTGCTATTGAACAACCTATCCCTAAACAAACACAGCGTTAAACATACAATAGCTTGCTTAATAGCTCTGAGGTAGTTCTTAACAGGTTGCCGCGTTGTTCTTTCGCTAGCGCTCAATAACGCCTCGCAATGACGGGTTTTAGGTTATTTACTGGCTTATGATGTCGAATAAATTAGGTAACTTCACTAAATGAAAAAGAGTTACATATATTTTATGGCCAATAAAAACAATACGGTTATTTATATTGGGGTAACCAGTAATTTATTAGAACGTGTACATCAGCATAAAACTAAAATTCACAAAGGTTTTACCGCTAGCTATAATTGTGATAAATTGGTATATTTTGAAGAATTTGAGGAGATAAATCAAGCTATTGTAAGAGAAAAGCAACTAAAAGCAGGCAATCGCAAAAAAAAAGAAGAACTAATACAATTAAAAAACCCAACTTGGGAAGATCTATCTGAAGGATAGATATCTAATCATTGCGATATATAAAGTCCAATAGAACCGACGTCATTGCGAGGAAGGTTACTGAGGCAAAGCCGAAGAAATCCGACGCGGCAACCTGCTGTGAACTACCGTAATGCAGATAAGCAACCTCTCACGAACTAACGAAATCCCATAATCAAGCCTCTCCCGATTTTTTTGTAAGGGATGGCAGGGATACATAAAAAATCCTTAATTTTATCCTTTACAACAAAATCACCCTATGAACAAAAAAATATGGCTATCTCCGCCGCACATGTCTGGCAATGAGATGAAATATATCCAAGAAGCATTCAACACCAATTGGATAGCGCCATTAGGCCCCAATGTAAATGAGTTTGAAAATACATTGCAATCTTATTTAGGGGCTAACAACTTTGCTGCAGCACTAAGCTCAGGAACTGCTGCCATTCATCTGGGATTAATACTGGCAGGGGTAAAACAGGGAGATGAGGTTCTCTGCCAAAGTTTTACCTTTTCAGCCTCGGCAAACCCTATTGTATACCAAGGGGCAACACCTGTTTTTATCGACAGCGAAGCCGACACCTGGAATATGTGTCCGATAGTGTTGGAAAATGCCATTCTCGACAGATTGAAAAAAGGGAAAAAACCAAAAGCCATTATTGTGGTGGATTCTTATGGGATGCCTGCCAAATGGGATCAGATAATCGCCTTAGCAAAAAAATACAGCCTCTTTTTAATTGAAGATGCCGCAAGTGCTTTGGGGAGCACCTACAAAAATCAAAAATGCGGTACTTTTGGCGACATCGGCGTGCTCTCACTTAACGGGAACAAGATCATCACCACTTCTGGCGGAGGGGCTTTGGTGGCCAAAACCAAAGAAATAAAAGACAAGGCCGTGTTCTTCGCCACACAATCCCGCGACAACGCACCACACTACCAACACAGTGAGATTGGCTACAATTACAGAATGAGCAATATTTTGGCAGGCATTGGCCGCGGACAAATGGAAGTGCTAAACGACCATATTGCTTTGCGCAGGGCCATGCATAATTTTTATGTGACCTATTTCAAAGATACCAAAGGCGTAACCGTTTTTACCGAACCCAATACCGATTATTTTTCAAACCACTGGCTCACCGCCATCCTGGTAAACCCAGAAGAAACAGGAGGAAAAACACGCGAAGACCTCCGTTTGGCCTTGGATGCGGCAAATATTGAAAGCCGCCCATTATGGAAACCCATGCACCTGCAGCCCATTTTCGCAAACGACCCATACTATGGCGGCGCACTAAGCGAATCCCTTTTCCAAAACGGCCTCTGCCTGCCTTCCGGCTCCAACCTCACCAACGAAGACCGCGACAGGATTAAATTGGCATTGGACAATTTTTTTAGTGAATAAGTTTTAATGTTTAAAGTTTAAAGGTCAAAGCTGAAAGTAAAAATTCACAACAATCAATTCCCCCCTAAAGGAGAAGCCTGTCCCGTTTTTAGAACGGGAGGGTTAGGGGTGTGTAAAAATTGTTTAAGACAAGCACAATAAAATCTCCTGCTAAAGAAAACCGCATTCAATTCACCACAATTAACTCCCCTCTAGGAGAGGAGTAAGGGGTGTGTAAAAATTGTTAATTCCCATTATCTGAGGAGTTAAGAGGTGTGTAAAAATTGTAAATTCCCCTCATCAGAGGAGGTAAGGAAAGTGTAAAAATGGTTTAAGACAAACACAATAAAATCTCCTGCTAAAGAAAACTGCATTCAATTCACCACAATCAACTCCCCTCTAGAGAGGGGCTAGGGGTGTGTAAAAAATAATAAACTGAGCCTCCACGCAATAATTTACCTATTTTTCATTAAATTTCACAAAAAAGCGATGAAAAAGAGAAAAATTATTTGGTACAATCCAAAACTAATTCCATTTGCTCGCGAATTACGGAACCATTCAACAAAATCGGAAATCATATTCTGGTTAAAAATTAAAGGAAAAGAATTTTATGGTTATGATTTTCATCGACAAAAACCAATTGACAATTATATTATTGATTTTTATTGTGATGAATTGCTTTTGGGAATCGAAATAGACGGTTATTCACATCAGTTTTTGGAAGTATTCAATAAAGATACTAAAAAAGAGAAACGCGTGAATGAATTAGGGATAACAGTATTGCGTTTTAGTGATGAACAAGTGTTAAAAGATATGGAAAATGTAATTCGAGCATTAGAAGACTATATTTATGAGTTTGAAAAACACACCCCTAACCCCTCTCTAGAGGGGAGTTAGCTTATGTATAGAAAGCCAATTGAGTTCAATACAACATTGTCACGTTCGCTAATTTTAGAATATTTAGCTAATCCCTTTTTTAAGGAATCACGATCAATTCCCCTTTGGTGAAAACCACAATCAACTCCCCTCTAGAAGCCTGTCCCGTTTTTAGAACGGGAGGGTAAGGGGTGTGTAAAAAATGAAGACTCAAAGCTATAAGCTGAAATAAAAAGATTCAACAACCAAAAAAACTTTCGACTTTCCAACTTTCCAACTTTTGACTTTTATACAATCCAATAATCAAAAATACCTACAATCCAATATCCCGACCGCACGACAGCAAGCCAACAGAAAAGACCCAAAATTCAAAAGCCAATAAAACTATTTTCTCCCTTTAGGGCAATGTCATTAAGTTAAGACTTTGACGCTCTTTTTTTTGTCCTTCCGAGGTACGAGGAATCTCATAATGGTTAGCTAGTTTGATGCGATTTCTCCTTTGTCGGAATGACAAATATCCTTAACTTAATGACATTGCCCTTTAGGGCCGGGGAAAAATAATAGTTTCAGCAAGACTGCAAGACCGCAAGACCGCAAGACTGCAAGACTGCACGACCCACAACCCCCGACCACAAGACCACAAGACCGCAAGACTGCAAGACCGCAAGACCAACAACTCATCCCTAATCCCTAAAAGACCAATAATTTACAATAAAAGTAAAATAAATGGTGACAATTTAGTATTTCTCTGTCCTAAAATAAAATGACCTATTTAAAAATGCCCTATATTTGCTAACTATAAAATTTTAGTTAATAAACCCCGTTAACTAGGAGAGGCTTCAAAAATTGCAGCATCACAGCAATGTGATCATTAAAAAGGAACCATAAAGGCAAATTAGCATACCGTAAGGTATCAAATTAAAGCATTTTGTTTGTCAAAGGGGGGTAATAATATAGAAGTATGTTAAAAAGGATGCGCAAACAGTTTTTTATCAGGAGTGCTCCAAGCTGGTTGGTTTTGGCTATTGATTTGTATTGGGTGGTAAATAATTTTTTATTCGCCCACTTAATACGTTTTAATTTTAACTATTCATTGGACGGGTCAGTGCTAAAAATACAACTCCCGGTTGTAATCGCCATCAGCGTGTTTTTTTTCTTAATCACAGGTTCCTACAAAGGAATCATTCGCCATACAGGAACTAGGGATGCCATAAAAGTAACTTCAGCGAGTTTTTTAATTATGGTTTTCTTAATGGTGACTGTATTGCTTGACAATTATCTAAATTGGAATGAAAGTTTAAATATTCCAATGTCAATAATTGTCATCCATTTTTTATTGAACACGCTAGTGTTAATTGGGATTAGATTTTTGTTTAAGATTTTTTACGACATTCTGTTTTCCAGTTTTAAAACCGGACCCCGGGTATTAATTTACGGAGCGGGGGAAGCAGGATTGCTGACCTACTCAATTTTCAAAAATGACAAGGCAAACAATTCACAAATAGTGGGATTTATTGATGATGACAAAAAAAAGCAAGGAAAAAGACTAAATGGGTTAATCATATACAATTCAGAGGAAATTACCCAAGAATTAATCACCAGCAAAAATGTGACAAGGATCATCATTGCCATGCAGTACATAAAACAAGCAAGGCTCATTGAAATAGTGGCCCAATTGGCAACCCTTTCGGTAAAGGTGAAGATTGTGCCGCCCACAAAATCGTGGATAAACAGCCCCAAGTCTATGTCTGCACAAATAAAATCAATAAATATTGAAGATCTATTGGGAAGATCGGTGATTGAATTGGACAGCGCCGAGCTGCAAAACGAATTTAGTGACAAAGTGGTGTTAATAACGGGGGCCGCCGGTTCTATTGGAAGTGAAATCTCACGACAGCTGGCAAATTTCAATTACAGGCACTTAATATTGGTGGACCAGGCCGAATCCGATTTATACAACCTGCAACAATATTTCAACTATAAAAAACATAAAAATATCACCTGTATTGTTGCCGATGTAAGAAACCAAAAACGGATGGATTCCATCTTTGAGAAATTCAAGCCCGAAATTGTGTTTCATGCTGCAGCCTACAAACACGTGCCTTTTATGGAGGAGAATCCTTACGAAGCAGTGCTTGTGAATGTGTTTGGGACCAAAACCATTGCCGATTTGGTGCTAAAACATAAGGTGAAAAAATTTGTGATGGTATCTACCGATAAAGCGGTAAACCCAACAAATGTGATGGGCGCCACCAAACGCATCGCCGAAATGTACATCACCAGTTTGCAGGCCAACGGCACTTCAAAATTTATTACCACGCGATTTGGAAACGTGTTGGGTTCAAGTGGTTCTGTGATTCCTTTATTTAAAACCCAAATTAAAAATGGAGGGCCAATCACCTTAACCCATAAAGACATAACACGCTATTTTATGACCATCCCCGAAGCCTGCCAGTTGGTGCTGGAAGCCGGTATCATGGGAAATGGAGGAGAAATTTTTGTGTTTGATATGGGAAGCCCCATAAAAATTTACGACCTGGCGCTCAATATGATCCAGTTGTCGAACCTGAAATATCCGGAGGACATCGATATAGAAATTACCGGACTCAGGCCGGGGGAAAAAATTTATGAAGAATTGCTGGGTGATGGGGAGAATACCATCCCAACCCACCACAATAAAATTATGATTGCCAAGGTAAAAACCTTGGATGCAAAAGAAATTGGACAAAAAATAAATGAATTGTGCGATTCCAATAGGGATTTAAATTTTGAGCAAACCGTTGCAAAAATGAAAGAAATTGTGCCGGAGTTTATTTCGAACAATTCAATATACGAAAAATTCGACCTTTAAACAGGCGGTATAAATTATTATGGTTAAATATAAAGATTTGTCTAAATTTAGGAATGGCCTAAGAGTAAGTTTCTGACATAGATTGGACATAAAGTCAATTTATAGGAGACCAAATAACGCGGATTTTCAATCAATGTTTTTATATAATTTTTATGAAAAGTGCAACTGAAAATTGAAAACTCGTTTCTTGTTTTTTTGAAAATTGTTACTGAAAACTGCAACTGAAAACTACACAATGAGAAATAATCCAAAATCAAAAATCGTCAATCAAAAATCCCTACTCCCTAAAAAAAGCATTCGCTCCCAAAATAGGTTCAATAAGTTTTAAAACCTTCCCGTCAACAACTTTTTCCAAAAAATCCAAATGATGCTGTTTGTGTGTGTCCGTGCCCGTAAAATCAATCAATTGGTGTTTTAATAGTTGAAGCGCCACGGAAGTTACGGAAGAGCCGTAATAATTGGATAGGGACAGTAAGTTCAGCTGAAACCAACAGCCCGCGGCTTTTAGTTTAGCATATTCCTTAAAGTCGTTATGGAAATAAGAATACCGTTCAGGATGTGCCAAAACGGGCTTGTAACCCGCAATCTGAATTTGGAACAAAGTTTCATATAAATTAATGGGTGCGTTTAAAAACGACAGTTCCACCAAAATATAACTGTCTTTTAACGTCAGCAGTTTTTCGGTTTTTAGCAGGCGGTCAAAATTGGCATCCAGCATATACTCAGCGGCTGTGCGAAGGGTAATATCGGTAAATTCAATGTTTTTTAAATGTGCATTCAAGGCATCAAGTTTTCGTTGAATAGTTTCAGAAGAATTTTCCCAAACACTTTCCATCACATGCGGGGTGCAGATGATGTTTTTAATGCCAAACCCATGCATTCTTCTTAACAAAGCCACTGACTCATCCATACTTTTGGAACCGTCATCGATATTCGGCAAAAAATGCGAATGAATGTCCACAAAATCTGCAGGAAACAAGTTGGTTAGCGGCATCTTTTTTTGAAAAAAGGAAAACATAAACTAGCGAATTTTTAGATAAGCGGTAAATTTAAGGAATTTGTTGGGATGTTCAGTTTTTTAATCGTCGAATCGCATTTTTGAAATAATGGAATGAGCCAATTGCGCTCTTTTTTGTTAAAGTCGCAATAATTTCTGCCGCCCTTAATTCAAAATTCAAAATTCAACATCCAACATTCAACATTCAAAATCGTAAATCGTAAATCCAACATCCAAAATCGTAAATAGTCAATCCAAAATCAATTAATTTTTTTTGTCAGTCTGAGCCTGTCGAAGACCCTTTTTATAATCCAACATCCAACATCTAACATCCAACATCCAACATCTAACATCCAACATTCAAAATAATATATTGACCGCACGACTGCACGACCGCACGACTGCACGACTGCACGATCCTTTAACCTTTAGCCTTTAACCTTTAACCTTTTTAATTCCCTAATTATTCAAAGAAAACCGCAACTGTAAAAATCCGCCAAAATTTTTAGGTAAAGCGCTGCCAAAATCAGCTGCGGCCCCTAGCGAAATTTCGAAAGGAAATTTCTTTGGCTGAGCGTAAATTTCAACAAGGGAAGAAAACTGTTCTTTGTTGATGGGATTGTCAAACCAGCCGCCGTAATGGATATAGCTGAAGTTGGTTTTATACTGAAGGGCCTCACTCAAATAGCCCTTAAATCCAAGATGATAGGCGGTAAACCTGCTGTAATTTGGATCAATTCCTCTTGTAATTCCCTCAATGGGTTCATTTGTGGAAAAAAATGGGGTGCCAATGGTATGGCCAAAATAAGTCCAGCCAGAGTTATAGACGCCATTGTTGAAGTAACCGTCACGTCCGCTAATTCCAGTGCTTCCGCTCATATGTTTCGTATAAGTAAACTCTGCTAAAACGTGGGTAATAAAGTTTTCAGGTTTTTTCAGGTCGATAAAAAAGCCATATAGAGCATCCGGATAATTGGATAATTCTCTTCCGGATCGATCTTCAAATGGGTGAGACCAATAGGCATTCCAATTTGTTTTTTCGCCTGTATAATTCAATTGAAACAAATAAGCGCCCACAGTATTTCCCAAAGCATTTATTTGATCTGTTTCTAAAGCACTTTCACCGCCTGAATACCCTATGAGAACTCTTAAATAATCTTTAAAAGTGGATGGGAAATTCCCATATTCTTCGGAAGTGCCACCCCATTGAACATAATGGTCCATACCGGTAACCATACTGAGCTTCTTGTTTAAAATAGATTTAAAATGTAAGCGCTTATGGTGTAAATGGGCACCGTCAACAACGCGTTTGTCGTTCAATAAATATTCGGCATAATTGGCCTTTACGCGCAACCATTTTTTGGCAAATGGAAGTTTTAAATAATCTGTGGTTTTTAGGTTGAAACCCGGAAAAGCTCTTGCATTGTTGGATTTAAGGATGTCTCCATTGGAAGATGACAAACCTTCATATAAGATGTCATCGTTTTTGCTGCCAAGAACCAATTGTGCCCCTTTAAATTTTAAGCTTCCATAAAGTTCATTGATAAATAAGTCATTTTTAGAGGCCAAATAACCCGTAAAACTTGCTTTATAGGAAAATGATAAGTCGCGCTCCGAATTATTGAAGTCTGAAAATAATGCGGCATAAACTGAATTATGGTTGCTGTTTGGGACAGCGCCAAATTTATTGGCGGTCATCCAAAAAGGCAGGGTGCTCTCTGATGAAACTGCTGAGTTTAGTCTCACAGAATAATTTATCGGGTTGTTTTGTGAAAATCCTTTGGTAAAACTGAGACCATAGAGAATCGCAGCCAATAAAAATTTCAAATGCGTCTTTTTCAAATTTCAAAATAATTGTGTCCAAAGGTAGTTTAATTTTTCGTTGGACCTATTCCTGTTTAATTGGGTAATTGTTGAACTAATAAGATTATAAAATATCAATTGCTTTTTGCCTTTATACTTTCAACTTCTGAATCAGAGGGTCTCTAAGCTATCACTATGATTCTTATTGTCTATCTTTTATTCTTTACCCTTTTTATTGAATTATTATCATAAAATAAAGTTATAAATGTCAAAATTTGGCTAATTTATGATAGTTGATTTATGAATATGATATTTATTGGCCAATTTTATTGCGATTTTGGTAATAGTCATTTTTTTTAGCCAAAAAAATGATGGTTTTTTAGATTTATTAGTTAGATTTGCGCCTTACAAAACATAGATGATGACAAATAACACTTGGAACAGCTTTTATTTTTACTTTTATTTTAGCAATAAGAGATGAGGCTTCGTATGTGTTATTTTAACAAAAATAAATAATAAGGGTCTCGAAAAATTTCGAGGCTTTTTTTTTGACCAAAAATGATGAACTGCGTATAACTATTTCACGATGTAAAAACGAATGAATAAATGCGCATTCCAGAGGACCAAATAAAAACAAATAATAATAACAGATGAAGGTAGCGATACAGGGAATTAAAGGATCATTTCACCACATAGTGGCCGAGGAATATTTTGGAAAAAATATCGACTTGGTCGAGTGTATGTCGTTCGGTGAAATGCCCGATTTACTGCACAACAAAAAAGCGGAAGTGATTGTGATGGCCATCGAAAACTCCATAGCAGGAGCCATTTTGCCAAATTATGCGTTGATAGACGACCATAAATTAACCATCTGTGGGGAGCATTATTTGCCCATTCACCACAATTTAATGGCTTTGGGCGGACAAAAAATTGAGGACATCAAAGAAGTATATTCACATCCGATGGCCTTGTTGCAATGCCATAAATTTTTTAATGACTATCCCCACATAAAATTAATCGAAGACAAGGATACCGCAGCGGTGGCCAAAAGAATTCAGGACCAAAAACTTATGGGTGTTGCGGCGATTGCCGGCAGTTTGGCAGCGGAAATCTACCAGCTGGAAATCATTGCGCCGGAAATACAGACCATCAAAGACAATGCAACCCGATTTTTTATTCTGACCAATGCGGAAAGTAAAAAAAGTGTTTCGGCAAATAAGGCGTCCATTAAATTTATCACAAGCAATGATACCGGCAGTTTGGCTGAAGTGTTGACCATTTTGGCAAAGCACAACCTGAACCTTTCTAAAATACAATCGATGCCCGTGATTGAAACGCCTTGGAAATATGCGTTTTTCGCCGATTTTATTTTTGACAGTTATGCCGATTATTTCAATGCCATCAAAGAAGTGAAAGAAAAAACGGAAGCCTTAAAAGTGTTGGGCGAATACAGCAAAAGCAAACGATAATGATACCAAAAGCAAACAGATTAAAGGACGTAAAGGAATACTACTTCTCTAAAAAGTTAAGGGAAGTGGCCGCTTTACGGAATGCAGGGAAACCAATTATCAACCTGGCCATCGGAAGCCCCGATTTAAATCCACCCATAAGCGTGGTTGAAGCCATGAAAAATGCGATGGAACTGCCAACAGCGCACCAATATCAAAGTTATCAGGGCATCCCTGAATTGCGCGAAGGGATGGCAAACTTTTACAAGACCAATTTCAATGTATCATTAAATCCTACCAATGAAATTTTGCCTTTGATGGGATCAAAAGAAGGCATCATGCACATATCTATGGCTTTTTTGAATGCAGGCGATCAAGTGTTGATTCCAAATCCGGGCTATCCTACCTACGAATCTGTCACAAGATTGTTGGAAGCGGAACCCGTTTTTTATGCACTGAGACAGGAGACAAACTGGTTGCCTAATTTTGCCGAAATTGAAAAACAGGACTTAACCAAGGTAAAAATTATGTGGGTAAATTATCCGCATATGCCAACCGGGGCGGTGGCTTCCAAAGCCGATTTTGAACAATTGGTAGCTTTTGCAAAAAAGCACAATATATTAATCGTAAACGACAATCCGTACTCTTTTGTGCTGAACGACAATCCGATAAGCATTATGGAAACGGAAGGCGCAAAAGAAGTGGCCATTGAGCTGAATTCATTGAGCAAAACCTTTAATATGGCCGGATGGCGCGTTGGCATGGTGGTGGGCGATGCCGAAATTATTAAAACAATTTTGGAAGTGAAAAGCAATATGGATTCGGGGATGTTTTTCGGAATTCAGAAAGGGGCGGTGGAAGCCTTAAAATTGTCGGGAGATTGGTTTCTGCAACAAAATGAAACCTATAAAAAAAGACAGGTAGCCGTGCGGGAAATTTTTGATGCGTTAGGCTGTACTTATAATAAAAATTACGGCGGATTGTTTGTTTGGGCAAAATTGCCCGAAGGTATAAATTCGGCAGCATTTACCGACAAGTTACTGTACGAAAATGACGTGTTCATTACCCCCGGAAATATTTTTGGCTCCAATGGAGAAGGCTATATCCGCGCTTCCTTATGTGTTTCGGAAGCCGTATTGAAAGAAGTGTTAAACAGATTATCGACTGTAGAAATTTAAGAAATGGAAAAATTAGTGGTGATTGGTTTGGGTTTAATTGGCGGTTCCTTGGCGCTCGATTTGAAGAAAAGGGAAGGCTATATAGTTTACGGAATTGACCAGAATCCCGAACATATCAAAAAAGCGTTGGCGCTTGGCATTATTGAGGAAGAAATTGATTTTTCCCAACTGTCAGATGCTTCGGTGGTGGTGATTGCGGTTCCGGTGAATAAAATTCCGGAGGTGACCTTGAAAGTGTTGGATTTGGTTTCAGGAGATACCTTGGTTTTTGACGTGGGCTCCGTTAAAAATGAAATTTGCAAGGCAATACAGCATCACCCAAACCGCAAAAATTTTGTGGCGGCACACCCGCTGGCAGGGACGGAATTCTCGGGACCTGAAGCGGCCATTTTGGACTTGTTCGACCATAAAGTGGCCATTCTTTGCGAAACCGAAAAGTGTGGCTGGCAAATGCTGGACAAAGCGTTAAGCTTGTTTAAAAAACTGAATATGCGCATCAAAATGATGAACCCGGAAGAACACGACAGGCACATTGCCTATGTGTCGCACCTGTCGCATGTGAGTTCATTTATGTTGGGAAAAACAGTCTTGGAAATTGAAAAAAACGAGCAGTATATCTTTGATATGGCAAGCACCGGTTTTGCTTCAACAGTGCGTTTGGCAAAAAGCTCCTCGAGCACGTGGACCCCAATTTTTCTTCAGAATAAAGAAAATGTGGTGAGATCTTTGGAGGAATATATCAAAAACCTGAATGAATTTAAAGAAATGATTGAGCACGATGATGAGGACGGATTAAACAGAACAATGAACAACACAAATTACATCAAAACAATATTGAACGGAATTAAATAGTTAAAGTAAAACAGGAACGAAAATGGAAATTACGAAAGAAAACAGAAAGTGGTTGGATGATATGAATTTATCGCACCCAATTGTAATCGCAGGACCTTGCAGTGCGGAAACGGAAGATCAGGTAATGAAAACAGCGCACTTGCTTAAAAATACAGATGCAAACGTGTACCGCGCAGGTATTTGGAAACCAAGAACGCGTCCGGGCGGCTTTGAAGGTGTCGGAGAAATAGGATTGCCTTGGCTGCAGCGTGTGAAAAAAGAAACTGGAATGTTGGTGACTACCGAAGTGGGAAATGCAAATCACGTTGAACTTGCGCTAAAACACGGTATCGATATTTTGTGGATAGGTGCCAGAACAACGGTGAATCCTTTTGTGGTGCAGGAAATTGCCGATGCTTTGAAAGGGGTTAACATACCGGTATTGGTGAAAAATCCCGTAAATCCCGATTTGCCTTTGTGGTTGGGTGCCGTGGAACGTTTTCAAGCAGCGGGAATTTCCCAGCTGGGCGTGATCCACAGAGGGTTTTCAACCTACAATTCTTTGCATTACCGCAACAAACCGAAATGGCATTTGGCGATAGAGCTGCAAAAAGAGTTCCCTAATTTGCCATTAATCATTGATCCATCTCATATCTGCGGAAGAAGGGACACGCTGTTGGATGTTTCGCAAACGGCCCTCGATTTAAACTACGACGGATTTATGATTGAAACCCATATCGATCCGGACAATGCCTGGAGCGATGCCAAACAACAAATCACGCCTGCACAATTGGCGCAAATGACCTCCGATTTAAAAATCCGTCTGAAAAGCAGCAGCAAAGAGGAATTCCAGCGAAAATTGACTATGTACCGTAAAGAATTGGATTTGCTCGACAGCAATTTAATTGATTTGTTGAAAGACAGAATGGGCATATCAGAGCAAATAGGCTTGCTGAAACACAAAGAAAATGTGGCTATTTTACAAAGCAGCAGATGGGCCGATATTTTGGCAACCATCGGTGAAGCCGCGGAGGAAAAAGGACTTAACAAAGAATTTATTGAAGAAATATTTAAAGCCATTCACGTGGAATCCATCAATATTCAGCACAACGTGAAGTAAAAAGTCCGAAGACCGAAGACCGAAGTTCGAAGTCCGAGGCCCGGATACTGAAGTTAAACGAATCAAATTCCCCTCTCGAGAAGCCTGTCCCGTTTTTAGAACGGGAGGGCCAGGGGGTGTAAAAAACATGATAAAACAATAAAAACAATGCAATACCAATCAAAAAGCATGGATTTTATTCCGTGCTTTTTTACTATTTACGAGTCCCTTTTTCTGAAAACGACTATCGAGTACTTAGAATCTTAAATTTATTATAGGATTTCATGAAATGATGTTTCAATCATATTTAAATCAACTTCTCGAAGAAAACCGTCCTATGATTTTTTTCGTAGTAAAATATTGAATACATCATCCTGAACTTGTTTCAGGATCTCTTGGATTGAAGTTTAAAACATAATGGCTGACGGAGCAACCCAAAGAGCCTCGTGGCTGGAGATGCAGGGCAAAGGCGGTCTGGGTGATAGGACAGAGCGTAAAGAAAACAGCTTGTAGCTTTTTTTAGCGATAGGGCCAGCCGGCGCAAGGCAAAAATTCAATTTATTTTACAGAAAAAGATCATCAGACTAGATTTTTTGTTACTTTTTCAGCGATGGAAAAAGAAAAGAAATGATAATAGATATCTAAATCACATTATTAGTTCAAAAGAGCCATAAATTCTTAGTCAAACATTCTTTAAAATAACTAAAATTCAGTTTTTTTAACAAATTATCCATAAAGAGCAAAATGATACAAATAAACTGCTATTTTTGTGCTGCACATGAAAATTGTAGAACAAATAAAACAGCCCATATTGGAAGAAATGGAACTCTTTGAAAGCAAGTTCAAAGAAGCCATGGCTACAAAAGTTCCATTACTTAACAGAATCACCCAATATATCGTAAGGCGAAAAGGAAAACAAATGCGTCCGATGTTTGTTTTTTTGGTGGCTAAAATGGTTTCGGGAGGAAGATTTGAAGAACGCACCTACCGCGGCGCCTCCGTCATTGAATTGATTCATACGGCAACGTTGGTACACGATGACGTGGTGGATGAAAGCAACAAAAGAAGGGGCTTTTTCTCCGTAAACGCACTTTGGAAAAACAAAATAGCGGTGCTTGTGGGCGATTTTTTATTGTCGAAAGGCTTATTGCTCTCCATTGACAACAACGATTTTGACATTTTAAAACTGATTTCGGTGGCCGTTCGGGAAATGAGTGAAGGGGAACTGCTGCAAATTGAAAAAGCACGCAGACTCGACATTACCGAAGAAGTTTATTTTGAAATCATCCGTCAGAAAACAGCCACCTTAATCGCCGCCTGTTGCGGCATCGGCGCAGCTTCTGTGGGAAGTCCTTCCGAAGAAATAGAGAAAATGCGACTGTTTGGGGAACGCATTGGCATTGCTTTTCAAATTAAAGACGACTTATTTGATTATACCGATGAAAAAATCGGGAAACCCACCGGCATCGACATTAAAGAACAAAAAATGACCTTGCCGCTTATTTATGTGCTGAATGCCTGTACCAAAGAGGAGCGCGACTGGCTGATAAAATCGGTTAAAAAGTACCACGACGACAAGAAACGCGTAAAAGAAATTATTGCTTTCGTAAAAGCAAAAGGCGGCATTGAATACGCCACGGAAAAAATGAAAGAATACCAGTCCAAAGCATTGGAATTGCTGGAAACCTACCCGCAATCGCCCTACAAAGATTCCTTGCTGACCATGGTCAATTATGTCATCGAACGTAAAATTTAATCGGCGTTTGCCAATTTAAGGAGTTCTTCCAGGTGTTTTCTTGAATTGGACAATCGGGGCACTTTATGCTGTCCGCCCAATTTACCTTGCTGTTTCAGCCAATCGTAAAACAATCCTTTTCTGCCGCAGTTAATAATGGGCATGGCCAGGGTCATATTGTGATAGCGTTTTGCTTCATAATCGGAATTAATGGCTTTCAGGGCATTGTCCAGCAATTCGGTGAAATAATTAAGGTTTTCAGGAGGCGTTCTAAATTCAATCAGCCACTCATGCCCGCCACTTTTATCATCTACCATAAAAATAGGGGCAACGGTAAATTCGGAGACTTCGGCACCTGTTTTTAAACAGGCCTGTTTTAAAGCGGTTTCGGCATTTTCAATAATCAGTTCTTCCCCAAATACATTGATAAAATGTTTGGTTCTTCCCGTAATCCTGATTCGGAAAGGATCCAGCGTCGTGAATTTTACGGTATCCCCAATCAAATAACGCCACAATCCGCCATTGGTGGTGATGACCATGGCATAGTTGGTATTGAGTTTTACTTCGGATAGCGGAATGGCGACGGAATCTTCGCCTTCAAATTTATCCATAGGAATAAATTCGTAAAAAATGCCGTAGTCGAGCATAAGCAGCAAATTAAAAGAATTGTTGACATCCTGGATGGCGAAAAATCCTTCAGAAGCATTATATGTTTCGTAATATTTAAAATTGGTTTTCGGAATCAATTTTTTAAACTGTTCCCTGTAAGGATTGAAATTTACGCCGCCGTGAAAATAGACTTCCAGGTTAGGCCAAACTTCCAATATGTTGGTTTTTCCGGTTCTTTCCAAAACATAATTTAACAACACCAGCATCCATGAAGGCACGCCTACCAAACTGGTGATGTCTTCTGTAATGGTTTCATCAACAATGGCTTTCATTTTGCTTTCCCATTCGCCCATCAAGGCGGTTTCCTGTTTTGGCGCACTGCTGTAATCGGCCCAAAAGGGCAAATTTTCTATAATAATGGCCGATAAATCGCCAAAATAGGAGTTGTTGTCTTCATAAACGGCGCTGCTTCCTCCCAAACGCAGGCTTTTTCCCGTAAAAAGCTGGGCGTCTTCATTGTTGTTGAAATAAAGGCACAACATGTCTTTCCCCGCTTTAAAATGGCAATCTTCCAAGGCTTCTTCACTCACGGGAATAAATTTGCTTTTTGAATTGGTGGTGCCGCTCGATTTTGCAAACCATTTTATGGGCGTGGGCCAAAATACGTTTTGTTCCCCTTTTCGGGTGCGTTCAACCAGGTGTTCTATGGATTCGTATTGCTGGATAGGGACTTTTTTGGCAAATTCGGCATAAGTTCCAATAGCGGAGAATTGATATTTTTTTCCAATTTCGGTATCTTGGGCTTTCTCCACCAATTTACGCAACAATTCTTCCTGAACATCAATGGGATATTTTAAAAACAACTCCATTTGATGTTTTCGCTTTTTTAAAAACCAGGAAATTATTGAATTAACTATTGGATATGGCATTTTTTATTAAGTATCTTTAGGCTTTAAATTTACTAAAAAATTACGATGCAATACCATACTGTTTTAAAAAAGATGATGACGGAATTAAATGAGGCCGTGAACTATTATTTGGAAGTTGAAAATGATTTTCTGAACCTGAATCAGCTATTGGGACGGACTATTGAAATCCGTTTTGAGGGCTATCAATGTATGAATTGCGGAAAGGAAAAGAAAATTTTCAGACAAGGGTTTTGTTATGAATGTTTTTATGAAAGTGCCCAGGTGGGCGACTGGGTGATGAAACCCGAATTGAGTACGGCACATTTGGGTATCAGCGATCGTGATTTGGACTATGAAGAAAAAGTGCAATTGCAGCCGCACATTGTGTATTTGGCCTTGTCGAGCAACATAAAAGTGGGCGTAACCAGAAAAACCCAGGTGCCAACAAGGTGGATAGATCAAGGCGCCTCAAAAGCGATTGAAATTGTGGAAGTGCCCAACCGATATTTGGCAGGAATTACAGAAGTCGCCCTAAAAGACCATGTTTCCGATAAAACCAGCTGGCAAAAAATGCTGAAAAATGAAATTGCCGAAATAGATTTAATTGAAGAACGGGAAAAGCTGAAACAATACATTCCCAAGGAAGCCTGGCCTTACTTTTTGCCTAATAACGGAAAAATAACGACCATCGAGTATCCCGTAATCAAATATCCGACCAAAATAAAAACATTGAATCTGGACAATACCCCTGTTTTTTTAGGAAAACTGATGGGTATCAAAGGCCAATATTTATTGTTTGAAGACAACACCGTTTTCAACATCAGAAACAGCGAAGGCTATAAAGTGAAATTGACGATTTTATGATTTACGATGTACGATTTTTGATTAAATGCCCCCGAATGGGGAATAAAAGCTGAAAGTTGCATTTCATTACAATTATATCCCCCTCGAGAGGGGTTAGGGGTGTGTAAAAAACATGAGTAGAAATAAAAAAATAATAGAAACCAGACAACATAAATCAGTGAATTTTGAATGATGAATTTTAAATTATAGATTAAATAATTATAGGTTAAAATTATTGTTTTAATACTAAATCAAAGAAGAAGCGGCCTATGATTTTCCTGCCAGCCGCAGGCAGGTTTCGTTGTAAAATATTGAAAGTGTCATCCTGAACTTGTTTCAGGATCTCATGAAATGAAGTTTCAATCATACTGGCTGACGGAGTAATTAACAATTAATAATAAAAAATTTTACACTTGAAAAGTTAAAATATGAATTTACATAGCATCATAAAATCCTTTATAGTAAGTATAATATTTTAAAAGCGTTAAAAATTTTTGAAGCCTTGGAGAAAATTTAGCTTTTAAAATATGGTTTTTAAAGAGTGATTTTTTCAATCGATCTTTAAAAAATACCTGACGAGAAAGTGCCTTTTCTTTTGGTTCGTTTTCTTTGGGCAAGACAAATCGACGAAGGAGATTCACGAATACCTATAAAAAACAATAAAAATGGTGAGTAAAGAAAATGAACAGAAACATGAATAAAGTTTAGAATACTGTTATTACTTTAATATGATAGAACAATTAAATTCGATTCATTTTACAGAAAAATATGTTCTTATGACTTAAAGGTTATTCTAGAAAGTTAAAATTTGAAAGTTTAATCATAACTCATCAAAATACAAATAAGAAAATAGCAAATTATGTTTATTTTTGCTTATTAATAGATAACACACGAAAAATGAAACGCCTGCAACATAATAATCTGACAGGTAAAAGAAAGATGCTAAGCGTTCCATTTGACAAATAAAAAACAATAAAATACTACAGATGAAGGCATATATTTTTCCGGGTCAGGGTGCCCAATATACAGGAATGGGATTGGACTTATACAACACCTCTCCGTTGGCAAAAGAGCTGTTTGAACAGGCCAATGAAATTTTGGGGTTTCGCATCACCGACATTATGTTTGAAGGAACCGCCGAAGAATTGCAGCAAACAAAAGTGACGCAACCCGCCATATTTCTGCATTCGGTAATATTGGCCAAAATTTTAGGAAACGACTTCAAGCCTGAAATGGTGGCCGGACATTCTTTAGGCGAATTTTCGGCTTTGGTGGCCAATAGGGTTTTGTCTTTTGAAGATGGACTTAAATTGGTTTCAAAAAGAGCTTTGGCGATGCAAAAAGCTTGTGAAATGCAAGAATCTACCATGGCAGCAGTTTTGGGATTGGAAGATGCCGTTGTTGAAGAAGTTTGTGCGAGCATAGATGGTATCGTAGTTGCCGCAAACTACAATTGTCCGGGACAACTGGTTATTTCAGGAGCGGTTTCTGCAATAAATACAGCCTGTGAATTGCTGATTGAAAAAGGGGCAAAGCGCGCCATAAAATTACCTGTTGGCGGTGCTTTTCACTCTCCAATAATGGAGCCTGCAAGGGAAGAATTGGCCGAAGCCATCAATAACACCATATTTCATAAACCTATTTGTCCGGTTTATCAGAATGTGGTTGCAAAAGCAGTTAAAGATTCCGTAGAAATTAAAGAAAATTTAATCCTTCAGTTAACGGCACCTGTGCGCTGGACACAAACCATACAGCAAATGATTGCCGATGGGGCCACAGAATTTATTGAAGTGGGTCCGGGAAAAGTGTTGCAGGGCTTGGTTCGTAAAATAGACAGAACCGTTACTGCCGGTAGCGCTGAATAAATTTAGTTTTCAGTATTAAAAAAAATAAATCTCATTTTGAAGGAGTTCAAAATGAGATTTATTATATGGTCAAAACCTTTAACCTTTAAGTGTAAGTTGCCATTTCCAAGCGGAAAGCAAGGCCTCATCTAACGTAAGTTCGGCTTTCCAGCCCAGTTCTTTGTTGGCGATGGTGGTGTCTGCGTAAGCGGCTGTGATGTCGCCTTCCCGTCTTTCCACAAATTTGTAGTTCAGTTTTTTTCCGGTTACTTTTTCAAAAGTTTGGATCACTTCCAAAACAGAATTTCCTTTTCCTGTACCCAAATTAAATACCTCAAACGCCGCTTTATTTTTATTGTCCAAGAGCCTTTTCAAGGCAATGATATGCGCTTTCGCCAAATCCACCACATGAATATAATCTCTCACGGCGGTGCCGTCGGGAGTCGGATAGTCATTGCCGTAAATGGACAATTCTTCTCGAATTCCTGCAGCGGTTTGGGTAACAAAAGGTATTAAATTTTGGGGAACGCCAATAGGCAATTCTCCAATTTTTGCCGATTCATGGGCGCCAATCGGGTTGAAATAACGCAGGGCAATGGCTTTTAAATCGGAAACTTTCGTAGTGTCTTTTATGATCTCTTCACCAATTTGTTTTGTGTTTCCATAAGGAGATTCCGCCGGTTTTATGGGCGCATTTTCGGTTATTGGAAGTTCATCTGCCTGTCCGTAAACAGTGCATGAAGAGCTGAAAATAAAATTATTGATCTTGTTGGCCGTCATTTCCTGCAGCACATACACTAGGGAACTGATATTATTTTCATAATATTCCAAAGGCATTTGCACGCTTTCGCCCACCGCTTTTGAAGCTGCAAAATGAATGACACCGTCAATGGCATTGTTGGCAAAAAAGGTTTTGACCGCAGTTTTATCCCGCAAATCGAGGTTGTGATATTCCGGTTTCAGGTTGGTGATCGACGTTATTTTATCCAACACCTCAATGGTGGAATTTGACAAGTTATCGATAATGACCACTTCAAATCCTTCCTGCTGCAATGCAACAACGGTATGGGATCCTATAAAACCCAATCCGCCTGTAACTAGTATTTTTTTCATAAGGCTACGATTTCTCTTCCGACCGATTCGTAATGAAAACCATTGGTTTTCATCAAGTCCAGATCAAAAATATTTCTTCCGTCAAAAATGACCGGATTTTTCATCAGGCTTTTCATTTTGGCGAAATCGGGCGAATAAAATTCCCGCCATTCGGTATTGATTAAAAGACAATCCACATTTTCCAACACCTCATAGGCATTTTTGCAAAAGGTAATTTGATTGCCGTAAATCTTTTTCATATTGGGCATGGCTTCTGCATCATAGGCGGTAATTTTTACGCCTGCAAGCAACAATTCGTTGATGATGTCCAATGCCGGCGCTTCCCGCACGTCGTCGGTATTCGGTTTAAAAGCCAATCCCCATAAGCCAATTTTTTTGCCTTCGATCTGATTGTTGAAATAGCGTCTGACTTTTGGAATCAGCGATTTTTTCTGGACTTTGTTGACGGCCAAAACGGATTTCAAGATTTGAAAATCGTAACCGGCCGCGTCGCTCGAATGCACAAGGGCATTCACGTCTTTTGGAAAACAAGACCCGCCAAAACCTATTCCGGGAAATAAAAATTTATTGCCTATCCGCGAATCTGAACCGATGCCTTTTCGCACATCATCCACGTTCGCGCCAATAATTTCGCACAAATTGGCAACCTCATTCATAAAAGTGATTTTGGTGGCCAAAAAGGTGTTTGCGGCATATTTGGTCAGCTCGGCCGATTTTTCGTCCATAAGAATGACCGGACGGTTGATGGCGGTAAACGGACTGTATAATTTGGTTAAAATGTCGATGGCTTTTTTGCTTTTCGACCCGATAACAATGCGCTCCGGATTCATAAAATCCTGCACGGCAAATCCTTCACGCAAAAATTCGGGATTCGAAACAACATCAAAAGGAACTTTGGTGTGCTGGGAAATAATGTCCTTCACAATTTTTGAAGTGCCCACAGGAACCGTGCTTTTATTGATGATAATTTTATAATCGGTGATCAGTTCGCCCAATTGATGTGCCACCGATTCAACATATTTTAAATCGGCCGATCCGTCCTCATCCTGTGGCGTCGGCAAAGCCAAAAACACAATTTGAGAAATATCTAGCGCACTTTTTAAATCGGTGGTGAAATGCAAGCGGTCTGCATTGATGTTTTTAAGAAAAAGTTCTTCCAGGTTTGGCTCATAAATGGGCACAATCCCTTTTTTAAGCTGGGCGACTTTCTCTTTATCTATGTCAACGCAAATTACCTGATTACCGACTTCCGCCAGACAGGTTCCTGAAACAAGACCCACATAACCGGTGCCAATGACTGCGATATTCATTTATTTGTTGATGAATTTTATAATCGTGGCGGTGATGAAATCAATTTGGTCATCATCTAATTCGGTATGCATTGGCAATGAAATCACTTCTTTCACCAATCGATTGGTGATAGGAAAATCGGCTTCATCATATCTTTTATCGGCATAGGCTTTTTGTGAGTGAAGCGGAATTGGGTAATAAACGCCGCAAGGAATGCCATTTTCATTTAAATGATTCACCAAAGCGTCTCTGTCTGTATTCAAAACCCTTAAGGTATATTGATGGAAAACATGGTCATCACAATTTTCGCAAATTACTGGCGTGATGATATTTTTTTCATTGGCGAAAGCCAGATTGTATTTTCGGGCGGCTGCTTGACGCGCTTTGTTGTAAGCATCCAAATGAGGAAGTTTTACATTTAAAATTGCGGCTTGCAGACTGTCTAAACGAGAATTTACGCCAACAACATCGTGATGGTAACGCACATACATTCCGTGATTTACGATGCCCCTAATTTTATGGGCCAATTCATCGTCATTGGTGAAAATTGCCCCGCCGTCTCCATAACAGCCTAAATTTTTTGAAGGGAAAAACGAGGTTGAAGCCACATGGCCTATGGTTCCCGCTTTCTTTTTGCTGCCGTCTTTAAAGGTATAGGTGGCGCCAATTGCCTGGGCATTGTCTTCAATCACAAACAAATTGTGTTCCTTGGCAATTTCCATAATGGCTTCCATATCGGCCACTTTTCCAAACAAATGGACTGGCACGATGGCTTTTGTTTTTGGCGTAATCGCTTTTTTGATGGCTTCTATGGAAATGTTGAAATCCACCACATCCACATCAACCAAAACCGGCGTTAATTGCAACAATGCAATCACTTCCACAGTGGCGGCAAAGGTAAAATCGGCGGTAATGACCTCATCGCCAGGTTTCAATCCCAATCCCATCATCGCGATTTGAAGCGCGTCGGTGCCGTTGGCACAAGGAATCACATTTTTTACGCCCAAGTAATTTTCCAGTTCTTTTTGAAAGGAATGCACTTCCGGTCCGTTGATATAAGCTGCGGATTTTAAAACTTCCGCTATTTTTGAATCTATTTGATCTTGAATATTTGCGTATTGACTTTGTAAGTCAACCATTTGAATTTTTTTCATGCGTAGAAATTATAGTTTTCTGAGGTGCAAAAATACAATAAAAGGCACTTACAAACAATCATAAAAAGGAATAACTTAAGGCAGTTATTCAAATAAATCTGATGACAAATAGCGATCGCCGCGGTCGCAAATAATGGCCACAATAACTCCGGTTTCAAGGGTTTCTGCCAATTTTAGCGCTGCGGTTACCGAGCCACCGCTGCTCATTCCCGCAAACACGCCTTCTTCTTTTGCCAGTCTTTTGGTCATCAGTCGGGCTTCTGACTCACTTACTTCAATCACCTGATCCACTTTCTTGGCATCAAATATTTTTGGAAGAAATGCCGGAGACCATTTTCTGATGCCCGGTATTTTCGAATTGTCATCGGGTTGTGCGCCCACAATTTGGATGGTTGCATTTTTTTCTTTTAAGAAAGTGGATGTGCCCATAATGGTGCCGGTTGTTCCCATGGCCGAAACAAAATGGGTGATTTCTCCTTGGGTGTCGCGCCAAATTTCCGGACCGGTGGTTTTATAATGCGCTTTCCAATTGTCGGTATTCGCAAACTGGTCCAGCATATAATAATCTTTTTCGACAACCTGTTTTTCGGCATAGATTCTCGATCCTTCAATACCGTCTTCGGCAGGCGTCAAGGTGACTTTTGCACCGAAGGCTTCCATGGTTTGCACACGTTCTTTGGTGGAGTTTTCGGGCATCACCAACTCTATTTGGAGTTCAAATTGCTGTGCAATCATCGCCAGGGCAATTCCGGTGTTTCCGCTGGTGGCTTCAATTAAATAATCCCCTTTTTTCAGGTCGTTTCTTTCAAAAGCAGCACGAATCATATTAAAGGCCGGACGGTCTTTTACGCTTCCTCCCGGATTGTTTCCCTCCAGTTTGAGGTACAAAGAAACCCCTTCTTTAACCAGAATCTTATTCGCTTTAATGAGTGGCGTATTTCCTATAAAATCTAACAGACTTCGATCTTTCATCATCTTCTTTTTGGTTTTAGTTTCGTTTCGTGGGTGTGGTAAACAATGGAATTTTTTGGCACCGACGCTGTAATCCATACGTTTCCTCCAATGGTGCTGTTTTCGCCTATCACCGTATTGCCACCCAAAATTGTGGCATTGGCGTAAATGGTGACATGGTCTTCAACGGTTGGATGGCGTTTTGTGTCTTTCAAATTTTTATCAACCTGTAAAGCACCCAAGGTAACGCCCTGATATATTTTCACATGGTCTTTAATCACGCAAGTTTCGCCAATAACGGTTCCCGTGGCGTGGTCTATAAAAAAGCTTTTGCCAATAATAGCGCCGGGATGAATGTCGGTTCCCGTTTTGCTGTGGGCATATTCGCTCATCAGTCTTGGGATTAAAGGCGTTTTCAACAAGAAAAGTTCATGGCTGAACCGATAAATCGCAATGGCGTAAAAGCCGGGATAGGCCAAGAAAACTTCTTCTATGCTGTTGGAAGCGGGATCATTTTCAAAAAGTTCTTGGGCGTCTAGATTTAAATTTTCCAATATAACCGGCAATTTGGCCAAGAAACTGCTCCAAATTTCATTGCATGAACCATCCTGGACCAAACAAGCCAACTTGTAGACTTCTTTGAAATCAATTTCCAGTTTTTCAATATTTTTTGAAACGCAGGCTTTCGCATCAAACAACGTATAAAACAAGTTGTCCGTAAATTTTTCGGTCTTGTGTTTCAGACTGAAATCTAAATGGGGCCTGTTTTTGTTCGAGATAATTTGCTGAATAATTTCTTCTGTTGTCATATCATCGTTTGACGGTTAATTTTAAACATACTTACCAATGCTTGTAAACTTCTTCAAAAGGAATCCGGAAACGTACTCCGTAAACGCCTTCAGGTTTTCTGATTCCACAGGAGATCACCATATTAATCTCGCTGCTCAAAGGCAATTTCAATATTTTTTTAATCCGAAGGGTGTCTGTTCCTTCCATCGGACAGGTGTCGTAACCCTCAGCAGCCATACCCAACATAAAGGTTTGGGCCGCCAACGCCGCACTTTTATGGGCCACGATGCGCAAATCGGATTTGCGAAGCTGGCGATAGGTTGGCCTGAAAATTCCTGTTACCCAAGAAATGAGAAATTTCAGGTAGCCAAACAATCCCAAAAATTCTCCATACACAAAAGGCATCAATTTTCCGTAATAGTTGAGGGCAAATTTTTCTCGGGAACTTTGTTTTTCCTTTGGGTTGTTTGTAAATAGTTGCTGAATATGATGGAGGTTGCTTTTGGCGCGGAGTTTCCACAAATCCTTTCGAACCACCACTACCAATAGTTGCTTTGCAGTGGTTGCGGCAGGCTGTCCCAAACAGGCAACTGCTAATTTTTTTACCAAATCTTCTGAAGTCACATGATGAAATTCCCACAACTGCATATTGCTGCTGTTGGGCGCCAAAGTGGCTTGCTGAATGCATTTTTTTACGATGTCATCCTCAATTTCCCTTGATTCATCATAAACCCTAACCGATCGACGATAGTTTAGTGCATCAATAAAACTTTCATGTTTTTCCATAGCGCAAAATTAAACAAATAAACAAGGATAAAGGTGAAAGTAAAAGGATTCAAATTTAAAAATCTAAAATTTGATATCCTAAATATTAATGTAAATCTAATTTTTTTTGTTTATCGTTTAAGTTTATGCCTAAGTATTGCTAATTAATTTCTTTATCTTCGCAACTAAAAATTATTTTAATTGAAGCTTAAAAACTACACATCTGAGTTTAGCAATAACCTAAAACTGGCCACTCCAATTATGATGGGATCATTAGGCCATTTATTGGTTGGCTTAATTGATGATATCATGGTGGGAAGATTGGGTCCGGTTGAATTGGCGGCATCTTCACTTGGAAACAGTTTGGTTTTTATAGCACTTTCCATCGGAATTGGGTTTTCATTTGCCATAACACCTTTAATAGCCGAATCTGACGGAGAAGGCGATGTAGAAAAGGGAAGGGGAATTTTTCAGCATGGCTTAATTTTATCATCTATTTTGGGAATAGTCATGTTTATTATGCTATTGCTGTTGAAACCGTTATTGTATCATTTAGACCAACCGGAAGAAGTGGTGGTATTGGCAATTCCATATTACGAAATAGTGGCGTTGTCTATGATTCCGCTAATGATTTTTCAGGGATTTAAACAATTTGCCGACGGTTTATCTGAAACAAAATACTCCATGTATGCCACTATAATTACCAATATTGTAAATGTGGCAATAAATTTTATGCTGATTTACGGTTTTTGGATTTTTCCAAGACTGGAGTTGGTTGGCGCTGCTTTGGGAACCCTTATTTCAAGAATTGTCATGGTGGTTTTTCTTTACCTTGTGATGAAGAAAAAGAAAAAATTTGCCGTTTATATGAACCGACTTAAATTGGGAGAACTTAAAAGCAGCATATTTTTAAAAATCACAAAATTGGGATTTCCAACCGCTTTGCAAATGCTTTTTGAAGTTGGATTGTTTACGGCATCTGTTTTATTGGCCGGCACTTTGGGCGCATTTCCGCAGGCAGCAAACCAAATTGCCATAAAAATGTCTTCAACAACATTTATGATTGCTGTAGGAATTGGCGCTGCGGCAACCATAAGAGTGGGAAATTTAAAAGGATTGGGAAATTATTTAGAATTGCGGCGCATTGCCTTTTCAAACTTTTTATTAATTTTGATTATTATGTCTATATTTTCGGTTGGGTTTATCCTTTTAAAAGATATTTTGCCTTGGATGTTTACCGATAATTTAGAAGTTATAGGAATCGCGTCAAGTCTTTTGATTATCGCGGGAATATTTCAGCTTTCAGACGGTTTTCAAGCCGTGATATTGGGCGCTTTACGAGGATTGCAAGATGTGAATGTTCCTTCTATACTGACATTTGTTGCCTATTGGATTATTGGATTTCCGGTATGCATTTATTTTGGCAGCATTGCAGATATGGGTACCTTTGGTATTTGGATTGGCCTATTAACCGCGTTAACAAGTTCGGCAATTATGCTATTTTTAAGATTTAACTATTTATCAAAAAAATTAATACGAGAAAAACATGAACTTACCTAAATTTTTATTGGGAGACAATACCGATCATATGGATGCAATTTTTGTGGTTCATACCGAGTTTCCAAGATTTGTGATCAATTTGGTTGATGATGAAATTGAATGGTTTGAAGATTTGCAGAGCGATGATACAGACGAGCTTGCAGAAATAGTTGCAGGTTTAATCGAAGAAGCCACCGCATTTTACGACCGAGAAATGGAGCGTTACGAAAGTGAATAAATTGTTTAAACGTTTAACTGTTGAATCGTTTAATTGTTAAGGTTGAAATTCAACATTCAACATCCAAAATTATGATGGTTTAATTATTTGGTTTTGCTTGTTTTTTTGGCAGATTCCACCAATTCCAGTTTGCTTAACAGCGTTTTGGTTGTAAAAAATCCGTAGTTTATAAAGGCATTGTTTTTTTCTATTTTTTCAATGGTACCGGTAGCATTTGAACCGAGAATTTTTACTTTGTCTTTGATTTTATAAACGTAATCCGATTTTTGTTTGGCTGTTTTTACAGCTTCATTTTGTTGATTTTCGCGAACTTTTATTACTTCAACCAAAACTTCCATTTCGGTGGTTTTAAGTTTTTCTGCCACCTGTTGTATTTCAACTTTAACTTTTTGTTTTTCTGTTTTTGTAACAGGTTTTATCGGATTTTTCTTTATAAATTTTCCTTTCTCGTTGGCAAGCCACTTGTTAAATTCGGTGGTAAGCTCTTTTTTATTGTTTGTTTGGAAATATTTATTGACCAATTCATTAATTTTTCTTCCATAAGATAGCATTTTCTGGTTGCTGTCATACAATTCCTGAAAGTTCTCTAATTTCTCCTGAATTTTTTGTTGTTTTTCGGTTAAACTATCCGATTTTTCAATGGCTTTCGACTTTTCTATTTCAAGTGTTTCAGAAGTTTTTTGCAATATATTTCGCTCTTGCTGCAATTTAGAAATGGTTTTGTCTAACCTAACTTTTTCAACTTTAACCCGTTTTTTGGCTTTATTGATCAGGCTAAACGGAATGCCGTTTTTTTGGGCAACTTCAAAAGTAAAAGAACTTCCGGCCTGCCCAATAAACAATTTAAAAAGTGGACGCAGTGTTTTTTCGTCAAATTGCATATTGGCATTCACCACATTTTCCAATTCACTGGCCAAAACTTTTAGGTTGGCATAATGCGTTGTAATGATTCCAAATGCTTTTTTTTCGTAAAATTCTTCCAAAAATATTTCGGCCAGTGCGCCGCCCAATTCAGGATCGCTTCCGGTTCCAAATTCATCGATTAAAAACAAGGTGCGGTCGTTGCATTTTCGCAGAAAGTCGCGCATATTTTTTAAACGGTAACTGTAAGTGCTTAACTGATTTTCAATGGATTGGTTGTCGCCAATATCGGTCAATATGTTTTCAAAAAAGCAAGTTTCCGATCTAAAATGAACAGGAATCAACAAGCCGCTTTGCAGCATCACTTGCAGCAAACCAATGGTTTTTAGCGTAATGCTTTTTCCGCCGGCATTTGGACCGGAAATGACAATTATTTGCTGCTGGGTGTTTAATTCAAGTGTTTGGGGAAATGTTTCCAGGTCTTTTTCCTTATTTTTCAACAATAAAATAGGGTGAAAGGCATCTTTTAAGTAAACGCTTTTTTCTGAAGTGATTTTCGGCAAACACGCATTGATTGTTTTTGCATATTTGGCTTTTGCCCCAATTACGTCGAGTTTAATGAGGTATTTTTGATATTCATTCAAATCGGGCGCAAATATTCGAGTTGAATCGGTCAGTTCTTTTAAGATTCTTACAATTTCCTGATGCTCGTCGTAGGCCAAGTTTTGTAATTCCCGGCTAAATTGAAGCGTTGCTTCCGGGGCAATAAACACAATGCTTCCTGTTTTAGAAGTTCCTAACAAACTGCCTTTCACTTTTTTTCGATGCATCGCCTGAACCGCCAAAACACGCTGATTGTCGATAACCGATTCTCGTATTTCATCCAAATAACCCGCGCTGTTGCAATGGCTTAAGGCTTTGTTAAAACTTGTGCCAATTTTAGAACGAATTGAATTTATTTCACCTCGAAGTTGTTTTAACAATACGGAAGCGTTTTCCTGAACTTCCCCAAAAGGCGTGATTATGGCTTTTATGTTTTCAACCAGTTCCTTTTGGATTTCAATTTCTTCTGAAAATTTATACAGCGTGGGATACACCATTTTAAATTTATTGAAAAATTTCAGCAATTCAAATACAGTGGTTGCGTTGTTCACTATTTTTAAAAAAGAAGCAGGTTCCAAGAAACTGTTTTCAATTTTTAAAAGGTGAATTTCTTTCTGAATATCATCAAAATAATGACTAGGAATTCGGTTTTCATTTTCGAGTGACGAAAAATATTCATTCACCTGAAGCAATTCCGGAAGCAGTATTTCTTTCGATTTTAAAGGCCTTATTTGTAGGGTGGCATTCTTTCCTAAATCAGAAATACAATAGCTGCTTACCATTTTTAAAACGGTAAAAAATTCTAAATCTGTTAATGTTTTTTCTGAAATACTATTCATAAAATAGGTTACTTTTGAAAAGTTAGACAAAAGTATAAATTAAAGACAAACAGACGTAATGAATTTAAAAATTACCGACAGTTGGAGAAATCTGTTGCAAACGGAGTTTGAAGAGCCTTATTTTGAGGAACTTATAAGTTATGTGAAAGAAGAATATGCAAAAAATAAGTGCTATCCGGGACCTGATCAAATTTTTGAAGCGTTTAATTTGTGTTCATTTGAGGATTTAAAAGTCGTAATTATTGGCCAAGATCCTTATCATGGAGAAGGGCAGGCACACGGATTGTGTTTTTCGGTGAATGATGGCATTTTACATCCGCCTTCATTAAAAAATATTTTCAATGAAATTGAGTCCGATTTGTCCATTCCCTATCCCAAAAGCGGAAATTTGGAGCGTTGGGCGAAACAGGGCGTACTTTTATTAAATGCCACTTTAACGGTAAAATCACAAAATGCGGGC
The DNA here is from genome assembly GCA_001800975.1 of Flavobacteria bacterium RIFCSPLOWO2_12_FULL_35_11. Taxonomy (GTDB): domain Bacteria; phylum Bacteroidota; class Bacteroidia; order Flavobacteriales; family Flavobacteriaceae; genus Lutibacter. Next base: position 24,944 of record MGWK01000094.1, on the reverse strand, counting down.
TCCCATCAAAATAAAGGATGGGAACAGTTTACGGATGCCGTTATTTCAATTATTTCAGAAGAAAAAGAGCACGTAGTTTTTTTATTGTGGGGTGGTTATGCCAAAAAGAAAGGCAAAAAAATTGATCAGAAAAAGCATTTTTTATTAACGTGCGGACATCCTTCTCCATTAAGCGCCAACAGAGGGCATTGGTTTGGAAATAAACATTTCAGCAAAACTAATAACTATTTGAAAAACAATGGTTTATCTGTTATAAAATGGTGATTAATATCATATTGTGTTTGTGTAATAATAGTTATTTTTACAAAAAATTAAATCAAATAAAATGAAAAATAAAATGAAATATTTTGCAGTGCTTTTTAGTATTCTATTAATGGTTAGTTGCAAGGACAAACAAAATTATTCTAAAATTAATAATGAAACACCAGCGGCAAAATCTGATGTTCATAAAATTGTTGTGAAGGAAACTGTTGACGGCGGTAACTATGCCTATTTAAATGTTGAAGAAAATGGAAAAACCTATTGGATGGCAATAGCAAATATGCCGGTAACTGTTGGGGAAACCTATTATTATGAAGACGGTATGGTGATGAAGGATTTTGAAAGCAAACAATTGAATAAAACCTTTGACGAAATTGTTTTTGTCAATGGTGTAAGGACAACAGAGGTTGCTGTTGAAGTGAAGCAAGAGGATCCGCATGCAAGTTCAGCTCCTGCGCCTGTAAGTGATGTTAAAATTGAAAAACCGAAAAACGGAACGTCATTGTCAGAATTATTTTCAGCCAAAAAATCATTTTCCGGAAAGTCTATAATTGTGAAAGGGCAAGTTGTGAAAGTTAATAATGGCATTATGGATAAAAATTGGGTTCATATTGTTGACGGAACACAGTTTGAAAATAAAAATGATTTAACGATAACAACTACCGAAACAGTTAATATTGGTGATGTGGTAACTTTTAAAGGCGTCATTGTTTTAGACAAAGATTTTGGACAAGGTTATAATTATGATGTTCTACTTGAAGAAGGAAAATTGATTAAATAGCAATTGCATAAAATTAGTAATATGATTAAATAGAAAAAAGTGCCGTGAGGCACTTTTTTCATACTAATCAAACTTACTAAGAATGATAACAAAGGTTACAAAACTTTGCTTCGTATTATATACAGCAATGTTTGTGCCGTAAAATGCGCTTTTTTGTTAATAAACAGTTAAAAATGGAACTTTGCTTAAGTTAAAACTTAAATTAAAAGTTAAGCGTTTAACGCTTAGATGCGGAAGTAAGAATTCCAAATTTAAAGTTGAAAGCAATTAAATTTAAAAACTTTTGGCAGTTAAAAAAAAGAACTGCCATTTATTCCAAATGTCGCTGCGCTTTATAAGAAGACCTGACTAATGCGCCACTTTCGACATATTTAAATCCCATTGTCAGTCCAATTTCTTTGTATTTAATAAATTGTTCGGGCGTGATAAACTCAATCACCGGCAAGTGTTTTTTGCTTGGCTGCAAATATTGGCCAATGGTTAACACATCAACTTTGGCATTTGCCAAATCCTGCATGGTTTCCAAAACTTCTTCCTCAGTTTCGCCCAAACCAAGCATAATGCCCGATTTAGTTCTGCGCTGGCCTTGGTCTTTCATATATTTTAAAACTTCCAGACTGCGGTCATATTTTGCCTGAATTCTAACTTCTCGCGTTAAGCGTCGCACAGTTTCCAAGTTATGGGAAATGACTTCAGGAGCAACCGCTATAATACGGTCAATATTGGTTTTATTTCCCTGAAAATCGGGAATTAAGGTTTCAAGCGTAGTTTCAGGATTGGTTCTTCTGATGGCGTTAATCGTTTCAGCCCAAATAATGGAACCACCATCTTTTAAATCATCCCTGTCAACTGAAGTGATCACGGCATGTTTAATTTTCATCAGTTTAATTGATCGGGCCACTTTTTCAGGTTCTTCCCAGTCAACAGTTTCAGGTCGGCCTGTTTTTACGCCACAAAATCCGCAGGAACGTGTGCAGGTATTTCCTAAAATCATAAATGTAGCCGTCCCTTCTGTCCAGCATTCACCCATATTTGGACAGCTTCCGCTTGTGCAAATGGTATTCAATTTGTATTTATCGACCAAATTCCTTAATTCGGTATATTTTTTTCCAACAGGAAGTTTAACGCGCAACCAGGCTGGTTTTTGAATTTTATTTGGTAATGAAGAGGTTTCTTGTGTCATTTTAAATGAAAATAGATTGCAAAAATACGAAGAAATTATAAACTAAAATACCATTTAACTTTTGAAATCGCCGTAAAAGAAATGAATGATTTTTTTATTTTTTCAAAAAAGAAAAATAAAGCATAGCAGCAGTTACGGTTTCTTTTTATTTTGAAGAAAAAAGGGAAAAAGGAACATTTATTATGGTTATTTTAAAGGTTAAATGGTATAAAGATACCAAATACTGAAACCGATTAAAAACAGGATGCCAAACCAACTCAGCATTTTTAGTTGTAAAGAAGGTCGCCATTCTTCGGGAGTATGTTTGCTGGAAATTAATATATAATTGACAATGGCATAAAATGGTGCTGTTAAAAACGAAAGAATTGTGGCAGTTTTTACTAAGAAACCCATTTCTGATTTAAAGAAAATCAGGATTGAAATTGTTCCGATGGACAGAAAACTGATCCAAAACCAGTACATATTTTTGTACGTTTTATGGCTTAGCAATTCGAAAGCCTTTGTCATTGCTCTTGGCGAGGCGTCTAAAGTTGTGATGGTTGTGCTAAACATTGTGGTAAAGGCGGCTGCGGCAATAAAAATATACATTTCCGGCCCTAAACTTTTAGTATAAAGCGTCATAAGTTGCTTAGAAAATTGAACGGCGCCATCGCTAAATGTTTCACCGGAATTATACATTACAATGGCGCCTAAGGCAACAAAGAAAATACCAATGACCAAGGTGCTCATAAAACCAATATTGAAATCGAATATGGCCTGTTTGGTATTGAATTCGGTGGTTTTGTCTTTTTGTTTTTCCAGTGCCCAAAGCGATTGCCAAATAGAAACATCGAGTGGGGCAGGCATCCATCCTAAAAATGCGATCAAAAATCCGATTTCAACAGCTCCTTCAGGAATAATTTGCACAAAGCTGTAGGTATTTGTCGAATTAAATGCGGCAATTATTAAGGCAATTGTGGTGCTTAAAGTTAGGGTAATCACAATCAATTTCATGAGTTTATCGAGCAAACTGTAGCGGCCAGTAACCAATAACGTAAAGCAAATTAGGGTGATTATGATGCTCCAATATAATGGATTTGTCGTTATTCCGAATAAATTTGCCGCCAATCCTGCAGTTACCACAGTCACTGCTGCCTGAATGGTGAACATCGTAGCCAGATTTAAAATAAAATAGGCAAGCAGCACGCCTTTTCCTAATTTTTTGTAGCCATCCAATAAACTTTCGCCCGTTGCCGTGGCATATCTGGGGCCAAATTGAAAAAACGGATATTTTACGATATGAATTAAAACCAATGCCCAAATTAACCCAAAACCAAAGTCGGCTCCCGCTCGGGTAGATTGCACCAAATGTGAAACGCCAATCGCGGCTCCGGCAAAAAGAATTCCTGGGCCTAAGTTTTTTAGCCAATTCGATTTTTTTGCATTCAACTTTCAGTAGATTTTTTAATAATTTCTGCCAATAATTTTTTTGCTCTCGATAACTTTATTTTAATATTTCCAATAGGTTCTTTTAATACTTCGGCCATCTCCTTATAACTCATTTCCCTAAAATAGCGAAGATTAATAATTTCCTGATAGTGAGGTTTTAATTGCTTCAAATAATTGAGCAATTGCGCCAAATTTTGATCTATAATCAATTGGTCTTCAGCCGATGGGGTTTCATCAGAAATTTTATAAGCCTCCGATTCCTTTTTGTCTATTGAAATGGTTTCGGTGCGTTGTTTTCTCAAATGATCCAAAAAAATATTTTTTGAAATTGAAATCAGCCAAGTTTTAAAATTATAGCTTTCGTTATACAAGTCAATTTTATCAAATGCTTTTGAAAAGGTTTTGATGGTAATGTCTTCGGCTTCATCTTCATCTTCTATTTTTGACAATTGAAAACGATAAACATCACTCCAATAGGTATTTAGCAATGTATTAAAAGCCTTTTGGTCTTTTTTTCTTGCTTTAGCGATTAAGTCAGCAATATCATTGTTTTTTTTTACCAATGTGTAGGTTTTGAAATCATATTTTTTATAAAGATAAACATTTGTATCAAAATTAAAAATATTTCAAAAAATGGAATAAAGAGGATTAAATCTCTTTCATTTAATTTTTTTGCGGAGTAGCCAATTACCAAATACAAAAATAAGATTCTTGTAAAAATTAAACCTGCAACTATTTGCCAGTTATAAAGGAAACTTAAAACAATGATGCCTAAAATCCAAAATAACAATTGGGAGCTGAAAAAAAGTCCCAATAAAAATTTATGCCCAGGTTTGTATAAAGAAGCCGTTGAAATATGTCTTCTTTTTTGATGAATCCAATCTTTAAAGGTTGTTTTTGGAAACGATTCGGTAAAGCTGTCTTGTGAACAAGAAATGGCCGTATTTTGCTTTGTAGCCACTTGGTTTATAAACAAATCATCATCGCCCGATTTGATATGCATATGATTTGCGAATCCGTTAACCTTGAAAAAAACCGTTTTTGTATAGGCTAAATTACGGCCAACACCCATATAAGGAATTCCAATTTTTGCATAACTAAAATATTGGATGGCAGTTAAAAGGCTTTCAAACCGAATAAGTTTATTGAGCCATGATTTTTTTATTTTTTTATAGGCGCCATAACCCAATACAATTTGATGTTCATTGTTGAAATTATTGACCATTTCGGTTATCCAGCTTTCTGAAACAGGAATACAATCGGCATCAGTAAACAATAAATGTTCATGAGAAGCAGCTTTAATGCCTAAGGTAAGCGCATATTTTTTACTTCCCCAAAATTGTTCATTCACGGCTACATCCACAATTTTTATGGAAATTGGGGAATCTTTTTTAAACTTCTCCATCACCTTTAATGTTTGGTCGCGTGAACGATCATTAATTAAAACCAGTTCGAAGTTTTTGTAATTTTGGTTTAAGAAATTGGGAAGAATTTCAGTTAAATTTTTCGCCTCATTTTTTGCGCAAATAATAACTGAAACCGGTAAATTGAAGTTATTTTCGGTTGATTTTTTTTTAGAAAAAGAAAAAGAGCCAAAAATGAAAATGTAATAAATAAACTGAATACAAAAAATTACTATAAAAGCAATAAATAGATATTCGAGCATTTCTTATTTATTTTCTTGGTTTTCACATTGATCAGGCAATCTTCCGCAGTATCCACAGGCAACTCCTTCTTTATTTAAATGTGGATTTTGACTTGCGCAAGTTCCTGCAAATTTTCCGTCTTTTTTAGCCCAAATTTTAATTGCTATTCCAGCAACGCCAAGCGCTAAAAGGCCAATTGTAATAAGAATTAGTTTCATTAAAGTATATTAAGTTGCAAAGATACAGATTTATCAGCGATGAAGAAATAATCAATTATATATTTTTTTATTGAACATATCACAATGAAATTCATCTTTAAACGAATTGTACATGAATAAAATACCAAAAATTAATGATAATTCTTTTTTTTAAAGGAAAATATTATTATATTGGCAATCAATTAATATTTAATTTTTTTTAAAATTTATCGTTTAATAACCATCTAAAAACTTTAAGAATTATAAAAATTAATTGAATTAATGAATATTAATTGGCATTTAACAAAAAGACTCGTCCATTTATTTAATAGACGAGTCTTTAATTTTTATAATTAGGCTTTATTTTTTAACCAATTCTTCTTGAACGTTGTTAGGCACCAATTCAAAATTTGAAAATTTAGTGCTAAAACTTCCACGGCCTTGCGTTATTGAACGCAATGTTGTTGAGTATTTATACATTTCTGCCAAAGGTGTTTTGGCCTTAATTGTTTGATATTTACCCTCACTGTCCATTCCAAGAATTACAGATCTGCGCGATTGTAAATCGGTCATTACGTTCCCCATTAATTCTTCAGGAACTTTTACGGAAATTTCATGAATTGGTTCCAATAATTTAGGTTTGGCATTTAAAAAGGCTTCTTTAAAAGCATGCGCTCCGGCAATTTTAAATGAAATATCATTTGAATCTACAGGGTGCATTCTGCCGTCGAAAAGCATCACCCGAACATCTCTGGCGTAGGAACCGGTTAAAGGACCTTCTTCCATCACTTCTAAAATTCCTTTTAAAACAGAAGGCAAATAGCGCGCATCAATTACACCGCCAACAATACAGTTGTAGAATATTAATTTTCCGCCCCAATCCAGATTTACTTCCTCTTTTCCTCTGATGTTAAATCCTTCCGGTTCCGGAATTCCTTCGTACCAAGGTTCAATTTTAATGTGAACCTCCCCAAATTGTCCTGAACCTCCCGATTGCTTTTTATGTTTGTAACTAGTTGTCGCAGATCGCTGTATGGTTTCTCTATAGGCAATTCTTGGTTGTTCAAAAACTGCTTTTATGCCATAAGTGTTTTGCAAAATCCAGTCAATTGTCGCTAAATGCAATTCCCCTTGACAAGATAAAATGAGTTGTTTTAACTCCGATGAATACTTAACGCTAACGGTTGGATCCTGGCTATGTATTTTTTTAAGCGCTTCATTTAGTTTTTCATCATCATTTTTATCAAAAGCCCTTACCGCTTTGGTAATTCTTGTTTCGGGATAAACAATTGGTTTTATGGTAATATTTGAACCCTTTGTTCTTAGTGTGTCGTTTGTTTCCGTAAACTTTAATTTTAAAGTGGCTCCAATATCGCCGGCACTTAATTTTTCAACCAGTTCCCGATTTTTGCCATCCATAATATATAGCTGGTTTACGATTTCAATTTCACCGTTTCTGGAATTTTCCAACTTGTCATTTTGCTTAATTTCTCCTGATTTTACTTTGAAGAAACTAATTTGTCCCAAGTTAGGTTCATAAACAGTTTTAAAAACAAAAAGTACGGTTGGTGCATTAACTTTACATTCAACTGTGGTTCCTTCAACACTTTGTTCAGGTTTTAAATCGGCTGCAGATGGGGCAACATTGTCAATAAATCCCATTAAACGTCCGGTGCCCATATCATTTAAAGCCGAAATGCAAAATACAGGGAATAATTCATGATTAAGCATCCCTTTTTTAATTCCTTCACGCATTTCATCTTCATTAAGGGTGCCTTTATCAAAATAAAGTTCCATTAAATTTTCATCGTTTTCAGCAGCTTTTTCAATTAATTCATTTTGAAGTTCTGTTGCATGTTCAATTTGATCTTTTGGAATTTCTAATTTTTCCGGTTTTCCTCCTTGCGGTCCAAATTTGTACATTTTCATTTTAAGCACATCAATAATGCATTGTGCGCCATTAACTTTAAGCGGATATTGCATTTTAACCACATTTTTACCCACCAATTCAACAATGCTTTTATAGCTTTCGTCAAAATCGGCGCTTGGATGGTCTATTTGATTGATTACAAATAAGGTTGGGCGCGAAAATCGGTCTATATAATCCCATATAATTTCTGTGCCAACTTCAACACCATATTGTGCATTTATGATCATAGCAACTGAGTCGGTTACGTGCATTGTAGAGGCAATTTCACCAATGTAATCATCCAATCCGGGAGTGTCAATAATGTTTATTTTGTAGTTGCGCCATTCGGTGTGTAGGGGTGTGGCAAAAACGGAAGTTTCTCTTTCATGTTCAATCGCGTGGTAGTCGGAAATCGTGTTTTTATTCTCAACACTACCACGGCGGCTGACTAATCCGGCTTCGAAGAGCATGGTTTCGGCCAATGTTGTTTTACCACTTTTATGGGCACCAACAAAAGCAACATTTTTAATGTGTTTGTCATCGTATATTTTCATAATTCAATGGTTTTTATAAAAAGTTTTATAAAAGTACAAACTTTTTAATATAATAAGATGATGAATGTTAGGGTTTTTTTAAAAGAGTTTTATTAAATAATTGGGGTTGAAATATCCGTTTTAGGTTTAAGGCTGAAAATTTTACAGTTCAGTCGAAATAAACGACAATTCAGAAAGTAAACTTTTTTCAATTCCATAAAACTTGGCAAATTTGATCTATAAAACAATATTAACCATAAAATTAAAAAGTATGCAACAAGTAATTTTAGCGATCGCATTATTGATTTCATCAATGATTTTCGCGCAAACAGCAACAAACAAATCAGAAGAAGGAATTTCAGTCACTGTTTCCGTAGTAAATGCATTAAGTGACAACGGAACGGTAAAATTTGCCCTTTATAATGAAGAGAATTTCATGAAACAGCCTATTTATTCCAAATCTGCTTCAGTAGAAAACAGGAAAAGCACCGTTGTTTTTGAAAATGTTCTCCAAGGAAATTATGCCATTATTTGTTTTCACGATGAAAACAATAACAACCTTTTGGACTTTGAGGAAAATGGTAAGCCAAAAGAAAGTTACGGATTGTCCAATAATAAGATGAATTTTGGTCCGCCAGAATTTGAAAGCGCAAAATTTGAAGTAAAGGACTATGCCCTTAATTTAGAAATTAAATTTTAAATTGCAGTTGTAAAAAATTAAATAAGCCAGAATGAATTTCAACCTAAAATATATCATAAAAGTATCGGCAATATTGGCAATAATCATATTTGTTATTGAGCGATTGTTGTTTAATGGCGGATTTAATTTACCCATAAATGATTTGTTTATTGTGCTGAGCGTTCACTTTATGTACGCTTTTGTATTGACTACGCTCAACGCTTATTTCTTTTATTCTTTGGAAAATAAATTTGATTGGAAAGAAAATCCTAAAAAACGATTGATCATTGGCGCATCGGGTTCCATTTTGCTGACAATGATTGGATTGGCAGTATTAAGATTAGTAACTCTTGTGGTTATTTTGGGCAATCCAATTGACAGTTTTTTAAACGATTCAAGTGCAAAAGCGTATTATTCTTTTGGTTTGGGGATGACAATCATCATAAGTTTGGTGTTTCATTCCATATTTTTTTACAAATCATTGACTGAGAAAAAAGTAAAGGAACAACAAATTGTGGCCAAAACTGAAACTGCCAAATACGAATCGCTAAAAAGCCAGATTGATCCGCATTTTTTATTCAACAGTTTAAATGTTTTGACCTCATTGATTGGTGAAAATCCGAAGCTGGCTGAAAAGTTTACCACCAAACTTTCAAAAGTGTACCGCTATGTTTTGGAACAAAAAAATAAGGATTTAATTGAATTGGATGAAGAATTGCATTTTGCCAAAACCTATATGGAATTGCTGACAATGCGGTTTGAAAATGCGGTAACCTTTGAAATTCCTGAAAAAGCAAGTGATTCAGACTATAAAATTTTACCCTTATCGTTACAATTATTGTTAGAAAACACCATAAAACACAATGTAGTTTCAGAAGAAAATCCGTTAAAAGTAATCATTAGGGAAGAAAACGGTTACTTGGTGGTTTCCAATAATTTTAATCCGAAAACCACCATGGAAAACGGAACCAAGATAGGATTGAGAAATATTATTGACCGCTATCATTTAATCACCTTAAAAAAAGTGGTGGTTGAAAAAACCGCCGAAAATTTCATCGTAAAATTACCATTATTGACTCAAAAAACGAAAACAATGAAAACAGAAACTATAGAAAGCAACAAATATTTAAGGGCCGTGGAACGCGTGCATGACATCAAAGAATTTTATGGAAGCTTAATTTCCTATTGCATCGTAATTCCATTTTTAATTTTTATAAATTTCAAGTATGTTCCTCATTTCCATTGGTTTTGGTTTCCAATGTTTGGTTGGGGTATCGGACTTATATTTCACGGTTTCAAAGCTTTCAGTTACAATCCGATTCTAGGAAAAGATTGGGAGGAACGGAAAATTAAGGAATATATGGACAATGAAGACAAACAGTATTGGGAATAGTGAAAAAAGTTAAAGGTTAAAAGTTAAAAGTTAAAAGTTAAAAGTTTTTTGTTGTAAATACTTTTCTTATTTCAATCAAACTCCCTTTCCTTAGGAAAGACTTGGGGATAGGATTAAAAATCGTAAATCGTAAATCAAAAATAAAAAAATGAAAACAGCATATACAGAAGAACAAAAATATATCAGGGCAAAAAAAAATGTTGAAAAAGTTAAAGAGTTTTATATAAATTTTATTGCTTACTTAGTTGTGATCCCATTTTTAATATTCATAAATCTGAAATTTTCTCCAGAATTTCAATGGTTTTGGTTTCCGATGATCGGTTGGGGAATTGGACTCGCATTTCACGCATTGGGAGCTTTCAATCATAATTTATTATTTGGAAAAGATTGGGAAGACAGAAAAATTAAAGAATTTATTGAAAAAGATAAAAATTAATTATTAAAATCAGCATCATGAAAACAGAACACACAGAAGAGCAAAAATATTTACGCGCTAAAAAAAAGGTGAAATCGATAAAAGGATTTTATGTACATTTAATGGTTTACCTTTTGGTAAATGCATTTTTATTAATTGCAAAGGTTTTTTCTGATGGCGGAACAGAAGTGCTTTGGGAATGGCAATCTTATAACACCATTTTATTTTGGGGTATCGGACTCGCTTTTCACGCATTTGGTGTTTTTGGCATGGATATTCTTTTAGGGAAAAACTGGGAAGACCAAAAAATTAAAGAATATATGGAAAAGGATAAACGAGAATTTTGGGAGTAGAAAAAAAGTTAAAAGTTAAAAAAAAATAGAAATTGTAAATCTAACAATCTAACAATCCAAAATACCTGATGCCAAATACAAAAAAATGAAAGTTGTAATTATTGAAGACGAAAAGCCGGCCGCAAGAAGATTGAGCAGAATGCTAAATGAATTTGGGATTGAGCCTATAGCGATGTTGCATTCGGTGGAAGAATCAATAAATTGGTTTTTGAACAATGAACATCCTGATTTGTTATTTCTTGACATCCAGCTTTCTGACGGATTGTCGTTTGAAATTTTTGAGGAAGTTGACATTAAAAGTGCCATCATTTTTACAACGGCCTATGATGAATATGCGTTAAAAGCCTTTAAATTAAACAGTATCGACTATTTATTGAAACCAATCGATAACGACGAACTTGAAAATGCGATCAATCAATATAAAGCGTTGCATTCCAACACTTCAAAAGATGTGTTAAATATGGATCAAATTCAACAATTGATTGCCCCAACCAAAAAAAATTACAAAACACGATTTACGGCAAAAATAGGTCCGCACTTAAAAATGATTGCTGTCGATGCCATTGAATGTTTTTACAGCGAAAATAAAGCAACAAATATTTATACAATTGACAACAGAACTTACCTCATAGAAGATACTTTGGAACAATTGGAAGAAAAGCTGCAGCCATCAACATTTTTTAGGGTGAATCGGCAACATTTTATAAATATTAATGCCATAAAAGACATTGTTTCATATTCAAACAGTAGGTTAAAAGTGGTGCTGAATTCTTTCAAGGATTCAGAAATTATTGTAAGCCGCGAACGCGTTAAAGATTTTAAAACTTGGATAGACAGTTGATAATTTTACGGCATTAGGCAAAAATTTAAGGCAATAGGGAATAGGCAATAGTTTCCTAATCCCTTTTCCCCCATTACCCAAAATTACTATCTTTGTCGCACTAAGACTTAAAAAATGAAATACGCTAAAAATATATTGGAAACCATTGGCAACACACCTTTGGTTAAATTAAATAAAATCGTAAAAGAAATTGATGCTTTGGTATTGGCAAAAGTGGAAACTTTCAATCCGGGAAACTCCATAAAAGACAGGATGGCCGTAAAAATGATTGAAGATGCCGAAAAGCAAGGCGTATTAAAGCCTGGAGGCACCATTATTGAAGGCACTTCGGGAAATACGGGAATGGGATTGGCATTGGTGGCCATAATCAAAGGCTATAAATTGATATGTGTCATCAGCGACAAACAGTCTAAAGAAAAAATGGATATTTTAAGGGCGGTAGGCGCCGTGGTGGTTGTTTGCCCGACGAATGTAGTGCCCGATGATCCGCGTTCTTATTACTCAGTTTCAAAACGCCTGGCTGAAGAAACCTCAAATTCATGGTACGTGAACCAATACGACAATCCGTCGAATGCCTTGGCACATTATGAACAAACCGGACCTGAAATCTGGGAACAGACCGAAGGAAAAATCACTCATTTTGTTTCAGGAGTGGGTACTGGAGGAACCATTTCAGGTGTAGGAAAATATTTGAAAGAAAAAAATCCAAAGATTAAAATGTGGGGAATAGACACTTACGGCTCGGTTTTTAAAAAATATCATGAAACGGGTATTTTTGACGAAAATGAAATTTACCCTTACATCACCGAAGGCATCGGAGAAGATATTTTGCCTAAAAACGTGGATTTCAGCATCATCGACGGATTTACCAAAGTCACCGATAAGGATGCGGCCG
>MGWK01000094.1:0-12396 GCA_001800975.1 Flavobacteria bacterium RIFCSPLOWO2_12_FULL_35_11 | reverse complement strand
AGAACATTTTACAAAAGATGATGTGGTGGTGGTGCTTTTTCACGACCACGGCAGCCGATATGTGGCCAAAATCTTTAATGACGACTGGATGCGGGAACGCGGATTTCTGGACGATGAAAAAAAGGTAGCCATTGACCTGATCAGAGATCGGATAGATACCCCAATGATTACCGTAAAAACGGAAGAACTGGTGTCGCACGCCATTGAGCGCATGCGAAATAACGACATCTCCCAAATACCGGTCACGGACGTGGACGGATTTGTGGGTTCTGTGGATGAAAGTGATTTGTTTCGTTTGTATTTTGATGACAAAGACATCTCCAGCAAACCCATTAAAGAAGTGATGCGGGCGCCTTTTCCAATCGTGAAAAGCGACACCTCCATCGATAAAATTTCAAAACTAATCAACAGGGACAATGGTGCTGTTTTGGTAGACCTTGGAAACAATAAATTTCACATCATCACCAAACACGATGTGATAAGGGCAATTCAGTAAAAGGGAAAAGGTTAATAGTTTTTCAGTACACCTTTACCTTTAATCTTTATATAATGGTCGACTGCCCCAAATCAATATTGTGTTTATTGTAAAACGTGTTTTCATCATCCAAAATAAAATCGCTTATAAAATTGCCGACACTGGTGGTCGAAAAATGGTTTGTGGCATTTAAATCGGGTGTTGAAATGTTTAGTTCGATAGATTTTTCAACGGCGACCTGAATATTTTCTGCTTCGTCATACAACTTAAAATGATCTAATAACATGGCAGCGGCTAAAATTGCCGCCAGCGGATTGGCGATATTTTTACCTTTTTCCTGCGGATAATAGCCGTGAACTGGCTCAAACAACGCGTGATGTTCCCCAACGGATGCAGAAGCCAACAAACCAACCGAACCCGAAATAACGCTGGCTTCATCAGTTAAAATGTCGCCGAACATATTTTCGGTTAAAATAACATCGAATTGTCTTGGGTTCAAAATGAGTTGTGTTGCCGCGCGGTCAACAAACAAAAATTCCACTTTTACATCAGGGTAACTTTTTGAAATCTCCAAGATTCTTTTGCGCCAAAGTCGCGATGTTTCCAATACATTGGCCTTGTCAACCAAGGTTAATTTTTTTCTTCTGATGTGTGCCGCCTTGAAGGCCAAGTGGGCGATTCTGTCAATTTCTTCGGAAGTGTAGGTGCAATTGTCGGATGCGGTATTCCCGTCTTCGCTTAATTTTTTCTCCCCATAATAAATACCGCTGGTCAATTCCCGATAAATCACAAAGTCGGCTCCTTTAATCACCTCTTTCTTTAAATTTGACCTGTGGATTAAGGAGTTATAGGTAATTAATGGGTGAATATTGGCAAACAAACCCAAGCTTTTTCTGAGTTTGATCAATCCTTGTTCAGGACGAATTTTTGCATTCGGATTGCTGTCGTATTTTGGGTCGCCAACGGTGCCGAATAAAATGGCATCGGAATTTGCGCAAATTTTTAGGGTTTCTTCCGGCAACGGATCACCACATTCCTCAATGGCTTTGGCGCCAGCAACTGCTTTTTCAAAATCGAAAGTATGGTCGTATTTTTCAGCAATCGCATTTAAAACTTTGATGGCTTGCTGGGTAACTTCAGGACCAATTCCATCACCCGAAAGCACGGCTATTTTTAATTTCATGGGTCGTATTTCATTTTTAAGGCCAAGAGAAATCTAATTCCAAGACCTAACAAATTAGCCTGTTAAAATAATAATTATTTTGTTACTTTCAGTTGCTGGAGCGCCTTTTTTTACCTTTTAAGCAAAAAATTAAATAGCGATACTTGATTTATAGATGTGGTTTAATTCCATCAAATGATGAAGGTCGTTGTCATTTACTTCTTTATGATGGTCCGCAAATTGCAGAAATTGCGGATAAATATCGTCCAATTCAACTTTGGTAAGGTCGTAACCCACATTTTTTGCCCTATACGCCAAGGCTGCCCTGCCGCTTCTGGCGGTCAATATGATGGAAGATTCGTTGACGCCAACATCGGCGGGATTTATAATTTCGTAGGTTTCACGATTTTTGATCACGCCATCCTGGTGGATTCCCGAACTGTGGGCAAAAGCATTTTCACCAATAATGGCTTTGTTTGGCTGCACGATCATTCCCATGCTTTGTTGCACCAACTGGCTGGTTTCGTACAATAATTTTGTGTTGATATTGGTGTCTAAGTTTAAATACGGATGCTGTTTTAAAATCATGACGACTTCTTCCAGAGCCGTGTTTCCGGCACGTTCACCAATACCGTTAATGGTGCATTCAATTTGACGTGCACCATTTTGAACGCCGGCAATGGCATTTGCGGTGGCCAATCCCAGATCGTTGTGGCAGTGGCAGGAAATGGTGACATTATGGATGCCCTTCACATTTTCCTTCAAAAATTTAATTTTTGCGCCATATTCATCGGGCAAACAATAGCCTGTCGTGTCGGGAATATTTAAAACGGTTGCACCGGCTTTAATGACCTGTTCGCATATTTTGGCCAAGAACTCATTGCTGGTTCTTCCCGCATCTTCGGCATAAAACTCAACATCTTCCACATACTTTTTAGCGTAAGAAACGGCCTGAATGGCGCGTTCAATTATTTTATCCTGGGTGGAATTGAATTTGTATAAAATATGGGAATCGGAAGTGCCAATTCCGGTGTGAATTCTCGGACGTTTGGCGTATTTTAAGGCTGCAGCGGCCACTTCAATGTCTTTTTGGTTTGCACGGGTTAGTGCGCAAACAGTGGCGTTTTTTATTATTTTTGAAATTTCCAAAACCGAATTATAATCGCCCGGACTGGAAACAGGAAATCCGGCCTCAATCACGTCAACGCCTAAAATATCAAGTCGGTTTGCAATAATTAGTTTTTGTTCAGTATTTAACTTACAGCCAGGCACTTGCTCCCCATCTCTTAAGGTTGTGTCAAAAATTTGAACGTTATTTATACTCATTTTCTATTTATTTTTATCACATTTGATTGTCAAAAATAGGGGTATGGTTTTTTTATATACTTTTGTAATTAGGTTTGTTTACTATATTCAAACTTTAAATTTAATAGCTAAAATACTGCTATTCAGTTAAATAAAAATAATTTGGTTACAATGGCTATTGATCAAAAAGATGCGCTTTTTATGTTGGTGAAGTCCCTTTCTAAATCAGAAAAGCGACAATTTAAACTGTATGCAGGCAGATTGGGCGGAAATGCAGAGGCCAACTTTATGGGTTTATTTAATTTATTGGACAAAGTACTTGTTTATGATGATGAATTGATTTTAAGCAAAACAAACATCAAAAAGCAACAAATATCTAACACAAAAGCGCATTTGTACAAACAAATCTTGGTGAGTTTGCGTTTTAATCCGGTTCACCAAAACGTGCGGACAAATATTCGGGAGCAATTCGATTTTGCGGCGATTTTATACAATAAAGGCTTGTACAAGCAAAGTCTAAAAATTTTGGACAAGGCAAAAGAGCTGGCGCTGAACAATGCGGAAAACAATTTGGCCTATGAAATTGTGGAGTTTGAAAAAGTGATCGAATCGCAGTACATCACCCGAAGCATGAGCAACAGGGCCGATGAATTGGCGATTCAGGCAAAAGAATTGAGTTTAAAAAACGTTCGCATCAGCAAATTGTCGAATTTATCCCTTCAATTGTACAGTTTGTTCTTGAAAGAAGGTTATGTAAAAGACGATAAGGGTTTAAAAAGAGTAACGGCCTATTTTGAAAAGCAGTTGCCGAAATATAAATTTTCTGAATTGGGTTTCAGGGAAAAATTGTTTTTATACCAGGCTTATTTGTGGCACAGCTTTATTTTGCAGGATTTTGTGTTGAGTTATCGTTACTCCCAAAAATGGGTCGATTTGTTTGAAGAAAATCCTGAAATGAAAATCCAGAATCCGGTATTCTATTTAAAAGGTGTCAA
Organism: Flavobacteria bacterium RIFCSPLOWO2_12_FULL_35_11; assembly: GCA_001800975.1. Lineage (GTDB taxonomy): Bacteria > Bacteroidota > Bacteroidia > Flavobacteriales > Flavobacteriaceae > Lutibacter. The sequence continues at coordinate 8,459 of MGWK01000094.1, read as the reverse complement.
TTATTTGTTGGAATCCCTGTATTTAATCAAGCACAAAACCAAATACAACAGTGTTTTGAAACACTTGACTTCCGACATCAAAAATGAAAATATTACGTTGAATGAAAACACCAAAACCTTGGCATTTTTATATTTCAACCAAAATAAATTAAATTATTATTTTTTGGAGGGAAAATTTACGGAAGGTTTGGGTTTTGTGTCAACTTTATTGAAGGAAATTCCGAAATATGAAAGCAATATTGATGCGCATCATATTATGGTTTTTTACTATAAAATTGCCTGTATGTATTTTGGTGCCGGCAAAAACGAGGAATGTATTTTTTACCTTGAAAAAATTATCGACAATAAAGAGCTGAAAATGCGTGAGGATTTGTTGTGCTTTTCACGGGTGTTGAATTTAGTGGCCCATTATGATGCCGGTTTGGATGACAATATTGATAAATTAATTGTGTCAACCTATCAGTTTTTGATCAAAATGAACGATTTGCATCAGGTACAACGCAAAATGATCCAGTTCTTAAAAAACCTAAAAAATATTTATCCGCAGGAACTTCACAAAGCATTTGTCAATTTGCACGATGAATTACTTAAATATGAAGACCATCCTTATGAAAAACGCGCATTTTTATATTTGGATATTTTGTCGTGGCTGGAAAGCAAAATTCAGCACGTTTCCGTAGAAGAAATCATTCGTCAAAAGGCCGGAAAATTGGTGAAATAAAAAAATTCGATATTTTTTACTGGTTTTAATAATTAATTCCCATATTTGCTTCAAATGAAAAAAGTAATTCTAAATATCATTGCTATTCGTGTCTCTGTGATTATTTCACAAGGAGGTTAGGGATGTTGTTTTAGTTTCATAAAAATTATAAAAACCTTCCTAATAGCCATTAGGAAGGTTTTTTTTATGGTATAATCATTGTAAAAATAATAGAGATAACTATATGAAAAACAGAAATATAACTAAAATTAGCAGAAAGTGGATACTGTAAAATAAGCAAATGCCAACGGCGCAAAACAAATGACTGGTTTAAATTTGCCGTTTATTATAAAACGGCGATTAAAACTTAGGTTTTATCAATAAATTTAACAGAATTAAATAAGAATTACCCTAAATGCAACTAAATAAATACAGCAAAAGAGTCACCCAAGATGAAACACAGCCTGCTGCCCAAGCCATGTTATATGGCGTTGGTTTGACGGATGAAGACATGAAAAAGCCACAAGTGGGCATTGCAAGCACCGGTTTCGACGGAAATCCCTGCAATATGCACCTGAACAATCTGGCCTATAAAATTAAAGAGGAAGTCAATAAAAAAAATCAGGTCGGACTCGTTTTTAACACCATTGGCGTTAGCGACGGAATTTCTATGGGAACATCGGGAATGAATTATTCCCTGCCTTCGCGCGATATTATTGCCGATTCTATTGAAGTGGTAATGAATGCCCAAAGTTATGATGCTTTGGTGACCGTTGTTGGCTGCGATAAAAATATGCCCGGCGCCATTATGGCGATGTTGCGGTTGAACCGGCCATCGTTAATGGTGTATGGCGGAACCATTGCTTCAGGAAGATACCAGGGAAAAAAACTAAACATTGTTTCTGCTTTTGAGGCACTCGGACAAAAAATTGCCGGGGTGATTTCAGAAGAAGATTTTAGGGAAATTATAAAAAATGCCATTCCGGGCGCAGGTGCCTGCGGCGGCATGTACACGGCCAATACGATGTCTTCTTCCATAGAAGCTTTGGGTTTTGCATTGCCTTACAATTCCTCCATTCCTGCGGAAAATCCGCAAAAAGAAACGGAAACCGAAAGAATCGCTTCCGCCATTAAAAATTTATTGGAACTCGATTTAAAACCTTTGGACATCATTACCAAAAAATCGCTGGAAAATGCGGTGGCGGTCGTAAATGCCTTGGGCGGATCAACCAATGCCGTATTGCATTATCTGGCGATTGCGCATGCTGCGGACATAGAATTTACCTTGGAAGATTTTCAGCGTGTGAGCGACAGAACCCCGGTGATTGCCGATTTAAAACCAAGCGGTGAATATTTGATGGAAGATGTTCACGGCGTTGGCGGAACGCCTGCAGTGATGAAATATTTGCTTGAAAAAGGCTTGTTACACGGGGATTGTATGACGGTTACCGGAAAAACGATGGCTGAAAATCTGGCAAATGTGACCCCTTTAAGTTTTGAAGAAGACCAGCACGTGATTCATACCACTGAAAAAGCATTGAAATCTTCGGGGAACATTCAAATTTTATATGGAAACCTGGCCACGGAAGGATCTGTGGCTAAAATAAGCGGAAATGAAGGAGACTTGTTTGAAGGAAAAGCAGTTGTTTTTGATGGGGAACAAGAAGCAAATGACGGAATTGGTGCCGGAAAAGTCACAAAAGGCGATGTGGTGGTCATTCGTTATGTTGGCCCTAGAGGCGGACCGGGAATGCCTGAAATGTTAAAACCTACCTCAATGATTATGGGTGCTGGTTTGGGAAAATCGGTGGCGCTGGTAACGGACGGACGTTTTTCGGGAGGTACGCACGGTTTTGTGGTAGGGCATATTACGCCTGAAGCACAATCTGGAGGCGTCATTGCGTTGGTGAAAGATGGCGATGTGATTGTGATTGATGCCAAAAATAAAACAATCAATGTCAAATTATCCCAGGAAGCGCTGGCTTTAAGAAAAGCAGCTTGGAAGTCGCCTGAGCCAAAACATAAAAAAGGAATATTGTATAAATATGCAAAAATCGTTTCAACAGCTTCTGAAGGTTGTGTAACGGATAAATTTTAAAGCGATGGAAACATTAAAGAAGGAAGTTCAGGAAAAAACAGCGGTGAAAACGGTGAAGATGTCGGGAGCCGAAGCGGTCATCAAATGCTTGTTGGAAGAAGGTTCAACATTGGCTTACGGTTATCCCGGCGGTGCCATTATGCCGGTTTATGATGAATTGTACAAATACAAATCTCAATTTCACCATGTGCTGTCGCGCCATGAGCAAGGTGCCATTCATTCGGCGCAAGGTTTTGCGCGCGTAACGGGAAATGTTGGGGTTGTATTCGCAACTTCGGGTCCTGGCGCTACCAATTTGGTGACCGGAATTGCCGATGCACAAATTGATTCAACACCTTTGATTTGCATCACGGGCCAGGTAGGTTCTCATTTGTTGGGTTCTGATGCATTTCAGGAAACGGACATTATAGGCATTTCTACGCCAGTGACTAAATGGAATTATCAAATCACCAAGGCAAGTGAAATTCCTGAGGTTTTTGCGAAAGCATTTTACATCGCAAAATCGGGTCGCCCGGGTCCGGTATTGATTGACATTACAAAAGATGCCCAATTCGGACAGCTCGATTTTTCCTATAAAAAATGTCAAAGTGTGCGAAGTTACAAGGCGGTGCCAAAATTGAACATAGAAAAAGTAAAAGATGCCGCAGCTTTAATAAACCAGGCTAAAAAACCATTGATTGTTTGGGGGCAAGGCGTGATTCTTGGCGGTGCGGAAAATGAATTTAAAAACTTTATTGAAAAAACCGGCATTCCGTCGGCCTGTACAGGCTTGGGCTTGTCGGCGCTGGAAACCGACCATCCTTTGCATGTGGGAATGGTTGGCATGCACGGAAATTACGCGCCCAATGTACTGACAAACCAATGCGATGTGTTGATTGCCATCGGAATGCGTTTTGATGACCGCGTGACCGGAAATTTAAACACCTACGCCAAACAGGCAAAAATTATACATTTTGAAATTGACCCTTCAGAAGTCGATAAAAATGTTAAAACCAATGTGGCTGTTTTGGGAACCGTAAAAGAATCTTTGGTGGAGATCATGCAATTTGTGAACGAAGGAAACCATCAGGAATGGATGAAGGAATTTCATAAATTGTATGAAATTGAAAAGGAAACCGTGATTAACGATCAATTAAATCCAACGAAAGAAGGCCTGACGATGAGTGAGGTTTTGGCAGGAATCAATAAAGAAACCAAAGGTGAAGCGGTAATCGTTTCCGATGTGGGCCAGCATCAAATGATTGCTTGGCGTTATGCGAAATTCACAAAAACCAGAAGCAATGTCACTTCGGGCGGATTGGGAACGATGGGATTTGCCTTGCCGGCAGCCATCGGCGCAAAAATGGGCGCGCCAGACCGTGAAGTTATTGCCATTATTGGTGATGGCGGTTATCAAATGACCATTCAGGAATTGGGAACCATTCTTCAAACCAAAGCCGCAGTTAAAATTGTGGTGTTGAATAACAGCTTTTTGGGAATGGTGAGACAGTGGCAGGAATTGTTTTTTGACCGACGTTATGCTTCAACGGTGATGACAAATCCCGATTTCGTGAAAATTGCGGAAGGATACAGCATTGAAGCCAACAGGGTTTCAAAACGTGAAGATTTGGCTGCTGCCATCAAAAAAATGACAGATTCAAAAGAGGCCTATTTTTTGGAAGTGGTGATTGAACCAGAAAGCAATGTGTTTCCAATGATACCAACAGGAGCAAGTGTTTCAGATATAAGATTGAGTTAGTTATGGAAGAAAAAAAAGTTTATACCGTATCGGTTTATACCGAAAATAATATAGGAATATTGAACAGATTGTCGGCCATATTTTTAAAACGACATATCAATATCGAAAGCATGACCGTTTCCGAATCGGAAATTGACCATGTGCACCGATTTACTTTTGTGGTGATTGTGACCGAAACGTTGATTCGGAAAGTTGTATTGCAACTGGAAAAGCAAATAGAAGTGATTGGCGCTTTTTTTCATACAGAAGAGGAAATCATTTATCACGAAACGGCCTTGTTTAAAATTTCGTCGGAACATTTATATGATGAAAATATTCAGAATAAATTAAAATTCAGAAGAGCGCATATCATCGCCATCACTGAACGTTATTTTGTGATTGAAGCTTCGGGATTAAAAGAAGATATCGACAATATGTATCAAAAATTAAAGCCTTACAAATTGCTGCAGTTTGTCCGCTCCGGACGCATCGCGATTTCAAGGCCAAGAATGGCAATATCAGAAGTATTGAAAGAAAAAAGTTAAAAGTTAAAAGTTAGATGTTAAAAGTTCAACGTCTAACAAATAACACATAACCAATAACATATAACGAATAACTTACAACTAAATAAATAAAAATGGCAAATTATTTCAACACGCTTCCGTTACGTTTAAAATTACAACAATTGGGAATTTGTGAATTTATGGATTCCTCAGAATTTGAAGACGGCGTAAAAAAACTGGAAGGCAAGAAAATAGTAATCGTGGGTTGCGGCGCGCAAGGGCTCAATCAAGGATTAAATATGAGAGATTCCGGATTGGATGTTTCTTACACTTTGCGCCCGGAAGCGATCAAAGAACAACGTCAGTCCTATAAAAATACGGCGGATAACAAATTTAAGGTGGGAACCTATGAAGAAATGATTCCTGCAGCCGATTTGGTGATCAACTTGACGCCCGACAAACAGCATACAAGCGTGGTTTCGGCCATTATGCCTTTAATGAAAAAAGGAGCGATACTTTCTTATTCCCATGGTTTCAATATTGTGGAAGAAGGCATGCAAATCCGCAAAGACATTACCGTAATTATGGTGGCGCCAAAATCGCCCGGCTCTGAAGTTCGCGAAGAATACAAACGTGGATTCGGCGTGCCGACATTGATTGCGGTGCATCCGGAAAACGACTCTAACAGCGACGGATTTGAGTATGCAAAAGCGTATTGCGCGGCTACGGGCGGACATAAAGCAGGGGTGTTGCATTCTTCTTTTGTTGCTGAGGTGAAATCGGATTTGATGGGAGAACAAACCATTTTATGCGGATTATTGCAAACAGGATCTATTTTGTCTTTCAATAAAATGACAGAAAAAGGAATTGATCCGGGTTATGCTTCAAAACTGATTCAATATGGTTGGGAAGTAATTACCGAAGCTTTGAAATATGGCGGTATCACCAATATGATGGATCGTTTGTCGAATCCGGCAAAAGTGAAAGCCTTCAAACTTTCAGAAGAATTGAAAGAAATTATGCGTCCGCTTTTCCAAAAACATATGGACGACATTATGAGCGGCGAATTTTCCAAAACAATGATGGAAGATTGGGCCAATGACGATAAAAACTTATTGGACTGGAGAGCCGCAACAGGGGAAACCGCTTTCGAAAAAACGCCTGCAGGAACAATGAAAATTACCGAACAGGAATTTTTTGACAATGCGGTTTTAATGGTGGCATTTGTGAAATCGGGCGTGGAACTGGCTTTTGAAACCATGACCGAATCCGGCATCAAAGAAGAATCTGCCTATTATGAATCGCTTCACGAAACACCGTTAATCGCCAATACCATCGCGCGTAAAAAATTGTTTGAAATGAACAGAATCATTTCAGACACTGCCGAATACGGATGCTATTTATTTGACCACGCCTGCAAACCTTTATTGGCCGATTTTATGAAGAAAATTGATACCGACGTGATTGGTGAAAAATATGGAGAAGGAAAAGACAATGGCGTTGACAATAAGGAATTGATAGAAATTAATGAAGCCATCAGGTTTCATGCCATAGAATTGGTTGGTTATGATTTACGTGAATCGATGACCGCCATGACCAAGATTATTTAGGGTTACAAATTATATACACCAAAGGAATTGGCGAATCTATTCCTTTGGTGTACAATTCATTTTTTGGTTGACGATAGGTTCAACATAAACCCAATTGTTAAATTTGAACAGTTTAAACCAAAGTTTTGTTAATTATATAACAAGTTTCAATTCGCATTTATTTTTTAGCTAATTTCGCCCCGATGAAAATATACAATTCAAATATCACTGCAAGAATACCCAGTCGCCTTTCCGGCTTACGCCGCCGTACGCGCTAATTCTATCCAATAAAAAGCAGTTATTAATTTTCATATTTTCTATTACATTTTGCAAAACTTTTTTAACATAACACCATTTTTTAAACTGATTTCAGCAATTTCAGAAGGAATGCCTGTTCGTGTTATTTCCCGTATCCGCCCCTTGAGGGCATAAGACTTTTTGAAAATGATGCGTTCGTTTTCCCCTTTAGAAAAACAGAATATTTCAATCCTAAATTTAACAATTGAGCCAATGAAAGTTATCATAGCTAATGAATCGCATATAAAATATGCCGAATTAATTTGTGAAACCATAAAAGAATCAGCAAAGGTTCGAGGAACCGGTATTGCCGAAAGAACCCCAGAATACATCACCAAAAAAATAACGACCGGCCACGCCGTAATTGCAACACATGAGGATGAATTTGCTGGTTTTTGCTATATTGAGGTTTGGGACAACAAAGAATTTGTGGTGAATTCCGGACTCATTGTGCATCCCGATTTCAGAAACCAGGGCTTGGCAAAGGAAATTAAGAAGCGAATTCTGGAACATTCAAAAGAACTGTATCCGAAAGCGAAAATTTTTGGAATTACCACAGGACTTGCAGTGATGAAAATTAACTATGAATTGGGCTACCAGCCAGTGACATTTTCTGAATTGACAACAGATGAAGCCTTTTGGGATGGCTGCAAAACTTGCAAGAATTACGATATTTTGACAAGAACCAATCGAAAAATGTGCTTGTGCACCGGAATGTTATATGATCCAAATCATGAGAAAAACACCAAACAGCATGATTATGATTCAAAAGTGTTATCACGATTGAAAAAAATTAAACAAGCATTGTTGCTAAAAAAAAGTTAAAAGTTAAAAGTTATTTGCTTTAGAGATCAAATACAAAAAATATAAAATCATGGAAAAAGTAGTATTGGCATATAGCGGAGGTTTAGACACTTCGTTTTGCGTAAAATATTTAAAAAATGAATTGCATCTGGAAGTGCACAGCGTGTTGGTGAATACGGGTGGATTTTCAGAAAACGAGTTAGCAGCAGTAGAAAAACGCGCTTATGAATTGGGTGTTTTTTCCCATACCAATAAAAATATTCTGGAGGAATTTTACGAAAAGGCCATCAAATATATGGTTTTTGGAAATATCCTTAAAAACAATACCTATCCGCTTTCCGTAAGTGCCGAAAGGGTTTTTCAGGCCATAGAAGTGGTGAAATATGCAAAACAGATTGGCGCAAAATATGTGGCACACGGAAGTACTGGTGCAGGAAATGACCAAGTGCGATTTGATATGATTTTTCAAATTCTGGCGCCGGAAATTGAAATTATCACGCCAATAAGAGATTTAAAATTATCGAGACAGGAAGAAATAGAATTCCTGAAACAACAAGGCGTTGACTATTCTTGGGAAAAAGCAAAATATTCCATCAATAAAGGAATTTGGGGAACCAGTGTTGGCGGTGTGGAAACTTTAACATCACACAAAGCATTGCCAGAAAGCGCTTATCCGAGCCAGCTGGAAAAAACGGAACCGATTGATGTGAAACTTCATTTTGAAAAAGGGGAATTGGTAGGTATGAATGAT
>MGWK01000093.1:1816-67826 GCA_001800975.1 Flavobacteria bacterium RIFCSPLOWO2_12_FULL_35_11 | reverse complement strand
TCTCCTTATGTAAATTTGATGAAATATGCAGCTTAAATAATTTTGAAAAAAATATGAAAATCTTTTGGTTAAGTCATAGAATACGCAACGGCTGCGGGACCTGAAGTATTGTTGATGTCATCATCATTTGAACAACCTGTCATTAAAACAACTGCTGCTATTGCAAAAGTTGCCAATAGATTTTTTAATAATTTCATAATTTAAGGGGATTAATTTTCGTGATAAAATTATCACGAAACAAATGTAGGCACCTTAATTTTGGAGAGAGTTACATAACTATTTAAAGAAGTTGCATGATTCACACATTGATTCGGGTTTTTTCTAAAAGGTTTTTTTCAAAACCCTTATATGTTTCTGTTTATTATTAAATGCTGAATTCATTCTCTAAGAACAAATATGTAGCGCATAAAAAAAGGCAACCCAAAAAATGAGTTGCCTTTTTTAAAATTTAAACTGTTCCTAATTGTTTTTAGAGCCTTCTTTCATCCAATCTAGAATCTTGTTAATCTCAGCAGTTGAAATACTGCTTCCTCCCGGATGGCCACTATTCAATTTACTATAGATCTTACTTGAAGTATAATTTGTTGGATTTACATAACCTCCATTTACAAGGTTAGTATAATAAGTGGATGCAACTGTTGAGGTTGTCCAAGGGTGTGTATGGCAATCATTGCATTTACCAAGTGTTGGCATTACATCAGTTGAAAATGACAATCCGGCTGCAACAGGTGCAAGGGTTGTGAAACTCCATACTTTTGCCACAGCAATTGCATTTCCGGCAGCATCTTTGGCTCCCGTGGTAATGGTTGCGGTATAAACCAACCCTCCAGTAAGATCACTGGTTGGATTGAAAGTAGCGGTGGTGCCTGAATAAGAAACTGATCCGGCCACATTTGTTGTTCCTTGTTTTAAAGTAAATGTAGTGGTGGAAATGGTCGATGTGTTCATAGCTTCGCTAAAAGCTGCTGTAATGTTAGTGTTGACAGCAATGGAAGCGGCATTATTTACCGGAACTACTGTAAGCACTGTTGGTGCTGTCGTGTCTCCAGCAACTGGTGCAAGGGTTGTGAAACTCCATATTTTTGCCACAGCAATTGCATTTCCGGCTACATCATTGGCTCCCGTGGTAATGGTTGCGGTATAAACCAACCCGCCAGAAAGATCACTGGTTGGATTGAAAGTAGCGGTAGTGCCTGAATAAGAAACTGATCCGGCCACATTTGTTGTTCCTTGTTTTAAGGTAAACGTTGTGGTGGAAATTGTCGATGTATTCATAGCTTCGCTGAAAGTTGCTGTAATATTAGTGTTGACAGCTATGGACGCAGCACTATTTGCCGGAACAACTGAAAGCACTGTTGGTGCAGTCAAGTCTAAAGCATTAGGTACAAGCGTTGTAAAAATCGAAGTTTTTGCCACAGCGATCGCATTTCCGGCTACATCTTTGGCTCCGGTGGTAATTGTTGCGGTATAAACCAATCCGCCAGTAAGATCGCCGGTTGGATTGAAAGTAGCGGTAGTGCCTGAATAAGAAACTGATCCGGCCACATTTGTTGTTCCTTGTTTTAAGGTAAATGTAGCGGTTGAAATTGTCGATGTATTCATAGCTTCGCTGAAAGCTGCTGTAATGTTTGAGCTAATGGCAATTGAAGTAGCATTATTTGCTGGATCAATCGAAAGAACTGTTGGCGCTGTAATATCAACAACAACACCATCTCCACCTGTAGTAAAACTCCAGATATAGGTGTTCGATGATTGCTCATCGTCATCATTATCATCACCATCATCATTATCATCGCCATCATTGTCTTCATAATAATTATCATCATCATCTTCATCATCACCATCATTATTATTTGTGTTAATGGTAATCATCCCTGTATATAAGGTATTGGCTTCTAAACTGCTTGTTGGAATAAAAGTAGCAGTTTTTTCGGAATAGGTTAATGAGCCTTCAACAGCTGTTGTTCCCTTATTTAAGTTAAACATTACTGATTCAATCATTTTTGATTCCATTTTCTCACTGAATGTTATCGTGGGATATATGTCAAATGCAACGCCTGTGGCACTATTTAATGGAGTTACTGAAACAACTGAAACCGCTTTCTGATGATGATGATTTCCTGTTCTGAATGTCCAAGAATGTTCCATTTCGTGATCTTTAGAAGAACCATCCTTTAAATTTGTTTTTATTGTTGCAGTAAATTGAGAATCGGGCGCTAAGTAACCCACCGGTCTAAAAGTAGCTGTTGTGCCTGAAAAGGTAACGGTTCCGGAGACTGGCACTGTTCCTTGTTTCAAGGATAATTCAGATGCGGCTACTTCTGATGGAATAGCAGTGCTTTTAAAATTTACAACGATTAACGGATTAACAGCCACAGTATCTGCAAGATTTGCAGGGAATGTTTTTGCCAAACCTGCAGCTTCAAGATTTACATCAGACTGTGTCGTACCAACGGTGTCTTCATCAGTTGTACAACTTGTCATTAAAATAACAGATGCTATCGCAAGTGTTGACAATAAATTTTTAAATATTTTCATTTTATTAAATTTTTTAATTAAATAATTTTAGGTGAAAAAGTCAATATTCTTCATCTTAATGAATAATATTAACAAGTATGATATCTTTTCAGAGTTAAAATTTATTTAATAGTTTATGATCCATTTATAGATAAATAACTACCATACATACTATATAACAAGTAATTTGTATAAAACCCTACCATTAAATAAATATTTTTAATTTATTTTTTTACTATTATTAATAATAGAATTATAAGTCCTTTTTGCCGTGATAAAATGATCAAATGGAGAAGGTAAATCACTTAATATCGAAGAGGATTAGATAACTTTTTATATAAGTTGCAAGATCCGCATATTAAATAAACTCAAATTTTTTTATTAAAAAAAGGCCATCTTTTCAGACAGCCTTTTTCAGGGGGTTAATTTTTTAAATTTATTCTGGTTTGTTAACGGTATTCATTTGTAGGGTTACTGCTGTTTGTGCCAACATTCTTCCGTTTATTGAAGCGCCTGTTTGCATATTAATTCCTGTTTGTCCTAAAATGTTTCCTTCAAAATGGCTAGTTGTTCCAAAAGTAACCGCATCAGAAACTACCCAGAAAATATTTTTTGCCAAAGCACCGCCTTCTAAAGTAACTCTTACTCCAGAGCTCATTTTTAGCGTTCCGGCAACTTGAAATATAAAAATGTCTGTTGGGCTACCAGAAATGGTGATGTCTGTTGGGATGTTCACTGAACTTGACCATTTGTAAAGGCCGGGTAAAAGTGTTTTACCACCAATAGTTCCAGCGCCTAAATTCAAGTAATCCGGATTAGATCTTCCTGCAGCGTCAGTATAGGCAGTTTGCATATCGCCAATGGCTGAGGTTAACATAGTGGCACTTGTAGTTTTACAAGCAGGACCTGCTGCATCAACTGAAAATACTGAACCTGTTACTTCTGTGCAATTTACTACCATAGCTGCACCAGTGATTGGGCTTGTTCCTATATCTCCTGTGATAGAAGATTTATAAACACTGGTAATTCCTGTTTTTGAAAGAATTACGAAATCTCCTGCAACTCCTAAATTTACTGTTTTTAATTCTTCGCCTTTTGATTGTTCAAAAGAAATTTCCTTACCCAAAACATAAGATTCTTTTTGGTCAGCGACTTCGTTGGATAAAGTTGGGTCTTGGTCGTTTGTGCAACTTCCTAATAATACGAATAATAGCATTGCTGCCATCTGGGTTATATTATTTATTTTCATTATGATGATTTTTAAACTGTGGCTTAGTTGCCCAGCTATTTATTTGCCAAAGTTGATGCCTTATAGTGTATAAATGGTTACACAATTTTTTTAATTAGTTACACAATTCACACCTTTACGGATAATAATTGCTTGTAAACGCTTTAAATACCTAGTATGAAGCGATTTGCGTTTCTAAAAAATTGATTCGACTTTTTCAAAATAAAGCAGCATCACTTTTTGAAAAGTGATGCTGCTTTTATCATAAATATTGAAAATTAATGTCTAATATAATAGTTGCAATTTATGCATCGTTAACTCAAAATTTATAACGTACAATTTACACCCAATTACTTTTTCTTGTCAATGGCAACAAGCACAATTCCGCCAATTAGCAAAACAACACCAACAATTGGTGACCATTGCACGGGGTGACTTTTTTCCATGCTCATTTCCATAGGGCCTAAATCAATCACCTTTTCGGTGGTTACATAATTGAACCCGGTATAAATAATCATAAGTACTCCTATAATGGCAATAACGATTCCTAAAGTTTTTGTTTTCATACTATTTTATTTTATTTAAATTTTTGGTTTGTTGTTTTTTTTAAGACTTAAATTTACGAACAAAAAATTAAAAAAATGAAATGTTCCTGATTTATTGTCTTTTCATCACTCGTATTATTGATGTACGATTAATTTAACGCTTTGGTATCTGAATGCCTTTATAAACTGAGATGGACATTATGATTCGTCTTTTGTTATGCGTATTAGGGCAATGCTCGCAATAAAAAACACGAGGCCGAGTGTGCCAAAAATGATGAGCGCTTTAGTGGCAAATTGTCCACCGGAAGAATTTGCAAACAAAAATGCAGGATAGCTAAGGCCACCGATTATAAGGGCAATAAGTACGGATCTAAAGATTTTTAAGATATTCATTGTCATGGGATTATGGGGTTTATCGCTTGTTTCGTTTTTTATTTTGATCTACGTTGTTTTATATTTTGTTCCAATTAAGTTTTCTTAGTTAACGTCTATATTAACACTGAGGTATTTCCTGCAGTAATTTTTCTTTCAGATCAATGCGATATGGGAGAGTAAAATAAAATTTGGCAGCTTTACTTTCATCACTTTCTGCCCAAATTTTACCACCAAGCAACGCTACATACAATTTGCTTATTGCCAAACCCAATCCGTTCTCTTGTTGTGTCACTTTATTGTTAGCGTCGGCCTGAGTAAAGCGTACCGATATTTCTTTTTTATGGTCTTTTACAACCTCGCCACCAGTATGTTTCACAAAAAATGTTAATTCCGTTCTGCGGGTTTTCGTGCTTGTCCCGCCATACCCAAATTCTATTGAACCTTCATGAGTGTTTTTAACGACATTTTTTATTAGATGGGTAAGAACGGCATATATTTTTTTAGGGTCTGTAAGAAAAAAGGCTTCCTTTTTCGGCAAACTATTTTTGAAGAAAAATTGTATTCCTTTACTTTCAACCTCTGGTTTTAAGAGCGTATAAATTTTTTCGATTTGCTTGTTTATATTTGTCTCCTTAAGATTAACTTTCATTAAGGTTAATGCATTGTCTTTATTGCCAATGATTATATTTGAAGCCCCTTCTTTTTTAATTTTATCCTGATTTTTCATAATTGTTTTGTTAAAAAATGAAATTGATTTTTTTATTGAATTACTGAATGGGGTTCTGCTTTTTTAGCATTTGCTATAATAAAGGTCCTGACAAATAGAAATATTTGTTATGCTTCGTCTTTTGTGGTACGCACAAGACTAATTCCTGCAATAAAAAATACGATACCCAGTACACCAAAAACAACGAGTGATTTAATGGCATAGTTGCTATCAGAGCTATTTACAAATAATACGGCAGTATAAATTAAACCACCAATTCCGAGGGCGGTAAGTAATGCCCCAAAGATTCTTTTTAAATTCATTTTTTTAGGTTTTAAGATTTGTTGTAAAAAAAAACATTGGTGATTTAGGCTGATTTACAGTCTAGATAACCAATGTTTTTATAATTAATTATTTAACTGTTATAATTTAAAGGTAAGTCCGAATTTTCCTCCTGAGAAAGCATTTCCGCCTCCGAATTCAAGATTTAAACCAACTTTATCAGATAAGTAATATCTAAAACCAAGTTGTGCACCAACACCTAAACCTGAACTATGGTCACCATTATAGCCATCTGGAGAATTCCATACATAAAATCCTAAATTTGGACCAACATAAAAATCCCATTCGTTAGACATGTTTAACGCAGTGTTAAAGTGATAGTTTAAATTTCCTGAAAATCCCATGATACTGTGATCATATTGATTGTTATCCCATCTTTCATCGTAAGAACGATAAGAAATTTCACCACCAATGGTTAGATCTCTGCTAATGCCGTGATCCAATCCTAAATAAACTGGCACACCCCATCCTGATAAACCAACACCAACATTCAATTGATTTTGTCCAACTCCTAATGGATTCTGGCTGAAACTAACCGCTGAAACCAATGCAAATGCTACTACTAAAATTAATTTTTTCATTTTTTAAATTTTAAATTTATTTCTTGCTTTTTATTGCCCTAACCAATTACACTACAGTTATCAGATTTTGTATAACCAAGCAAGCCGTTTTTAAAGTGGGTTCTGGTCTCCACTATTTTTTATTTGTATTTTATGCAAATTTTTTTATCAAATAATCACTGCTTAAACTACGATGTAAAGATGGGCAGTTTCAGCAAGAGGCATGTTACATAATTTTACGAATAAGTTATATGATTCACACATTGCACCGGCTAATCTTGCATTCATAATCTCAAACAATGTACTTTTTGACGTTTATTATTTAGTTCGTTTAGAATAAATTTCTCAATCGTTAGTCTTGCCATCAGGTAACTTACGGTTGATTCTGCGCCTTGGTTAAGGTTTACAGAATTTTCTTCCAGTCCGTCATAACAACCACCGGTGCAAGGGTTATAAATAATCTGATTCAGGTGATTGCTTCCCAAAAACCAATTAAAAGATATTTCCATATTTAATCGGTAAGTTTCTTCTTTAAACACTCTGTAGAATTTACGCAGCGCAAGAATTGTGTACGCGACATCAATTGGTTGTTCACCTCCAATCGGTGTCGTGTTTAATTTTTCTTTGGTATTTAACCAGTTTTTGTTTGAAATTACTTTTATCTTATTTTTTCTGAAGGTCTTTGAAAGAAGAAAATCAAAAGAAGTTTTCGCAATTTTTTGATAGGTGATTTCACCTGTAACTAACCACGCACACAACAATGCCTCTGGTAAAACACTATTTGCATAGGTTAAATAACTCTCGAACCATTGCCATTCATTGCTGGATTCGTGGCGATACATTTGAACCAATCGATCCGCAAGTTTTTTAATTAATGAGGAGTTTTGTGGTGATCTATTTTTTTTATTTCTAAAATACAATCCTTTTATTGCAAATGCCATTGCACGTGTAGAATGAATATTGTCTATATTTAGTAATACATGTTGTATCATTAATTCTGCATCCGTAGCAAGAGTTTGAGATTCTTTTGGCAATAAAGCACTCATGGAAATTAAATAACCCAATGCCCAAATAGCTCTTCCATTTGAATCTTCAAGGTTGGTTGTATTATTTTGTGGGGTAAAAATTCTTTGTTCATCAACATAATTTAAAAAACCATCTTCAGATTGCAGACAATATTTTATGAAGTTAAAGTATATATGAATGTATTCTAAATCAGCTTCATTTTTTGTCAATTCATAATGTTGGCACATAACAATCAGTGCCCTTGCATTGTCATCTAACGTATATCCTGAATCAATATCGGGCTGATTGATTTTGGAAAATTGAATCATTCCAAAACCGGTTGTCAGTTTTTTTAAATGCTTTAAGTTAATGATAGGTAAATTGTATTGTAATGAAATACGTTCATCATCCATTTTTTCAAATAACTTGGCATGCGCTATGGCAGAATTTTCCCAGACTGTGGAAGCTATTTTATGCAAGGTATTTGTGCCAATATTTCTTCTTAAGTAATCATCGTTAAGCAGTTTGATGGTGGCAGAAGCCAATTGGCTGGAGTTGCGAAAATCAAAAATAATTCCAGTCTCGTCGGTCAACATTTCCTTTGCATGCGGAATTGGAGTGGAAATGATAGGGCAGCCACAACTCATGGCATAAACAAAAGTACCGCTTACAGCCTGATTTGGATCATTGGCGGTAAACAGATAAATATCTGTAAGTTGCAGATATTCAAGTAATTCAGGCAATTCCAGATATTTATTAACAAATCTCACATGATTTTGAAGGGAAAGTTGCTCTACTTTTTGCTCAAGCATTTCACGATATTTTTCACCTTCGTTTTTTACTACTTCTGGATGGGTTTTTCCAAGAATCAAAAATATTGTTTCCGGGCACTGTTTAATAATGGCGGGTAAAGCATCTAATGTTATTTCTAAACCTTTTCCTGAACTTAACAAACCAAATGTGGCCAGCACTTTTTTACCCTTTAGTTGATACTTCAGTTTTAAAGTAGCCTTGTTTAATCGTGGAACTAAGTGGGTTCCATGGGGAATTACAGTTATTTTTTTTGGTGCCACATTATAATCTCGTATTAATATTTCAGCTGAAGTATTGGTCATCACAATGATTGATTTGCAGGTAGCCGCAATATTTTGCACCTTTTCTTTTAGAAGTTTATCAGGGAGAGGCAGTACCGTATGAAAAACAATAACAATCGGTTTCGAGAGTGCTATCAATAATTGATGAAATGCTTGTTCCTGTAATCTGAAAAAGCCAAATTCATGCTGAATTAAAACGGTTTTAACATTATTATCTTTATTTATGGCATAGGCCAACTTTTCATAATCTGCAGCCAATGATGTTTTTAGGGTATATTTTACTTCGTCAGGATAGGAATAAGTGTCTCCTTTTGATTCCAGAGCACAAACTTTTATAGAGAATGAATTGCTGAATTTATTGTTTAATGCCTTTATTAAATCCTGTGAATAAGTGGCTATGCCACATTCCCTTGGCGGATAGGAGGTAATGAATAAGATTTCAGACAGATTATTTGTGTTTGGGTTCGGATTTAGTTCCTTGTTTTTTGGAGTTGTCATGGGTGAATGGTATTTGAATCATAAAAAGTTCTATTTTCCATTGGAAATGAGGTTCAATGTACAACAATCTTATATACTATGTGACTTTTTTGCCTATGTGATATCAAGATAAAATGAAAATGCCTGTCAGGCTAACTCAAATGCAGTAGTATAAATTTAGGGTACTTTATACACTTTATTTTAACAAAATACCTGACAGGGCAATTTTCGAAATGTAAATTTTATTATAGTAATTCCAGTTTTTGGCTGGCCTTAACTATTTTTTAACTTTTTCTGCTTTGTGCATATTTTTTTGCGCAAAGTCAGTAACTTCAGTCTTAATTTTCTCAAATTTTTTACTGGCATTGTCAAGTTTCTCACTGAATTTTTCTTTCAGTTCCTTTTCATACTTTTTACCCTTTTTGGTAATTTTTTTTCTGGTGTCTGAACCTTTTGCCGGAGCCAATAAAACTCCTGCCAATGCACCGGCGGTCAAGCCTGCCAAAACGCCTAATACTACTTTTCCTGAACTCATAATTTTTATTTTTAACATAATTATTATTTACAAAGATGCAGTTCTTAATATTGAAAAGTGTTACACAATTTAAGCTAAGAGTTACATGATTCACAGATTATCCAAGAGTTTGTATCTGTTAATTTGTTGATAAACAGATTGGTTTTTTAAAATTTTTTCAATGGTGTAAAATGGAAATAAGCGGTAGTATTATTCGAGCTTTTTTGGTTGTGGGCTGCGTTTATTTAGCTTAAACGAGCCTGTGTAAAATGTAATTTTAGGGAAAATTAAGATCGCTCCCTCTCAATTGAAGTTTTATTGGATGAAGCTACTTCTTGTTAATTTCAGGAGAAGTTTTAAGAGCATTCAACAGTTCCTTGAGATCAACAGTGGCGTAAGTAGATGAATAATCTGACATAGCATAAGGGATAATCAGATCATCATTATGAATAATGGAACCACATGAATAAATAACATTTGGCACATAACCTTCTCTTTCCAATTCATTTGGAACCATCAACGGTTCAGTTAACCTCCCAATCTCAATTTCTGGATTGTCAAGTTCATAAAGTGAAGCGCCCAAAGTATATTCTCTCATGGAACCGACCGCATGGGTAATAACCAGCCAACCGTCTTTCGTCTCAATAGGGGAACCGGCATTGCCTATTTGCACAAGTTCCCAAGGATATTTGGGTTGTTGCATAATTTTAGCGTCGTTCCAAATATTGATTTTATCTGAATATGCGATATAATTATTAACCCCGTCTATACGACAAAGCATAGCATACTTTCCGTTGATTTTCCTTGGAAACAGAGCCATTCCCTTGTTATGGGCAATCTCGCCATTAATAGGCAATATCTTAAAATTATAAAAGTCGGTTGTACTTATTAACTTAGGAAGAATAGTCATCCCATCATAAGCGGTGTAAGTGGCATAATAGGTTATTTCTCCATTATCATCGGTGAATTTAACAAACCGGGCATCTTCAATACCTTTTTTTTCTGTTGCAGATATGGGAAAAATAACCCTTTCTGAAATGGCTGAATCGATTGAAAAATGAATCTCGTAATGTGCGGAAGCCATCCATAACATTTGATTTATAATTTTAATCTGACCTTCCGTAATTTTAGGGTCTTTAATTGCTGTTTCAAGACTCATTGTCAATTCTTCATAGGTAAAACTTTCGCCCAATTGATCGAAGATAAAAGCAGGAGAAATAATTTTGAGCTGATCTTGTATTTTAACCTTTTTGTCTAAAACTGCCGAAGGAATCACATTTCCAGTGTCTTGCATTTCAACTGGGTTATCTATAATTGTAGGTGGAATAATTGTTCCATGGTCTTGCATTTCGTTCAGTTTCACCTGAAAACTTTTTTTGTTGTAAACAGTCAGTATAATTTTATCTGCCTCGGCAAGCATTTTACCAACTGGTTCAATACTTAGGTTACTATTTTTGTCAAGAATTCCTGTACGGAATACAACAGAGGAAATATGTCCTTCACCTGTAGCCCGGAAACTAAAAATTACCCTTTTCTCGTTAGTTCTCAATTCTGACTGATCTGGATGTTCCATGGCAGACGGATTAAAAAAAGCAGCTGATTCAATGGAATATTCCATGGTAAAATAAGACCCTATAAGTGCTTTCTGAGCCATACTAAGATCTTCTTCATTAACTTCAATCTTATCAAATATGGGAGCCAGTTTGTTAAAATGGTTCTCAAATATTTGTGAAATATTTCTGTGCCTCCTTGAATAACCTCTCAGTAACTGGCTCAAGGCCGTATTCACTTCTTTTTCAGGCATTGCCAATACTTGTCTGATGATATCTGCCGATCTTTCATCATTCAATTGCAGAAAACGTGCAATAACTCTGGAAGGATCTGGAGAAAATAAATTCTTTTTTCTTGTTACGGCTATTTGCATAGTGTTAATTTTAAATAAATTTTTTAGAAATAATTGTTTAAAACAACTATCTCCTTTTCTATTCTAATCTAGCGAAAATAAGAATTTTTAATTTTTTAATGGCGTTTTTTAATAAGAGATATTGATTTTCATTGCTAAAAATATTGCCAAAGGAATTTTAAAGGATTTATTGATGTTTTGTAGATTAGATGGGTTCAAATAAAAAAGCCCATTCAATAAGAAACGGGCCTTTATGGTTTGTGGCGTTGTTTAATTAATGGTTATAAAAGTGATTTATTTTTCTACGAATATTACATTCTTTCCATATACCAATTCAATTGTTTTTCAATTTTTTTGAATTCAAAAATGGCTGTAATAATTTTTTGAAGCCTCATAAAGGCAGTTTCACTTTTTACCACATAATCAAATGCACCATGATGCATACAGCTTATGGCAATGTCAATTTTATCCTGTGAAGACAACATAACCACAGGAATATTTGGATTTTCTGCTTTTATTTTGTCTAATGTCTCAATTCCATTCATCGCATTTTTGTCTACACCATCAAGATAATAATCTAAAATAATAACATCGGGGTTATGTGATAAATTTCCCATGCACAGTTCACCTGTTGGGTAAGTTTCAATATCAAAATCGCCATGCTGCAGGAATTCAATTTCCAATAATTTTAAATATACCGCATCATCATCCACCAGGAAAAGTTTTATTTTATTCTCGTTATTCATTATTTATTGTTTTTAATTGCATTAAATTCTACTTCTAATTCACTGCACGCTTGCATACAAACTTCTTCAAGCTTCAGTACCATTTCTGGAATGCCATCTGTTTGTTGTTGTGTGCTGGCATATTCCTGAACTTTTCTTGCCATGTTTTCATAATCGACACTAATACCCATTATTGAAAACGAAGGGATTATTTTATGTATGGTTGTATGTAATGATTTCCAGTCTTTATTTGACAGACTTTGTTTCATTTCGTTGATTAAAGGAGGCGTTTGTTCCAGATAAAGCGAAATCATTTCCATCATCAGCACCCGATTGGATTTGGTTCGGACATTCAAATAATTTAAATTGGTACATTTAATTTTTACAATTTTAACCAATTCTCTCACATCAGGTTCTATGATAACAGGGGTCTTTTTTAAAAATCCTACCATTTTACTGTACAATAACCTTTCATCAACTGGCTTTGCAATGTAATCATCCATACCTACAGCTTTGCATTTGGCCAAATCCACGGTAGTCACATCTGCCGTTAAAGCGATAATAGGAACATTGGATTTCATTTGGTTTCTAATATATTCCGTAGTTTCAAATCCGTTCATTTCCGGCATCTGCAAGTCCATCAAAACAAGATCGTAATTTTTGGTTTGCATTTTTTCGATGGCTATTTTTCCGTTGCCGGCAATATCGCATTCAAATCCGAAATCATCCAACAAAGTTCTCATCAGCAATTGATTGAGTGCAATGTCTTCAACAACCAATACTTTCACATTGGTGAGATCTGTATCAATTTCCACGAGTTCCATTTCTAATTCAGCTTCTGCTTTTGTTTTAAGAAAACTTAATGTGAATGTAAAAACAGAGCCTTCATTTACCTTGCTTGTTACACAAATACTTCCGCCTTGTGGTTCTATTAATTGTTTCACAATGGCCAAACCCAATCCGGTTCCTCCATACAATCGTGATGTTCCGCTTGATGCCTGTTGAAAATTTTCAAAGATTCTTTCTATTTTAGATTCAGGTATTCCAATTCCGGTATCCGAAACTGAAAACTCAACAGTCACTTTTTGATCATTTTCAGAAAGTAATTTCGCACTCACCGTAATTTTTCCTTTAGAGGTAAACTTAACGGCGTTGCTCACCAAATTCATAATGATTTGGTGTAATCTTACTGGGTCGCCAACCAATACATTTGGTATTTTTGAGTCGTATTCTTTTACCAGTTTTAAATTCTTTTCCTGAATTTTGGTTTCAAATAAATGAAGCATAGCAGAAATGGATACGGACATTTTGAACGGTATTTGCTCAAATGTCATTTTCCCTGCATCCACTTTTGCCAAATCGAGGATATCGTTAATGAGCACAATTAAGGCGTCACCGCTTATTTTTATTGCTTTTAAATATTCTTTTTGTTTTGGGTTCAGTTCTGTTTTCAACACAACTTTTGTGAAGCCAATAATAGCATTCATAGGGGTACGAATTTCATGGCTCATATTCGATAAAAATTGCTGTTTTGCTTTCATGGCATCTTCAGCAATGATTGTGGCATTTTCAGCTTTAATTTTTGCTTCTTCAGCAATGGCTGTTGCCATTTCTGCAAATATCATGGCTTCGGTAAGTTCTGTGGCAATCCTTTTTTGCTCAGTAACATCTCGGGCCACAATAACAACGCCATCTACATTGCCTTTATCATCTTTATAAACCGATCCGTTAAACAATACATCGGTCAGCTTGCCGTTTTTATGGCGAAGCGTAAGCGGAGAATTGGTAACAGAACCATTGGCGAATACTTCCTGATAAACACTGCGTGCTTTTTGCGGTTCGGTAAAATAATCCAAAAAGTCAGTATCTGTCAGTTCTTCCCTTGTAAGACCCGTAATGTTGGTTAAAGCATCATTCATGTCAGTAATTTTACCTGCAGAACTGATGGTAACCAAAGGGTCAAGGCTCGCTTCAATAAGACTTAAAGTGTATTGGGAATCTAATTTAATATCAATGTTAGAAGCTTCAAGTTCTTTATTGGTAATTTCCTGTTTGGCAACCTCAAGGTTTTGTATAGCAAGTTCTTCATTAACAAGCACCAATTCAGCCGATCGTTTATCTTTTATTTTAGTTTGAAAAATAAGTTCTTCATTGGCAATAACCAACTCAGCGGCTCGTTTTTCTTTCTCTACGTTTTGAAAAGCAAGTTCTTCATTGGCAATCACCAATTCAGCCGCCCGTTTTTCTTTCACTTCATTTTGAAAAGCAAGTTCACCATTGGCAATTACCAATTCAGCAGCCCGTTTTTCTTTCTCATTGTTTTGAAAGGCCAGTTCTTTGTTGGCAACGCCTAATTCTTGCGCCCGTTTTTCCTTCTCATTATTTTGGAATGCCAATTCTTCGTTTGCAATTACCAATTCAGCAGCCCGTTTTTCTTTCTCGTCGTTTTGAAAAGCCAATTCTTCATTGGCAATAATTAATTCAGCGGCTCTTTTTTCTTTCACTTCATTTTGAAAGGCAAGTTCTTCGTTGGCAATGACCAATTCAGCTGCCCGTTTTTCTTTTTCATCGTTTTGAAAGGCCAATTCTTGGTTGGCTATGACCAATTCTTCTGCACGTTTTCCCTTTTCATCATTTTGAAAGGCCAGTTCTTTGTTGGCAATCACCAACTCATCAGCTCTTTTTCCTTTTTCATCGTTTTGAAACGCCAGTTCTTCGTTAGCAATAATTAATTCTTCTGCTCGTTTTCCTTTCTCCGCATTTTGAAATGCCAGTTCTTTGTTGGCAATGACCAACTCCTCTGCGCGTTTCTCTTTTTCATCGTTTTGAAAAGCAAGTTCTATATTGGCAATGCCTAATTCAGCGGCACGTTTTTCTTTCTCAACGTTTTGAAAAGCAAGTTCTTCATTGGCGATTATCAATTCATCGGCACGTTTTCCTTTCTCCTCATTTTGAAAGGCCAGTTCTTTGTTTGCTTTTCTTAAATCTATTGCCCATTTTTGGGCAGTAACATCTCTTGCAGCGGCAAAAACGCCGATAACTTTTCCTGCATCATCTTTAAAAACAGAAGCATTGTAGGAAACATCGGTTAAGTTTCCGTTTTTATGTTTTATGGTTAGCGGATAATCTACGATAAAACCTTTTTTATAAGCTTGCAGATAACCTTCCTGGGCTCTTATAGAATCTGTAAAATAATCTGAGAAATCAGTATTTATCAAATTTTCTCTTGTAATACCGGTAACTTTTATGGAGGCTTCATTAACGTCAGTTATCTTTCCTTCCAAACTGATGGTAACAAATGGATCTAGACTGGCTTCGATTAAGCTTCTTGTGTAATTAGAATTATTGATTATTTTTGATTCCATTTATTTTCTGATACCTTTATAAAAGTGGATAATTTTAATTTTTTCTTTAAGCATCTTACCGTCCGCTAATCTGGTTTCCAATTTCTTCAATCGGACTTCTTCTTTTATCTTTCATTTGTTTAAAATGGGAAGGGGAGAGCCCGGTAACTTTTTTAAACTGATTGGATAAATGCGCCACACTGCTGTAGTTCATTTTCCAGGCAATTTCCGTAATGTTTAATTCGCCATAAATAATTAATTCCTTGATGCGTTCAATTTTATGGACGATGATAAATTGCTCAATGGTGGTTCCTTGTACTTCTGAAAATAAATTTGCCAGATAGGTGTAATCATGATTTAATTTTTCACTTAAATAGTCTGAAAAATTTACTTTGATAGCTTCTTCAGAATAATGAACCATTTCAACAATCACATTTTTTATTTTTTCAATCAGCATGGCTCTTTTGTCATCCATCAATTCAAGTCCGGAGTCGAATAGTTCCAGTTTTAGCTGGGCCCGCTGTTCTTCATTAATGTTTTCCATGATGTCAACTTCACCTAAATCTAGCACAATAAAATGAAGTTTAAGCTTTTTTAAGGCATCTGACACCGCTATTTTGCAACGGTTGCTAACCATGTATTTGATGTATAACTTCATAATTCAGTCTTTTTTGGCAAGGTACGCTAAACACGCAAAGAAATGTCTTTATAAGTAAAAATAAATTTTACGAATTTAAATTATTACTTGGTATTTCTTTGAAATTTAAAATTTATTCATTTCTGAATTATTTGGTTTACAAATGTTTTTAACATACTTAAAACAGGTAAAAAACCTGTTCTATAATAATTGTTAACTGAATTAAACAACTCATATTCTTTTTAAAGTAAGAGACGTTGGCGTTTATTGTTTCGGGATTTTCATTCGAATAAACGCCGTCATCTCTATATATCACAATTAATCAAAAAGTTACAAAAAATTATCAAAATTGCAAATAATGCTTTAGGGTTGATTTTATTTGTTGGCAAGGCTTCATTTTATTCATTAAAAAGTCTTGAACCGTCACTTAAACGTATTGTATTAAATTAATATTTTAATTTATAGGAATCTATAAGGGGTTTTAAGAATCATATTTTCAACACGGCCTTTGCATTTTTTTTACTGCTTCAGGCTAATGTTTTTTACCTTTATTATTGCCATTGCCATTTGACTTGTGGTTTCCGTTTCCTTGTTTGTTTCCGTTTGAATGTCCTGACCTGTTGCCAATTGTTTTTTGATATTTTCCTCGGTATCCTTTGGCATATTTACTTTTATGTTGTTTATAATAAGTATAAGGTGCATTGCCACGATAATTAGTCATTACCACTTTATAGCCATTATATAAATCATAATTTCTATATTGTCTTGGTAAATAAGTGTGACGAACCCAAGTATTTCCAGAATAATAAATAAAGTTAGACGATTGTACATCATAATAAGCTTCTACATCGGGAAGGTAGTAATAACGTACATTTGAATATCCTGAAGGACCCCAAAGTGGAGGTGTGCCAATGTTTACGTTTACCGAAAGTTGAGCCTGCATTTCGCTCGCAAAAATTAATCCTATTCCGACCAATATAAATTTTATTGCTTTCATATTATTATGTTTTATATTAATTGTAATCTCTTTTCAAATTAGAGATATACAAAGTTGCGAAGTAATAAAGACAGTAGTGTTACATAACTTTAGATAAAAGTTGTATAATTCACACATTTTTTTGTTGTTGAATAGTTTAAAAGTGAATCGTTAAATTGTTTAATGAAAACTGTCAATTGCCAACTTATATAAATTGTTGGATTGTTTGGATAGAAATTTAAAATCCAAAATCTAAAATTCAAAATTGTTTTGATTTTTAATTATTTCCCGTCCTGCATAATGGCGCCAAACCAATCGCAAATTTGTATGTTTTTTGTGGTTTTACCGTTTTGAACTTTAAAAATAAGTAAAGAATGGTCTATGCATTCAACGGTCAGTCCGCAAGGAACCGCATGAGTATAACCGCCGCTGGTTATGGTTGATTTATCCTTAGCGTCGGTTAAGTCTTTCTGAACCGTGTAAGCGAATGCAATATAATTTCCGGCAGGTATTTTTTTAAATTTAAATGGCTTCTGATTTTCTTCGATGTCTAAAGTATATATTTTACTGGTTTCTTTGTTTTTTATATATACAATCATTGCTGGAATATATTCCGCAGGATAACATACGGTTCCTTTAACGGTTCCGCTTGTGCTGCTACAACTTGTCAATAAAATTAACGACAAAAACAAGAGTATAATGAGATTTTTCATGGTTGGGATTTTTATCGCAGCTAGGCTATTAATTTTTATGCAATTTAAGCAATAAATCGTGCCAAAATTCAGAGTAAGGCATTTAAATTGTCGCTAAAATTTTTAACATTGAAATGAAATTTAACGTAAAAAAAACAAAACTGATTTATTTTAGTGTAGCATAAAATTTAATTGATATTCCTCATTGTTGTTGTCATAAATATGTGTCAATTTTATGATATCAAATGAAATTATAATTAATAAAATGATGTTAGCAGTTACAAAACATGGAATTATTTTAGAGAAAACTGAAAATAGTTTTGAAAATGAAGGGGTTTTCAACCCGGGTATTTATCAAGACGGAAATACAGTTCACATGTTTTATCGTGCGGTTAGTGAAGGGAATTTTTCTTGTATTGGCTATTGCAGGTTAAATGGTCCTTTAACGGCAATGTCATTAAGTTAAGAGATAATTAAGTAAAAACCATTGGGTTACGAACCAAAAATTGGTTCTTTGTAATTGCAAAAAAAACCAACCCAATGGTAGATACAAATATAAAAATAATAGGAGAGTTAAAAGAGTTTTTAAACATTATAAATTCCAACCCAAAAATAAAGGAATTGTTCACTGAAAAATCTTCTAATTTTAGTAGAAACAGGAAATTGACATTTAACAGAACCATCTTGTTGATACTCAATATGCTCAAACGAAGTTTAGCAATCGAGGTTCGAGAATTTTTCGAACTAATTGAAAATGATAATATTACCTGTACGAAGTCGGCATTTACCATTCAAAGAATGAAGCTAAAATCTTCGCTTTTTGAGGTATGGAACAAGCTTTTTGTAGATTGTTTCTATCATTATTATGGAGAAAAAGTCAAAAAGTGGAACGATTTTTTGTTAATCGGCGTTGATGGTTCAACCGCATATTTATTTAATAAGCAAGAGGTAAAAAACTATTTTGGCGTACAAGAAAATCAATTTACGGAAACACCGATTGCCAGAGTTATGAAATTTTCTGATGTACTTAATAAGGTAAGTATATTTTCAAAAATTTGCCCTATAAAAATATCCGAACAAACCATTGTGGCAGACCATATAGAAAAGCTTCCGGAGAATAGTTTGGCCATTTATGACAGGGGTTTTCCCAGTTTTACACTGATGTATTTGCATATAAATCAGGAAAGGATGCGTCATTTTGTAATGCGCAGCAAGGTAGGTTTTAACAAACAGGTCACAGCATTTATGAACAGCGCTGAAAATGATATTATTGTGGAAATGTTTGCCAAAGAGAAAGCGATTGAAAAACTTTACCAATATGGATATTGCGTAACAAAAAACACCTCAATTAAAGTTAGGATGGTAAAAGCAGTTTTAAACACGGGCGAAATTGAGGTTTTATTGACCAATTTATATGATCAAGAAATCCACAAAACAGCATCTTTCAAAGACTTGTATTATATGAGATGGGGAGTGGAAACCAGTTATGGGGCAGATAAAAACAGCCAGCAATTAGAGCAATTTAGCGGCCACACCGTTTGCAGCATTAAACAAGATTTTTATGCTTTAATTTTTGTGGCAAACCTGCAAAGCCTTATAGAGAGACAATGTGAACCGTTTTTGGAAAATAAAAATAAAAAGCGAGTCCATAATTATAAAATCAACAAAAACATCAGCATTGGAAGTATGAAAAACAAAATTGTAAAACTGTTTTTAACCGAAAATCCAGAAGACGTTTTGTTACATCTTCAATATTTATTTGAACAACATATAGAACCAATAAGGCCTAATAGAAGTCATTCACGTAAAATGATTAAAAAAAGCCCCCGATCTAAAACTTTAACTAATTATAAAAGAGCTATTTAACTCTTAACTTAATGACATTAGACAGTAGGGTGACAGTGGCTTCAGTAAATATAAACGAACTATTACAACAATTCATAAATAATAAAAATGAGAAATCCAGCACCAGATTCTAAAGTCATCTTCGTGACTACATATCCCCCAACACAATGCGGCATTGCAACCTTTACCCAAGATCTTATGTCAGCAATAAACAATTCATTTGGCCAAAATTTGCACTGCGTTGTTTGTAATTTGACTGATGCGCCAATAATTTCATCAGCCATTCCTTTTTCATTGAATCCCAAAATTAAGGATGCATATAAAAACACGGCCATTAAAATAAACAATGAAGCTTCTATAAAATTGGTGCACATTCAGCATGAATTTGGCTTGTTTGGCGGCGAATACGGAAACTATTTGTTAGATTTTTTGGATGCCATCAATAAACCTGTGGTTTTTACTTTTCATAGTGTCATTCCCAATCCAACTGTGGAATTGAAATCCTTCGTAAAAATGATGGTTTCCTATGCAAACAGAATTTTTGTGATGACCAAAAAGTCTCAAAATATATTAACGGAACAGTATGAAATTAGCGAAGAAATAATTGATTATACGCCGCACGGCACGCATACAGTCAATTATGAAAATCCTGCGGAAGCAAAGCAAAAGCTCAATTTGGAAAATCGAAGCATTTTGTCAACTTTCGGACTTTTGAGTCCAGGGAAGAGCATAGAAACTGCCATAAAAGCAATGCCTGAGATTATTAAACATACGCCAGATGTTTTGTATTTAATCATTGGAAAAACACACCCGAATACCATCAAAAACAATATTGATGAGTACCGGGATTATTTGGAAGATTTGGTCATGAAATTGGATATAAACAACCATGTGCGTTTTATAGATCGCTATTTGGAGACAAGCGAACTTTTGGAATATTTAATGGCCACAGATATTTATTTATTCACTTCAAAGGATCCAAACCAAGCAGTGAGTGGCACTTTTGTGTACGCGTTGAGTTGCGCTTGTCCAATAATTGCAACGTCAATACCGCATACCAAAGAGTTGCTTGCCAACAATGCCGGGATACTTTATGATATTGGGAATTGCGAACAACTGGCAAATGCCACAAATCAATTGCTTTCAAATGGCGATTTAAGAGAATCAATGGCATTTGCCGCTTATGAAAAAACCAGGGAATCCTCGTGGGAAAATGTTGCCATTAAACATGCGAATACTTATGGGGAATTGATAGACAAAAAGAATGCCATCCGTTATAATTATCCACCAATAAAATTGGACCATCTCAAAAAAATGACCACCAATATTGGCATTATTCAATTCAGCAAAATTTCAGAGCCTGACATCACTTCAGGATATACTTTAGATGATAATGCGCGGGCTTTAATTGCCGTGTGTTCGCACTATAAATTAGATGGCGACCCAAAGAGTTTAAATTTCATAATAACATATTTAAATTTTATACTTCGTTGCCAAAATTCATCGGGGACTTTTGTAAACTATATCGATGAAAATAATCATGAACACATTAAAAATAACTATATAAATTTAGAAGATTCCAATTCAAGGGCGGTTTGGGCTTTGGGAACCGTAATTTCATTAAAAGACTATTTACCTAAAGAAATAATTGATCTGGCAACTTTTTGTTTTATGGGTTCTTTGCCTTGGGTTAAAAATATTTTATCGCCACGATCCATAGGTTTTGCCACTAAAGGACTGTATTTATATTATGACGTAACAAAGGACAAACGAATTGCATTTGTTATTGAGAAACTGACAAAAAATTTGATTACCGATTATGATGTAAGTTCAACTGTTGACTGGCATTGGTTTGAAGATTATATGACGTATGCCAATAGCATTCTTCCTGAAGCGATGTTGTATTCCTATTTAATTTCAGGAAAGCAAATCTACAAAAAAATTGCTATAGAATCCTTTGATTTCTTATTGTCGAAAATGTTTGTTGATGATCATTTTAAGGCCATTTCAAATAAAGGTTGGTATCAAAAAGGAGTGGAGCCCAATCAATATGGCGAACAGCCCATTGATGTTTCTTATGCAGTATTGACCCTAGATTTATTTCATAAGACATTTAATGACTCAAGGTATGAAACATTGAAAGAAAAGGCGTTTAGTTGGTTTCTTGGAAAAAATCATTTACATCAAATGTTGTATAATTCAATAACTGGCGGCTGCCACGACGGATTGGAAAAAGAAAACGTAAATTTAAATCAAGGCGCAGAATCAACCATATGTTACCTGATGGCTCGGTTGGCCATGGAGCCGGCACAAGTGCCTAAATCAAAACCAATACAGGAGAGGACAGGCAAAATTGCCAATGGTTTTCGAATTTTAAAATAACTCAGGAAATTAACTTGTGTTTTTTTTAAATTTTTTTAAGGTAACTTATAAATTAGCTTATTATTTAAACGGTACTCCCAATGCGCTTAAAAATTTGGGTAAGAAACAGTGATCCGAATCCAAATAAAATCACCAAACCAAATTTATCTGCAGTTAACGGCACCATGGAAAGTGCTTTGGCAATTGGTGGAATAATATAAGCAACTCCTGTGATAAAAATGCACAAAGCAATTGCATACCAAATCCAGGGATTTAAAGTGACTTCATTATTAAAGAACGATAAATGGCGTTTCGGCATATTAAAAACATTGAGCAATTGTGCAAAAATTAGGGTGAAAAAGGCCATATTGTTAATTTCACCTGAGGTCAATTTCAATACAAAATGAGAATAAGCTGTGATGCCGAGAACACCTGCGGTAATACACAATCCGTAAATAATGGTGGCGTTCCATAATTTGAGTGTCATAATGGGTTCGTCGGATTTTCTTGGCGGTTTGGACATAATGTCAACTT
This sequence comes from Flavobacteria bacterium RIFCSPLOWO2_12_FULL_35_11, assembly GCA_001800975.1. GTDB lineage: Bacteria > Bacteroidota > Bacteroidia > Flavobacteriales > Flavobacteriaceae > Lutibacter. Next base: position 45,446 of record MGWK01000093.1, on the reverse strand, counting down.
CTCCTTTCCCAAGACCTAATGCCAGCGCTGGGAAAATATCGGTTATGAGATTCAGAAATAAGATTTGCAACGGCAAGAGTGGCGAAGGTAGCACCAACAATGATGCAATTCCAACTGAAATTATTTCGGCCAAATTGCTGGATAAAAGGTATACCACAAATTGGCGAATATTTTCGAAAATAGCCCGGCCTTGTTTTATGGCCAATTCTATGGTGGTAAATTTATCATCCTTAAGAATGACGTCGGCCGATTCTCTTGCGGCTTCAGTTCCCCTAATTCCCATAGCGATGCCAATATCCGCTTTTTTAAGTGCAGGAACATCATTTACGCCGTCACCAATCATTCCTACGATATTGTTGTTTTGCTGAAAAAGGGCAATCAGATCCAATTTTTGTTTTGGCGTTACCCTTGCAAAAACTACGGTATTTAGCAGCTTGTTTTTGTCTGTTTCGCTTAAATTTTCCATATCAGGAATGTGTTTTCCAACCACCACTTTGTCATTTGAAGTGTCGAGTGCCAACAAGCCAATTTCCTGAGCAATTTTTTTGGCGGTTCCCGGATGGTCGCCCGTCATCATTACCACACGGATTCCGGCATTCTTATAAGTGGCAATCGTTGCTTTAACATCTTCTCTTGCCGGATCAATAAAGCCAACCAAACCTATAAAAGTAAGCTGTTGCAGCAAGGTTTCATATTCGGGATTTGTTTTTGATTCTTTGTATGCAAAAGCCAACACCCGCAATCCTTGAAAAGCCAAATCGTCAACTTTTTGATGCCATTGCGCTTTGTTTTCGAATTTTTCTGTTTTGCCGTTTTTAAGCAAGGTATCGCAGCATTCAACTATACTTTCGAAAGCGCCTTTTGCATAAACATTAAATGTTTTCTGATGTTGATTTGCCGTAGCCATCATTTTGCGATCAGCGTCAAAGGCCACTTCCATTTTTTCGGGATTATTTTTTTGGACAGAAGCAGGGTCGTAACCTGCGTAGGAAGCAAATTCAGTTAAAGCCAAATCCATTGGGTCGCCGTGTTTGTCGGTGCTTGTGTAAATGGCATCATTGCAAAGCAGGCTGGTCATCATCAATTTATCAAAAGCTTTCAGGTTTTTAAAGGAAATTAAAGCCTCTTTATTTTTAGGGTCAACCTGTTGAAAAGACGCTTCTTCAAACACCAAAGTATGCACTTTCATTTGATCTTCCGTAAGCGTTCCTGTTTTATCTGTGCAAATAATGTTTGTGGCGCCCAAGGTATGGACTGCCTCTAATTTTTTAATGATTACTTGTTTCTTTGACAATTTAAGCATTCCTTCTGCCAGGGCAATTGTGGCCACAATAGGCAATCCTTCAGGAATCGAAGCAACTGCCAGCGCAATGCCGGTTTCGAACATTAACAATAAATTTGCGCCTCTGACATAACCCGTGATCACAATCAAAACCGCCAGTGAAAGCGAAAGCCAAATAAGCCATTTGCTGAGATCGTTTAATTTTTTTTCAAGTGGCGTCAATTCCGCATCAACTTCCATGCCCATTTGCTGAATTTTTCCCAATTCGGTATGAATCCCTATGGCGGTAACTATGGCCTTCGCTTTTCCTTTTGTGACCAAGGTTCCCTTAAAAACCATATTATTTTGTTCAACAATGGAGGTATTTTGAGGCAAAGCTGCTATACTTTTTTCGACATGAGTGCTTTCTCCGGTCAATGCGGCTTCTTTCGTTGTTAAACTTTCTTCAGAGATTAAGCGGGCATCGGCTGAAATCACATCGCCAGCTTCTAAAATTATAACATCTCCCGGAACCAATAAGGATGCTTTTATGCGACTTAGTTTGCCGTTGCGCAGCACACGGGTCACTGCCTGCCCCATTTTTCGCAAGGTTTCCAAGGATCGCAAAGCCTGCAATTCCATAAAAAAGCCAATGGAGACGGTTATTAAAATGACAATGAGTATGGCAATTCCTTCAGGCCATTCTTTAAAAAGAAATGCCAATGTTGCGGCTCCAGCTAAAATATAGATGATGGCATTAAAAAATTGCTCCGCAAATATGCGCCATTTTGTTTTTGGTTTTTTTAGCGGTATTTCATTCTTTCCGAATTGTTTAATTCGTTCTTCAACTTGTGTTTTTTCCAAACCAAATTCCACATCGCTATTTAACTGAATCACAACATTTTTTGAGGCAAGTGCATGTGGATTTTTAACGATGTTAATATTTAGTGAATCCATATAAATTGGAATAAAAACAACAAGATAATAGAACACTAAAGTATTGCCAAAACGCCGATGCTAAAATGATTTCGGTCAGTTTGAAGCGGTAAAAAAATATTGAAGATGAAGTTTTATAAGGTTTTACTTCCATTCCAAATCCAGGGAATGGTCTTCATTCCATTTAAACTGAGTTCCAAACTGAATTCCTTCCCGATTTAAAATTGTCTTCAACCATAAAGCATCTGATTTAGAAGGATGGTGAAGCCTGAAATTTTTTGTTTCCATTGGAAATATTTTCATGGAGATAAGTTCGCCATTTTCCTGATTCACTTCCGGAAAGTACATAAGGCTCAATTCTCCCCTAAATTGCTCATAACCGCCAATGCCCTCATAATCATTGATAAAATCGCCGGCACCGTAAATGATCAGTTTGTTGTGATATACTTCAATACCCTTAGGATGATGGGAGGAATGTCCGTGAACAATAGCAACCCCGGCCTTATCAATAATTTCATGCGCCAATTTTTGATGTTTCAACGGAATGTCATAACCCCAATTTCCGCCCCAATGTAAAGAAAGCACCACAACATCATTTTTCTTCTTTATTTTAGAAATTTCATTCTTTATCAAGCCGACGGCCATTTCATCATTTTCAGGAAGCATATTGACACCCGATGAATTTTCTTCTGCAGCCCAGGATTTAGGAATACCGCTGCTTTTGGCGGCGTAAGCCAGCACAATTATTTTTCCTTGTTGCAAGGGCAAGCTGGCAGGAGTAGCAGCTTCTAGGTCATTTATTCCCGCGCCGACAAACAAAATGCCTGATTTTTTAAGTGTATTCATCGTTTCCAGAAGTCCGGCGCGTTCCCAGTCTAAAGTATGGTTATTGGCCAACGAACAAAAGTTAATATTGGCTGCCGAAAGCACTTCCACATTTTTTGGATGCATACGGTAATTTATTCCTTTTCCTGCCCATGGCTTATTGTGCGTGGTTACGCTTGTTTCAAGATTGATGATTTTTGCTGAAGGCGCCATTTTTTTCCAAATTTCCATGGCATCTCCCCAAATATAAGAGAACGAAACAAGTTGCGGAATAGGGCCATTTTTAATTTCTGCCAGGCGCACGTAATCTCTTGCATCTGTTACATATGATTCATACAATTTTGGATTGACCGAATGCGGAAGTATCTGGTCAATTCCCCTTCCAAGCATCACATCTCCACAAAGAAATAACTTAACAGAATTAGTTTCAGAGACGTTATGTTGGCCCATAACTGAATAATTTGTTTTTCTTATAAAGAGAAAGATAAGAATGAAAAAAATAAGAAGTAAATGCCATTGCGTCGTTTTCATGGCTGAAGGGCAATAATTATCAGGATTGAAAAACAATAAACAAAAAGCAATACTGTTTTTGATAGACTGATATATTGCCCATTTTTACATATTAATAGATAGTTTCTAAATCTATAGGTTCCGTATCAACTTCTCTATGAACGTCATCATGTTCATAATCTACTTCTTTCTCAGCTTCTTTCTCAGACTTTTTACTGAAGGCATTCGAAATGAAAGAGGCTAATGAGTTTACAACTTCAGGATTTTTCGCTACCAAATTTTCAACGCTTAGCATTAAAGCGCTTCCCAGAAACTTTTTAAACGGAAGTTTTACGACACTCTGAAATAATATTTTTGAGAGATAGCCAAACCCCAATCCAACAGAAGTGTTTACCAAGTTGTCTTTTACGGTAACTGGCGTAACGGATTCTTTGAAAATGTTTTTAATAATATTTATTGGTTTTAAGCTTTCGTAAGTAAGATAAAATACTTCTCGCATCATTTCAACTTCTTCATCGCGTTTGCGTTCCAGCATTTGGATGGTATCTTCAAGGTCGGACATTGATTTTATTTTTCCCATAATAGCATCTTATTTAAGCACTTGTTTAATAATTAAATCGGCAACTGGCTTTTTAATCCATTTGTGAAGATAGAAATGCATCACTATTCCAACCACAAGATAAAATACGGCAATGATAAAAAATCCGTAATACAATTTACCCAACCATTCACCCAGCAACAATGCAATTCCTACACTCAAAAAAAGTATAAAGGTGGAAATTACAAAAACAACAATGAGTCTCGATAACAATGAGGGAACTACAATTGCTGTTGTTTTCAATAATTTGAGCTTTGTAAGCTCATATGTCGTTATCCCATATTCTTCTATTTTCTCATATAACAATTCAATTAAACTTTTGGGAGTTTCCATCTTTTTTAGTTTTAGGTTTTATGATTGCTTTGTAATTAGGGAGTTAAGTATAACAAATAGGGAAAATATTACTCATATTTTCCCTAATCGTCAAATGCCATTTCTTCGCTTGTTTTTGAGTTTATGGAGGTTGAACTATGCTTCAACTTCTTCTCCATATTTGGCTTTTTTAGCCATTTTTTCAGCTTCATGTTTTGCTTTTTCAGTCACTTTTGCGGCTTCATGCTTTGCTTTTTCAGTGAACTCTTCGGCTTTACGTTTTGCTTTTTCCGCCATATCAGTAGCTTTTTCTTTTAAGTCTTCATATTTTTCAGTGATGTTTTCTATGAACTCATCATATTTATCCTCTAAATCATCAGCAAACTTTTCTCCCTTTTTAGCAATTTTTTTTCTTGTGGTGGAACCTTTATCTGGTGCAAACAAAATTCCCAAAGTAGCTCCAACAGCCACCCCAGCCAATACGCCTAATAATATTTTTCCAGTTTTCATGATTTTATATTTTTATTTTAATGGATTATTATCGATTTAATTTAAGTGATTTCTAAATCCCAGACTTTATTTGTGGGGAAATAAAGTCCGGAATGAAGACTAAGAAACTTCTTTTACAAAATTTCTATCATTTTTGGTTTTTGTTTTTTGGCTTCCTCTTTTTTGGCAAGGCTAAATTTTAAGATGCCATTTTCATATTTGGCTTTAATCTTTTCATCAATTACAGTTTCAGGAAGCTGTAAAGATTTTTCAAAAGAATTGAAGCTAAACTCTTTACGCGTATAGTTTTCATCTTTTTCTTCCTTTTTTTCAGTTTTTTTTGCCTTAATATTCAAGCAGCCATCTGCTATGTTAACTTCAAAATCCTTTTTGTCGAATCCTGGAGCAGCAAGTTCAATTTCGTATTCGTCTTTTTTTTCTTTGATGTTCAAAGCCGGTTCGTTCATTCTTTTTAGCCATAATTTATCATTGAATAAATTACCGGCATCTAAATCCAATAAATCTGATGTAAACAGATTTTCCCATGGTCTTTTTCTAAATTTTACTAGTGTCATGACATTTTTATTTAAGTTAAACATAATTTCTAGCTCAAATATAAAATCAAAATAGTGGTTGTAAAATGATTTCCCTCAATTTGCATATAATTAGTTGGATTAAATTAAAAGGCCAATAAATAGCGATAGTGGCGCAATTTCTGTATAAAGAAATTTAAAAAACCTGTGTTTTTGAGTAAGATTTTATGATGGAAATCAATTTTCATCCTGAAAAAGAGAAAATATTTTAAGTAACTCTTAAGAAATGCCTAAGATTTTTTTACATTTAAAGACTAATTTTGTGGCATGAGAATTTTAATAGTTGAAGACGAACCAGGAATATTCAATTTCCTTCAACAGGGTCTTGAGGAAGAATCTTTTTCTGTTGATATTGCGGAGAATGGAAACAAAGGTCTTCAATTGGCGCTTTCGGGAGATTATGATTTATTGTTATTGGATTGGATGGTTCCCGGAATTAGCGGAATTGAAGTTTGCCGCCAGTTCAGAAAAGAATTTAAAGACACGCCGGTCATTTTTTTGACTGCCAAGGATACAGTTGATGAAACCATTTTCGGATTGCAGTCGGGCGCCAATGATTATATCAAAAAACCCTTTCATTTTGAAGAGCTTTTGGAAAGAATCAAGGTTCAATTAAGGCCAAAGTCGGGAGAACATTCCTTATTTATTCTCGGAAATATCACTTTAAACACCAGCAACCACCAGGTTTTAAAAAATGGCGAGGAAATTAATTTGACGCAAAAAGAGTTTGCGTTGCTGGAGTTTTTAATGCGGAATAAAGGAATGGTTTGTCGTAGAACCCGAATTATTGAGAGCGTTTGGGACATTCATTTTGAATATAACACCGGTGTTATTGATGTGTATATCAATGCTTTGAGAAAAAAAATGAATTTGAAGGAGGACGAAAATTATATTCAAACCATCAGAGGAATTGGTTATATGGCAAAAGAACTTTAAAAGAATCCCCATAAATTTTTGTAACCAACAGAAATGATTAAACGAAATTTGCGCTTTTCTATTTAAAAACAAAATTTCAAATAAATGATTCTAAGCTTTAGAAATAGGATTGCATTGCACTATATGATTGCTACCGCCATTATTGTGGCAGTTGTTTTTGGGATTGTCTTTTTTGTGGTTCAGGAAACGGTTTACCAAAATTTGGACAGCGACCTGACTTATGAAGCTGAAAAACATACCGATGAAATTAAAATGCTTGGCGACAGCATTCAGTTTATCAATAAGGCTGAATGGGCTGAAATAGAGCATAGGGAAATTCAGGTAAATCCTGTTTTTATTCAGATTTTCGATAAAAACGGAAATCTTATGGATAAATCGCCCAACCTTAACGAAGATGAACTTCCGTTTAGGAAACAAGAACAGTTTGGTGGATATTTTAATGAAAATTTGAACAAACAGGCCATTCGCCAAATTCAAATTCCTATCGAACAAAATGGCAAAATTAAGGGATATGTAGTTGCCGCGATGTCTTTGGAATCATCAAATATGGTGTTGTTGAAATTAAGGCATGTACTTGTAATTTCTTACCTGCTTCTATTGGCGGGTCTTTATTTTATTTCAAGATATTTGGCGGGAAGAAGCATTATTCCAATTAGAAATATTATTGAAACCACCAACAGAATCACAAAAAATAACTTGAATGAAAGGGTAAATTTACCCGATCATAAAGATGAATTATTCCATTTGTCATCGAGCATAAATGAACTGTTGCAACGCATAGAAAATGCCATAGAAAAAGAACGTCAATTTACTTCCGATGCATCGCACGAACTTCGAACGCCATTGGCTTCCCTCAAAGGAACTTTAGAGGTTTTAATCAGGAAACCTCGTGAACAATATGAATATAAGGAAAAAATAAGGCACAGCCTTTCAGAAATTGACCGAATGACAGCAATTATCGAACAATTGTTGTTGCTGGCAAGATTGGATTCAAAATTAAATACAAATAATGTCGTTTCAAACAAAGCTTTAAAGGTATCCTTGCCAATTCTTATTGATGAAATTTTATCAAGACATAAGGATGAAATTTCGAACAAGGGATTGGTGTTAGATTTGGATATGGAAATTACGAAGGAAGCGCCAGTGCCACAGTATTATGCCAATATTATTTTGGACAATATAATAAACAATGCCATAAAATATTCAACCAAAAATTCAAGTCTGAAATTTACGGTTACAGATGCTGAAACGGGGATCATTTGTGAAATTAAGGATGAAGGTCTTGGTATTAAGAAGGAAGATATTGAAAAGTTGTTCCATCCTTTTTTTAGATCAGATGCCTTAAATCACAAAGAAATTTTTGGGAACGGACTCGGACTTTGCATTGCCAAAAAAGCTGCGGATGCCATTAATGCGAAACTTGTTGTGGAGAGTGAGTTTGGTATTGGCACCACGGCCACCGTTACATTTTAAGCAAATCTTAAGCAAAGGTTTAGAGACCCTTTATTTATGGATGCTACATTTGCTTATTGTTTTAATAAATCAAAAAAATGCTAGGACAAATTATCCAATATAGTATCCATCATTTGCCAATTATATTGCTATTTATTGAGAATATTGTGTGAGATTTATTGGTACTTTTGATACATTTAATTTAATTACAACATTAGCAATGAACCTCGAAAAAGCAATACAAACCGAAATAGATACCGCATTTCTTTACCATCAAATGGTGAAACTTTCAGAAGATGAAGAGTTGAAAATTTTTTACGGGGAAATGGTCGCCATTGAAAACAGGCACGTAGAAAAATTTTATGCCAAAATAGCCGCCTATAATCCTAATTATAAGCTGGCTGGCCCATCACTCAGGGCAAGAATCATTGCCAATTTGGGAAAACGGTTTGGCGCCAACATTATTTTAAGCACCCTTACCAATACCGAAAAAAGCATGTCCTTGGCAGCTTTGAATAAAAAGCAAAAAAATAACGAACCCATAGTGGGAAGTGAGGCTAGGCATTTTAACATTCTTAAATCAATGGAATCCTTCACCGGGGGCGGTATAGGAAAAATTGAGGGAAGACACAGAACTGTTGGCGGTAACGCCTTAAGAGCCGCAGTTTTAGGGGCAAATGACGGTTTGGTATCCAACATGAGTTTGGTGATGGGCGTTGCCGGAGTTACTATGGAAGGCAACGGCGTTTTGATTGCCGGACTTGCAGGATTGCTCGCAGGCGCTATTTCTATGGCTTTAGGCGAATGGATTTCCGTACGAAGTTCTCAAGAGCTTTATGAACGCCAAATTGAACTTGAATTTGAGGAAATAGAAAACAATCCAGAAGAGGAAAAACAAGAGCTGATTCTTTTATATCGTGCCAAAGGTTTTTCTGAACAAGAAGCCACAAATGCCGTAACGCAAATTTGGGACAATCCAGAAAAGGCAAAACAAGTACTTGTTACGGAAGAATTGGGAATTAACACCGATGAATTGGGCGGTTCGGCTTGGGAAGCAGCTTTTGCGTCTTTTTTCCTTTTTTTAATTGGGGCCATCATTCCTGTATTTCCTTTCTTTTTTGCGAAAGGATTCAACGCCATTGTGTTTAGTGCCATTGCAAGCACCATCGGTTTGTTTGGGATTGGTGCGGCCATTACGTTGATTACGGGAAAATCATTTGTAAAATCGGGACTCCGACAAGTGTTGTTCGGTTTGGCGGCAGCGGCAATAACTTTTGGAATTGGTCATTTAATTGGCGTATCGATAGCGGGGTAAAAGATCCTAATAAAAATATTAAAAGTTAAATATTAAATATTAAATATTAAAAGTAAAAAAATAACACACATAACGCATAACTTATAACATTTAACACATAACAAATTTAAAAACAGCATATTATGAACGAAGCGCATTTTCATTTAGTGGTCAACCATTTGCCTATTGTTGGTATTTTAATTGGTTTATTGGTATTGATAACTGGTATTATATTGAAAAAATCGGAAGTAAAAGTTATCGCTTTAGGCATTTTTGTTTTTAGTGCATTGGCTTCAATTGCAGCCTTTTATTCAGGGGAAGGCGCTGAAGAAATTGTGGAAAGAATTCCCGGGATAAGCGAAACATTGATCAATCAGCACGAAGAATCTGCTGAATTATTTTTTACCGTAATTTTAATTTTGGGCGCAGTTTCATTGGTAACCATGTTTTTGGAAATCAAAAAATCGAAATTGTCGAAATTCGGATTTATCTTGGTGATCTTGATTTCATTGGCAGCAGGAGTATTGGCCAAAAATGTTGGAACCACCGGAGGCGAAATAAGACATACAGAAATAAGAAATGATTCCAATCTAATTCTGATCCAAACAGAAGAAGACCACGATGAGGATTAGTAAAGTTTCTTAAAATTTTATAAAGTCTCCTGCTAGGCGAGTTTCCAGCTCGTGCATAAAGTAATTTAGCATCAACAAAAGCACGAGCGTGACACTCGCGCTATCGAAGGGAAATACTGTGATCTTTACATAGAAGGATTGAATAAGCCAAAAACTAGCAAGAGTTTGTAGATTGCGCCAATTACGAATGCTAGGCGAGCTTCCAGCTCGTGTCTGCATTAATAAAAGCCCAAACTTGCGCTCCGGTCAGCAAGAAATTGTCAAATTTTAATTACTAATTCAAACCGCGTTAGCGATTGAAGCCCTTCGACTACGCTCAAGGTAAATTCATACTTTTTTGAAGTAAAACGGAAAAAAAGATAGAACGGAAAGCGCGGCCCGACAGGGAACGCCCACCGAAAAGGCGGACAGGTCCAAGTTTGTCGCATTTTTTTTCGATGGGTAACTTTCTAAAGTTAACTAATTCAGCAATAATCATTTAGCTTGGTAAACTTTTTGTTTTTTATTTTGTAATTTATTGATAATCAATATTTTGGTATCTATCCTCCTAGCGTTTTTTCAAACAAGGTTTAATTCTTATATTTGTTAATTATTAACTAATTAAAAAAATCAAAATTATGGGAATATTTATTGTTTTAGGAATTGTTGTTGTATTGGCTTTTTGGTTGATGGCAATTTACAACGGATTGGTGAGTTTTAGAAACAACCGTGAAAATGCTTTTGCCGATATTGATGTGCAATTAAAACAACGTCACGACTTAATTCCACAACTTTTGGGTGCGGTTAAAGGTTATATGGAACACGAAAGAGGTACTTTGGAAGCGATAACCAATGCGCGACAAAAAGCAATTTCAGCAACAGGAATCAATGAAAAAATTGCCGCCGAACAAGAATTGGGCGCTGCATTGAAAGGTTTGAGCATTCAGGTTGAAGCTTATCCGGATTTAAAAGCAAGCCAGAATTTTATCCAGTTGCAAAATGAAATTTCTGACATTGAAAACAAATTGGCTGCCGTACGACGTTATTTCAACGCTGCAACCAAAGAACTTAACATAGCCGTTCAAAAATTTCCAAATAACATTTTTGCCGGGATGTTTGGCTTTAAAACCGAACCAATGTTCGACTTGGGCGTTGCGGGAAGAGAAAAAATGGACGTGGCTCCTGAAGTTAAATTTTAAGCAGTGGCATTTGTTGGAATTCAAACTCAAATAAGAAGAAACAACAGGAAATCGGTTCTTCTTTTAATTGCATTTCCATTATTGGTTTTGGCTTCCGTATTTGCCGTGGTTTATTTTACCACTTATGATGAATACGGAAATCCGAGCCCCGAACTGGCGACCGAGTTGTTTTTAAATGCGGTTCCTGTTGTGTCCACCATTGTTTTGGTGTGGTTTCTCATCGCTTATTTTGCCCACGGAAAAATGATTGCCATGGCAACCGGCGCAAAACCGTTGGAGCGCAAAGAAAATATGCGGGTTTACAATTTGGTGGAAAATCTTTGCATGAGCGTGGGAATGAAAATGCCTGCGGTAAACATTATAGAAAGTGAGGCTTTAAACGCTTTTGCAAGCGGACTGCAAGAAAAAAACTATACAGTGACATTAACTCGAGGCATTATTGATACCCTTGACGACCACGAGCTGGAAGGCGTAATTGCGCACGAATTGATGCACATTCGCAATAAAGATGTGCGGCTATTGGTGGTTACCATTGTTTTTGTTGGCATTTTTTCTTTTGTGGTACAAATAGCTTTCCGCAATTTTTTATATGGCGGAATGGGCAGCCGAAGAGACGATAAAGATTCCGGGAAATTAATGATTGTAATTTTAGCGGTTTCTTTGATAGCTTACCTTATTTCGATGTTGTTTAAGTTTTCTTTAAGCAGAAAAAGAGAATATATGGCCGACAGTGGTGCTGTTGAAATGACAAGAAAACCTTGGGCACTGGCTTCTGCTTTGAAAAAAATTGCAGTTAATCACCATGTGAAACAAGTGAAGAGTGAAGAAGTGCAGCAAATGTTTATTGAAAACACCCCGCAAGACACTTCAGCAAGTTTATTTGGAGGTTTAAAGGGCTTATTTTCAACACATCCGCCTATTGAAAAACGCATTCTTTTTTTAGAGCAATTTTAGATTCATTTTTTGGTTTGCTTTACCAATCTCCATAAAAAAACCTACTGATTTTCAGTAGGTTTTTTTTTGATAATTGTTGAGAAAAGAGCATTTCTTTAATATCGAAAAATTTAGAGTTTTAATTTCAGTCCGCCGTTTATTACAAATCCGTCAACTGGTGCGTAAATGTCCCTAAATGTTGGGTTGGTAATTGTGCCGGTATATATGGTGTCGAATTTTGTTTGGCGGGTATCCCCAAAATTTTCAAAATTGATAAAAATGGAAAATGAATCCCAAATTTTTTCAACCATAAATCCGAATAGCCAATATTCTTTGCCTTTTGCGCCGTCATTTAGTTTTTGCGGACTAAAATAATAGGCTTCCAAGCCCATTTTTAAGGAATCTTCAATCTCGTACATCAAAACATTATTAAGCCGATGCTTTGCCACCAATGGAAAAGTATTTGACGTTTCATTATAATGTTCTTTAACATCAGCCAATGTGTAACCGATAAAAAGTTTTAAGTCTCCATAAGTCAGTTTTACATTTGTTTCAATTCCTTGCGTGTCAATTGAGCCATTTTGTTGCTGAAATTCATATAAATTTTCAGTGTTTTGGGTAAGAATTAGCGGGTTTTTTATTTGGGTATAAAAAAGTAAGGTATTGATGCTGAACGACATATTGTCTGAAAGTGACGTTCTGTAATTGATGTCAAAATTTCCGCCGATAGATTTTTCTGCTTCTGTATCTGAAATAGCGATAGGCAAAACATTTCTAAACTGAATTCGTTCTGCGTCTTCAGTAAAAACTGTTGGGGTTTTGTAGCCCAAGCCGCCGCCAAGCCTTATTGACAATTTCGGATTCACTTTTAAAAGTCCGGAAATTCTGGGCAATGCAAAAAAGCCATATTCATTTTGATAGTCGCCACGCAAGCCGGTTTCAAGGATGAATTTTTCCGTTGCGTTCCAGGTATTTTGAACAAATCCACCAAAGGTTGTGTAATGGTAATCTACTGCTTTTGAGCTGTCAAATTTATCTTGGCTAAATTTATCGGTCCATAGATTTAAACCAGCAATCCATTCTGAATTTTCAACTTTGTAATTAAATGTTGCTTCGCTGAATGAAGCTAATTGAACCCCCGAAAATTTAAAATTTGGAATTTCAATGGCCCTGTCATAATAACTCAAGCTGTTTTTAAAGGACAGTTTTGAGTTGGCGTTTATGGAATGGTCAAGTCCTAGTTGGGCGCTATAACGATTTGTTTTATTCTTTTCAAAATAACTATGTGTATCGTCACCATTGTTTTCAATATATTTTATATCTCCGCCTATGCGCTCTTCAGTAGTGGTATTTACACCAGCAGACAAAGTGGTTTTGTCATTGAAATACACAAATATTTTCGGATTAACAGTATATCTCGTATATTTAGGAATTGCGGTAAAACCAATTTCGGAAGGGTCATAAGGTTTTGCGGTGTTATAGGATGCGAATATGGTTGTGCCGACTTTGTTATTTTTTTTTGCGTAAAACCCGCTTACATCCATACCCAATGCGGAAGTTCCGTTAAGCATAAAACTTAATTCCCTTACTTCTTTTGGTGTTTTTGAAACAAGATTTACCAATCCTGCAATAGCGCCACCACCGTAAAGTGTGGAGGAGGCACCTTTAATTACTTCCACTTGTTGTAAGTCGAGAGGCGTTGTTTGCAACAAACTCAATCCATCTGAAAATCCTGAATATAGTGGGTAGCCATCTTTTAATATTTGCGTATATTTTCCGTCCAGACCTTGTATTCTGATGGATGAATTGTAGCTTGTGGCTGAAGTTTGTTGGGTTTGAATGCCTGTGCTTTCGTTCAGCATCATTCGAATATCGCCAGGTTTCATATTTCCTTTTTCTTCCAGTTCTTCTCCCGAAATGGCTTCAATTCTTGTCGGAATATTGTCAATGGTTCTGCTGGAACGGGTAGAAGAAATTACCACTTCTTCCAGTTCTTCGCCTTCGTCAGCAGAAAGCAGAATTTCAAATGGTTCGATTTGAATCAAAGGAAAATGAAATGTGTACTTTTTTTCTTGATATCCCAAATAACTAAAAATGATGGTTTGTTTTCCGTCAGGAATATTTTTGAGTTCAATAAGACCGTTTTGGTCTGCACTGGCGCCATTGGTTGTGCCTTGTAAAATTGCTGTTGCACCGATAAGCAATTCTTTGCTTTCGCTGTCTTTGATAATGGCTTTGAAGGTATGTTGTCCAAAAGCCAACGAGGTATATATGATTGCCAACAAAGGCAAGATGAATTTTTTCATTTGTAGTATGATTTAAGCTAATAATATTAGAATTAGCAACGCTAACAGAAAGTGGCGAAACTACTTATTTTATCATTAACTTATTTTGGGCGGTTGCCAGATTTTAGCAAAAAAGTTATTTGCAAATTGAGATTTGTAAAAAGCAAGAAATTTGGCTTTAATGAAAGGAATTTCTTTAAAGTCGACCACAACCCTTGTAAAAACAAAACCCGAACAAGTTCCACAAGTAAAAAATGGGGAACAAGCATTGCAGTCGCTGTCTTTATGGTCTTGTGAATGATTGTCTGACTGCGCTGTTTTTATTTCGTCATTGCAGTTGTCGCCCAAACAGCAAGGTGCTGACGCAAGGAACAAAACATAGAATGATAGTATAAAACAAAGTATTTTCATCAATGTAAATATACTAAATGTTTGTCGTGCGGTTGGGAAATTTTAGCTTTTGAAATCTAAGTGAGCCTTTTTCAGGCTTTAATTAATGACTTTATTTAATCTATAAAACTTAAAAGCTGTCAACTATATTAAAAACAAAAGCCCCTTAAAAAGGAGCTTTTCATTTAATTTTTAACCCGTTGGGTGTAATTAAATTATTTGAATTTTAATATTATTTATTGGCCTGTCGAATATAAATTTATTGATATATTGAACCAATGTTAAAGCAGTTATTTTTGCTAAAATTCTGGTTTTAAAACCTTCAAAAGTTTTAGCGTAATTTTTTCTTATAAGGAACTGGTCACACAATTGTAAAAAAAGGGTTTCAATTCTTTTTCTTGATTTTCTAAAAACATACGATTGTGGTTTGTAATTTCTATTGGCATACTATCCACAATAAAATAGTCTTCAAATTCTAAAAAATAAGAAGCTAATTTTGTTCTGACTTTTTCAGAAAATAAAAACAATTTCCTTCTTCTTTTATTAAACTGATTTCGCTCTATTAGATTCGGAATTTGATTATTATTAAATTGCCTGAAAAGTGAATTTTCACTGTCAATTGACATAAATTAAACTGTTAAACTCAATACAACTATCTCTAAATAAGACATTTTTTCTTTCCTTCCAACACTAGACTTGAATTCTGATTCACAATTTGAGGAACTTATAACTTCTAAAACTCTTAAATAATTTTTTACTATATTTGTCATAGATATTGGTTGTTTTTCGACTTTAAGATACTGAATTTTAGTATCTTGACAAATATCTAATCCATATTTTTAATCTAAAATAATTGCACCCAACGGGTTAAACTATAATTTAATTCAAATTTAAAATCTTTAAGAATTCCTGTAAAGTAGATTTTAAAAGTGGATTATTTTTCTTTGTACAATAAAATTAGTTTATTTAATTTTTAATTTTATATTTAGGCCATGCATCTAAATAAATATGATTTTTTTGACGAATCGACTCTTATTTTACAACTTAAAAAAGGAAATGAAGATGCATTAAACCATGTATATAAATTATATTATTCTGAGTTATATAATTATACCAAGGCTTTATGCGGTAATGATGATTTAGCTAAAGATATAGTTCAGGAGACCATGATAAAAATATGGAGCAAAGGTTCGAACTTAAATGTTCACAGTTCTTTAAAAGGCTATCTTCTTAAATCCATCTATTACCATTTTATTGATACTCAAAGAAGAATTATAAAAGAAACCAATCAATTAAACCTTTTAAAGCAGGAAACTCTATTGGAGTTTAGCGAAATTTCATCAGAAGATCTTGAGAATCTATATCTTGCCATTGATTTAGAAATTGATAATTTACCCACCCAATGTAAAGAAGTTTTTCTGCTAGGCAAAAAGGAAGGTTTAAAATATAAAGAAATAGCAGATAAATTAAACATTTCTATAAAAACTGTAGAAAGACATATGTCTATCGCTTTAAAAAAATTAAGAAAGAAACTTAATAATAGCTCATATTCTCTATTTCTGCTACTTTCATTTCGCAGTGCGAAATCAACAAGGAATTAATCATATTTTTCACTTTATTTTAAAAATAATAAAAAATATATTGAGGGTGTTTAACAAACGCTTCGTCTTATTACTAATTACGCAATTAAATTAATAAAATGACACCATCTTCAAATAAAAAAATTATTAGTAAATATTTGGCTTCAGAGGCCTCAGAAGCTGAAATAAAGCAATTATTGAAATGGCTTGAAAAGAAAAAAAATCAAAAAACCTTCAAAGAATATTTAAAGACAAAACTGCTTTTAGATATAAAATATAATACTATTGATTCACAGGAAGCCTATATTTTGTTGCTAGACAAAATTAAATTGATGAAAAAAAATAAGAATAAAAATCGTTTGACAGCTTTGTTAAAATATGCTGCAGTTTTTATTGGAGTGCTTGGCATTGGTTTTTATTTTATGAATTATCATAAAACAATAGAGGTTCCTAAAAATCAGTTGATAATTGCCAAAGACGATATTACAATAGAATTAGAAAACGGGAATGTAAAAATTATCAATTCCAGTGGAGATCAAAAAATTATAAATGAAACAGGGAAAATAATAGCTGAACAAAGTGGAAACATGTTGAATTATGAAAAAGAAAATAGCGCTGAAAAATTAGCCTACAACATATTAACTATACCTAACGGGAAAAAATTTCAAGTTGTTTTATCAGATGGCACTGAGGTTTATTTGAATTCCGGAACTGTTTTAAAGTACCCTGTAAAATTTATTACAGGGCTAAATAGACAAGTTTATTTATTAGAAGGAGAAGCTTATTTTGATGTTGCCAAAGACGCAAAACATCCTTTTATTGTTAATGGTGATGACATGAATGTCAGAGTATTGGGAACAAAATTTAACGTATCCACTTACCCAGAAGATTCATCAATAAATACAGTGCTTGTAGAGGGAGCGGTAAGCATTTTTGGCGACGATAAAAAATATGATAAGGCAACTTCATTAGAAATGAAACCTGGCCATAAGGCCTCATGGAATAATAGCAGGAACAATATTATTATTGAAGAGGTTAATACGAATGACTACACTGGTTGGATAGACGGAAAACTTATTTTTAAAAATACACAGTTTAAAAACATCCTTAAAAAGCTTGAAAGACATTATAATGTTAGCATCACAAATAACAATACTAAATTGAATGAACAATATTATGATGCAACATTTGATATTGAAACAATTGAAGAGGTACTCTTCGCTTTTAATAAGAGTTACAAATTTCAGTATATTTTAAAAAATAATCAAATAATTATTAACTAAAAAACATAAACATTTATGAATTGAAACAAACCTATTAAATCATGTCACTTTATAAAATAAAAAATCGGAAGATGGACCAACATCTCCCGATCATAAAAAAAGTGAATTAAAAAAATCATTAATCACTAATCCAAAACAAAAGTATGAAAAATCTTATTAAGAATAAGAGAATGGACTTATTCTGCTTTAATTTTAATTTAAAAATGAAATTAACCACATTTTTGCTAATAGTTTCCATTTTCAACATTGAAGCAAGCAATTATGCCCAAAACACAAAAATAACATTGAACCTAAACAATGTCACTATTGAAAAGGTTTTGCACGAAATTGAAATGAAAACAGATTTCAAATTTCTTTTCAATAGAAATGATATTAATGTTGAAAAGGTTGTTTCAGTTAATGTAAAAAACGAGAAAGTTCATAATATTTTAAATAATATGTTTTCAGGGATGTTTGTTTCTACAGAATTAATGGACAAACAAATTATCATTAAAAGAACTCCTATTAATACTAATAATGTAGAAAATTCTATCAATTTATTAATTGACCAACAAAAAGAAATTAAAGGCTTGGTAACTGACAGTAGTGGTATGCCACTCCCTGGTGTAAGTGTTATTGTTGTTGGAACTAGTAGAGGAACTTCAACAGATTTTAATGGAAACTATAGTATCATAGCTAAAGAAGGAGAAGTATTGCAATTTAGCTTTCTTGGCATGAAAATAGTTAAACAAACTATAAGTTCATCAAACAACATCAATATTGTTATGCAAGATGATGCCCAAGGGCTAGATGAAGTGGTGGTAACTGCTTTTGGAATTCAACGTAAAAAAAATATTTTGCCTTATGCTGCCCAGCAGATAGATGGAGAAGATGTAAATAAAACGAAAGGTGGTAATGTAGCTTCTGGACTATCCGGTAAAATTTCGGGTGTGCAAATCACGCAGGGAAATGCAATTGGTGGTTCGGTAAACGTAGTTATTCGTGGCGCAAAATCCTTAACAGGAAATAATCAAGCTTTATTTGTTGTTGATGGAGTGCCTGTAGATAATTCAAATACCAATTCCGCCACACAACAGACAGGTGGTGGTGGCTATGATTATGGAAATGCAGCTGCGGATATCAATCCAAATGACATTGAATCAATTAATGTTTTAAAAGGCGCGGCTGCAAGTGCTTTATACGGTTCAAGAGCTGCGAACGGTGTTGTTATGATTACTACTAAAAAGGCAAAAAAGGGTCTCAACATTTCTGTGAATTCTGCTTTAATTATTGGTAAAATTGACAAGTCAACTTTTGTTGAATACCAAAAGGATTATGGTGCTGGACGTTCTGCTCCATATGGAAGAGATGGATTTCTGCTTTTTGATGTTAACGGAGATGCAGAAGATGATCTGGTAGTTCCAACATTTGCTCCCAGATCGTGGGGTCCAAATTACGATGCTAATCTCATGGTTTATGATTGGGAAGCTTTCGATCCAAGTTCCCCAAATTACCTTCAACCAAAACCTTGGATTTACCCAAAAAATGGGCCAGAGACTTTTTATGAAACTTCAATTTCCAGTAATCATAGTATTATAATAGATGGTTTGATTGCAGATAAAGGTTCCGTTAAATTTGGTTATACAAGAAATGAAGAAAGGGGAACAGTACCAAATAGTGAAGTTCAAAAAAACAATTTCAGTCTGAATGGGAGCTATAATCTACTGAGTAATCTTACAATAGGGGCAATGGGAAATTATTCTCAAATAAATGGCCACGGTAGATATGGTACCGGATATGACAGCGGTCGAAATATAAACAGTACTTTTCGACATTTTAATCAAACAAATGTAGATATTCAGGAACAAAAGGAAGCTTATTTTAGAACGCGAAGAAACATTACTTGGAATTGGGCAGACCCAACCACATCAGAAGGTATAAGACCTGCATTTTCAAATAACGCTTACTGGACTATTTACGAAAATTTTGAGAATGACACAAGAAATAGGGTAATAGGAAATATGTTTCTAAATTATAAAATTACTGAATGGTTAGAACTTTTAGGACGAATCTCTATTGATAATTATAATGAATTTCAACAGCAAAGAGTGGCGGTAGGAAGTTCTGGCATTGCTTCATATTCCCGTTTTGACAGAAGTTATAATGAAACAAATTATGATTTTCTTACAACGCTCAACAAAAAATTATCAGAAGATTTTAATCTTAATGCACTTGCTGGAATTAACATAAGAAGAAATACCATTACCTCTGTATTTTCTTCAACATCCGGAGGATTAATAGTGCCTAATTTATATTCTATTTCTAATTCTGTGGGAACTGTTCCTGCACCGATAGAAAATTACCAACCTAAAGCAGTAGATGGATATTTTGGTGGAGCTACACTAACCTATCATGACTTTTTAACTTTGGACGGTACTTTACGCAGGGATATTTCTTCTACTCTGCCATCTAATAATAATGCTTATAATTATTATGCATTGTCTGGCAGTTGGCTCTTTTCACATCACTTAGAATCTATGGAATGGATTTCATCCGGTAAAATACGAGCAAATTATGCAACTGTTGGGAATGATGCACCATGGGGAAGTCTTAGTGATGTATATGACAAACCTAATCCCTTTGGAAGCGGTTTATTATTTTCTTTACCCGACACTAAAAACAACGCTAATTTAAAACCTGAAATGACTAAAAGCAGGGAAATAGGATTAGAAATGGCTTTTTTTAATAATCGGTTTGGATTTGATGCATCTTTATATCATACCAATACTGTTGATCAAATTATACCAGTGGCAGTTTCTTTAACAACTGGATATTCAAGTAAATTCATTAATGCGGGTGACATAGAAAATAAAGGTGTAGAGTTATCATTATTTGGGACACCTGTTCGGAACCAAGATTTTTCCTGGAATGTGAACGTTAATTTTTCCCGTAATAGAAATAAGGTAATTTCATTATATGAAAACAGCACCAATTTAAGACTTGCTTCATTTCAGGGCGGCGTTAGTTTAAATGCCACGGCTGGAAGACCATACGGAGAACTCCAGAGTGCTACCTATGAATATTTAAACGGAGAAAGAATCGTCAAAGAAAACGGATTATGGAAAATATCTTCTACGACTTCTAATGTTATAGGAAATATAAATCCAGATTGGATAGGAGGAATAAATAATACATTTAAGTATAAAGGTCTTACTTTAAGTTTCTTAATTGATGTTCGTAAAGGTGGGGATTTATTTTCATTAGATATGTATTACGGAAGTGCTGCTGGGCTTTATCCAAGAACAGTAGGCTTAAACGAACTTGGAAATCCTGTTAGAGATGCAGTTATAGATGGAGGTGGCATCATATTACCAGGTGTTACAGCAGATGGTAATCCAAATACCAAAAGAGTTACCATTACATCCAATAATAGTTTTTATGAGCCACAATCAGAGTTTGTTTATGACGCTAGTTATGTAAAACTTAGAGAATTGTCCCTTTCATATTCACTACCAGAAAAAATGATATCCAAATATTTTAAAGATATTGAGTTGTCACTTATTGGAAGGAATCTTTGGATCATCCATAAAAATGTTCCTTATGCAGATCCAGAAGAGAACCTTTCATCCGGTAACATACAAGGATACCAAAGTGGTTCATATCCAACCACCAGAACAATTGGTCTTAATGCTAAATTAAAAATATAAACACAACGTGATGAAAAAAATATTTATTATAATTATTTCCAGTATCCTTCTTTTCATAGCTTGTACTAAGGATATTACAACTTTTAATGAGGAAACAAAGAGAGCCGCTAGTGTGCCACAAGGCCCTTTATTTACCAATGCAGTTAAAAATCTATCTGATGGTTTGGCTTCAGCTAGTGTAAATATTAATATTTTTAGACATATTGTGAAGCATTGGGGACAGGCAGTTATCCAGCAAGAGGCACAATATGATTATATTACAAGAGCAATTCATGAAAATTGGTGGAGTAGAATGTATAAAGATGTTTTAAATGATTTAAAAGCATCTACTTCAATAATTTCAAAGGATGAGACTTTAAGCCCTGCCAAAAAAGCCAATCAATTGGCGATGGTAGATATAATGCAAGTTTATACTTATGATATATTGGTGAAAACATTTGGAGACATCCCTTATTCAGAGGCATTAGATGATAATAATCTTTTCCCTGTTTATGACGATGCACAAACAATTTATAATGATTTATTAAGGAGACTTGATGAAGATATTATTAGCTTAAACGATGTTGGTGGCGGTTTTTCTTCTTCTGAAGATATCATTTATCACGGAAATGTTTCAAAATGGATAGCGTTTGCCAATTCATTAAAATTAAGAATGGCAATAACTTATGCTGATGTTAATGCTAACGTGGCTAAAACTGCTTTTGAACAAGCAAATGCAAATGCAATTATAAATATAAATGAAACTGCATTTATTCAATACTATAATTCACCTCCTAATAATAATCCTTTGTATAATGAATTGGTTTTAGCAAATAGAACTGATTATATTGCCGCAAAGGATTTAATAGACGAGCTTATTGAGTTAAATGATCCACGTTTACCTAGTTATTTTGGTTTGAATAATGTAGGAGAATATGTTGGAGGTGTTGTGGGGCGTGCAAGTAATTATCCAGGGATGTCCAAACCGAGCGCACAGATCGCTGCACCAGATGCTCCGAATGTGCTTCTTGATATAGTTGAAGTTGAATTTCTAAGAGCAGAAGCGAAAGAACGAGGCTATAATATTCCTGGTACAGCTGAAGAACATTACAACAATGCTATAAAGTATTCCATTTTGGCTTGGGGTGGATCTGATGCAGAAGCTGAGACATATTTAAATCAACCTAAAGTGGCATATGCTACAGCATTGGGGGATTGGAAACAAAAAATTGGTTTTCAAAAATGGATAGCTTTATATAACCGTCCCTTTGAAGCTTGGACAGAAATGAGAAGATTGGATCATCCACAGTTACCATTGGCAGAAAATGCAATTTCAGGTTTTCCAAACAGACTGAGATATCCTGGAAATGAACAGCAGTTAAATAATGCAAATTATACTATTGCCGCATCTAACATAGGTGGCGATAATACAGAAACAAAATTATTTTGGGATATATTTTAAACCAATTTTTAAAAAGCATCTAATTTAAATGGAATTTAATATGAAAAAATCAATTTTCATCCTTTTTGTTTTCCTGGGCATATCTTCTATTGCCCAGGACAGGCTTACGGGTAGAAATTTTGCCACACGATCAGAAGTAATTGGCAAAAATGGAATGGTGGCTTCAAGTCAACCACTTGCGACCCAAATAGGGTTGGATATTTTAAAAAAAGGTGGTACTGCTGTAGATGCTGCAATAGCAGTAAATGCAGCCTTGGGATTAATGGAACCCACCGGTAGTGGTATTGGAGGAGATCTTTTTGCAATTGTTTGGGATTCAAAAACCAAAAAATTATATGGATTAAATGCAAGTGGGAGATCACCTAAATCTTTGACTTTGAAATATTTTAAAGATAATAACATTGAAAAGATTCCAGCAACTGGCCCCCTTCCTGTATCAGTACCCGGTTGTGTTGATGGTTGGTTTGAATTGCACAATAAATTCGGAAAATTGTCTATGGATGAAATTCTTTCCCCTACTATAAAGTATGCGGAAACGGGTTTTCCCGTTACTGAACTTGTTGCCTATTATTTAGAAGGTTCCGTTACCAGATATATGAAGCAATTCCCAAACGTTAAAGAAACTTATACGAACAATGGAAAAGTACCTGGAAAAGGTGATATATTTAAAAATCCCTTTTTGGCAGAAACCTACAGAAAAATTGCCAAAGAAGGTAGAGATGCGTTTTATAAGGGAGTGATTGCTAAAACTATCTCAAGCTTTATAAAGGAACAGGGTGGTTTTCTTAGCTATGAAGATTTAGCCAAACATCATTCGGAATGGGTAGAACCGGTTTCAACCAATTATAGAGGTTATGACGTATGGGAACTTCCACCTAATGGGCAGGGACTTGCTGCACTACAAATGCTTAATATAATTGAAGGTTTTGATTTTAGTGATATTTCATTTGGCAGTGCAAAGCATTTGCATATCGTTAATGAAGCCAAAAAATTGGTTTTTGAAGACAGGGCCAAGTACTATGCGGATATGAATTTTGTGAAAGTTCCTGTACAACAATTGCTCTCGAAGGAATATGCTGATAAAAGAAGAGAATTGATAAATCCAGATAAAGCAGGAACTTATCAAGCCGGCAAAGTAAGTCATACCGGAACAGTGTATATGACTGTGGCCGATAAAGAAGGTAATATGGTCTCCTTGATACAAAGTAATTATAGAGGGATGGGGTCAGGAATGGTTCCGCCGAAACTCGGTTTTATGTTACAAGATAGAGGAGAATTATTTGATTTACAAGAAGGAAAACCAAATTCATATGCACCCGAAAAACGCCCCTTTCATACTATTATACCTGCCTTTGTAACCAAAGATGGAAAACCTTATATGAGTTTTGGCGTAATGGGTGGAGATTTTCAACCACAAGGTCACGTACAAATCTTAATGAATATTATCGACTTTGGTTTGAATTTGCAAGAAGCGGGTGATGCCTCCAGATTTGAACATATAGGGTCATCTGATGTAACAGGGGAACTCGCATTAGGCAAGGGTAAAATATTAATTGAAAGCGGCTTTGATTTTGAAGAAATCAGGAAGTTAATGGCAATGGGACATGAAGTTGGATTTGGAGGTTATTATGGAGGTTATCAAGCAATAATGTATGATGCTGAAAGAGGGGTATATTTTGGAGCTTCCGAATCGAGAAAGGATGGACAGGCTGCCGGATATTAATTATTAAATAATATAAAATATGAAAAAAATATATATGTTTTTAATCATTCTTTTTCTGTTTGTTAATGGAATGATTAGCCAAAATTATCCAACTCCTTTAGAAGGAGATTATGTAATTAAAAATTTTGAATTTGAAAATGGCAAAAAACTAAAGGAATTAAATCTTCATTATATTACCCTTGGAAAACCTGCAAAAGGAAAAGATGGCAAAGTTAATAATGCTGTTTTGATCAAGCACGGAACTACCGGGAATGGAAAAAGTTTTTTAAATTCCAGATTTGCAGGTAATTTGTTTGGCCCGGGACAACTATTGGATGCAAATAAGTATTTCATTATATTAACAGATGATATTGGTCACGGGAAATCAAGTAAACCAAGTGATGGATTACGCATGGATTTTCCTGAATATACTTATGACGATATGGTTCACGCAAATTATAAATTATTAACGGAGCATTTAAATATAAATCATCTAAGATTGGTAATGGGCACATCAATGGGGGGAATGCAATCCTGGGTATGGGGATATACTTATCCTAATTTTATGGATGCAATTATGCCTTTAGCCAGTTTACCGGTAGAAATAGCAGGAAGAAATAGAATGCAAAGAGCATTGATTGTTAAACTTATCAAAATGGATCCTGAATGGAAAAATGGTGAATATAGTGAACAACCAAAAGTAGGCCTGTCCGGGGCTATAGGTCAGCTAATGTTTATGGTGAGTAGCCCACTTCAATGGCAAAAATCTGCGCCAACCAGAGAAGAAGCTGAAGAAATGCTTGATAAACTGGTGGACAGGTATTTATCAATAATGGATGCTAATGATATGATGTATGCGTTTGAGTCATCAAGGTTTTATAATCCTGCCCCTCACCTTTCAAAAATAAAAGCACCTTTGATTGCTATTAACTCAGCAGATGATCAGGTTAATCCTCCAGAATTAGGTTTGATGGAGAAAGAAATTAAGAAGGTAGAAAATGGAAAATTCATCCTATTGCCAATTACAGATGAAACCAGTGGTCATGGAACTCATTCTAATCCAATGATGTGGGGTGAATATTTAGCCGAATTATTGGCTATTTCCAAATAAAAGCGCATAACTTAATTATTAATTTTTTAAAAAGTTAGAATTTAAGATTTTATTTTACCGTTACCCGTTAGAAAACCAAAAATAGCACAATAAGCATCACTAAGGTCAATAAAACGGTTTAAAAATTTAATTTTTGTAAACGAGCATTTTTAATTGTATTTTATTGAACAAAATGAAGCGGATTGCGAACACCTTATTACCTGCTAAACATTCTGTTTTGTTGAGAATATTCTAATAGAAACGGATTAAAAGAGGGCAATGGCAAAAAATAAGTGCTGACTTTTTAGGAAGCTCTTATTGTGCGGAATTGGAAGCTGTATGCAGTTAATTTATTTTAATTCATAAGGTCATGAAACAAGTTCATGAGGAACGAAATACTGCTGGAGACGGGGTGTTTAAATATCATAAATTATTTATATTTCTCCAGACAGAAAATGCTTTTGATGTATTTTCATTTGTTGGTGGATATAGACCTATTATTGATTGCCCTTCATTTACCTTTTCTAAAACAAAATTTTCGAAAACTGTCATTTCTACACATTCCTCAGCAACTTCATTAACAATATTTGCCGGGATTACCATAACACCATCATCATCACCCACTAAAACATCGCCCGGAAATACAGCAACATCGCCACAACCAATAGGGACGTTAATATCAATAGCCTGATGCAATGTTAAATTCGTTGGAGCTGAAGGGCTTTGATGAAATGACGGAAAATTTAATGCAGCGATTTCAGCGGAATCCCTAAACCCACCATCGGTAACAATGCCGGCGACACCCCTCACCATAAGTCTGGTAACAAGTATTGAACCTGCTGATGCTGCTCTTGCGTTCTTTCTGCTATCAATAACTAACACAGCACCTTCAGGGCAATTTTCAACGGCAACTCTTTGTGGATGATTAGGGTCGCTAAAAACATTTATTTGATTCAAATCTTCTCTTGCAGGTATATATCTTAGCGTGTAAGCTTCACCAACCATATTTACTTTTCCTAATCTTAGTGGCTGTACATTTTGAATGAACTGGTTTTTAAATCCTTTTTTAAAAAGACAGGTGGCAATGGTTGCAGTGCTAACTTGCATTAATTTTTCTCTGGTAATGGATGTTAATATTTTCATTATGCTGCTGAATTAATTTTTAAAGTAATTCTTGTTTTATAAGCAAATATATGTATTTTTGGTAAACCAAACTGGTAAACCAATTATTATATCTTAAAAATATTAACAATAATCAGCCAAGATGCGAATGGTAAACAGCGGTAATTCAGTCATTTTTATTATGGGAACGTCAGGTACCGGCAAGAGTACTATTGGAAAGCTTTTATCTGAAGAATTGTCAATTCCTTTTTTTGATGGTGATGATTATCATTCTAAGGAGCATATACAAAAAATGGCCAGTGGTGCATCTCTGGATGATGATGATCGGTTTGGGTGGTTAACAAGATTAAATGAGCTTGCTAAGAGTCAATTAAATACAAATTCTTGTATTATAGCATGTTCTGCATTAAAAGAGAAATATCGAGAGCTACTAAGTAATGGGTTAGAAAAAAATGTAAAATGGGTTTTTTTAAAGGGATCCATTGAGCAAGTGCATGAACGATTGAAAAACAGGGAGCATCATTTTATGCCAATCACCTTATTAAAATCACAATTTGATATTCTAGAAGTGCCAAACAATGCACTACAAATTGATATTGACTTCACCCCTGAAGAAATAGTTCACATCATTAAGGAAGAATTTTTGAATAAAGCTGTTTTTGGATTGATAGGACTTGGGGTAATGGGCAAAAGCTTAAGCTTAAATTTGGCTAAAAATGGATTTAAAATTTCAATTTATAACAGACATGTTTCTGATTTAGAAGAAAAGGTTGCGTTTAATTTTAAAAAAGAATATGATGTGCTTTCGGATGCCCTTCCATTTGATGAATTAGAGCCATTTGTAAATTCATTACAAAAACCAAGAAAAATTATGTTAATGGTTAACGCAGGAAATGCAATTGATATAGTAATTGAAAATATTATTCCATACCTATCAGAAGGTGATATTTTAATTGATGGCGGAAACTCAAACTACATACATACAAAAGAAAGATTTGATTATTTAAAGTCAAAAAAAATTCATTTTATAGGAGCAGGTGTCTCAGGGGGTGAAGAAGGTGCATTAAACGGACCTAGTATTATGCCAGGAGGTAATAAAGATGTTTATAAAGTGGTTCAGCCATTTTTAGAAACTATTGCGGCCAAAGATGAAAATAATTTGCCTTGCTGTGCCTATATTGGAAATGATGGAAGTGGTCATTTTGTCAAAATGGTACATAACGGGGTTGAATATGTTGAAATGCAACTTTTGGCTGAGGTATTTAGTATTTTAAAAGCGTCAGGCAATAACTTAGAACAGATTGCAACTATTCTGGAATCCTGGAAGGAAAGGGCAGACAGTTATTTGTTAGATATCACTGTTAAGATTATAAGAAAAAAAGACGGGGAAGATTGGTTAATCGATAAAATAATGGATAAAGCAGGAAATAAAGGCACCGGTAATTGGGCAACAATTGCCGCTGCACAATTGGGTGTTCCAAGCACGTTAATTGCATCCGCCCTGTTTGCCCGATATACTTCATTTTATAAAGAAGACAGGATTAAATTACAAAAAAAATATGGTAAAGAAAATATAACATTGAAACTTAACCCATTAAATGATGAAGTTTTAAATGCCTATCAGTTTTCCAGAATCATAAATCATTATCAAGGGTTTAAATTAATTTCTGAGGCAGCCAAAACATATAAATGGGATTTAAATTTAAGTGAAATTGCCCGAATTTGGACTAATGGCTGTATCATTAAATCTAACTTAATGAGAACCATGGTCGCTATTTTAAAAGAAACTGATAATATATTGATTGAAGAAAGCATTGTGAAACAAATTAAAGCATTAAAGCCTTCTGCAAACCATTTGATATCACAATGTATTATGAATGAGTTGGCTATTCCTTGTTTTAGTGAAGCAGTTAATTTTTTAAATAATTTCTCCACGGCAAAATCAACAGCAAATTTAATTCAGGCGCAACGAGATTATTTTGGCGCTCATACTTATCAACGAAATGATGACGATACAGAAAAGTTTTATCATACAGATTGGAAATAGAAATAAATTAATATTAATGGAACATCTAAATAAAAAATAAATATTATGCGAGAAGTAACAGGTGAAAGATCTTTAATAAAAAAAATTATTGCCTTAGTTTTAGGTTTTGGACCTGGTATTTTTGCAATTGGCTATACCATCGGAACAGGAAGTGTGACTTCAATGATTGTGGCAGGAAGCACGTATGGAATGCAATTGTTATGGGTTCTTTTGTTAAGTTGTATATTTTCTGGAGTTTTGATGTTTGCCTATGGAAATTATACATTAATTTCTGGGGAAACGGCACTTTATGGATTTAAAAAACATATTAAAGGCGGAAAAATTTTAGCCATCTTAATCATTGTCGGAATAACCTTTGGCCAATGGAATTCTTTAATGGGAATTCTTGGTATTTCGTCTAACTTGCTTTTTGAAATTTTTGCAATGAATTTTGAAGGATTGAGACCATTTAAATATGAGACTGTTTTAACAATCGCGATATTAATAATTGGCATATTTTATTCACTTATGTGGGTTGGAAAATATACTTTCTTTGAAAAGATCTTAGTGATTTTCGTCACCTTTATGGGATTGTCCTTTATAGTCTCGCTATTCTATGTTTCACCACTTCCTATTGAGGTCGTTAAGGGATTAATTCCTTCAATTCCAGATGTAAAAGGAGGTAAAATGATGCTGGCCGCTTTTGTAGGCACAACTATGGCCGCTGCAACTTTTTTATCCAGGCCACTTTTTATCAAAGGGAAAGGGTGGACAATTAAAAATTTAAATCAGCAAAAGAAAGATTCTATCACTGCGGCTATTTTGATTTTTATAATTAGTGCCTCCGTTATGGCTGTTGCCAGTGGCGCATTATTTCATCAAGGAAAACCAGTTACACACGTTTTGGATATGGCGAATACTTTAGAGCCGGTGGCAGGAAGATTTGCGGTTGCTATTTTCTTTTTTGGCACCTTAAGTGCGGGATTATCTTCAATTTTTCCATGTTTATTAATAACACCATTGTTACTTGCCGATTATCAATCAGGAAAACTAGACACAAATTCTAAACAATTTAGAATAGTTACAGCCATAGCAAGTGTTGTTGCATTAATTGTCCCTGTATTTGGTGCAAATCCGATTGAAATGCAAATTTTATCCCAAGTTTTTAATGTTTTTGTTTTGCCAATTGTTGTATTTGGGATTATTCTAATCGTAAATAATAAGAAAGTAATGAAAGGTTATAAAACAAGTATAGGTGTTAATATAGGACTGTATTCGGCACTGTTTTTCTCCTGTGTCATTTCATACAACGGTATTTTGGCATTGATGGAATATTTCCAATAGCATTGAATTTTTTTGAAAGCTATTGAACAATGTTAAAATTAGTAACAAATTTTGTTTAGGAACTAAATAATTATATATTTGGTAAACCAAACTGGTTAACCAGTAATCGATTCCTCAATTATGAAAAAAAAACAAGTATTTTTTCCTTTTCTTCTATTCCTTATTTCCTTCTTCTTTTCGTTTAATCAACAAAATAAAGGCGTGATTTTAGTGAAAAATATCGTTGAATATAACCATGCAGTTTCTAATGCAAAACCAGGTGATGTCATCACTTTGGCAAATGGAGTTTGGAAGGATGTTGAATTGGTTTTTGAAGGCGTCGGCACAAAAGAATCGCCAATTAAACTTACCGTTGAGGAAAAAGGGAAAGTAAGTATTGAAGGCGCTTCAAATTTACAATTGGCAGGAGAATATTTAATTGTGGAAGGTTTGGTTTTTATAAACGGACATACCCCAACAAATGAACTTATTTCATTCAGAAAAAGCGAAAAAGAATTGGCCAACAATTCACGTTTGACGGAATGCGTAATCGATAATTTTAGCAATCCGGAGCGACAGGAACAAGATTATTGGATCTCAATTTATGGTAAAAACAACAGAATTGATCACAACCATATTTCTGGTAAAAGAAATTTAGGCGTTACCATGGCCGTTGGATTGGATACTGAGGCAAGCAGGGAGAATAATCATCAAATAGATCATAATTATTTTGGACCGCGGCCAAATTTTGGATCAAATGGAGGTGA
This sequence comes from Flavobacteria bacterium RIFCSPLOWO2_12_FULL_35_11, assembly GCA_001800975.1. Taxonomy (GTDB): domain Bacteria; phylum Bacteroidota; class Bacteroidia; order Flavobacteriales; family Flavobacteriaceae; genus Lutibacter. Next base: position 14,802 of record MGWK01000093.1, on the reverse strand, counting down.
AACATTAAGAATTGGAACAAGTCATTTTTCTTTAACAAATTCTAATACACATGTTACATCAAATTATTTTGACAGGTGTGATGGTGAGCATGAGATAATTTCAAACAAAGCAGGCCAGAATACTTATAAGTATAATGTTTTTTATGAATGTGCAGGAACATTAACGATGCGTCATGGAAATGAAACAATTGTTGACGGGAATGTTTTTCTTGGAAACGGCAAGCCAAATACTGGAGGTGTAAGGGTTATCAACGGTCAGCAAACAGTTATAAACAATTATTCATTTGGACTTACAGGGTATAGATTCAGAGGCGCGTTTGTTATGATGAACGGGGTTCCTAATTCACCAATGAACAGGTATTTTCAGGTTGAAGACGCCGTCGTAAAAAACAATACATATATAAATTGCGATTACATTCAGTTATGTGCAGGCAGCGATTCTGAAAGAAGCGCAACGCCAATTAATTCAGAGATTTCGGATAATATTTTTTATCATGATAAATTGAAAAATATTTTTACGGTTTATGATGATATTAGTGGAATTAAATTCGAAAACAATAGTATAAGTTCCAATATTGAAACTGGAATTCCGGGCGGATTTGTAAAACTTGACATGAAGCTAGTGAAAAATGAAATGGGCTTTTTAATTCCAAAATCAGCAGCACTAAAAACGAAAGTAATTATTAGCCCTAAAATTGCCACAAAAGAAAATACAGGTGTAAGCTGGTATTCAAAAGAGGCTAAAAATGTTGCTTTAAATTCAGGAAAAATTATCAAAGCCAAACCCGGAATAAATACGTTAATTGATGTTGTAAATACATCAAAACCTGGAGACATTATTGAATTATCACCTGGAGAAACCTATTTGTTAACCAAAACAGTAAATGTTTCCCATCCGCTAACATTTAAATCTTCAGGAGGTGAAAAGGCCATTATTCTATTTGAAAAAATGTCTGCTTTTGATATTCAAAACAAAGGAAGCTTATCACTCGAGGGAATTAAATTTGATGGTGCCAAATCACCGGATTATGCAGGAAATGCAGTTATTAGAACCAGTCAACATTCAATGAACAATAATTACAATTTATTTATTGATAATTGTGAATTTGTTGATTTAATTGTAAATCATTCATTTGATGTTGTTAAGGTTTTTAGAAGCACATTTGCGGATACGATCAGTATTCAGAACTCAATATTTAAAAATATTACAGGTCATATTATGGCTCTAGACAAAGAGACAGATGATACTGGAGTTTACAATGCGGAACACGTAATTATGAAAAATAATGTTTTTAAAGACGTGCAGGGAAGTGTATTAAGATTGTACAGAGGCGGAACAGATGAAAGTACCTTTGGGCCATTTTTAGAATTAGACCATAACGTGTTTGATCAAGTAGGACACGGAACAAGGAACAAATACAAAGCTGCAATTTCCTTATATGGCGTTCAGGTTACTGATATTACAAATAACATTTTCAATAATTCAAAAACAATGGCTATGTATTTAGTTATTGGCGATCCCATTGTAAATATTAAAAATAATAATCTATTTAATACGGATAAAATAGAAATTTCGGGAGATCAGAAATATACTATTGAGAACTTATGGAACCTGAACCCCGAATTTTCTGAAGGAACTTTTCAATTATCTGAAAAATCTGAATTAAAAGGAAAAGCCATTGACGGGTTAGATTTAGGAATAATTTACAAAAAATAAAGAATGAATTTTAAAAACTTTAAATACAAAATATTAATCCTCATAGTTGCTACATTTTCATTTGTTTATCAAAACGGATATTCACAAGAACACCCAAGTTTAATTTTGACCAAAGAAGGTGTTAAAAAAATAAGAGCACAACTAGGTAAAGTTCCGCTTTTTGATAAAACCTTGGCAAAGGTAAAAGAAGAAGTTGATGCTGAAATTTTAGCCGGAATTGAAGTTCCTATTCCTAAGGATTTTTCTGGTGGATATACCCATGAACGACATAAAAGAAATTTTCTTATCATTCAAAAAGCTGGTGTCTTATATCAGATTTTAGATGATGAGAAGTATGCAGTCTATGTAAAAGATATGTTATTGGCCTATGCGAAAATGTATCCTACATTGCCTATTCATCCGCAAGAGAGATCTTACGCCAGAGGTAAGCTTTTTTGGCAGTGTTTAAATGATTCCAATTGGTTGGTTTATGTTAGTCAAGCCTATGATTGCGTTTATGATTATTTAAGTAAAAACGAGCGTAAGCATTTAGAAAAAAATCTTTTTAGGCCATTTGCCGATTTTATTTCTCTTGGTAATCCGCAATTTTTTAATAGAGTGCATAACCACAGCACCTGGGGCAATGTCGCTGTTGGAATGATTGCCTTGGTAATGAATGACAACAAGTTGTTAGATAGGGCGTTAAACGGCTTAAAAACCGATAATATTAATCCAAATCAAAAGGATAACGATGGCGGATTTATTAAAAAAGCAGGTCAGAAAGTTGGTTTTTTGGCCAATATCGACGAACCTTTTTCTCCTGATGGATATTATACAGAGGGACCTTATTATCAACGATATGCCATGTATCCATTTTTAGTTTTCGCTGAATCACTTGAAAATGTAAAACCAGAAATGAAGATTTTTGAATATAAAAATGGCGTATTGATTAAGTCAATAAATACGTTGTTGAATTTAACGGATACTGAAGGTGAATTTTTTCCATTAAATGATGGACAAAAAGGGATGTCATATTATTCGCGTGAATTAGTTTCTTCCGTTGATATTGGATACTATTTTGGCGGAAATCAATCAGAATTATTATCAATTGCAAAAGAACAAGGTGAAGTATTGTTAGATGAAACCGGATTGTCAGTTGCTATGGGTGTTCGTGATGAATTGGCAAAACCATTCTTCAAAAAATCGGTTGTATATACTGATGGTGCAGATGGAACTCAGGGTGGCGTTGGAATAATTAGAGCTAATGGTTCAAAAGATGAGTTGGCTTTGGTTTTTAAATTTTCTTCACAAGGTTTAAGTCACGGACATTATGATAAGCTTTCTTTTTCATTTTATGAGGGAGGAAATGAGGTTTTACAAGATTATGGATTGGCACGTTTTGTAAATATTCAACAAAAAGGAGGCGGTAACTATTTAAAGGAAAACACGACTTGGGCAAAACAAACCATTGCGCATAATACCATTGTTCAAAATGAAACATCACATTTTGGTGGTAATTTTGAAATTGGGAGTTTAAATCATTCAAATAAATATTTGTTCGATGTTTCAAATCCAGCCGTTCAAATAATCAGTGCCAAAGAAAACAATGCTTACCCAGGAACTGAGTTGCACAGAACTATGGTTATAATTAAAGATGAAAAATTTGAAAACCCATATTTATTGGATATTCTAAAAGTTAATTCAGCAAAAGAAAATCAATATGATTTACCTTATTATTTTATGGGGCAAGTTATTTCAACAAATTTTAAATATACGATTCCAACGATATTAACAAAGCTTGGAGGAAAAAATGGTTATCAACATTTATGGAATGAAGGTGTTGGAAAATCTGATGGTGAAAATGCAAAATTAACTTGGTTTAATAATGAGCGTTTTTATACATTAACTTCATTTGTTTCTAAAGACGATGAATTAATTTTTGCCAGAATTGGTGCAAATGATCCTGATTTTAATTTGCGACGAGATGCTGGTTTTATCATTAGAAAAAAGACCGTAAAAGATGCCGTTTACGTATCGGTAATTGAGTCTCATGGAAATTACAGTCCTGTAGATGAAATAGCAACCAATGCGTTTAGTAATGTTAAAAATGTTGATGTTGTTTTTAATGATGCCAATTATATCGCAATTGCTGTAACAAGGGAAAATAACGAAAAGAAATTATTTGTTTTAGCTCTTAATGACATATCAAATAACTCAAAACATAAAATAGAAATACGAGATAAGTCGGTTGAATGGACTGGTGCTTATCATTTTAATAATTTTAATTAAATAAATATATAATGAAAAGTTTCGGAGCAAGTAAAGAATTTATAATGGGAGATGACATTGCGTGGGAAGTATGTGGAGAAGGTGTAAAAAGAAAAATAATGGGCTATGATGATAAAATTATGCTTGTAAATGTGCATTTCGATGAAGGTGGCATTGGGCCAATGCATGAGCATTATCATTCACAAGTTACTTATGTTGTTAGCGGGGAATTTGAACTAACGATAGGTAAAGAAACTAAAATTATGAAAGGTGGTGATTCATTTTATATACCACCCCATGTAATGCACGGGGCAATTTGTTTAAAAAGCGGTGTTCTTATTGATGTTTTTAGTCCTATCAGGGAAGATTTTATAGGTTAATTTTTCGCTTTGCAGAAAAGTTTTTATAAAAAAAATTAAATTGTTATATTTTGATTGTAACAATATGTTTTTAAAAGATTTACTCAAAAAGAATGATCCAAAAAATTTGTTTTAATAAATAAATAAGCTATATTTGGTTTTCCAATTTGGTTAACCAGATTGGAAAACCAAATATAATGTATAATATTAACCAAAAAAACCAGTCTATTAATGAAATACAATAACTTAGAATAAAAAAAGGACAGGTGCACGCCTATCCTTTTAAATAAATTACTTCTTATTGGAGGGAAGTAAAATTAGACACATGTTATTACTTTATAAAAACACGATTCCACAAAATTACAAAAAATCAATTCATAAATGTGTAATTGTTGTTTTTAAAGAGAATGAAATTTAAGATTAAAGATCTATGCAATCAATTTGTACTTAAACAGTATTAATTAAAAACAAACATTTTCAACATTAAATATTAAATTATGAATTTAAAAATCAAGCTATCCATAATTATTTTATTGTTATTCAATATCACTTTATTTGCGCAAAACAGTTTTGTATTAAAGGGTAATGTTGTAGCACAAAATGATAATTCGCCTATTCCGGGTGTAAGTATTGTTGTTAAAAATACTTCAAAAGGAGCTTCAACTGATTTTGATGGAAATTTTCAGTTAGATGTGAAAACTGGTGATGTCCTTCAGGTTTCATTTATGGGATATGTCACCCAAAATATTATTGTAAAAAATCAAACAACTTTAAAAGTAGTATTGGCAGAAGACACACAAAGTTTAGACGAAGTTGTGGTTGTTGGATACGGAACACAAAAAAAATCACATTTAAGCGGCTCCATCTCTAAGGTCGTAAATGAGCGTTTAGACCAAATTGCAACTGCCAGAGCAGATGATGCTTTGGTTGGCCAAGTATCCGGGGTAAATATTCAGGCAACAAACCCAGAAGCCGGTGAAGCACCAACAATTCGTATTAGAGGCGTCGGTTCCATAAATGCTTCATCCAATCCATTATTGGTAATTGATGGTGTTCCGGTTGATATTGAATTCTTTGGAAACATTAATATGAACGATGTGGAGTCGATTGAAGTCTTAAAAGATGCTGCATCTTCCGCTATTTATGGTTCTCAAGGAGCAAATGGGGTTATTATGGTTACCACAAAACAAGGTAAAGAGGGGAAACTTGTAGTAAGTTTAAGTACCTATACCGGTTTCAAAAGCGTACCAATTAATGAAAATTATAATATGTCATTGGCAGAACATACTGCATTAGAACTTGCTGCCAACGGTAAACTTTCGTACGAAACGACTTTTAAAAACCTAATTGGTGTTGATCACAATTGGCAAGAGGTCATTTATGATGGTGGGTCAATTGCCAGCCATAACTTAAGCGTTCGTGGAGGAACTGAAAAAACAAAGTTTTCTGCCTCTTTAGGATATTTACATGATGAAGGTGTTATTATAACTGATGACTACAAAAAATATAATTTAAAATTAAAAGTTGATACCAAAGTAAGTGATAAAGTTTCTTTTGGGGTAGACCTGTCCCCATCTTACACAGAGAGACGACGCCTAGATGGAGATACGTTTGGCGTTTTAAGACAAGATCCTTGGTTGCCAATTTATCTTGATGAACATACAATCCAATTTGTGGACAAAGCATATAGTAATGGTAAATATGCCAATGTTAAGGTAGGAGATTATGCCTCTCAAGACATGTTTCGTAATTATCCTATCACAATTGATGGTGTTACCAAATTAACGAGTATTAGACAATCTGGAGACGCTAATCCTTATGCCCAATTTAATGAGGTTAATTTTACAGAAGACAGATTTAGTTTACAGGGTAATATATATCTTCAATATAATTTTACGGATGATCTTAGTTTCAAAACCTCACTAGGGGGTACCTATCGTGCAAATAGGGATCAAAGGTATGTTGGTGTTCTACAGCATTCAACTGGTTCGGCAAGATCAAGTTCAAGATTTAGAAGTACTCATGAAACTTCTTTAATTAGTGATAACTTATTCATGTATGATAAAGAATTTGGGAAACATGAAATTAATGCAGTTGCGGGTATATCTGCTCAAAAAGAAAACTCATTCTTAACTGAAACAACTGGTATAGGCTACGAGTTTGATTATATTGAAACACTAAATGCTGCTACTATAATTTCGAATGCAACTTCCTTTGAAATTGACAGAAGAATGTTTTCATATTTGGGAAGGATAAATTATGCTTATGATGATAAATACTTATTGTCATTAAGTATGAGACGTGATGGTAGCTCTGTTTTTGGTCCGGATAAAAAATATGGTAATTTTCCGGCAGCATCAGTCGGCTGGAATATAAGTAAAGAGGAATTTCTTAAGGATAACAAAGCATTGTCTAATTTGAAATTTAGATTCAGTTATGGGGTAACCGGTACAGATGCCATTGATGAGTATAAATATTTGGCATTGTTAGAAACTTCATCAGCTGTTGTTAATGGAAGTGTTACCACTGCTTTTAATCCTCAAAACATCGCAAATCCAGATCTTCAATGGGAGCGTTCCATAGAATGGAATCCAGGAGTTGATTTTGGTTTATTTAACAGTAGAATTACGGGGTCATTTGATTATTATAATCGAACAAGCGATAATTTATTATTATTTCTTGATATCCCTTCTGTTACGGGATTTTCAAATACAGATGTTAATTTAGGACAAGTTGAAAACAAAGGTTTTGAATTAGAAGTTAGAACCAGAAATGTTTTAACAGATAAATTCAGATGGACAACTTCGATGTTAGCCTCTAAAAACAAGAACACCTTGTTAGACTTTGGAACTGCCAATGGTTTAATTTCTAATGTTGATGATAAAAGAGCCGCTGAATGGATAAATCTTGTTGGACACCCAATATCCTCTTTTTACGGATATGTTGTAGACAGACAAATTCCTATAGAATATTTAAAAAATCCATGGACTGTATCTGGTGGGCAAGCACAGGATGTTTATGTTAAAGATTTAAATGGTGATGGCCTTATAGATGCAGATGATAAAACTATATTGGGTGATCCTTACCCAGATTTTGTATGGAGTGTCACAAATGAGTTTAATATTGGGAATTTTGATTTAAGTTTTATGTTTCAAGGAAGCCATGGCGCAGAAATTCGAAACATGGAGGTACAATATTATTACAATCATTTTAGCAGTGGACAAGATTATAATCCTGCCACCACACCAGACCAAGGATTTATTCAGGAAAAAATATTTACAAGTGACATTATTCAAAACGCATCATATGTTGCTTTGAGAAATTTGAATATTGGGTACCAACTGGCTGAACCAGTTTTAAAAACATTGGGTTTAGGCAGCGCCAGAGTTTATGTTTCCGGGCAAAATTTACTTTACCTAACTGCAGATAATTATACTGGAGCCAATCCTGAAGCAATAAATAGCAAATCAACTGCAACACAATATGGATACCACTTAGGTGGCGCTCCAATAGCACAGACTATTTCTCTAGGATTAAATCTTGAGTTTTAAGCGTTAATATATAATTGTTAAAAAATTAAAATTAATATTATGAAACAAATACAAATCATAACATTACTCGTAATGGGGATACTGATTTCTTCATGTGGTGAAGATTATTTAGATCCATCCCCTGTATCAAACATAGGAAGTAATGGATTTTATAAAAATGAAGCCGAAGTTGAAGCTGCTGTCATTAATATTTATGACGGTTTACAATTAGCAGTTCAAAGAGAATGGGCACTTACCGAAATGAGATCAGACAATTCCAAAACCAGAAGCAGTGAGGGAGAATGGGCTCAATTTGAGAATTTAGATGTAAAATCGACCAACAGCACTGTTGCAAATTATTGGGCAATGTTCTACAATGTCATATTTAGATCGAACAGCGTTCTGGAAAACCTTGATGCTGCAGGGCCTTCAGCAACACAGTTTGAGGGAGAGGCTAAATTTACAAGAGCACTAAGCTATTTCAATTTAGTTAGATTATTTGGTGATGTGCCTCTTATTGATAAAGTAATTACCCCAACAGATACAGACTATTTTGATAGAGACAGTACTGCAGATGTTTATGCATTAATTGTAAGTGATCTTCAAACTGCTATTTCAAATTTAGATAATTCTTATAAAGGAAGAGCATCTAAAGCAGCGGCACAAGCGCTATTGGCTAAAGTCTATTTAACATTTGGCAATAATTATGGCGAGGCCCAAAGTTTATGTGAAGATGTCATGGATAGTGGTTTTTCTTTGGTTGGTTTTCATGATGTTTTTTACAGTGAAAGAAGCAGTGAAATTATTTTTGCTGTTGAATATGTAAATGACATCGCGGCAGACAGCCAGGATTTTAGCTTAGAATTTACTCAAGACGGCCGCGTTAGAGGTTTAAATTATGCTACTCCAGAATTAGTTCAGGCATTTACAGATTTTGGTGGTTCAATTAGAACACAAGAATCTATAATTTTAGATGCAGTTGATAGTTATAGATGCGGTAAATTTATTTCAAATTCCACTGCGAATCAACAGAATGGCAATGACTGGATTGTGCTACGCTATGCGGATGTGTTGTTAATGCACGTGGAGGCTATTATGGCAGGTGCAGATGTAACAACTAGTTCAACAGCGGTTGCATCATTCAAAAAAGTGAGAGATCGTGCAGGGTTACCTACGGGCTCAAGCATTACTAAAGAAGATTTATTGAATGAAAGACGCGTTGAATTGGCATTTGAGAATCATCGTTTGTTTGATTTAATTCGATTTGGCGTAGCGGAATCTGTTTTAGGAACTTTTGCTACGGCAAATGGTATTGTATTTACTGCTTCAGATTTATTGTTGCCAATACCAGAGAGAGAAATAGGGGTAAGTTTTGGAAAATTAACTCAAAACCCTGGTTATTAATTTAATTAATGAGAAAGTAAAAAATGGATATCATGATACTAAATTATAAAAATATATTAAAGAAAGGATTGGGGCTAATTAGTGTCTTTATTCTAGTGGCTTCAATAGGTTCTTGTGAACAATTTGAACTTCCTGAAGCAGGTTCAATGGCGGATTTAACACCGCCATCAGCGAATTTTTCAGCATCGTTAAATGGTGATTATTTAACATATAAGTTTGATAACTTATCTACAAGTGCTACAGATTATGTTTGGGATTATGGTGATGGAAATAGTTCAACAGATTTTAATGGAGCAAATATATATTCCGATGAAGGAACATTCACCGTTACGTTAACAGCTTCTGATAAACTTGGTGTTTCAAGTACTTTTTCTACTAACGTTACAGTGGTGAAACCACCAAAACCTGTTGTTTTATTACCTGTAATTTTAGAAGCTGGATTTGAAGATTATAACTTACCTGATGGTACTGGAGATGGTCGCGATTCTTGGAGAACAAGTTTAGGTGAAATAATGCAAATTACAAGCAGCCCAGTTTACGAAGGTAGTCAAGCTGCAAAATTCCCCTCTGATGGAACAAGAATTGCTTATCAAGAATTAGAAGTTTCAGTAAATGCTGATTATGTTTTAACATATTATTATACCATGAAAACATCACCTGCGGGATCAATTACTGTTTCAGTTTTAGGAGGAGCCTTAACTAATCTTGCTAATGCTGCATCACAAACATTAGCTTCATTTAAAGGAACTGATCAAACTGCTGAAAGTACATTTGTTCAGGTAGATTTACCATTTAATTCCGGTAATAATACCATTGTAGCAATTTATGCTAGAAATGAAAGTGTTGAGTGCAGATTAGATTCTTTTAGTATTAGAGAAGCAGATTAATGCTATAATTGGCAGTTTAAGTATATTCATATGAAATATATTTCAAAGTTTTATATAGTTTTTTTAGCGATGCTTTCTTTGACTCTTCAAGTGAGTTGTCAGAAAAAAAATGCAGACAATCTATCTTTTTTTGAAAATTATCAAAATGAAAATTTGGATAATCAAACCTCTAATGAGGATGTCTTTAAACTGCCAAATATTGATTTAAGTCATTGGAAAGTTACTTTGCCTGTAGGGAAACCAACAGAAGTATATCCACCTGAAATATTGTCGTATGCAACTAATGAAACCTTAAAGCCGTTTTTTTATAATGATTCCATTAATGGCGCTTTGGTATTATATGCATATCCTAATAGTTCAACAGCAAATTCTTCGTATTCAAGATGTGAATTAAGAGAGCTTATGAATCCGCCGAATAATGATAAAAATTGGACATTTGCCCAAGGAGGACGAATGAAAGGGACCCTTTCTATGGGTGCTATATCGAAAGATGCAGCAGGGAAATATCATAAAACCATTATCATGCAAATTCATGGCAGGCTGACAAATGCACAACGTGATTTAATAGGTGCCAAAGATAACAATGCACCTCCAATGTTGAAAATATACTGGGAAAATGGAAGGGTACGGATTAAAACAAAAGTTTTGAAAAATCTCAATGCAACTGAAACTGAAATGCTGCATGAAGAAGCTTGGGATGATGATGAAGGCTATACAATTCCTATTGATGTAGGTTTTGAGAAATTTACATTGGAAGTTATTGTTTCTGAAGGAAAAATGGAAGTTATTTTAAATGATACTTTTTCCGTTATGTATGATAGTATCCATATAAAGAAATGGGGGATTTTTGAAAATTATTTCAAGGCAGGCAATTACCTGACAACTTTAGATAAGGATGCTTTTGCAAACGTAAAATATTATGAGTTAGAGGTTTCTCATTAATGAATGATGTAATATAAATTTATTGAGTTAGTTAATTTTTTTGTTAAGGATTTCTGGTCTTTTTTAGGCCAGAAATCACAAAAAAAGAAAATTAAGCCAAACTTTTAAATTATTAGTTGTTATAGCTAATTTTTTATTTAGATTTATCGCAAAATTCTGGTTAACCAATATTATAAACTATGAAGTTAGAGATTAATGTAAAAAATGACAATCGAGAGGTTCAAAACTCTATAATTTCTCAAATTAGAGATTTAATTAATTATAAAAATTTAGAACCCGGAGATAAAATACCTTCAGAAAGGATGTTGTCTGATAAGTTTGGCGTTAGTAGAAGCAACGTAAGGGATGCCATTCAAAAATTGGAGTTTTATGGAATACTTAGTTCGATACCACAAAGCGGAACATTTGTAGCAAATATTGGCGTTACTGCATTGAACGGAATGATTGATGATATTTTAAGGTTAAAAGAGCCAGATTTTAAATCGTTGGTTGAAACAAGGATTTTATTGGAGTTAAAAACAGCCAGGTTGGCATCTTTGAGAAGAACCGAAGCTGATTTAATTCAAATGGAGGATGCGTTGAACGCCTACAGCGAAAAAGTCATAAATGGTGAAAAGGCTGTTCAAGAAGATCTGTTATTTCATTTAGCCATTGCAAAAGCCAGTGGAAACAGTACCTTAAATACTTTAATGCTTATGATAACTCCAGGTATTATAACAAATTTTGAGGAATATCATGTTTGTTCTGAAGATTTAGCATTTAACGGAATCCAGGAGCATAGAGATATTTTTGAAGCAATAAAATCAAAAAATCCAGGGCTGGCAAAGGAAAAAGTTAAAGTACATTTTAAAGCGCTGTATCAATACTGTTACAGTATAGAGTAAGATTATAAAAATACTAATAAGATATAAGTGCACGCTATTTCTTATTGTAATTAAATTTTAAAAAGGAGGGGAGTTACTTAATATCGGTATTACAAAAACATTTCTGCGTATTTTCAATTCAAGAAAATCCCTTAAATAGTTTTTCCACTTGAAATTGGGTATTCTTCAATAACAGCATTCTAAAGTTTATATCATTAGCATTTTGGTTAGTGGTTATAGATTTGTTGTTCAATAAATTTAAAATAAAACAGGTAGAATATTATGAAAGTAAAAGGATTAAGATGGTGGATCATTGGCTTAATTGGATTGGCAACAATAATAAATTACATTGACCGCTCTGCATTGGCCATTATGTGGCCGGGTATTTCTAAGGATTTAGGAATGACAGATGCAGATTATGCCATTATTTTGAATGTGTTTATGGTTGCATATGCTTTAGGACAAGCAATTACCGGTAAAATGTATGATAAAATAGGCACAAAAATGGGCTATGTGATATCCATATTCTTTTGGTCTTTGGCTTCCATATTACATGCTTTTACCAGAGGTATATTGTCCATAAGTTTATTCCGAGTATTACTCGGTGTATCAGAAGCCGGAAATTGGCCTGGTGCTGTGAAAAGCAATGCCGAGTGGTTCCCAGTGAGAGAACGTGCCATAGCTCAAGGCATATTTAATGCCGGAGCTTCTCTTGGATCAGTTGTAGCGCCACCATTAATTGCATTTTTATATCTTGGATTTGGTTGGAAAACAACATTTATCATCATTGGTAGTGCTGGTATGCTATGGATTATACCCTGGCTGATTTTTAATAAAAAAATGCCACAAGATCATCCGTGGATTACTGAAGGTGAAAAAAATCATATCATTTCAGGAAGTAATTTAGTAATTGAAAAGAAGACTGTTGATATTGAAGCAGACAAAGGGTTAAGTATGATTGAGATTTTATCCTATAAAGAGTCGTGGGCACTTTTATCTTCACGATTTTTTTTAGAGCCTATATGGTGGTTATTTGT
>MGWK01000093.1:1238-1738 GCA_001800975.1 Flavobacteria bacterium RIFCSPLOWO2_12_FULL_35_11 | reverse complement strand
GAGGAGTACTTATGTTTTCGGGTCTAATAGCGACCATTCTTTTTGCGGACACGCCATTAATATTCGTAATTATTGTATCAGTGGTACTTTTTGGATTTCAATTTGCAATTTCAAACATTCAAACGTTACCGAGTGATTTATTTAGCGGTAAATCAGTTGGATCACTTGCCGGAATCGGTGGGACGGTTGGAATATTTTCTGTAATTATTATGAATTTTTTAATTCCGGTAATTACAAAAACTTCCTATACACCAGCATTTATACTTATTGCAATATTGGTGCCTCTTGGGGTACTTTCTATCTATGTATTTTGTAAAAAAATAGGTCCCGTAAAAATTAAGAATAAGAAATAATAATACTAATAATAAAATTAATAAAAATGAGTAGTTTAAAAGGAAAAGTAGCCTTAGTAACAGGTGGTGGACGTGATATTGGACGTGCCGTTTGTTTAAAATTAGCCAAAGAAGGAGCTAAAGTAGTTATAAATTATTTTGACAGTG
>MGWK01000093.1:0-1123 GCA_001800975.1 Flavobacteria bacterium RIFCSPLOWO2_12_FULL_35_11 | reverse complement strand
TGAGGCTTTTGGAAATAAGATTGATATTTTAGTGAATGTCGCAGGAGGGCTTTTTGCACGTAAAACAATCGAAGAAATGGATGAAGCATTTTTTGATTTACTGATGGATGTAAATTTTAAATCGGTATTCTTAGTCACTAAAGCAGTTAAGCCACTTATGGGCAAAGGCGGATCAATAATTAATTTTGCGTCTCAGGCTTCAAGAGACGGAGGTGGGCCGGGAGCCGCAATTTATGCAGCTTCTAAAGGTGCCGTTACGACTTATACTCGTGCATTGGCGAAAGAATTTGGACCACAAGGAATTCGTGTTAATGCAATTTGCCCAGGAATGATAGCGACAAAATTTCATGACGATTTCACAAAGGACCAAGTGCGCGTAAATGTAGCAGCAGGAACTCCGCTTAGAAGAGAAGGAGAAGCATCTGAAGTGGCTGATTTAGTCGCATATCTTGCATCTGACGAATCCTCTTTCTTAACTGGTAATAATGTTGATATTAATGGTGGTTTGGCTTTTAGTTAATTAACGAATTTTAATATAATTATAAAAACAGGCTATCTGAAGTTTTTCTTTTTCATCATACTGAAATGATCCTGATTCTTTTTAGTGGAAGAATTGGTGTTTTGAGATACTTTTAAAAGTGATTTTTGTTTAATTAAGTTATACACTTTAAAACATTTTAGATAGCCTTTTTTAATATTCAATTTAATAAATGAAAAAAGTAGTCACATTTGGAGAGATCATGTTGCGTTTGTCTCCACCAGGATTTTTAAGATTTTCGCAGACAAATAACTTTGATGTAGTTTATGGCGGCGGAGAATCGAATGTAGCGGTTTCATTGGCAAATTACGGAATTCCGGTAGAATTTGTAACACGTTTGCCAAAAAATGACATCGGAGAATGTGCCATGATGGAAATGCGCAAAAGAGGTGTAGGCGTGGATCATATTGTGTATGGCGGAGACCGTTTGGGCATTTACTTTTTAGAAACCGGAGCGGTATCAAGAGGCAGTAAAGTGGTTTATGACCGAGCGCATTCGGCAATCAGCGAAATACAATCGGGAATGATTGATTGGGAAAAAGTGTTTGAAGGCGTGGAATGGTTTCACTGGACAGGCATTACCCC
>MGWK01000092.1:8033-41970 GCA_001800975.1 Flavobacteria bacterium RIFCSPLOWO2_12_FULL_35_11 | reverse complement strand
TACTTACTTGTGTAAAAAAAACAAAGCGTTTGTAATGCGGCACTTATAACTTATAAAAAAATCACCATAAAGGTATATTACTTTTAAGAAAACCATACTATAAAAAACAGAAGTATGCTTTTAAATCGTTACCATATTTGTTGTTAACCGCATCGCAAACGCTACGTTTTATATGCTTATTTAAGCAGGTTCTCGTCGCAGACTAGCAACAGAGGAATTTTATTGAACATTAAAAATGCTTTGAAAGTTTCAAAGCATCAAATTTCCCGCAAATTCCTTTAAGCTGATTTCCGACAGTTTTGCCTGGAATTTCGCATTGCTGTAACGCGCAATCGCATTGATATAATTGAGCTGCGCAGTGCGGAATTCAATGGTTGGGATGGTCCCTATCCTGAACTTTTCCATCGTAATCTCAAGGTTTTCCTTTGCGATGATTGCATTGCTTCTTTCAAGCTCAATAAGGCTGATATTTGTTAAATAGGTTTGATACGCAGTGCCCAATTGTGATGCCAAAGTTTGGCGTTGCTGCGCAATTTCTATAGCTGTATTTTCAAGTTGGATCTTGGCTATTTTTTCTTGCTGATTTTGGGTAAACCCGTCAAAAAGATTCAGTCTTGCGCTAAATCCGTAGTTCCATCCCCGCGAGTTGGTGCTGGTTGTAAAACCCAAGCTGGATTCCGATTCACTAAAAACGTATCCTGTACTGGCGGTTATGGTTGGGTAACGTCCTGCTTTGACTTGTTTTAGCTGCAAACGGGCAATATTGTTATTGATGATTTGTGCCTGTAACAGCGGATTTTGCTTTTGCGCAAGGGATTCGAGTTCAGGTAAAAAAAGTTGTTCTTCTAAAGTTATTTCATTGAGCACGCTAAAATCAATTTTAGTGTCGCGAGCGAGGATTTCATTCAATCGGATCTTGGAATTCACGAACAATTCCTTTTGCCTCAGGATTGTGGTCAAATCTGTATTTAAATCCACTTTTGCATTCAGCACTTCAAGCTTGGAAGCTTTACCAATCGTAAACCGGTTATTGGCAAGTTTTAATCTTTGTTCTGAAATAACAAGGGTGCTGTCCAATGCCACAAGCTGCTGTTGCTGCTGCACCAAATCATAATAACCGATCATCACATCACTTACCTTGGTGATAACCGCCTGTTTTAATTGGGCATCGCCCAGTTTTTCCTGTTCTTTCAATTGGTCGTAGCGCGCAAACATTTTTAAACCATCAAATAATGTCCAATCCATAACAACTCCATAATTAAGGCTGTTGTTTTTCGCGTTATCGAGTTCAACTGTATTTCCGTCTGCACGGGTTTGTGAACTGTTTTGTATGCTGTTATTGTTGTTTAAGGTCGCTCCAACCGTTGGAAGCATTCCTGCATTCCCTGCACTCACCCCGGTTTGATCAATTTTTAGGTCATTGGATGCAATCCTAATTTGGTAATTGTTTTCAAGGGCAATTTTCACTGCAGCTTCCACCGTCAATAATTCCTGGGACTGGGCTGCTGAAGCAAAGAAAAACAGCACAAAAAACTTAAGTATCTTATTCATTTAATTGGATTTCAGGTTTGTCAAATTCCGGACGGTGTTTCTTTTCCCTAGACCACAAAAGGTACATCGCAGGAATTATAAATAAGGTTAAAACAAGGGAAAACATAGTGCCCCCAATAATAACCACGCCCATTCCTATCCGGCTTGTGGACGCAGCGCCCAATGCAATGGCGATTGGCAATGCACCCAAGGCAATGGTAAGACTTGTCATAAGAATAGGCCTTAGTCTGGTTTCAGAGGCTTGAAGGATGGCCTCGCGTTTTGGCAATCCCTGTTTGCGAAGCTGGTTGGCAAATTCCACGATTAAAATCCCGTTTTTGGTCACCAGCCCAATGAGCATAACCGTACCTATCTGGCTAAAAATATTCCAGGTCTGCCCAAACAGCCAAAGGGAAAATAAGGCCCCTGCTACTGCCATTGGAACGGTAAGGATGATGATAAACGGATCTATAAAACTTTCAAACTGTGCGGCAAGAATCAAGAAAATAAGCAGCAATGCCAAGCCAAATGCGAACATCGTATTGGAACTGCTCTCCACAAAATCCCTCGATTCCCCGCCAAGATCGGTGGTGAAATTCTCGCCCAGCACTTTTTCCTTGATGCGTTCCATCGCGTCTATTCCGTCACTGATGCTCTTTCCGGGCGCCAAGCTGGCAGATACCGTGGCACTCATATAACGGTTGTTGTGGTATAATTGTGGTGGACTGCTTTGTTCTTCGGTAGTCACCAAATTGTCAAGCTGTATGAGCAATCCGTCATTATTTCTAACGAACATGGAAGTCAAATCCATTGGGGCAGCACGGTCTTTTTTATCAAATTGACCCATCACCTGGTATTGCTTCCCGTTCATCAAAAAATACCCAAAACGCTGTCCGCTTAAAGAAAGCTGCAGGGTTTGTGCTACATCAAGCACAGAAACGCCAAGACTTTCGGCTTTTTCACGGTTGATGGTCACATAAATTTCGGGTTTGTTGAATTTCAGGTTTAAATCGGTGTTGGAAAAAGTGGGATCATTTTCCGCTTCTGCCATAAATTCTGGGATCTTTTTCTCAAGTTGTTGAAAATTAGGTGCCTGAATAATGTATTGAATTGGCATTCCTCCTCTGCGGCCCACAGAAATGGTGGGCGATTCCGACACGTTGGTGCGGGCATTTGGATACTGCTTTGTCCACTTCGTCAAATCGGCGGCGATTTCCTTTTGCGATCGTTCCCTTTCACTTGGATTTACAAGGGCAATACGCACATAACCACTGTTCACGGAAGAGGAACCAAAACCTGGAGAGGTAATAACGAGGCTCACTTTCTTTTCGGGAATGGAATCGTTGATCAATACGGTAAGTTCGTTCATAAAGGCATCCATATAATCGTAGGAAGCGCCTTCAGGCCCGGAAACACTTAAGCCGATATAACTCCGGTCGTCATAAGGTGCAGTTTCCTTTTTCAGCAAGCTAAAAAACACGCCTATGATAATCAAACAGGCTACCAGAATTGGAAAACTCCACCATTTCTTATTCAAAAATGCCCGAAGTGATGCTGCATAAGTTGTATTCATTTTCACAAAATACTTCTCCGTAAAATTGTAGAATTTTGACCTTTCCTGTTTCCCCGGCCGCATCAAATAGGCGTTCAGCATCGGTGTTAAAGTCAATGCCACAAAAGCGGATATCAGCACCGCAGCAGCCAAAACCACACCAAATTCACGGAACAGCCTGCCCACAAATCCTTCAAGGAAAATTACCGGAAGAAATACCGCCGCAAGGGTTACCGAAATGGAAATTACAGCGAAAAAGATCTCGTTGGAACCCTTGATAGAGGCTTCAATAGGATTCATTCCCTTTTCCACTTTTTTGAAAATATTTTCGGTCACCACAATACCGTCGTCCACCACAAGCCCCGTTGCCAGCACAATTGCGAGAAGCGTGAGCACATTGATGGAGAAACCGAACAACCACATAATAAAAAAGGTGGCAATAAGGGAAACCGGAATATCAATCAGCGGCCTTAAGGCAATGGACCAGTTTCTGAAAAACAGGTAAATCACCAAAATCACCAAAATAATGGATATGGCCAGTGTTTCCACAACTTCTGTGATGGCTTTCTTCACAAAAGTGGTATTGTCTATGGCGATGTTTAATTTGAAATCTTTGGGCAAATCTTTTTGCAATTGCGCATACTGCTTGTAAAATGCATCTGCAATATCTATATAATTGCTCCCCGGCTGCGGAATAATGGCCATGGCAACCATAGGCTGGCCCGAATCGCTTAATTTGGTTTCCAGGTTTTCGGCTTCCAAAGAGGCTTTTCCGATATCGCTGAGGCGAATGACCTTCTCCCCGTCGGCCCTGATGATGATATTGTTGAATTCTTCCTCGGTGGAAAGATTTCCGATGGTTTTTACGGCCAATTCTGTATTCGCACCAGTTAATTTACCCGATGGAAGTTCTACATTTTGGGAAGCCAAAGCGGCCCTAACATCACTTACCGTGGCACCGTAAGAAGCCAGTTTTAAAGGATCTATCCACAGCCGCATCGCATATTTACGTTGCCCCCAAATTCGAACGCTGCTCACTCCCGGAATTGTTTGCAAACGCGGTGCAATCACATTGTCTGCATAATCCGAAAGTTCCAATACATTTTTCACATCACTTTGCACAGTCATTGAAATAATGGGTTCCGAATCGGCATCGGCCTTTGAAACTACGGGAGGAGCATCAATATCCTGCGGAAGGCTTCGCACCGCCTGTGACACTTTATCGCGCACATCATTTGCTGCTTCTTCAAGGTTTTTATCCAGGTTAAATTCTATGTTGATATTGCTGGAACCCTGGTTGCTGGAAGAGGTGAT
The DNA here is from genome assembly GCA_001800975.1 of Flavobacteria bacterium RIFCSPLOWO2_12_FULL_35_11. Lineage (GTDB taxonomy): Bacteria > Bacteroidota > Bacteroidia > Flavobacteriales > Flavobacteriaceae > Lutibacter. The sequence goes on along the minus strand of MGWK01000092.1, from coordinate 37,574 downwards.
ATTCCTTATCCCGTCTATGGAATTGATTGCTTTTTCCAAAGGTTCTGTAATCTGCGATTCAATAATATCGGCATTGGCGCCGGTATAATTGGTACGCACTGATATCTGTGCCGGATCTATGGAAGGAAATTCCCTCACGCCTAAATAGGTGAAACCAATAATCCCAAAAAGTACGATTGCAACATTCATTACAATGGTAAGTACCGGGCGTTTTATGCTTAAAGTTGATAAACTCATTACGATTTGGAATTTGATGCCGGTTGAATGAGATTGACTTTAACAGGCGAGCCTTTTTTTAGCATCATCACTCCTGATGTCAGAATGGTATCGCCAGCCTTTAATCCCGACAATACAATGACTGAATTTTCAGTACGTGCACCGGTTACCACAATGATTTCTTTGGCAAGTCCGCCTTTAGAAACAAAAATCTTTTTGCCATTTTGAATAGGAATCAGCGATTCGGTAGGAACCAATAGCGCATCATTTACCACTTCCAGCGGCAGCAGTACATTGGCAAAAGTTCCGGGAATTAATTTTCCCTCCCTATTGTCGGCAATGGCACGCATTTTTAAGGTACGGGTGGCAATATCCACTTCAGGTTCTATAGCATATATGGTGGCAGTTTGCTCCACTTTTGAATTTGAGGTCGTGAAAATAATCTTGTCCTCAAGCTTTATTTGAGCCGAATATTTTTCAGGAATAGAGAAAGTGATCTTTAATTGATCTGTATTCACCAAACTCGCAATAGGCGTAGATGGCGTAACATAGGTTCCCTGCGAAATATAACGCAAACCAATAGTTCCTGAAAAAGGGGCACGCACGGTTGCCTTTGCCAATTGCGCGGCGACAAGTTGAGATTCTGCCCTCGCAAATTGATAATCGGCTTCAGAAATATCATATTCTTCCTGACTTATGGCTTCTTTTTCCAGAAGCAGTTTTGCCCTGCGTACATTTTCAGAAGCCAGTTTTTGTGCAGTCTGCACTTTAGCCAACTGCGCACGTAATTCCAGATCGTTAATCTGAAACAGCATCTGTCCTTTTGAAACCTTACTTCCTTCCTTAAAATTAATTTTCTCAACAATTCCAGAGATCTCGCTTCTCAGCTCTAATTGTTCATTGGCTTCCAGCGAGCCAGACAGGGACAGATTTTCTGAAAATTTCTCAGGTTTCAAAACCAACCCATCCACTTTGAGGGCCGATTGGCTTCCACCTTTTTTGTTTCCTTGGCTATTTTCTTTTTTATTGTCAATTATCCTGTAAGTGACCAATGCCACTAAACCTGCAGCAAGAAGGATATAAATTATATGTTTAAGTTTCATAAATAATGGTGGTAAGCAGACTTTTTTTTGCCTTTAATTTTCACAAATATAAAACTAACGGCAATAATCTTCAAATTTATTGCCCCTTATATTTCTTGGGCAGAAAAGAAACCTAAATTAAATGATACTGAAAAATAGTAGGTGAAAAGCCATATTTAAAAAACATCTACAGCCGGCGCTATAATTTCTTTTGAATTAAATAAAATTGTTATTTAACAATGAATACGAAACTGCATACAGTTTTGGAATCTATTAAATAGATATCTTGATTATCAATTATTTAGATTTTTTAAAAACAAATATTAAAAATTCATAACCAGTAAGTCTCCAGTTTAATTCTGGATTACGCCACAAATTTAAGCCAATAAAAATTACTTCAACCCAAAAAAAATTAACTCCTAAAAGCAATATTATTGAATAATTTTACGTTTATACAGGCTTATAAATCCTGAAATTGATGAGCCTTAAAAAAAATTCTAATCGAAAAATGTAAGAATAATGTAAGTTATTAGAATAATTATGTAACAAATTTATTAACTTTAATGTCGAATTTTGCACAGTAATACAAATTATTATCAATTAATCAGTAAAATTAAAGTAAAATGAAAAAAAGAAATTTATTTTTAGGATTGGCGTTAGTCGCCTTAGTATTTGCATCTTGTAAAGATGAAAAAGCAATACAAGCTGAGAAATCAGTGGATACCTATGTAGTATATGTTGATTCAATAGGAAATATTGATGCAGCAGAAGCTAGAACAAACTGGCAAGCGATTGATGAGTCTTACCAAATTAGAATTACAGAAGCTGAATTGGCTTTAGAAAATTTAAAAGAAAGAGAAGCAGCACAGGCTAGAATTGATGCAAGTAAAGCTAAATACGAAGCGTTAAAAGCACAAATGGAAGCAGATATGCAAGCTGAAGCAGCTGCAAACACAAAACAAGTATTGAGAAATGCATTGTTTGGAGAAGGAAAAATCGGAGATGACATGAATTTTGATTGGGTTAACAAAGACAATATTCTTGCTGTTTACCAACAATTCGTTGATACCGCTGATGCCAATAAAGACAATTATTCTCGTGAAGACTGGGATGAAATAAAATTATTGTATGAAGCATTAGACAGCAGAAAAAATACTGTGGAAAAAGAAGGACTATCTTCTGATGACAACAAAAAAATTGCCAGTTTAAAATTAAAATTTGCCCCAATGTTAACATTTAACAGAGTAAGTGCAAAAACAGAAGAAATGAAAGAAGCAAAACAATAAAACTTTTTGGTTAGTTAATGTGAAAAATGACAGTCAGTAATGGCTGTCATTTTTTTACATTAATAATTTGGTGCTTTAATAAAATTCGCAAGTTAATTTAATCCTCCAAGTCGGTTTCCATCTTTTGGCGTTGGCCATTCCATTTGTTTGCCAGATTTTGAATCGACTGGCAAAACAATTTTTTCTCTGGAAGTTTTCCCTCCATCTTCACTGGCCAAATAGGCCATAATGGCAATAAGCGCCACATTATTTTTTAGATCATCAAACACAATTTTGTCATAAGTATCTTTGTTGGTATGCCAAGTGTAATTAAAATAAGACCAATTTAAAGAGCTCATCATAAATGCAGGAGCGCTTTGAGATACAAAAGAGGAATGGTCGGAGCCGCCGCCAGATGGCGTTCCCGGATACGTAGTCTCAATATGTTTACGGATATTTTCAGGAACATCTCGCAACCAACGACCTAAAAAATCATAGGAATGCAAAAAACCTTGTCCGTTAATGCTTGACACTCTTCCCGTTCCATTGTCCTGATTAAAAACTGCCTGAATATTTTCAACAATGGCAGGATTGTCGTGAACAAATGCTCTTGAGCCATTTAAACCTTGTTCTTCACTTCCCCATAAACCTATAATGATAGTCCTTTTCGGATTGGGATAATATTTTTTCAAAATACGCGCCACTTCCATCATGGTAATAGTTCCAGTACCGTTGTCCGTTGCGCCGCTGCCGCCATCCCAAGAATCAAAATGAGCAGAAAGTATGACATATTCTTCTGGTTTTTCTGTTCCTTCTATTCGTGCTATGGTATTAAAAGTTGGCATAATTCCCAATTCTTTAGAGGTTGCCACTACCCTAATCTTCGGTTTTTTGCCATTTTCTGCGAGCCGGTAAACCAAGCCGTAATCTTCCAATGATAAATCCACTGTGGGTATTTTTTTTGTTCGTGCCCCAAATATTTTATTAACGCCAAAACCTTTCGACCAATTGGATTGCACAATACCAACAGCACCCGCTTTTTCAAGCGCTTCATCCAACGTTCTGCTGCTATAACCACTATTTTTTAAATTGTCGTTCCAACCTGTTGTTTGTCCTGTTCTTTCTTCCTTCATTTTTACAAAAGATTCAGGCGTGGCAAATTCTTCCCAATTATAATCGGGTCTTCCCGTCTTTTGAGACATTGAAACAAAAACAAATTTTCCTTTTACCGTTGGAAGCCAATTTGCAAAACTTATGGAATCCTGGATCTTGCCAGGAAGTGTGATTACTTCAGCAGTCACCCCTTTTTTAGGCGTTGCGGCACTCCAGGCCAATTGCATTCCTTCCAATGATTTTATACGAGGTTCCACCAAATCTATATGCGAAATGCCACGATCCCAACCACGCCAAGAACCATATTGCTGATTTGAAGCCGTTATTCCCCAATCCGTAAATTTTACAACAGCCCAATCGTGTGCGGTTTTCATTTTAGAAGAACCAACCAATCGCGGCCCAATTTCATCCAAAAGCTCATATCCGAGCTGCTCCAGTTGGGAATTTTCATAAGTCTCATTCATAACATTTTCTATAAATGCTTCTTTTTGTTGACCAAAAAGGATAGGAGTTGTAAAAAATAAGAATACTAAAACAAATACTTTTAATTTTTTCATAATTCTGTATTTCAATATAAATTTTTTTGAAGTAAATATTTAATTGGGTTCTAAAAATTGCTTTTCCGTTAAAAAATTAACAATTATCAAGCCCCTTGAATCATTTTTAATTTTGCCATTAATTTTACAATAAAAAGTTGAATTCATCAATAAGAAAATCAATTTAATAATAAAATTTCCGTGACTATTTTCGTAAATAGTTGACTTTGAAACCTTCCGCAATTTTAAATTAAAAAATTTTAAAAATTCTTTGCAAGTTTATTATTTAATCGTAATATTGCAATAAACTAATAAAGCATTATGGGAATCACAAAATCTGAAAAATTTACTGAAGAGCAAAATCAAATAGCAACCATTGCAAAAGCCTTTGCGCATCCTGCCAGAGTGGCCATTTTACAACAACTTTTTAAAATGAATGCTTGCATTTGCGGTGATTTGGTTGCAGAAATCGGATTGGCGCAACCAACTATTTCACAACACTTGAAAGAACTTAAAAATTTGGGATTGATCAAAGGAAATGTGGAAGGCACTAGCGTTTGCTATTGCATCAATGAGGAAGTTTGGGAAACTTCCAAGGAACTTTTTACGACATTTTTAAATCAGGATATCAATCCTAAAAGCCAATGTTGTTAAAAAATTAATTCAATAATCATTTATTACAAAAAAACAATTTAAGATGAAAACAGACAAAGAATTAAAAGATTTGGTAAAGCAAAAATACAGTGAAATTGCCTTACAAGACCAAAATGAAAACAGAGCTTCATGCTGCGGCTCAGGAGGATGCTCAACAGAAGTGTGTAATATTATGAGCGATAGTTATGAATCCATAGAAGGGTACAATCCGGATGCCGATTTAGGTTTGGGCTGCGGACTTCCAACGGCATATGCGTTAATTAATGAAGGCGATACCGTACTGGATTTAGGAAGCGGCGCCGGAAACGATTGCTTTGTTGCCCGAGCGCAAACTGGTGAAAAGGGAAAAGTGATTGGTGTTGATTTTACCCCAATTATGGTTGAAAAAGCGCGAGAAAATGCGGAGAAAAGAGGATTTAACAATGTGGAATTCAGATTGGGTGATATAGAAAAACTGCCTATCACTTCAAATGTTGTTGATGTGGTTGTCAGCAATTGTGTGCTTAATTTAGTTCCCAATAAAAAAGAGGTCTTCCAAGAAATACTTAGGGCACTAAAACCTGGCGGACATTTTAGCATTTCAGATGTGGTATTGGTTGGAGATTTACCTCCTGCACTTACCGAAGAAGCAGAAATGTACGCGGGATGTGTATCAGGTGCCATTCAAAAAGAAACCTACTTAAATTTAATTGCTGAAAGCGGTTTTATTGATATAAAAATTCAAAAAGAAAAATCTATTTTGCTTCCCGATAATATTTTAAAAAGCTATCTAAATGAAGAAGCGCTTGCGTTGTTCAAAAATTCCAATACAGGAATTTTCAGTATCACCGTATTTGCGCGTAAACCCGATTGTTGCAAACCCGGCAATGGCTGTTGTTAATCAATTAATATAGCCAAATTAAACGAAACTAAGTAAGGAAAACCATCAATAAATTAAAGTATTCACAATAAACTTTTAAAAATTTACACAATGACCATTGAAGAAATAAAAAATCATTTAAGCAATTTAAAAACCATTGCTTTTCAGTTGCCAAATGGCAATTTAGTGCCAAACCATTTCCATGTAACAGAAGTTGGCAAGGTAACAAAGCATTTTATCGATTGTGGCGGAACACTTAGAAATGAAGTGGTTGCCAATTTTCAATTGTGGGAAGCCAACGATTACGACCATCGCCTTCATCCTGAAAAATTAATAAACATTATTGAGCTGTCCGACAAATTGCTAAACCTTGGAAATTTAGAAATTGAAGTGGAATATCAAGGGGAAACAATAGGAAAATACGGACTCGATTTTAACGGGACAAACTTTTTGCTGACTGCAAAAAATACAACTTGTTTGGCACAGGACTCGTGTGGCGTTCCGCAAGAAAAATCTAAAGTAAAATTGTCCGATTTACAAACAAAACAATCGGCCTGTTGTACGCCAAGTTCTGGATGTTGTTAAAATAAAATACCAAGACACAATGCTGATTAAACAAATCGAAAACATCATTGCTTCCTTAAAATTGGACGAAATTTCCAATGAACGCAAGCAAACTTTGCAGCCATTGATAGATTACATTCAAACAAAAGTGACAGAAAACAAAAATGCAAATCTGAATTTTATTTGCACGCACAATTCACGCAGAAGTCATTTGTCGCAAGTTTGGGCGCAGGCAGCCGCGCATTTTTACCATCTGAAAAATGTTTATTGTTATTCGGGCGGGACGGAAGCTACGGCATTATTTCCCATGGCCGCAAAAACGTTGGAACGCGCAGGTTTTGAAATCCAAACTTTATCAGAAGGTAAAAATCCAGTTTACGCCATTAAATACGCCGAAAATGAACCTCCGATTGTAGGGTTTTCTAAAACTTTTGACCATCCTTTCAATCCGAAAAGTGAATTTGCCGCTATAATGACATGTTCACAAGCTGATGCCAATTGTCCGTTTATTCCTGGAGCAGAAAAACGCATTCCGGTAAAATATGACGATCCAAAAGCTTTTGACAACACGCCGCAACAGGCTGAAAAATATGAAGAACGCAGCAACCAAATTGCAACTGAAATGTTGTATGTTTTCTCAAAAATTAATTAGACAATTAGCCAATAAGCCTATTGGCCACTAAAAAATTAAAGAATAGAGAAAAAAGAAAAGAGACTAAATAATTTGTTACAGAATTCATCGAATAAACAATTACACGATTAAACGAATAAACGATTCAACAATAATTATGAAAAAACTAAGCTTCCTCGATAGTTACCTAACCTTATGGATATTTATTGCCATGGCCATTGGTGTGGCAATAGGTTATTTTGTTCCCTCATTTCCAACATTAATAGATTCTTTTAGCAGCGGAACCACCAACATTCCCATTGCCATTGGATTAATTGTAATGATGTATCCGCCGCTGGCGAAAGTGAATTATGCTTTGTTGCCAAAAGTGTTTACCAACGTAAAAATTCTATCTATTTCATTGATTTTAAACTGGATTATTGGTCCGGTTTTGATGTTTGTGCTGGCCATTACCTTTTTGCAGGATTACCCGGAATATATGGTGGGATTAATTTTGATTGGCTTGGCGCGTTGCATTGCGATGGTATTGGTTTGGAACGATTTGGCCGAAGGAAGCAGTGAATATGGCGCCGGTTTGGTGGCCCTAAACAGCATTTTTCAGGTATTTGCCTATAGTTTTTATGCCTGGCTTTTTATAACCGTGCTTCCGCCCTATTTTGGTTTTGAAGGTGCCATTGTTGATATTTCTATTGCAACAATAGCTGAAAGTGTGGCTATTTATTTGGGAATTCCATTTGTTTTGGGAATTTTAAGTCGTTTGATTTTGGTAAAACTGAAAGGCGAAGATTGGTACAACAAAAAATTCATTCCAACCATTTCCCCGCTTACCTTAATAGCTTTGTTGTTTACCATTGTGGTCATGTTTTCCCTAAAAGGCGAATTGATTGTTGAAATCCCTATGGATGTGCTCATAATCGCTGTTCCGTTGCTTATTTATTTTACCATCATGTTCCTCATTGGATTCTTTGTCACCAAAGCAATGGGCGCCACTTACGATAAAACGGCAGCGGTTGCTTTTACGGCTGCAGGAAATAATTTTGAATTGGCCATTGCCGTGGCGATTGCGGTGTTCGGATTGAACTCCGGACAAGCATTTGCTGGTGTTGTTGGACCTTTGGTTGAAGTGCCTGCATTAATTTTATTGGTGAGGGTTTCTTTTTGGCTGAAGAAAAAATATTTTATCTAAAATAAATAAATTAGATAAAATGATATCCATCATCTTTTAACCTAATTTCCAATCGTACTTTTACGATAGGAAATGAAAAAAAATACAGAAAATATCGGTTTTAAGGATGAATCCAAACAATTGGCGCGTTTTGCCAAAGCATTGGGCCATCCAACGCGAATTGCAATTTTAAAGCATTTAGAACATCAATCGTGCTGTTTTACGGGCGATTTGGTTGATATATTTCCTTTGGCGCAATCGACCATTTCACAACATTTAAAAGAATTAAAAAATGCAGGCTTGATTCAGGGTGAAGTAAATCCGCCAAAAATAAAATACTGTATCAATAAAGAAAATTGGAAAACAGCAAAAGCATTGTTTCAAGGTTTCTTTGAATAATCTTATTGTCATATTTTAAAATTAATGTACGAATAAGTGCCTAAAGTTTGGAGTGCCTAGAATGCCTAAAGTAGGAAGTTGAAAAAAGAATAAACAAATGGTTAACTAGAAATAGTTCATATGGAATGATTCAAGCTGCGTTAGGGATTGAAGCGGAAATACTTTTTTAATTTGCCTTTTCGGCGAATTTAAAAAGATTGCAGCGGAAAGCCCGACCGCCTTTTCGGCGGAAACGCCCACCGAAAAGGCAGGCAGGTCCAACATATAATTTTTTAACCGATAAATTACTTAATTACAACAACATATTAAAACTTAAAAAAATGAGCATAAACATAAAAATCCTGGGAACCGGTTGTCCGAAATGCAAACAAACTACCGCTGTGGTTCAAGAAGTGGTCACTGAAAATAATATTGATGCCACTATTGAAAAGGTGGAAGATATTATGGAAATTATGAAATATAACGTTATGTCTACGCCTGCAGTGGTGATAAACAATGAAATTAAAATTAAAGGACGCGTTCCTTCAAAAGCAGAAATCACTTCGCTTTTAATGGAGAATTTGCAAACGAAGAATTCATCTGACACTGATTGCGGTTGTTCTGACAATAAATGTTGCTAAAAAAACTGTCTTATGTTTGATTGGGTTCAAAAATTGGCAGATTGGTTAATTTACTCCGTTCTTAATATTGGAGCAGCAACGCATTTAGGCAAATCGCTCAATTTTTTTGTTTACGACACCATCAAGATTTTAATCCTGTTATTTGTGATTGTTTTTTTAATGGGAATTGTAAACACTTACTTTCCAATTGAGAAACTAAAAAACTACCTCAACCGCAAAAAACTGTACGGTCTGGAATATTTCTTTGCCTCCATTTTTGGGGCAATTACCCCTTTTTGCTCCTGCTCATCAGTTCCCCTTTTTATAGGTTTTGTTCACGGAGGAATTCCTTTAGGGGTCACTTTTTCTTTTCTGATTACTTCCCCTTTGGTAAATGAAGTCGCCATAGCGATGTTTTTAAGCATGTTTGGATTAAAAGTTACCTTAATTTATGCCATTTCAGGTATTTTATTGGGGACTTTCGGCGGTTGGTTGTTGGGAAAATTCCATTTAGAACCGCTTTTGACCGACTGGGTGAAAAATATTTTGGCAAATGCACAAAAAGCAGGTGATGAATATGAAGAAGAAAAAAGGACATTCAAGCAGCGTTTGCCAGAAATCACCAAAGGTGCTTGGGATATTGTAAAAGGCGTTTTGTTATATATTATTATTGGTGTTGGCATTGGCGCCGCAATGCACGGTTATGTTCCTGAAAATTTCTTCGCCAAATATTTGGGAAGCGGCGCTTGGTGGACTGTTCCTTTGGCGGTTATTTTGGCAGTTCCAATGTATGCCAATGCTGCCGGTATTGTTCCTGTTATTCAGGTTTTTGTTGCAAAAGGAATCCCAATGGGAACAGCCATTGCTTTTATGATGGCAACTGTTGGCCTTTCTATACCTGAAGCTACGCTGCTTAAAAAAGTAATGACCCTTAAATTAATCGGAATTTTCTTTGGAGTGGTAACCATATGCATTATCATCTCCGGATATTTATTTAACCTAATTTTATAACCATTTAAATCATAAAAAATGAAAAAACTTCCTATTTTATCAACAATTATTTTGAGTCTGTTTTTATTTTCCTGCATAGGAAATGCACAAAACAAAACAGCTGACAAACAAGCAACTAAAAATGTAATTGAAGTGATTGATTTTCACTCCACAAACAGATGCAAAACCTGTAAAGCCATAGAAGCTAACACAAAATACACTTTGGACACCTATTTTGCCAATGAATTAAAAAGCGGCAAAATCACCTTTAAAATTATAAATGTCGATAAAGAAGAAAATGAAAAATTGGCTGAAAAATTTCAGGCATCAGGTACTTCCCTATTTTTGAATGTTGTAAAAAATGGAAAAGCAAAACAAATTGATTTAACTGAATTCGCTTTTATGAATGGCAACGATCAAAAAGCATTTTCAGAAGAATTAAAGCAAACAATAGCCGTCCAGCTTAAAAATATATAGATGGATTTTTTGCAATCGCTTTTAGAAAATAACAATATTCCTGTTTTGTCTGCATTTGTGCTGGGACTTATGACTGCCATTAGTCCTTGTCCGCTTGCGACCAACATTACCGCTACGGCATTTATTTCTAAAAATATTGCAAGCAAAAAAAAGGTTTTTTTAAGCGGAATTTTATATTCTCTTGGCAGGGCATTCACTTATACAACCATAGGATTAATTTTATTTTTTGGAGCCAATAAATTTCATATCGCTCGATTTTTTAACCAGAATGGTGAAAAGTATTTAGGTCCTTTGCTTATTGTTATTGGCTTAATAATGCTGAATGTTATTCGGTTGAATTTCTTCAACAAAATGAATTTTAGCGATAAGTTGTCTGAAAAATTTCAAGATAAGGGTTTATTGGGCTCATTTTTAATAGGAGCCGTTTTTGCATTGGCCTTTTGTCCTTACAGCGGCGCATTGTATTTTGGCATGTTAATCCCAATGAGCATTTCTAGCATTAACGGCTTGTATTTACCCTTAATTTTTGCCTTCGGAACAGGATTGCCAGTATTGCTTTTTACCTATTTATTGGCTTTTACCGCCAATAGTGTAGGAACTTTTTACAAAAGAATCACTAAAATTGAAAAAGCAATGCGCACTATTGCAGGTGTTGTGTTTATAATCACCGGCAGTTATTACATGTTGATTTTTATGGAAGTGCTATAATGCTGTAAAAAAATTAAGATAATTTCCATCACCTTCAAAAAAAACCAGACAAATTGCCTGGTTTTCCTTTTCTTAGTAACTTAATTAGTATGTATTAGTAATTTTGCATTTGTTAATCATATTTTCAATTTTGAAACAATACTGTTAAACCAAATACATATCAAATATAGCGAAATTTTTTGTTATTAAATTACTTATTTTAAACATTTTACAAGTTTTAATTTTCAACAATCTTATTGAGAGCAAATTGACTTTTCATTAAATAATTTAGACTCTATTTATTGAATTAATAAAAACAATAAACCCAAGCAAATTGCCTGTTTTTTTACTAATATATATATCCTTATTTTATTAGGTTAATCTTTCCAAATTGGCAACGTAAACTTAAATTCACTGCCTTCGTTTACCGCGCTTTTCACCCAAATTTTTCCGCCATGGCTTTCCACAAAATCCTTACATAAAATCAAACCCAATCCTGAGCCTTGTTCATTTGAAGTTCCCAAAGTGGAACTTATTTCGTTAACGTTGAAAATGGCCGCAATTTCAACTTCTGTCATACCAACTCCGTTGTCTTTTACCGTGATTTCAACAAAATCCTTTTTCAATGATGAAAAAATTTGAATCTCTCCTTTTGGTTGGGTAAATTTTATGGCGTTTGAGATGAGATTTCGAAGAATGGTGTCTAACATATTCTCGTCGGCCTTCACAAAAACGTTTTTTTCAACCTTATTTAAAATCGAGATATCTTTATTAATGGCCTGAATTTCCAAAAATGAAACTACATTAGACACTTGTTGCGCCAAATTTATATTTTTCGGATTAAATTTTAAATTCCCCGATTGTGAATTAGCCCATATAAGTAAGTTATCTAACAAATTGGAAACCTTTGCGGTTGAGCCTTTAATTATTTTTAAAAATTTTAATCTCTTTGTTTCATCATATATTTCATTATTCTCTATCATTAGGTCTGTAAAACCTGCTATTGAATTGAAAGGGTTTTTTAAATCATGGGCAATAATGGAGAAAAATTTATCTTTAGTGCTATTCAATAGTTTTAATTTATCGCTTTGCCCATCAATTTCATCTTTCATTTTATGGACCTGATAATTTTTAAACTCCAATAAACTAAAAGCTTTTTTCTTAGACGCATTTTGTTGAATCAATAAAATTAACAAAAAGGCAAAAATGACTATAGCAATAATTAAAATATGGGTGTATTTCTTTTCTTTCTCATAATTTGATTGTGCCTCTTCACTTGTTTTTGATAAATCAGTTATGGTGTACTGCGATTTTTCTAATTCGTTTAAGGTATTGAACAATTTAATCTTTTTTACCCTGTCCATTTTTAACAAACTATCCTTAATGGCGGTATATTCCTTTAAACGTTTTAATGCCAAAACATTATCTCCCAAACCTTCATAAGCTATTGAAGCCTGTAATAAATTTTCCGACTTATAGTCTAAATTCCCTATTAAATCTGCAATAGCATAACTTTCTCTTGCAGCATAAATCGCACTCTGAAACCTTTTTCGCTTATTTTCAACATCAGAAATATTTAAAAGCACTATCGACTGCAAATCTCTTTCGCCCAAACTATCGGCAATTTTCATCGCTTTATCAAGATATCCCATTGCCTCCTTATATTGTTTTAAATTGATATAGCAATCTCCAATATTGTTATAATTGATAGCGATGCCATATTGATAACCCAATTCCTCTTCAATAGCAATAGATTTTTTATAATAATTCAATCCTTCTGCAACTTTTCCATTGTCGGCCATTGCGTTTGCAATATTTGTATAGGAACTTGAAATTCCATACTTGTTTTTTAGCTTTTCATAAATAAGCAATGCATCTCTAAAATATTTTTCAGCCAATCCGTAATTTTCTTCCTGATAATACAGATTGCCAATGTTGGTGTAATTTGATGCGATACCATCTTTATTTAAAATCTCCTTATTTAAGTTCAATGATTTTAAATAATTTTCAATAGCTCTGTCTTCCGCATATAATTCTGAATAATTGATGCCAAGAGAATTGTAAACCATGGCCATTTTCTTTTTATCTTTCAGTTTTTCATATATCAAAAAAGCATCTTTGTAATTTTTTATGGCATTTTTATAGTTAACAGTTTTTTCATAATAATATCCAATCTTATTTAGAGTTTGCGCAATTTTAGATTGGTCATTCGCTTTTTTCGCCAATGCCAAAGCCTTGGATAAATTTACAAAAGCAGAATCTGTATTGCTTTTCAAATATAAATTTGCAATTTTTAAATGAATGGTCACTTTTGATGTATCAACCAATTCATGTTGAAGTTCCTTTTTCAATTTATTTATTTCGGCGGTTTCCTGAGCCATTAAAAGCGAAGAAAACCCCAAATAAAATAAAATTATAAATCTATTTTTCATTATTTTCTATTGGTGCACTATGAAAAAAAATATTTAATTTGTAGTCTAGCAATTGATTTCTAACAAATTATAAAAAACAAATCTAAACTAATTTTTTCGATAGAAAAAATAGAATGGTTCTATCTATAATACAAAATACAATAAAAGCCTGTTGAATGGCGTTAATAGGCGTGTTTTAATTATTTTAATTCTTTAAACATCACATAATGTTCTCCCACTGGTGAAATCTCAAATTTTTCACTAAAAGTTTGAAAGCCTTGTTTTTTATAAAATTCAACAGCCGCAATACGTGCATTACACCATAAAATGGTTGTGTTTTTTTCTTTTAAAATTTGTACCGCTTTTTGCAGCATTAATTTGCCGGCGCCAAAACCCTGATATTCTGTTAAAGTGGCCATCCCTCTCAATTGGTATTGATTCCCTTCAAAATTTTTATTGCTGGCTTTCATATAACTGGAAACTGCAATGAGTTCCTCGTTTTTAAAAGCGCCTAAATGAAATGTCTCTTTATCAAAATCGCCATTAAATTCATAAGGCAGCGGAATGTTTTTGCGTAATACTTCTAACCTAATTGGAAAAGTTTCTTTCGCTGAAATTTCTTTAATTTGTATCATTGCTTTGAATATATTTTTTAATTTATTGGGATTGTTCACATAATAACGGAAACAATTCTTTTTCTGAAATTATTTTCATACTATTGACATGAATGATGCTAATTTACTATTAATATGGAACATCTTGAAATTAAATTAATTGAGAAAGAAAATATAGTTGCAATTTTGCCGCTGCTAAGGGAATTGAACACAAATACGCCCGAAATTGTGTTAAAAGAACGCTTGTTGGAAATGACAACACAGCATTATGAATGTGTTGGCGTGTTTTTAAATGAAGAATTGGTTGGTATTAGCGGACTTTGGTTTTTGACAAGGCACTATTGCGGAAAAACTGTTGAGCCTGATCATGTGGTGATTGGCAAAAATCACAGAAATAAAGGATTGGGGGAAAAATTATTTGAATGGATTTTCAATTACGCACAAAGCATTGGTTATGAAGCCTCTGAATTAAATACCTATATTGAGAACGTGAAATCGCACAAGTTTTATGAGAACCTTGGCTATAAAAAATTGGGATACCATTACTTAAAAAAGTTTTAAAATTCTTAAAAAATGTTTGTAAAAGTCTAAAAGGATTGTATATTTGCCAAGCATTTGCGAGAGTAGCTCAGTTGGTAGAGCTTCAGCCTTCCAAGCTGACTGTCGCCGGTTCGAGCCCGGTCTCTCGCTCAAAAAAAGCCAAACTTTCGTTTGGCTTTTTTTATATAAATCTTTTTCCGAATAATAACAAGAGCACAATTGGTATACCCAATAAAATAACTGTTGACGTGCTGTTTGTAAACACTTCCGGATAAACCAATAACATCAACGCATAACCGCCAATAGACCCTCCTAAATGTGCCGCATGCCCAATATTACCCACTTTATTTTTCATTCCGTAAATAGAATACACCAAATAACCAATACCGAAAATATAACCAGGAATTGGAATTGGTAGCGGAAACATAATCAATTTCATATCGGGGTTTAATAAAATACCTGCATAAATAATGCCCGCAACAGCTCCTGAAGCACCCACTGCAGTATAATACAATTCTTTTTTATGATAACTGAGCGTTAAGATACTTCCTGCAAGCAAACTCCCAAAATACAATATCAAAAACTTAATTATACCTAGATTAAGTATAATTACAGGGGCAAAAATATATAAAACATACATATTTAAAATTAGGTGAAGATAATCAACATGTAAAAATGCCGATGAAAGCATCCTTACTTTTTCACCTCTTATAACTGCACCAATCTGGAATTTATATTTATCAAAAAACAGGTCGTCACTAAATCCTTTAATGGAAATCATCACATTTGCAGCAATAAGTATTAAAAGTACCCTGTCTATATTCATGCTTCTAAATTTTAAATAGCGAAAGTATAAAAAATTGCCGATACCGTTTCTTTGTTTAAGCGCCAATAAAAAAATATTTAAAAATTAAATGCGATATTTGCATCCTTATGGTGAATTTATTAGTTTACATATTGGTTTATCCATTAATTTGGCTTCTTTCAATGTTGCCTTTTCGTATTTTATACGGCATTTCAGATGGGGTTTATTTATTGGTGTATTATGTAATTGGCTACCGAAAAAAGGTAGTTTTATCCAATTTAAAGCTGACATTTCCAGAAAAATCTGATGAAGAAATTACTGGAATAAGCAAAAAGTTTTACCATCATTTTGCTGATGTTTTTATTGAAATGATAAAATTCTTCACAGTATCTAAACAGGAAGTTTACAAGCGATATAAATTCACAAATCTTGAATTTTTTGAAGAATTATATAAAGATGGCAAAAGTGTAATGCTTACAGGGCCGCATTATGCCAATTGGGAATGGATTATGAGTTTGGATGCTTTTGTTAAATATAAAGGATATGCGGCTTTTACCAAAGTTGCAAACCCTTATTTCAATGAAAAGATCATAAAATCAAGAGCCAAGTTCGGCACGCATTTAATCCAGACTTCAAAAATAATTGCTGAAATTAAACACAATCATAAGAACCATATTCAGGCGATGTACGGTTTGCTAAGCGATCAGTCTCCCCAACTTTCCAAAACATTTTACTGGAGTGAATTTTTAGGAGTAAAAGTGCCCATACATACCGGTGCAGAAATGCTGGCAAAAAGATTTAATATGAATATAGTTTATATTGAAACGAAAAAAATAAAACGGGGCTATTATGAAACTTCTTTTAGTTTAATTACCAATGAAGCCCAAAAATTCCCCGATTATGAATTGACCGATATTTTTTTAGAAAAAGTTGAAAAACAAATTCGCACACAGCCAGAATACTATTTCTGGACTCATAAACGATTCAAACACAGAGATAAAGCACCAAAATAATTGATAATTGACAATTGTTAATTTTGTTGAATTGTGTAATCGTTTAATTGTTTTTTAGTCTCTTTTCTCTTATCTCTATTCTATAAATTCTATAATTCTTCATTGGCTAATTGGTTAATTGGCTAATTTCAGCAATAAATCTGTTTGCCAAATCATCAGCACTTTGTTGCGAAGTGCTTTCGGTATAAATCCTGATAATTGGTTCTGTATTCGATTTTCTTAAATGCACCCATTCGGTTTCAAAATTAATTTTAACGCCGTCAACCGTAATCACGTCTTCATTTTTATAATTGGCTGCAATGGTGCTTAGTATTTCATCAACATTGATTTTTGGCGTTAACTCAATTTTATTTTTGCTCATAAAATAAGCCGGATAACTGTCTCGTAATTGTTTGCAGGAAACTTTTGAATTTGCCAAACGCGACAGAAATAATGCAATACCAACCAATGAATCTCTTCCGTAATGCGACTCCGGATAAATAATGCCACCATTTCCTTCCCCTCCAATTACCGCATTGGTCGCTTTCATTAATTCCACCACATTTACTTCCCCTACCGCGCTAGCCTGATACTTGCCGCCATGTTTTAACGTTACGTCTCTTAAAGCTCTTGACGATGACAAATTGGATACTGTATTTCCTTTAGTTTTACCCAACACATAATCTGCACAGGCAACCAACGTATATTCTTCCCCAAACATAGAACCGTCTTCACAAATAAGGGCCAGCCTGTCTACATCGGGATCAACCACAATTCCTAAATCTGCTTTTTCTTTAACCACCAATTCTGATATATCGGTTAAATGCTCTTTTAAAGGTTCCGGATTGTGGGGAAATTCTCCGTTAGGCTCACAATACAATTCAACACATTGAACGCCCAATTTCTCCAATAAAGGCGGAATTGCAATGCCACCGGTTGAATTTACGGCATCGAGCACCACTTTAAAATTGGCTTTTTTTATGGCTTCCACATCCACCAATTTTAAATTTAATACTTCATGAATGTGTTTATTAATATAATTTGCTTTCTTTCTATACTTGCCTAAATCATCTACTTCTGCAAAAATATAGCCGTCATTTTCTGCAATTCCCAACACCTCTTCCCCATCCAATGCACTTAAAAATTCACCTTTATGGTTCAATAATTTTAAGGCGTTCCATTGTTTCGGATTGTGGCTTGCAGTGATAATAATTCCGCCGTCAGCAGCATCAAGCATCACAGCCAATTCAACTGTTGGTGTGGTTGACAAGCCGATGTCGGTTACGTTTATTCCCAAACCCACTAAAGTGTTTGCTACCAAACTGCTGACCATTTTTCCCGAAATTCTGGCATCTCTGCCCAAGATTACGGTAAGTTCCTTTTTATTTGTATGATTTTTAAGCCACATACCATAAGCCGCGGCAAATTTTACGGTGTCTATTGGGGTTAAATTGGTATTTACCTGGCCGCCGATAGTGCCTCTGATTCCTGAGATTGATTTTATTAATGACATTTTTTGAATTTAGTGCAACAAAGATAATTTTTATGGTTGTAATAAAAAAGGCTGCATCAAATTTGATGCAGCCTTTTTTTATTTTAAAATGAATTAGGAATTAGTTTCCTTCCATTTTTTTCTTCAATGCGGCAAGATCACCACCTATATCGCCAAGAGTAGTTTTTTCGGCAGTATCAACACTTTTTTGTTGTGCTACTTTAACATTTTTCTCTTCTTGAGCTTTAAAAATTGAGGTATGTGAAGCTACAATACGTCTAAATTCTTTGTTGAACTCAATCACTTTGAATTGAGCAACATCGCCTTTAGCCAATTTAGAACCATCTTCTTTTATGATAAAACGACTTGGAACAAATGCTTCAACATTGTCTTCCAATGCAACTATCAATCCTTTATCGCTTTTATCTTTTACAGTTCCTTCGTGAATTGAATCGATTGCAAATTTCTCTTCATGAGCATCCCAAGGATTTTCATTGGTTTGTTTGTGACCTAAATTCAATTTACGTCCTTCAACATCCAATTCCAACACTTGAACTTCCAATTTATCACCTACAGAAACGAAGTCTGATGGATGTTTAATTTTTTTGGTCCAAGAAAGGTCAGAAATGTAAACCAAACCGTCAATACCTTCTTCCAATTCAACAAAAACACCAAAGTTTGTGTAGTTACGCACCGTACCGGTGTGAACTGAACCTACTGGGTATTTTTCTGCAATGTTGGTCCAAGGATCTGGGTGCAATTGTTTAATTCCTAAAGACATTTTTCTTTCATCTCTGTCTAAAGTCAATACTTGAGCTTCCACTTCGTCGCCTACAGACACGAAATCCTGAGCTGAACGTAAATGAGTTGACCAAGACATTTCAGAAACGTGGATCAATCCTTCAACACCTTTAGAAACTTCAATAAATGCACCGTAATCAGCAAGTACAACTACTTTACCTTTAACAGTGTCACCTACTTTAATATTAGGGTCTAAAGCTTCCCAAGGATGTTTATTTAATTGTTTTAATCCTAATTGAATTCTTGTTTTTTCATCATCAAAATCAAGAATTACAACATTTAATACTTGATCTAATTCAACCACTTCACTTGGGTGATTGATTCTTGACCAAGATAAATCTGTAATGTGAATTAATCCGTCAACACCACCTAAATCAACAAAAACGCCGTATGAAGTAATGTTTTTAACAACACCTTCCAATACTTGGCCCTTTTCTAATTTACCAATAATTTCTTTCTTTTGAACTTCAATATCGGCTTCAATAAGCGCTTTATGGGAAACCACAACGTTTTTAAATTCATGGTTGATTTTCACCACTTTGAATTCCATTGTTTTTTCAACATATTGATCGTAATCTCTAATTGGTTTAACATCAATTTGAGAACCTGGCAAGAATGCTTCGATTCCGAAAACATCTACAATCATACCGCCACGAGTTCTGCATTTAACGAAACCGTTAACTACTTCACCTGTTTCATGTGCATTGTTTACACGATCCCAAGCTTTAATAACTCTTGCTTTTTTGTGAGATAATACCAATTGACCGGTATTGTCTTCTCTTCTATCAACCAAAACTTCAACCTTGTCTCCAACGGCTAAATTAGGGTTGTAACGAAATTCGTTCAATGAAATAACACCTTCAGATTTTGCATTGATGTCAATAATTGCTTCACGGTCTGTTTTTCTTACAACAATACCTTCAATTACTTCACGTTCACTAACAATTCCTAAGGTAACTTCTAAAGCTGCTTCAAAAGATTTTAGGTTTTCTGCGTCAATTGCTTCAATACCTTCTTCGTACATGTGCCAGTCAAAATTCGCTAAAAATTCTTCTGGGTTTACTTTTTTGGCTTTTGGAGCTTCAACTGTTTCAGCTACTTCTTCTTTAGTTGCTTTTTCAGCTTTTGTCGCTTTTGGAGCTTTAACTGCTTCGACTACTGCTTCTTCAGTCACTTTTTCAGCTTTTGGAGCTTCAACTGTTTCAACTACTTCTTCAATAGTTTCTTTTTCAGCTTTTGGCGTCTCAACTGTTTCAGCTACTGTTTCAGTAGTTTCTGTTTGGGCTTTCGCCGCTGTTTGATTTACTTCAGGAGCATCGTTTTGCTCTTCAGTATTTTTTGTTTCTTCAGACATACTTGCTGATGATAATTATTTGTATCTTATTGTTATCCAGATTTTTACACGATAATAACGCAAAGAGTTGGTTTACATTATTTTTTTTCTCACCCCTTTTAAAATCTACTCTCGTTAAAAGGAGTGCAAATTTACTTAATTTATTTTATTATAACAAAAAGAAAATGAAGCATTTAAAAATAAAATTTGACAAATCGTATCTGGTGGTTGTTATCAGGTAGCTAGTATTAGGTATTTTGGATTGTTGGATTTACAATATATCAGGGACGTACCTTTTTTTCTTTAACCTTTCATTTCCCTTACTCAAATTTTATAGATTTTGCCGGACTTATTTTTGCGATGATGATGGAAGGAATGATCAACATGGAAAGACATAACAACAGGGTTCCAATATTCAATAGGGCAATGTAGCCAAAATCGATATGGACAGGAACAGTGTTTACATAATAGGTTGAAGGATCAAGCGTTAAAACGCCTGAGTATTTTTGCGCAAACAGCAGGGTGAGTCCGATGAGGTTTCCCCAAAACAATCCTTTTAGAATCAAATAGCCTGCATTGTATAAAAAGATTTTTCTGATGCTGAAATTGGAGCCGCCCAGGGCCTTCAATATCCCTACCATTTGGGTCCGTTCCAAAATAAGCACCAGCAAAGCAGTAATCATATTGATGCCTGCCACCAAAATCATAATGGCGATAATGAGTACCATATTGTTGTCAAACAAACTGATCCATTCAAAGATGGAAGGGTATTTCTCTATGACGCTTTTGCTGTTTAGCGTGGAGGCTGTTTGCAGGTAAATCTGGTCGCTTTTTTCCTGAATCTCGTCGAAATTGTTCAGCAACACTTCAAATCCGCCCACTTCATCAGCGGTCCAACGGTTCATTTTTTGAATGTGCCTGATATCGGCGATCACAAAATTTTCATCAAACTCCTGAAATCCGGAATTGTAGACACCAACCACCGTCACCACGCGAATCCACGGCGCTTTTGCCGGATCCTCCTTTACAAACAGGATGTTAAACTCATCGCCCAGCTGGATGTCGAGTCTTTTAGAGATTTCTTCGGAAATCAGCACTTCATTGGCAACTTCCTTGGAAAAATCGGGCAACCTTCCTATGGTGAGGTATTCTTTAAAGAAAGTCCAGTCGTACTCTTGCCCCACGCCCTTAAAAATAATGCCCTCAAAATCGGTTTTGGTCCTGATAATCCCTGCCTTGGTGGCAAAAACCTGCACATTTTTGATGCCGTCTATGGTGGTGAATTTCGGGTAGAACTCCTGTGTTTTGGACACCGGGTTTAAGGTGATTTCCGAATTGTTGTCGTCGAAATTCGTGATTT
Organism: Flavobacteria bacterium RIFCSPLOWO2_12_FULL_35_11; assembly: GCA_001800975.1. Classification (GTDB taxonomy): domain Bacteria; phylum Bacteroidota; class Bacteroidia; order Flavobacteriales; family Flavobacteriaceae; genus Lutibacter. The sequence continues at coordinate 15,989 of MGWK01000092.1, read as the reverse complement.
GTATATGTCCGTTAAAGCCCGACAATTTTTCGCGTATTTTTTTCTGTAGCCCGATGCCGGTGGCCACGGAGACCATCATAATGACCATGCCCATTGCAATGGCAATAATCGCGATTTTTATTATTGGAGATGAAATGCTACTTTTGTATTGCTTAGCGGCAATAATGCGTTTTGCAATAAATAACTCGTAATTCAATTGGTCTATGATTTCTATGCGGTTCAAAAATACATATTTCTTATTGGTTTTAACATTGTTTTTTAGTTTGAATTCCTGTTCCGTAAAAAAACAGACCACCGTTATCGACCGTAAGGCAAAAGGCATTACCCACGAAATTGTTGTGGGCGCAAACAATACGGTAAGTTATTTGCCTTTATTGGCAGGCAAAAATATAGCGATTGTAGCCAATCAAACCAGTGTTATCTTCAAAAAGAATGGCTATACACATTTGGTGGATTCCCTACTTTCATTGGGCATAAACATTTCCAAGGTATTTTCTCCGGAACACGGATTTCGGGGTGATGTGGATGCAGGCGAAGCGGTGACGGACGGCATTGACCTAAAAACAGGGTTGTCCATTGTTTCTTTGTACGGCAAAAACAAAAAGCCTACCGCTGAACAGCTCATAGGAATTGATTTGGTTGTTTTCGACATTCAGGATGTTGGGGTGCGATTTTACACCTATATATCTACCCTACATTATATCATGGAAGCTTGCGCCGAAAATGGCATTCCGCTCCTAGTATTGGATCGGCCGAATCCGAACGGACATTATGTAGACGGGCCTACCTTAAAAATGGAACACAGCAGTTTTTTGGGCATGCATCCGGTTCCGCTGGTGTACGGCATGACCATTGGCGAATACGCGCAAATGATTAACGGTGAACATTGGCTTAAGAATAAGATCCTCTGTAATTTGACGATAATTCCCCTTAAAAACTATGTGCACCAAAGCGAATACGCACTTCCCATTAAACCATCCCCAAACCTGCCAAACGACAAGGCGATCAATTTGTATCCGAGTCTGGGCTTTTTTGAAGGCACCACCATCAATGCCGGAAGGGGAACCGAAAATCAGTTTCAGCAATACGGCGCGCCATTTTTTCCTAAAACTGCGTTTAGTTATACGCCACAGCCCAATGCCGGTGCCAAATCTCCAAAACACATGGGCAAACTGTGTTATGGCGTCGATTTAAAAAACACCCATCGAATAAGCAGCGTTAACATCTCATGGTTGCTCGACGCCTATGCAAAAACACCCAATACGGAGTCCTTTTTTGACACATCCTTTACCGTCCATGCCGGAGCCACCGAACTGGAAAACCAAATAAAAAACGGCGTGCCTGCCAAAGAAATACACAATTCCTGGCAACCCGAAATTGAAGTGTTTAAAAAAGTAAGGGCGAAATATTTGTTATACAAATAACATTAAACCCTTTTGAAATTTCGTTTTGACCAATGAATTAACTCCCTGTAAAGTCCTGTCACTAATTTTCCGACTTCATTTCATTTCCGCATTTATGCTTGTTCCACCATTTGCAAAATGTACCATCCTAAAATTGTTGGTTAAAATTTCTTAGCACCATTCTTTTGAAAGTCAATATTTTGAAACCAATCCAAATCATAAAGAGCTCATTTTGGGCATTTGCCAAAAATTCAAACGCCTCTATTAAATCAACATCCGAGCAGCTTTTTTGAAAATACGACATTTTACGCTTTTTTGCATTCAAAATTGATCCATAAAAAGGCATTATTTTACATTTTTATCATTTTTTTTGACATATTTTACAAACAAATGGTAAGTTTTTTATAACAAATGGTAAATTTTTATAAAGTCGCAAACCCTTTAAAATCAGATGAAATAACGTATTTTAAAAACAAATGGTAAGTTTTTTACAACAAACGGTAAATTTTTTATACTTTTTATTTGCATATTAAAATATTAGTCTTACATTTACATCATTAGAAAACGAATAACCCCGAGTTTAAAAGCATAAAAACCAAAACCCCGAAAGCACAATTAATTATAACCCCAAAACCAAAAAAAAAATAAATCAACCCCAATACGCTTAAAAAATACCCTAACCCCTAACCCCAAAAAAATGAAAACGCATACTCCAAAATTAATCGCATTACTCCTTTTAACTACCCTATTATTTTCCTGCGCTAAAGAAGAAGACGGAGTTTACTTTAATGAAAACAGCGAAGTTGTTAACGCTAAAGTTGTTTATTCCCCTATGGAATCTGAAATCGTAAGTCTGGTAAACGCCCACAGAACAAGCATGGGATTATCAGCCCTAAGCACTTTAAACATTGTTTCAGGCGTGGCAGACGGCCATACCAATTATATGATTGAAGCTGGAGCGATAAGCCACGACAATTTTGCGGAAAGAGCCCAAATTTTAATGGAAGAGGCAGGTGCCAAAACAGTCGGCGAAAATGTCGGCTTTGGCTACAGCACTGCTGAAGGTGTTGTAAATGCTTGGATCGCAAGCGATGGTCACAGAAAAATTATGGAAAATCCAGACTATACCCACTTTGGGATCTCAACGGGTTCAAATATGGAAAACAGAAATTACTTTACCAATATTTTTATAAAAAAGTAAAAAAAATATAAACAATCCCCCACACTAAACGGAAGTTAATTTTAATCTTAAATTAAACAAAATGAAAGCAACCCCTTTAAAACAAACAGACAGAGCCCCTCATTTAACAGTAGTAAACAACAGTATGGGCAAAAAAATCACTTTAACGGAACAAGTAAACAGAATTTACATCAACACTTTAATGCCTTGTTTCAATTACATTAACCAAACCGGTGATGTTGTGAGTCCACAAAATTGTATTTTACTGTAATATTATAACTAAAACAGCGATAAATAAACCCTTAATTCGCGTTGTCCCCATAACGGTTTTATTAAAAGTTGTCCCCACAACGGTTTTATATTCAAAAGTATAAAAATGGTTGTCTCCACAACGGTTTTATTAAAGGTCCAGAAAAGAAAAAGTTCATTAAATAAAAAAGTTGTCCCCACAGCGGTTTTATCATCAAAAGCATAAAAATGGTTGTCCCCACAACGGTTTTATCATCAAAAGCATAAAAATGGTTGTCCCCACAACGGTTTTAAAAATCAAGAGGTTAATACATTAAATTCCTTTTAGCATACGCATAAAAATTATTGTCATACAATGATTTTTCATTTAAGGAGACCGAAAGTATCCTATTACCCACAAAATAGCAGTGCTGCTTAAAACAGTATTGCCTTAAAAAACTGGGAAGCTACTAAAATATCGATTGTAAGGGGTTACAAGCGGTATTACTGGCTTCCCTTTCTTCATTTTATTAAATAGGCAGTAGGTCAAAAGTCTAAAGTCTAAATTAAGAAATCGTAGTTCATAACTTAGTGCTGGTGCGTTAAAAAAAATAGTTTAATCATCAAAAATATTATATTGATGTTCATTGACATTTTGATTGTTTTGAAAGTCGTTCAATAATTGACTTATCGGCGTTTTGTCAAAAGCAGATTGCTTAAAATTTGCATAATCTGATAAATTGACAGCTCACTTTTTACGGATTTTTTTACATAAGCAACGATTAAATAAGTGCAAATAGCTATCCAAATATGTGTTTTGACAGCGTTTTGAGAATGTCCCCAAAGTTTTTTAATTACTAAATTTTGCTTTATCCATTTAAAAAATGTTTCTATTTGCCACCTGTTTTTATAAATATATGAGACTTCAAGAGCTGTTACTTCAAAATTATTTGTCATAAAAACAAGATAATTGTCTTTTTCTGCATCGTAATACACTATTAAGCGAAGTTTTTCGGGATATAATTTTTTCGATTTAACAACAGTTAGTTCAATTGTTTTATCGGCTCTTAAGCCTGTTTTTTCGTCAATATTGAAATTTTGTTCGATAATTGTGTATTTTAAACTCGATTTTGCTCTTGTAACAAAATAAGAATTATGAGTATTGATGCGGTATAGTGCCTTAAAATCGACGTAGGCTTTATCCATTATATAAATGGCATCTGGCTCGGGAATAATTTGGTCAAGTACATTGCTATCGTGGTATTTACCATCTGTAACAAGAATAAAATTCGGAATACTACCTCGTAAATCAAGTAAAGTGTGCATCTTTACTGCTCCACGACTGTATTTTCCTTCAGCCCAAGTTAAGAGATTAATGCTACAGGAAATAGTGGTTGAATCTAACGCAAAAAGTTCATTATCAATTGATAAATTAGGCACTTCACTGTTTTTATAAAGAGGGCGTACTAATTCAATCAGATGATTACCAAAATCAGAAAAAATCTGCCAATCACGTATTTCGTTGGCTCATGACAAAGTGGTATGACTTACATAATTTTTAATCCCTAAATGATACAACTTGCTATTATGAGCTTTAAGACACAAATAAATATCGCGTAGGGAGTTGAGATTAGTAAGTTGTCCAAAAAATAACTGAATAAATTGATTCCAACAATTAAGTTCTCGTACCCGATAATTACCGTTGTACCTATTGACAATTTTTTCAAACTCATATTTATTCACAAAATTTAATAATTGGGAAAAAATATATTTACCTGAATTCATAATTTTACACTTTTAAATGTAAAATCATAAACTTTCAAATCAAATCAAAAAATCAAAGAACGTCTATATGTTTATATAAATCAATACCTTGCAAACAAAAAAAGAATATTAACGCACCAGTACTAATCTAAAATCTAAAATCGTAATTTAATTCGCGTTAGTGATTGTAGTGGAAATACTTTTTTTGAGGTTTTTCTCCGAAAAAAAGATTGTAACGGAAAGCACGACCCGCAGTGGAACGCCAAAATAATTTAGAAAAACCAGAGTTTTATTGCCATAATGACCACCATAACAATCATAAATATTTTAACCAAACCATCACCTTTTTTTACGGACCATCGGCTGGCAAACCAACCTCCAACAGCGCTTCCTATTGCAAGAAGCAATCCATATTTCCAATTAATTTTGTCGTTCGCCAAAAAAATCGCGAGCGAAGCAACAGTAAAAACCAACGTTACAGTTACCTTAATTGCATTGCTTTTTACCAAGGAAATATTGTTTATGGAAGACAGCACCAACAACATCATAAAACCAACGCCTGCCTGTATAAATCCGCCATATATGCCCACAAAAAAGAACAGGAAAATACTTAACCATAAATACTTGCCCGAAGTGCGTTCCAATAAATTAAATTGTTTGTATTTATGATTTAAAACCATATAAACAACGACCAACACCATGACAACAGCCAAAATTCTATTAAAGGTTTCGCCTTTGATGTCAACAGCAATTTGAGCGCCAATAAGCGCGCCAATTAATGCGGAAATACTGACGTATATGCTAAATGGAAACGTGAGAATCCCTTTGCTTTTAAAGCCGGCCGTTGTGGAAATGCTTTGAAACAAAATGCCAATGCGGTTTGTGCCGTTTGCCACATTTGGAGGCAATCCCAAAAAAATTAGAATAGGCAAGGTTAATAATGAGCCGCCGCCCGCAATGGTATTTATAACACCCGCAACAAAACCTATCACGATTAATAGGACAATTTCTAAAATTGGATTCATCTGATTATTTAAACACTCAAATGTACTGAAATAATCGCTAAAAAATATCCTAAAAAAAACACTAAAAAGTTTCAGAAAAACAAAAAAGGGTTCTATATTTGCCCTCGCTAAAGGAGAAATGGCAGAGTGGTCGATTGCGGCAGTCTTGAAAACTGTTGAGGGTCACACCTCCGGGGGTTCGAATCCCTCTTTCTCCGCTGAAAGCCCTGTAATAACTTGATTTACAGGGCTTTATTTTTTAGGCGACAACATAGCGGAAAGTGCTTATATTGAAAAATCATTCTTTTTTAAATGATTTATTAAATACTACGCTATTCTAATTGATCTTCTTCCACATAATCACCTGGCAATTATAACGCTTTTACGGATTGAATGCATTTAATAGACACTAAGTGCCAATTTCGTTTTATTTAATAAAATTCTTGAAGGCTAAATGTCAAAAAATACTATCTTTAGCGCTCAAAGAAATCGCAAAAAGTATAATGAAATCAACAAAAGAGAATACAAAAACCTTGTTTGAAAGTTGGGTCAATCAATTTAGCGATGAACTTTTTTCTTGGGCTTTTTATAAAATTTCTTCAAGAGAAACCGCTGAAGATTTGGTTCAGGACACCTTTCTTTCCGCGTATCATAAAATAGATTCATTTGATGGTAAAAGCCAGCCAAAAACGTGGCTATTCGCCATTTTGAACAATAAAATTATTGATCATTATCGGAAAAAATCAAAACAATTTATTATTTCTTCCAATGATTATTTGCAACAAATAAAAACAACGGATAATTTTTTTGATGAACATGATAAATGGAAAAAGGCAGCGGATAATGACGAACAACATTGGCTTGACAATCCTGAGTTTAACACCATTCTATTAGGTTGCATAAAAGATTTGCCTGAAAATTGGCAGTTTGTCATTCAATCTAAATATTTGTTAGACAAGAAAAGTGCAGACATCTGTCAGGAGCTTCAAATAACAATGTCTAATTATTGGCAAATAAGCCATAGAGCAAAGTTGCTGTTGAAAAAATGTATTGAATTAAATTGGGTAAGCTGATGAAAAAAATGATGAATATAATAATGCTTTCTTGCAAAAAAGCTACGGAACTGATTGAAAAGAGGTGGGTAACGAAATTGTCACCTGTTGAAAAAATACAATTAAAAATGCACACTGCTGTTTGCGGCCAGTGCGCAACCTATGAAAAGCAAAGTGAGATTATTGAAAAGTCTTTGGAAAAAATCAATAAGCAAGAAAATGTGCCAATGAAGCTTTCTTCAGAAAAAAAAGAACAAATTTTGGAAGCGCTGAAAAAAACAAAATAACGTTTTTATTTCTTTATTTTAAAACTATTCCTTGACTGAACTATAATAAAAAAGCAAATTAAGTTTCCCGTTTTTTCGATAAAAATCATCAGTATATGAAATATTTGTTTTTTGTAATAGCCTTAATTTCTGCAATGTTTTTTGCAAATGCCCAGCAGCAAACCATAAAAATTGTAAATCCTTCAGAATTTAAAAAACTTATAGCAAAAAAAGATGGCATTTTACTGGATGTGCGCACACTTTATGAATTTGAAAGCGGACATATAAAAGATGCTGAGCAATTAAATTATTATTCCTTCAGCTTTAAAGAAAACCTGCTATTATTGCCCAAAGACAAGCCAATTTATGTTTACTGCAGAACCGGTTACAGAAGCGGTAAAACTGCCGAAATATTGATAGCAAACGGCTATAAAAATGTTTACAACTTACAATATGGGCTTAAGGATTGGGAGCTAAAAGGGTTTCCAATTAGTAAAGACGCACAAACTTCCGCAAAATAATTTAAAAAAATTACGACCCTTAAGCACTGCAAATAAAGGGATTCTCCTAAATAATCATAAAAAATAATTTCTTGTTGTCAGGAATTAAAAGTCCGAAAGTCTATACCTTCAGTTAAAACAATTTAAACAAACTGAAAGATGACAACAAAAAAGAAAATTTTTAAAATAGTGCTCATCGTAATTGGCGTGGGAATTCTTATTGGAGGCGGAGTTGGCTATTATATGTTCAACAAACCTGCCAGAGATGTTCAAAACACAGAAACCGACTTTAGCTATAATGCGAGCGAAATTGTGAATGAATATTTAACGGATTCCAAAAAAGCAAACGACAAATATTTAGACGAAGCGGGCAATTCTAAAGTCCTCGAAATATCGGGCACGGTTGCTGAAATTTCGAAAGATTTCAATAATCAAAAAGTAATTCTCTTAAAAGCTGAAGGAGATAAAGCTGGCGTTAGTTGCACGTTCACAACTGAAACCAATGCCAACACCCAAAATATTCAAATTGGCAATCAAACCACCATTAAAGGTGTCATTA
>MGWK01000092.1:6186-8019 GCA_001800975.1 Flavobacteria bacterium RIFCSPLOWO2_12_FULL_35_11 | reverse complement strand
TTTGATGCAGATTTGGATATGTATGAAAACGTAATTATAGAAAAAAGTGACATTGTGACCACCAAATAAAAAATTAAAAGTAAAATAAATAAACCTTAAACAATAATAATTAAAAATAGAAAAAATGAAAAAAACAATCTTTACAACCCTTGCGGCAGTGGCAATTATCCTAACTTCATTTACGGCTTCAGCCCAAAAATTAGTAAGTTCAAATACCCATTTTAAATTCTTTTCTTCAACACCTGCGGAAAACATTGAAGCCAATAATTATAAATCAGTTGGCACCATTGAAACGAGCACTGGCGAAATTGTTTTCTCGGTTCCAATGCAAAGTTTTGAATTTGAAAAGGCCCTAATGCAGGAGCATTTCAACAGTAAAAAGTTTTTGGACACCAAAACAAATCCAAAATCAAAATTAATAGGTAAAATCACGAATCTCAACCAAATTAATTTTGGAAAAGACGGTTCTTATCCGGCTGATATTGTTGGGGATTTAACCCTAAATGGCGTTACAAACCCTGTTAAAGAAAAAGCGACCATCACGGTAAAAGGCGGAAAAGTGGCCTTGAGTTCTAAATTGAATATCACTTTAAATGATTACAAAATAGCCTTCAGCAGCGGAAAACCTTCCACAAATATTGCAAAAACGGTTGAAGTAACAGTACACGCGGCTTATTAAATACAAATCCTAAACAATGGACATTTTTATGTCGCATTTGGCAAAAATAAATGTTTCTTTTTAGTGTAAAAAACCAGTAGGGAATTACTTTCTTTATTGGTTTTTTTATGAACTCATCTTGACTTTTTTGATTGAAGCGAAAAAATAGGGATTTTTGTCCCAGATGTAGCCTTTTTTGCGCTGCATAGCATTGGTTACGGAGTAAGAATAAGGTGAAATATGGGGTAAAAAGACCATTTTACAGCCAATTAGAAAAAGTCAAGATGAGTTCTATATTTAAAAAATTATGATTGCTGTCAGGAAAACAAAAAACGGCAGTCTATTCATCAGTAAAATAAAAAATTTATAATAAACTTCTATAAAAATAAGATGTTAGGTAAGTTAAAAAATTTAAAAATCCTGATTACCGCTGGTCCAACCAGGGAATATTTGGATCCTGTGCGTTTCATTTCAAATGAATCAACAGGAAAAATGGGCTATGCCATTGCAGATCTTTTACACAAAAACGGCGCAGATGTGACTCTAATTTCCGTACCGGTTTCCATCAATTCAATATTGCCAATTCAAAAAATCATTCAGGTAAAAACTGCCAACGAAATGTTTGAAGCTTGCAAAGCTTATTTTGACACGACCGATGTTGCCATATTTTCAGCAGCGGTTGCTGATTACAGGCCAAAATTTCAATCGGAATGTAAAATCAAAAAAACAGAAGAAGTTTCTGTGGTTGAATTTGTTAAAAATGCGGATTTGGCTTTAGAATTTGGAAAAGTGAAAAACCAACATCAAATATCCATCGGATTTGCTTTGGAGACCAATGATATTATAGAAAATGCAACAAAAAAACTCCAAACAAAAAATTTTGATTCTATCATTATAAATTCGCCAAAAGAAGGAGAAGGATTTGGATTTGACATCAATAAAATAAGCATTTTAAACAAAAAAGGCTCCCTGAAAATATTTCCAATGAAGCCAAAACCAGCGGTCGCCATAGACATCATTAATGAATTAGTTGAACTATTATGAGCAGAATAAAAGTCATACAACAAGAAGATGCTTCAGGCAGGTTAAAAGAAATCTATGATGATTTAATCCAAAAACGAGGGCAGCTTGCCGAAGTGCACAAAATTCAGAGTTTACGTCCGGAAAGCATCGTA
>MGWK01000092.1:0-6160 GCA_001800975.1 Flavobacteria bacterium RIFCSPLOWO2_12_FULL_35_11 | reverse complement strand
TATGTTCTCTAAATCGGAACTTTCCAGAGCCGAAAGAGAAATGATGGCGGTGGTCACCTCGGCTTCAAACCAATGTTTTTATTGCCAAATCCACCATTCACAAGCGCTGAATAATTATTGGAAAAATGAAGACAGAATACAAAAGTTACGCAAAAATTACTTTGATGCCCAATTGAATGAACGCGAAACTGCACTCTGCCTTTTTGCAGAAAGTCTAACAGTAAATCCAAGTGATTTTGATGAACCTAGAATGATAGATAATTTAAAAACTGCCGGATTTTCGGATGCCGCCATTTTGGACGCCACTTTAGTGATTGCCTATTTTAATTTCGTGAATAGAATTGTGCTGGCACTGGGTGTAAATCTTGAAGTTAACGAAGGAACAGGTTATAAATATTAATTTTTAAGAAAAATGAAATGAGCATAACGGATTTTCGAAAAAATAGCAATGAAAATATGCGAATTACATATGACCGAATTAAAACAATAATTGTTTACATATGAAAACCTACTGCAAAGAAAATTTAAATGAAATAAAAGCGCTCCTACTTCAATTGTCAAATGCGCAATATACCTATGCCTCCAAATTGCTTTCTGAGGCAACTATCGGACAACATGTGCGCCACATTCTCGAATTTTATCAAAGCGTCTTGAAGGGCATCGACACAAAAGTTATCAATTATGACCTTCGGCAAAGAAACTTGCTGATAGAAACCGACAAGGATTTTGCAATCCAGACAATCAACAACATTCATGCAGTTTTGGCGCTTGATATAAAGGATGAACCTTTCATTTTGGAAGGCAATTTTTCTTCGGAACCAAGCAAACAAACGCAAATTCAAACAACGCTTTTCAGGGAATTGGCCTATTGTTTGGAACACAGCATTCACCATCAGGCATTGATAAAAGTGGGTTTGATCGAATTAAACAGCGCTTCATTTATTGATGAAACATTTGGATTGGCACCGGCAACAATAAGATATAAAAATATATGTGCACAGTAAGTTTTGTTCCGTTAAAAGATAGTTTTGTGTTGACATCCAACAGGGATGAAAAAACCGCTCGCCATACCATTTCGCCAAAAATTTATACTGAAAAAGGCATTAAATTACTCTATCCCAAAGACGAAAAGGCCGGAGGTACCTGGGTAGTTGCAAAAAATGAAGGAACGGCCATTGTTTTATTGAACGGCGCTTTTGAAAATCATAAAAAGAAACCAAGTTATTTAAAAAGCAGGGGCGTTGTTTTGATGGAAATGATAAAAGCTTCTAATCCAATAAGTCATTTTTCTTCAATTCTTTTAAAGGGTGTAGAACCTTTTACGCTCATTGTTTTTCAAAATAACAAGCTAGTGGAACTGAAATGGGATGAAAAACAAAAATATGCTATGGAACATTCAGTTTCAGAATCACATATTTGGTCCTCTTCAACACTTTACAACCAAGAGCAAAGAGCGCTTCGCTCCCATTGGTTTGAAGATTTTAGCACAAAAAACAATCCATTGTCGCCAGAAAAAATACTTTCTTTCCATAAGAATACACAAACTGAAAATACGGAATATGGCTTGGTAATTAATCGGGATGACATCACCAAAACATTAAGCATCACACAACTCCTATTACAAAATAAACATATTGAAATGACCTATATGGATATGGAAAATAAGGAATTCGTTGAAAAAACAGCATTTTGAGAAAAGTAAAAAACACCCTTCATAAAATCCTGCATTGGGAATATTGGAACACAAACGTGGTTTATTTTCCTATTTATTTCTATTGGATCTATTTGAGCCTTAAAGCAAAATCGTTGGGTTTTTTTAACGCAAGCAATCCACGAATCATTAACGGCGGATTTGCATTGGAGGGCAAAAAAGAAATCTATGATCTAATTCCGCAGCAATATTATCCCGAAACCCTGTTTTTTAAAGCCGGTGAAAACTGGGAAATTATTATAAAGCAATTAGCGACTTCTAACATTAAATTTCCTTTTATCATTAAGCCGGATATGGGTTTGCAGGGATTGCGCGTTGAAAAAATACACGATGAAGTTGAATTGAAAACCTATTTAAAAAAAGTAAATTACGATTTTCTCATTCAGGAGTTCGCGCAATTTCCATTAGAAATTGGCCTGTTTTATTACCGAATGCCCAATGAAAAAAAAGGTAAAATTACTGGAATCGTTTACAAAGATTTTCTCGTTGTAAAAGGAAACGGCAAAAATACCGTTGAAGAATTAATTCTAAAAAATCCTAGATTTGCGCTTCAATATGACACTTTAAAGAAAAAATTCGGAATAGAATTAGCCAGAATTTTGCCAAAAGGCGAAACCCTTAATTTAGTGCCTTTCGGGAACCATGTTCGCGGCAGTAAATTTACCGATGTAAGTTATTGGATCAACGACAAATTAACGGAAACCTTTAACAACATCTGTATGCAAATTCCCGATTTTTATTTCGGAAGGCTGGATATTATGTTTCATTCCAGAGAGGACCTGGAAAATGGAAAAAACTTTTCCATCATAGAACTAAATGGTGCAGGCAGTGAACCTACGCATATGTACGACCCCAAACATTCTATCTTTTTTGCCTGGAAAGAAATTATAAAACATTATGATATTTTGTATAAAATAAGCACTTTTAACCATCAAAAAGGACACTCCTATTTGAACATAAAACAATCGAGGCAGTTGGTGACCGACAATAAAAAATTAACAAATTACCTAAAATCAATCAGCTAAAATGACAATTTTAACACGTTTTGCATTCAAAAAAAACGCATTTGCCTTGGGTTTTTTCATCAGCTTAATGGGCACCTTACCTTTGGGATATCTGAATGTAATTGGTTTGCAAATATTGCTGGAAAAGGGAAATTTGGCAGCAACTTCCTTTATTTTTGGGATTGTGGCAATTGAATTTTTTGTGTTAAAAATAGCCGCTTATGGCGCAAAATGCTTGGTTGAACAAAAAAAATTACTGTTATTCATCGATATTTTTACGATTATATTCTTTTCAAGCATTACCATTTATTTTTATTTCAATATTGGAAATGAGAAAAATATTAGTTTGTCGCAATTGCAATTGATCAAATATCCATTTGCTTTGGGAATGGTACTAAATAGCTTAAATTTTATGCAATGGCCCTATTGGTCGGGCATGTATCTTTACTTATTTAGAACCGGAAAAATAAAATCCAAGACCAATCAAAACAACATTTTTATTGTGGGCGCACTTTTAGGGACCTTTGTGGGAATGATGCTTTTCGACCAAACCGGCAGCTATTTTTTAATCGACAAAAAGGCGGAAATAGGGAAATACATTAATACTATTTTCACTTTGTTATTTTCGGGATTGACGCTTATTCAACTTATCAACCTGTTTTGGAAAAGAAGAAAAGTAAATTTAATTTAAACGCTAAAAAATAAAATTATGGGCACAAACAAAAATTACAAATCAGTGAATCAGGCTAAAGGATTAAAAGTTGGTGTATCAGTTTCAGATTTTTCAGCAAAAGATATTTTTGACAAAACTTACACTTTAAGTACGGCCTTAAAAAACGGCAATGTGGTGTTGATTTTTATACGCGGGCAATGGTGTCCGTTTTGCAACAAACATTTAAAAGAGTTACAGGGTCAATTTCATAAAATTTACGAAAAAGGAGCTTCCGTTGTGGTGATCACCCCGGAAAAATCGGAATTCATCAAAAAAACCATTGAAAAAACAGGCGCTGAATTCACCATTTTATATGATGAAAATTACAAAATAGCGAAAGCTTTCGACGTGCTTTTTCTTCCGAATAAAATGATGCGAGTGATGTACAACACCGTTTTAGGGGCAAAATTAAAAGAAAGCCATAGCGACGACAGCGAGCAATTGCCAATTCCCGCTACATTCATTATTTCCAAAGAAATGAAAATAATTTGGCGGCATTTTGATCCTGATTACAAGCAGCGTTCAAAAATGGCCAATATTCTTTCGAAGTTAGATTAATTAAAAATATGAAAAATTCAACCAACCAAAACAATTTTCGGGCTGCCGGATTTAATAAATCTCTTTAACGGGGAAGAACCGCTTGGACTTCACTAAACCAATACAAACTAAAATGAAAATTATACTCAAATCAACAATTACCTGTCCAAAATGTGGCTTTCAAAAAGAAGAAACAATGCCCACGGATGCTTGCCAGTTTTTTTATGAATGCGAAAATTGTAAAACAGTTTTACGCCCCAAAGACGGAGACTGTTGTGTTTATTGCAGTTTTGGCAGTGTTGCTTGCCCGTCAATTCAAGAAAATGAAAAGGACTGCTGCTAAATAAAATTAAAATAATATAATTCTTAAAATCACATAAAATGAAAAAATTAATAATCCTTTCCCTAGTAATAATTTCTTTGTTTGCCTGTAAAAACAACAAACAAGAGCAAGAAATAAAAACAACTTCAGCCATAGACACCGTCGATTATTCAGCCTATGGAATGGATCCTGAATACCTTCCAAAAGGCTTGGCGATCGGCTCAGATGCACCTCAGATTGTATTTACAACTGCTGAAAATGAAAAAGTTAAATTGGAAGATCTTTATAAAAACCAACCCTTAGTTATTATTTTCTATCGCGGTTTTTGGTGTCCCGTTTGCAACAAACATTTATCGGAATTTGCAACCAGAGCAAAAGAAATAGAAGCAAAAGGCGCTAAATTGATTGCCATTTCTTCTGAAAGTTATGAGAATATCGTTCAGACAAGAGATAAAACCAACGCCGAGTTCACAATCATATCGGATGTAGACGGAAGCATTATGAAAGCATTTGACGTAAGTTATAAAGTGACAAGTGCGTATCAAGCAATCATTGCTGAAAAATTGAATGCATCAATTTCAGAAACCAATGCAACAAAAGAAGCTGTATTGCCTGTTCCGGCAACTTATATAATTGATACAAATGGAAAAATAGTTTATAAACAATTTGATCCAAATTATAAGGTTAGGGCTTCTATTGAAGATATTTTAAATAATTTACCGAAATAAAAAACCCACCACAGATAGACTATGGTGGGAAAATTGCTATGAAAAAGAAGGTCTTGAAAGACCCAAGTATAAATATAACGCATCTAATTCTATAAAAGTATTTAAAATTGATTTATTTTAAGTTTTTTTTATAATCAATAGAAATAAATATTCCGGATTAGCTAACTATTCTCTACAATCTCAATCTCCTCCGTTAACCCATACAACGCATATACCATTTGGTCTATTTCTTTGTCTGCGGTATCAATAGTGTATTTTAGTGCCAATGCTTTTTTGCTTTCTTGTAAAAAGTAATCTTCCCACTCCCCTTTTTGAGACAAGGAAAGTTTTACTTTTTTCTTTTCCAATTCTTTAATAAATTCTCCATAAGTCAGCAAATACCAATCTTGTAGTTTTTTGGGTAAACTGTCAAATGCAAATTCTCTTTCTAAAGCCCTTTGGAATTTTTGGAAAGTTTGTTGCAAATTTTGAGTTGTTGAAAGCATTAAATAGGCCTTTTCAACAAAATTATTTTGATTTGCTGAATTTATTACAGGTATTTTTGAAAGATATTCTTTTGAAATATTAACAGTTAACCCGTGTTGGGTGTAATTAAATTATTTGAATTTGAATTTGAATTTTAATATTATTTATTGGTCTGTCAAATATAAATGGTCACACAATTGTGAAAAAGGGTTTCAATTTTTTTCTTGATTTTCTAAAAATATATGATTGTGGTTTATAATTATTTTGATTTGCTCTTTTTGGTGTTTCCAATTTAATATTTACCGTTTGAAATAAATCTAATTGAATTGTCTCTGACAAACAACCTTTATCTCCAAGTAACACACAATCAGACATTTGTTGTTTAATATTATTCAGAAAATGAACATCGTGAATACTTGCTTTTGTAATATCTAAAGAGTGGAAAACTCCTGAAACAGAACAAACTCCGTGAAGTTTATACCCATAAAACCAATTGTTTTGTGAGGCACAAAAACCTTTGGATGGAGCAGTTTCAAACTCATCTTTACAGATTTTAATTCTGTTATGACGTGAGAATTTACATATTTCTAATGGCATACTATCCACAATAAAATAGTCTTCAAATTCTAAAAAATAAGAAGCTAATTTTGTTCTGACTTTTTCAGAAAATAAAAACAATTT
>MGWK01000091.1:11310-11870 GCA_001800975.1 Flavobacteria bacterium RIFCSPLOWO2_12_FULL_35_11 | reverse complement strand
TAATGTCGAATGCTTGAAATTGTTTTGAAAACGGAAAAACGGCCATCGCCATTAATGCGGAAACAATCACAAAATACGGCGCTAAATTGTATAAAAATTTATCGATTTTTATGGTGCTTGTCAATTCCTTAGAAACCAGTTTTAAAGCATCTGCCATTGTTTGTAAAAGTCCCCAGGGCCCAACTCTGTTTGGTCCTATACGCAATTGAAACCAGGCGGCTACTTTACGTTCTAAAAGCACTAAATACAAACCTGCTACAGCGAATAAGGCAAGGTAAGCAACTGCAATTATAACCATAATGGTATAACTGGCCGCTGTTTCAGGCATTATTGAATAAATCCAATCTGAGATTGTTTTTGTGATGTTTAATGGAATAATCATTTGTATAAAATTCATGGTCTTTGATTAACGGTCTATATCAGGAATTACAAAATCGAAAGAGGCCATTGTAGCCACCAAATCGGCTATTTTTACGTCTTTTGAAATGTGATTTAAAACAGATAAATTAGAAAATCCTGGTGAGCGGAATTTTACACGATATGGATTTTTGTTTCCTGCA
>MGWK01000091.1:0-11303 GCA_001800975.1 Flavobacteria bacterium RIFCSPLOWO2_12_FULL_35_11 | reverse complement strand
TTGTTTCCTGCACTGTTTATGTAAACGCCAAGTTCACCTCTTGCTGTTTCAACGCGTTGGTAAAATTCACCTTTAGGCAATTTGATCACTGCTTTTGTGGCTGCTTTCGTTTCACCTTCAGGAATGTTGTCAATCAATTGTTCAATGATGGAAACAGATTCCCACAATTCCATCATTCTAACCTGGTAACGTGCAAAAGTATCGCCTTCAGTAAATAAAATTTCTTTAAAATCTACGCGGTCATAAGCACTGTAAGGATGGTGTTTTCTCACGTCGCTTGAAAACCCTGAACCTCTTGCAGTTGGTCCTGAAACCCCAAAAGAAATGGCATCTTCTCTGGTAAGGATACCAACGCCTTTTGTTCTTTTATGAAAAATCACGTTGTCGGTCAGTAAAAGATTGTATTCCGGAATCTTGGTTTTAAATTGTGCAATAAAATCTTTGGTGCGTTTTACAAAATTAGGATGAATATCGAACATCAATCCGCCCGGTACATTGTAATTCATGGTTAAACGGGCACCACAGGTTTCTTCAAAAATATCATTGATCATTTCACGATCCCTAAATGCGTAAAAGTAGGAGGTTAACGCCCCTAAATCCATTCCCATTACGCCCCACCATAAGCAGTGAGAAGCAATACGGGTTAACTCATCTATAATTGTTCTTATGACTTTAACCCTGTCAGAAACTTCAATTTCAAGCCCTTTTTCAACGGTCAAACAAACTGCTTCATTATTAATGTGTGACGACAAATAATCCATTCGGTCTGTTAAATGAACTATTTGCTGGTAACTGTCGCGTTCGCACATTTTTTCGATAGAACGGTGTATGTAACCCAAATCCGGTTCCACATTTTTTATGATCTCGCCGTCAATGGTTAAAATTAATCGTAACACCCCATGAGCTGCCGGGTGTTGCGGCCCCATGTTAATAAAATACTCTTCAGTTTTTATTTTATTTTGTACTTCTTGATCAGTCATTATAAGGCTATTTAATAATCATATTTGCTTCATCAACATAATCTTTTCTCAAAGGAAAACCTTCCCACTCAGGCGTTAAAAAAATGCGTCTTAATTTTGGATGGTTGTTGAATTTTATGCCGAAAAAATCGAATATTTCCAATTCGTGAAAGTCTGCTGTTTGCCAAATGTCGTGAACAGAGTCCAAAGTTGGATTTTCCCTGTCCTCAGTCATTACTTTCACTACAATTTGATGTTTCAATTCAGTTGATTCCAAATGGTAAATAACACCCAATGCAGGAACCCAATCCATACCGGTTATGCAAAACGCATAATCAAATTTTAATTCGGGATGCGATTTTAACTGGCTGCAAATGCTGTGAAGTTGTTCTTTAGGAACGGTGACATTTAAAAATTCAGACCCTTCAGTCGTAAATTCTAAATCGGTTCCCAAGCCGGTAACTATATTTTGTAAATCTTCGTTTGTCATGGTCTTTTATGATTTAATACAAATTATTTTCCTTCATCAAAACCATCAATAGGATTTACCTTTTTGGCCATGTTTTCAGTCTTAATTTTTTGTTGAAGCATAATCATTCCTTCCAATAAAGCTTCTGGTCTTGGCGGACAGCCAGGAACATAAACGTCTACCGGAATTACATGGTCGGCACCTTTAATCACCGAATAAGAATTGTAGTAAAACGGTCCGCCGGATATAGCGCAAGCGCCCATCGCAATCACATATTTTGGTTCGGCCATTTGATCGTACAAACGTCTTAATACAGGTCCCATTTTGTTAACAATGGTTCCGGCAATAATAATTAAATCTGCCTGGCGAGCCGAAGCTCTTGCAACCTCAAAACCAAATCTTGAATAATCGTGGCGTGCAGCACCTGTTTGCATCATTTCTATGGCGCAACAGCTTGTGCCGAAATACAAGGACCAAAGTGAATTTGCGCGTCCCCAGTTGATAACGCTGTCTAAGGTGGTTACAACAATGTTACCACCATTGCCTCCGGGAATTATTTTTCCGGGAAAATCAGCAGGAACAACTTGCTTTAATCCGTCTTCTTCAAGCTGACTTAAATATCGTTTTTTATCTACTCCCATTGTAAAGCTCGTTTTTTGTATGCGTATAACAATCCCAATCCCAAGATGAAAAGGAATACAATAATTTCTACCAAAGCAACAGTGCCCACTTCTTTGTAAACAACTGCCCAAGGCACTAAAAATGCTACTTCGACATCAAAAATTAAGAAAAGAATTGCGAAAAGATAGTACCCTACTTTAAATTGAATCCAGGTTGGACCGATGGTTGGTATACCGCATTCGTAAGGTTCTCTTTTTTGAAGATTATCAGATTTAGGTGAGATTAAATTTGATAAAAAGTTTGCACCGGCAACCAACACAATGGCTGCAAGTAAAAATACAATGATGGCTTCTGAACCCATTTTTTATATACTTTTTAATTCGTGGACAAAATTATGGTTTTATAAAAAAAAATAGCTGACATAAATCAGCTATTTTCTATATTTTTATTACTTAACCTCGTATGTTTCTCCTGAGAAGAAAAGGTCATCTGTTTTCTTGAATTTTGAGCTTGCTTTAACCTGTGCGGTTAGGGCATTATCTCTTTCTTCCAAGGTAACATCGGTAAAACTTCTGATAATTCCTGTGGCTAAAGGATATTCCAATCTCACAAGCATTTGATGAAGTGTTTTGTCCTCTTCTTTGGCATTGTGAACCAAAATATCTTCTTGTGTTATGCCGTTTTCGCCAATGGTTACCACTTCCAATTTCAATTTGTTTAACACCAATCCTTTGTCTCTGTTTTTACCAAAAATCATTGGTTTGCCGTCTTCAAGAAAAATTTGTTTGTCTTCTTTCACCTCTTTGTCGGTTACATCGTCAAAACATCCATCATTGAAAATCACACAGTTTTGAAGCACTTCAATTAAGGAAGTTCCTTTAAATTTATGGGCATCAATAAAAATCTGCGTCATATCTTTCGGATTGTTGCCGCCAATTCTTGCAAAGAATCGCGCATTGGCACCCAATGCCAATTCACCTGGAGAAAATGGAGGTTGTGTGTTTCCGTAAGGAGATGATTTTGTTTTTTGGCCTATTAGGGAAGTTGGAGAAAATTGCCCTTTGGTTAAACCATATATTTCATTGTTAAACACCACCATATTTAAATCGATGTTTCTTCTTAATAAATGAATGAAATGATTTCCTCCAATGGCCATTGAATCACCGTCACCGGTCATAATCCAAACACTTAAGTTGGGATTTGCCAATTTTACGCCTGAAGCAATTCCGGGTGCTCTACCGTGAATGGTATGCATTCCGTAGGTGCTCATATAATAAGGAAAACGAGATGAGCATCCGATTCCTGAAATAAATACGACGTCTTCTTTATTAACGCCCATTTCAGGAAGTGCTTTTTGCATTGATCGCAAAATCACGTAATCATCGCAACCAGGACACCACCTAACTTCTTGATCACTTGTAAAATCTTTGAATGTATATTTTTTTACAGCTGTTGTAGTTTCCATAATTATACTAATTGTTTAAAATGTTGAATTAATTCGTCGTTAGAAAATGGCAATCCTTGAATTTTGTTGTGTTGAGAAAATTCAAATTTGGAGAATCTAGTTTTTAAAATAGAAACAAACTGACCGGCATTTAATTCACAAACAATTATTTTTTTGTATTTAGATAAAATTTCTTCTGTGTTTTTTGGCATTGGATTGATATAATTGAAATGTGCAAATCCAATATTTTTGTAGCCTTCGTCACTTATTTGTTTTACGGCAGAATGTAAAGAACCATAAGTTCCTCCCCATCCAATCACCAATAAATCTCCTGAATCCGCAAATTCCGTTTTTAAATCAGGAATATTATTTTGAACCAGTCTCACTTTTTCGGCTCTGATATGAGTCATTTCTTCGTGATTTTTAGGTTCGTAAGAAATATTGCCCGTTACACGGTCTTTTTCCAATCCGCCAATTCTGTGTTCCAATCCTGGTGTTCCTGGAACTGGCCAATTACGAGCCAAAGTTTTTTCGTCTCTGTCATAAGGACTCCAATTTTCTTTGACTTTCGTAACTTTATGATTTTTAATTGCAGGCATATCGGCAATGCTTTGAATTTTCCAAGGAGCCGAACCGTTTGCAATGTATCCGTCAGTTAACAAAATTACCGGAGTCATATGTTCTAAAGCAAGTCTGGCCGCTTCATAAGCAAAATTAAAGCAGTTTGCAGGCGTACTTGCGGCAATCACAATTACCGGACTTTCACCGTTTCTTCCATACATTGCTTGCAATAAATCCGATTGCTCTGTTTTTGTTGGCAATCCAGTTGATGGTCCGCCACGTTGTACATTTATCACAACCAATGGCAATTCAACCATCATCGCCAAGCCTATTGCTTCGCCTTTTAATGCCAATCCTGGTCCTGAAGTTGTTGTAATGGCTAAATCACCTGCAAATGCAGCGCCAATGGCTGAAGTAACTCCAGCTATTTCGTCTTCTGCCTGAAAAGCTTTTACGCCAAAATGTTTGTGTTTTACCAATTCATGTAAAATATCGGTAGCCGGCGTAATAGGGTAAGAACCTAAAAACAGTTCCAAACCAGATTTTTCTGCAGCTGCCAGCAATCCCCAAGCAGTAGCGGTATTTCCGCCGATAATTCTATAAGTTCCCTTTGCCATTTTAGCAGGGGAAATGGTATAAGCATTAGGAATCAATTCCAAAGTTTCAGCAAAATAATAACCGGCATTCAACACTTTCGTATTTGCTTCAATTAAATGCTGTTTTCCTTTAAATTTTTTATTGAAAAAATCAACCGTATGCTCTAATGAACGATCATACATCCAATAAACCATTCCTAAAGAAAACATATTTTTGCTTCGGGTAATAGATTTGTTATCCAATCCTTCAACATCTTTCAAGGCTTCTTTGGTCATTGAAGTCATATCAACCTGAATAACACGATAGTTTTCTAAACTTCCATCTTCAAGCGGATTCGTTTTGTATTCCGCTTTATCTAAATTTTTCTTTGTAAATGAATCTGTGTCCACAATGATAGTGTGGCCCGGCTTTACGGAATATAAATTGGTTTTTAAAGCAGCAGGGTTCATCGCCACTAATAAATCCACATTGTCTCCTGGAGTGCTTACTTCTACACTGCCTATATGAACTTGAAATCCTGAAACACCATATAAACTTCCTTGTGGAGCTCTAATTTCAGAAGGGTAATTTGGAAAAGTTGCGATATCATTCCCAAACATGGCCGAGGTATCAGTAAACTGAGTTCCTGTTAATTGCATTCCGTCTCCTGAATCTCCGACAAACCGGACAACTACTGCTTCCAGTACCTCAGGTTGAAGAATTGTTTTAGTTGTAATCATAATTAATATTAATTAAAAAAAATTGTTTAAATTTATTGAAAATTATTGTAAGTTTAACATAAAGTCCCAAAGGTATGTTTACTTTTTTAAAGAGTAAATGACTTTTGTCACCTAGACTTGCATATATTTTTATAATTTTGTGAAATAATTTAATAATAAAAATTACAAATCATGGCAATTAGAATAACAGACGAATGCATAAATTGTGATGCATGTATTTCAGAATGTCCAAATAATGCAATATACGAACCAGATGGAGATTGGGCATATTCAGATGGAACTTCATTAAAAGGTATGGTAACTTTACCTAATGGTAAACAAGCTGATGCTGATAAAAGAAATGAGCCAAAATCTGACGAATTTTATTTTATTGTAACTGATAAATGTACAGAGTGTAAAGGTTTTCATGACGAACCACAATGTGCTTCAGTTTGTCCAGTTGATTGTTGTATTCTAGATGAAGCTCATGTAGAAACTGAAGAACAATTAATGGCGAAAAAAGTTTGGATGCACGGAGAATAATTTCTTCAAAATTCATAAAAAAGCACCGTTTTCACGGTGCTTTTTTAGTTTGTAAATTTTTCATCCACACAAACGCTTGAGCTGGCGAAAGCGCTTAATCTCCCTTCCCTTTGGGAAGGGCCGGGGATGGGATTAATCGTTCAATTTTAAAACGGCCATAAATGCTTCCTGCGGAATTTCAACATTTCCTACTTGGCGCATGCGTTTTTTACCTTTCTTTTGTTTTTCCAACAGTTTGCGTTTACGTGAAATATCGCCGCCATAACATTTTGCGGTCACATCTTTTCTAAGCGCTTTTACGGTTTCACGCGAAATAATTTTAGCGCCAATGGCGGCCTGAATCGGAATGTCAAATTGTTGGCGCGGGATTAACTGTCGCAGTTTTTCACACATTTTTTTGCCGATATGATAGGCATTGTCTGTATGAATTAAGGAAGAAAGCGCATCCACAACGGTTCCGTTCAATAAAATATCAAGTCGAACCAATCTTGAAGTTCGCATTCCAATTGGATGATAATCAAAAGAGGCATATCCTTTAGAAACCGTTTTTAACCGGTCGTAAAAATCGAAAACTATTTCAGCCAAAGGCATTTCAAAAGTTAGTTCAACACGTTCTGGCGTTAAATAGGTCTGATTGGTAATTTGTCCGCGTTTTTCAATGCACAAACTCATCACCTGTCCAATAAAATCGGATTTGGTAATAATGCTGGCTTTTATATAAGGTTCTTCGACGCGATTTAATTTTGAAGGCTCTGGCAAATCGGTCGGATTGTTCACTAAAATTGGAACTTCCGGATGTTTATTGCTAAAAGCATGGTACGATACGTTTGGCACGGTGGTAATTACCGTCATATCAAACTCGCGCTCCAATCTTTCCTGAATAATTTCCAAATGCAGCATTCCCAAGAAACCGCAACGGAAACCAAATCCCAAGGCGGCAGAACTTTCTGGCACAAATACCAAAGAAGCATCATTTAACTGCAATTTTTCCATAGAAGAACGAAGTTCTTCATATTCTTCGGTATCAACAGGATAAATTCCTGCAAATACCATTGGTTTTACATCTTCAAAACCGTCAATTCTGCTGTCGGTCGGATTTAAGGCATCGGTAATGGTATCACCAACTTTAATTTCAACAGCGGTTTTAACGCCGGTGATCAAATACCCAACATCACCTGCTTTTACGCTTTGTTTTGCTACTTGCGTTAATTTTAAGGTGCCAACTTCATCGGCATTGTATTCGTTGCCGGTTGCCATAAATTTTATGCGCTGCCCTTTTTTAATTTCTCCGTTAAAAACCCTGAAATAAGTTTCCACACCGCGGTACGAATTGTAAACCGAGTCAAAAATTAATGCCTGCAACGGGGCATTCACATCGCCTTTTGGGGCAGGAATTTTTTCGATAATGGCTTTTAATATATTTTCAACGCCCAAACCTGTTTTTCCGCTTGCGTGAATCACGTCTTCAGGCTTACAACCCAGCAAATCAACAATATCATCGGTAACTTCTTCCGGATTCGCACTTGGCAAATCGACTTTATTTAAAATTGGAATGATCTCTAAATCGTGTTCTAATGCCAAATATAAATTGGAAATTGTTTGTGCCTGAATGCTTTGCGCGGCATCAACAATTAACAAAGCGCCTTCACAGGCGGCAATAGAACGGGAAACTTCGTAAGAAAAATCTACGTGGCCCGGCGTATCAATTAAATTTAAGATATAATTTTCGCCTTCATACATATATTCCATTTGAATGGCGTGGCTTTTTATGGTAATGCCGCGTTCGCGCTCCAAATCCATGCTGTCCAGCAGCTGGGCTTGTTCTTCACGCGCCGTTGTGGTTCCGGTAAAACTTAACAACCTGTCGGCCAGCGTACTTTTTCCGTGGTCAATATGTGCGATGATGCAAAAATTTCTGATGTTTTTCATGCGTCGTATTCCTTTCTACTTTTAGTTGCGCAAATATAATGAAATAAGGGTTTAAAAATACGGCACATTTAAATGTTTGCCATTCAACCCAGTCGGCAATAAATAAATTTTAATTTTTTGGGCGTTCCCCTTTGGGTCAGGCTATCGCTACTCGCTTCCCGTAAAAACGGGAGAGCTCAAAACAGGCCTCTCTATCCTTAACGCAAATTCAACTAACAATTGAAAAATAGTATTATTAAATTTAACCAAAAAACCAATGTTTGCTATTCCACCCAGTCGGCAATAAATAAATTGGTGTCGCGCGTCCCGGAATTATTTCTGTTGGATGAAAAAACGATTTTTTTTCCATCGGGAGAAAACATGGGAAAAGCATCAAAAACAGTGTCCCAGGTGATTTGTTCCAAACCGGTTCCGTCAACATTAACCATAAATAAATTGAAGCTCGATTTCGTTTTATGGTTGGAAGAAAATATCACTTTTTTTCCTGATGGGTGAAAAAACGGCGCCCAGTTGGCACTTCCCAAATTGGTGATTTTTGTTAAATTGCTGCCGTCAACATTGCAGGTGTACAATTCCATATTTGTGGGCTGCACCAGTCCCACAGCCAATAAATCTTTGTATTCCTTAATTTCTTCTTCAGTTTTCGGACGCGAAGAACGGAATATTAATTTGGTTCCGTCGGGCGAAAAGAATGCGCCGCCGTCGTAACCCAATTCAAAAGTGACTTGTTTTACGTTGGATCCGTCAATATTCATGGTAAACAATTCCAAATCGCCTGTTCTTGTTGAGGTGAACACAATTTTATCGCCTTTTGGCGAAACGGTTGGTTCCGCGTCATAACCGGGTTCAAAAGTGAGTTGTTTTAGCTGATTTCCTTTCGTGTCTGCCACAAAAATATCGAAACCTTCATATACAGGCCAGATATATTTGTTGCCGTAATCTTCTTTTTTTGGAATGGGCGGACAAGCTTTATCATCCAAATGTGTGGAAGAATAGATAATGGTTGAATCTCCCGGCAAAAAATAACTGCAGGTGGTTCTTCCTTCTCCTGTACTTATCATTTGCGGAATTTGCCCTTTGCTTAAATCATCGTCAATATGCATCATAAAAATTTGGTCGCATTCCAATCCCCAGGCTTTCGTGTTGGACTGAAAAGTAAGTTTTGTATTGTCAAAACCCCAGTAAGCTTCCGCATTGTCGCCTCCAAAAGTCAGTTGTTTTATGTTTTTTAAATGTTTTTCCTGCGGATAATGTAAGGTGTTCACGATTTTTGTGGCGCCCGATTTTCCGTCGTAAGCGGTTTTATGTTGGGAAGATTTACAGCCTAAAAAGATAGTAGCTATAAGAAGAAATGATAGTCTTAATCTCATAATTGAATTTTTTTACAATTCAAAAATACAATTTATCTTTAAATTAATAAAGCCATAATTTGTAGTTGTTCAATGAATTTTATTTTAAAATGAGGTGGTTAAAAAATTGTAAAGATTTGATTGTAATCTATTATTTCCATATAATTAGAAGAACATAATCTATTATTTATATATAAAAATGAGATTAGGAATTCAATAATTAAATTAAAATGAGAGGCTTTTAGTGTATTCAAAATGCTTTATTTCAATTTTCCGATGGATATTTATTTTGGATTATTCACATAAAAGTGTGGTCAACATTGGATTCAACCATAATAATTTTATTCTTCTTGAAAATTGCTTAATTTTGCACACTTAAATTTTTGATTTGATAAAGATAGGAGACATAGAATTGTGCGATTTCCCGCTGTTGTTGGCGCCGATGGAAGATGTGAGCGACCCGCCGTTTAGGGCTTTGTGCAAAGAACAGGGCGCAGATGTGGTTTATACGGAGTTTATTTCTTCGGAAGGATTGATTCGCGATGCGGCAAAAAGCATGAAAAAACTGGACATTTACGAAAAAGAACGTCCGGTTGGCATACAAATATTTGGCGCAAATTTAGAATCAATGTTAAGAACGGTGGAGATTGTTGAACAATCGAATCCCGATATTATCGACATTAATTTTGGCTGTCCGGTAAAAAAAGTGGTTTGTAAAGGCGCCGGAGCCGGTATTTTAAAAGATATCGATTTAATGGTGAGCCTAACCGCTGCCATGGCAAAACACACCAATTTGCCAATCACCGTTAAAACCCGTTTGGGCTGGGACGAAAATTCCATAAAAATTGTTGAAGTGGCCGAACGTTTGCAGGATGTTGGCTGTAAGGCATTTTCAATTCACGGTCGCACCCGCGCCCAAATGTATAAAGGCGAAGCCGACTGGAGCCATATTGCCGCCGTAAAAAGCAATCCGAGAATGCACATTCCCATTTTTGGAAACGGTGATGTAAATTCACCCGAAAAAGCGATGGAAATGCGCGATAAATTTGGACTGGATGGCGCTATGATTGGCCGTGCAAGTATCGGAAATCCTTGGTTTTTTAAACAAGTGAAACATTTCTTTGAAACGGGAGAACATTTACCTGAAATTACTGTTGCCGATCGCGTGGAAATGGCAAAAAGACACCTGCAAATGGAAATTGACTGGAAAGGTGTTGAAATTGTGGGCGTTATGGAAACCCGCCGTCATTACACCAACTATTTTAAAGGCATTCCCGATTTTAAAGAATACCGCTTAAAAATGTTAAAGTCCGATTCTGCGCAAGATGTGTATGATGTTTTTGAGGAAGTGCTTCAGAAGTTTGCCTGATTTACGTTAAAAGTTGAAAAAGACAGAAGACGGAAGTCAGAAGACCGAAGTTAAAACTAAACAACAGTTAAACAGTTAACAGTTCAACGATTTAACAACATTTTACTCAACTATTTTTTTAGAAATTCTGCTGCTGGCAATTTTTGATGCCATCAATCCCAAGACAAGAATGGTCACAAGTACCGTTATTACATTTAAATAGGTAAACTCAACCGGATAGGCCAAATGTTGCGTGATCATAAATAAGCTGTATTTTTTCTGAAGCAACACCAACACAATTCCGGCCGATAAGCCAATTGTAAGTCCGAAAAGCGTCAGTAAAAATCCCTGAAAAATAAAAATGCGTTTAATTTCTTTGATGGTGGCACCCAAACTATACAAAGTTTTAAGGTTGTCCCTTTTGTCTAAAATCATCATAATAATGGCACCGATCACATTAAAAAGCGCGATAATTAAAATGAGCGTAAATATTAAGTAGGATGCTAAATTTTCGGTATTCAGCATTTTATAAAAAACGGCATTTAATTGTTCCCGTGTTTCAACTTTAAATCCGGGACCCAAATTATTTTTGAGTTGTTCTATAATTTCCGCCCGTTCATCGCTGTTTTTTACTTTTAATTCGATGCCGGAAATTTGTGTTGCATTGTAATTCAACAGTTCCTGGGCCAATTCCAAAGAAATAAACACGTATTTTTTGTCTATTTCATCGGTCAAAGCAAAAACGCCGATGGGTGTTGTGTTAATTTTTGTAAAAGCGTTGGCAG
>MGWK01000090.1:38345-60203 GCA_001800975.1 Flavobacteria bacterium RIFCSPLOWO2_12_FULL_35_11 | reverse complement strand
TTAGCGACTTCAAGATACTGAATTTCAGTATCTTGACCAATATTTATAACACTTTCTTTAATCTAAATAATTGCACCCAACGGGTTATTTTAATAATTTGTTTGGTATTTTATGCATTTCTATTTGATAAATAATTTGTTCATCCTGTTTCAGGTTCCTACAATAAATCATCCAATTTTGCCCTTTTAACCGGCCTCAAAGATATATCGAAAATTTGAATCTTTTTAAGCTAGTTTAATAAAAACAAGAAGTTAAAAACTCCATCTTAATCTTATAAAAAGACTAGTGCCAATTGCTTTATAATCTTCAAATTCGAAGAAAGATTGTCCGGTAAAATTAAGTGCCCAATCTGTGGCCAGTGAATAATCAAAACTGGGAATGAGAATAACGGAATGATTTGTTGGTGAATAAATTGCACTCATTGAAGCAGAGAATATGGGAGAAAATTCTTTTGAAAGTTGAAGAAATCCGGAATAATCAAAAGGCATCAAATTCTTTGCTGTAACCATATTGTACATTAAATTTTCAAAATTACCGGAATTAGTATCAGTAATGGTATTATACAACGCCGAACCGTTTATGTAAAGCCCATTTTTAAAAGCATAATCAACCGATATGGAAGCACTCAAAACATCTTCAAATTCATTGTAATTTTCTTTAGGAATGAAATAGGAAATCTCACCCTTAAAACCTGCATTTTTTAAGTTTCCGGCCCAACCTGTTCCTAAAATCCAATCTTCTTCATTGATTGCTGCAATCAACTGAACATCATATGACCATTTATTGAATTTATACATGGTTGCCAAAATATAATCATTTTTACTGCTTCCCTTTTTTACGGTCACTTCCAATTTATCAAAATCGCTCAGATAGTATTGTGCACGAAATGAATCGCTTCCCGGACGTTCTTCATAATCAAAATCCATAAAATTATAGGTGTTAAAAATATCGTTGGGATTCCAAACCACATTCATTCCCCAATTAACGCGCTGTCTTCCTAAAGTAATATCCCAATCTCCTTTAGTGTAATTTATCAAAGCCCTGTCTATTGTCGCATTAAACAAAATACCCTCATTATTTATCAAATTCCTGGACAAATCGGCCCATCCGTTATCGCGTGAAACAATGTCTCGAAATCCGCTGAAATTTTTAACATTATTTCCAAAAAAAATGCGGTTTCTTAGCTCAATTCTCATGGTAATTTCTTCAGAAGGATTGTATTTAAAATTAAGTCTGTTATTTAGAAGACCATCGTAATTTAATTGCTCCAGTCGATCTGCAAAACTAAATTCATAAAGATTTTTCACATATCCTGAAAAGAATAATTTATGGCCATTTTCCTGGGAAACCACGTTATAATAATTCAACACTAAAACCAATAAATATATTTTAACACGCGTTTCCATTTCATTTAATCAGGTATTTGTTGCACATCTGAATCAACTTTTCCGTCAACAAGCGTTATTACCCTTCTAGCTTTTTTTATAACACGGGCGTCATGTGTGGAAAACAAAAAAGTGATTTTTTCTTCTTTATTCAATTTTGCCATAATGTCCAATAAATTTTCGGCAGCTTTTGTGTCTAAATTCGCTGTAGGTTCATCCGCCAAAATAATTTTTGGTTTTGAGGCCAGCGCCCTGGCAACTGCCACACGTTGTTGTTGACCTCCGGAAAGTTCGCCCGGCTTACTGTTTTCTTTATCCTCCAGCCCAACTTGATGCAACAATTCCATTACACGTTTTTCTCTTTCTTTTTTTGAAACATTTTGCAACTGAAGCACAAATCCAATATTTTCTTTTGCCGTTAGAACTGGAATAAGGTTAAACGATTGGAAAACAAAACCAATATTGCGAAGCCTAAAATCAATCAATTTATTTTCCCTGAGTTTTGTAATTTCCACGCCATCCACAATAACACTGCCATTAGTTGGATCATCTAAACCGCCAATCATATTCAGTAATGTGGATTTTCCAGAACCGGACGGGCCAACCAAAGCAACAAATTCGCCTTCCTCAATGTGTAAATGCACATCTTGAAGCGCCATTATAGGCACCATCTTTTTATCATATATTTTACTGATATTGTGCGCGTCGATAATAGTTTTAACCATCCCTTTAGATTTTTCTTATTGCTTCTGAAGGATTTAATTGCAATGCTTTATAAGCAGGATAAATGGCTGACAACAAAGCAGTTATAAAATACATAATTGCCACAATCATGTATTTTTGATTGTCTAATGATGTATAAATAATAGAGCTGAATCCGTAAGCTGCCAATCCTTCTGAAAACATGGATATATTAATTCCATGTTTTTCGAAAAAATTGACACTCAACCAACCAATTAACAGGCCAATAGGACAACCCATTAAAGTTAAATAAAGTGTTTCCAATAGTATCATCACAAATATTTTAGATTTATTTAGCCCGATTGCCATTAGCATGCCGAGCTCTCTAAAACGTTCTAAAACCGACATTAACATGGTGTTCACAATACCAAATGTTAATGCAAGTAAAATAATGCCTGTAATGATATAGGTGTATAAATTAAATGATTCTATGACCATTCCAAGTTCTGGAGATAAGGTTTTCCAATCTTCAACTTTTCCTTTAGGAACCAAACTGCTGCTAAATATTTTCATCGAGTCCAATTGTTCTTCATTCTTTAATAAGATGGCAATTTCATTACTTTCGGAATCTTGCAATCCTAAAAGATTGACCAATTCGTTTTTTTGAACATAAACATTCACCTCATCCAAAGAAATATTTTTAGACCTGTAAAGCCCTCCTACCCTAAAGGCCGCTGTAATTATTTCATTGTCAATATTGGTAAAGGTTAAAACCACTTTACTTTTTAATTTAATTTTCAGTTTTTTAGCAAGTTTTTCGCCAATAAGAATTTCATTTTCTTTCCCGGTTTCAAAATAAGCGCCTTGCCTAACATTTTCATTTAATACGATTTGTGTTTTTTCAACCAAAGGATTTATGCCAAATATTTTTATGCCACTTGCATTAGTTGGGGAGCTTATCATTCCCAAAGTTATAACACGCGAACTTACAGAAGCCACATTTTTATTCGATTGCAATTTTTGAAGAATTTCATCGCTATTTGATATGGTGTATTTCGACTCATTTTCTTTGGTAAATAACGGATTGTGAATTTGAATATGGCTCAATTGCCTATAAACCGTATCATCAATATTGTTTTGATATAAACCCCAGGCAAAAGCTAAAATGAAAATTCCTGCCCATAAACCAATTATTATAGAGCATATTACAACAAAACTTCTGGTTTTGTTGCGCCAAATATTTCGCCAAGAAATTTGTAAAAGCATAATCAACTATTTATAGCTTCAATAGGTTTTAATCTCATCAATTTTAGGCCGGGATAAAGGGCTATAATGACAGATAATGTTAAAACAATTAAAGTTTGAAAAATAAAAATATTCTTATTTCCAGAAAAATAAATTATAGGCTCAATGCCGTAGTTTTCATAAAACGTTCTTAGATCTCCACTTAAATATATTGGATTTTTTGTAAACCATTTTACAACTAAAACGCCTCCAATTACACCAGCCAAACAACCAATTAATGAGATCATTAAAGATTCCAGTAAAAGTATAAATGCAAGGAACTTTTTTTTCATCCCTATGGCTATCAATATCCCAAATTCATGATTTCGCTCAAAAGTCATCATCAATAAAGTGCCAAATAGCCCAAACGAAATGATAAAATAGAGAACTCCAATAATTATAAAATGACCTGTACTGTCGGCTTCAATAAATTGATCCATTTCCGGCATCATTTCTTTCCAAGTCATTATTTCATATTTGTTTGGATCTATTTGATTTTGCAACGTTGATTTTAATTTATCTATGTTTGAGGATTTATGGAGCATTATTGATATGGCGGTTAATCTATTTTCTGCCCCATGCAAAAATTGGGCTTGCTGAATTGGCATGTAAACTGTATTGTTGTTCAATTCTGGCGAACCAAGTTTTACGATTCCTTTAACCCTAAATTTTCCGGCAGCACTGCTTGCATGGTAACCTTGTCCCAAAAGTACCACTGTGTCATTTGTACTAATGTTAAACTTGGATGCCAAACCCTGACTCATTAAAACAGCATTGTCATTGATTGTTTCTAAATAAGCTCCTTTTACAATTTTTTCATTTAGTTTATTAACCCTTTTTTCTTTGTCGGGATCAATTCCCAAAATGAGAACCCCTTTTGTTTTATCAGCATAAGAAGCCATTGCAAAGGTTTCCATTCGTGGCATAATATGCGTAACTTCACGATTATTCAACAACAGCTGATTAAGTTTTTCATTTTCTTCAAAATAGTTGTCAATAGCTTGCCCATCCCAATAGCCTTTTTGATGTATTTGTATATATCCCGATGAATAACTTACGGTATTATGAATCATATTTTCATAAACGCCGCTGGTGACGGAACGCATTAAAATCGCCAGCAAAACAGCAAAAAATACTGATGCTGTTGTTATTAGCGTTCTGCGTTTATTGCGCCAAATATTCAACCAGGCTATTTTTAAAAACATTTTATTTTAATTGTTTCATGGTTCTGGCGGTGAAAAAATTGTCATTAATTTCTTTGTCAAAAACAATATCATTATAAATAATAATGGTGCTATATCCCTTTTTATCAGTGGGAATCATTTCTATTTTTGAAGTAACTTTTCGGCCGCCTAGCAGTTTTACCACATCGCAATTCATCACATTCACAAGTTCTCCGTCCTCATCATAAAATTCTGCTTTCAACTCCAAAAAATCCAATGTGTCAATCCATACAATTACTTTTTCCCAAACAATTGCGGCTGATGGTTTTGGAATCATTTCAATTTTATAACATTCTTTACCTTTGATGCTTTCTTTACCCAATAATTTGTGTGTATAATCATCAACTGCAGAAGCTTCTTTAACCAAATCATCGTTTGTAAAATCAGTGCCCATCCAGCTTTGAGACATCATTGAAGGCGGTAATTTTATATTGCGTTCAATTGACGGAATCCAATTCCAAACTTCTTTTTTGCGTTTTAAAAAAACGATGCCTTTTTCCTTTGCTGGTGACTTAACCAAAATCATAGAATAATCAGCTCCTTTAGACCAGGCTTTCATAGTCATTTCTCTATGCCACATTGGTCTGATAATTTTAATGGTAATATCAGCCTGTGAGCTTTTACCGCGCATATTGTCATCCGACTTTTTAACAATGTCTTTAGCCATTAAATCTTGTTGCTGTTGCGCTGCCAATTGCATATTGATCAGAAATAATATTACCAAATATGCAAAGCCAATCATTGTTCTCATCTTTTCAAACTAATTAGGTTAATTACGGGTAAGATGAAATTCTGTCTTTTGTCAATTCTTTACTGTTGAAATTTTATTTAATCATTTATTTATCCTAAAGTTAGCCGAATTAATTCTGATTGAATATGACCAATATCATTTTAATAAATGATGCACCTCAAAAAAAATCTTGTCATAATCTATAAACCGTATTTTTTTGAATTATGTCGAAAGTATCTTTGGCGCGAAGTTATAATGGCTGCTTTGAAATTAAGTTTATTTACTAGATTTGCATTTTGAAATTAATAACGGTGGAAAAAACAAACGAAAATTCAGTTAATTTAAATAAATACATCAGCAGCACCGGCATTTGTTCCCGAAGAGAAGCGGAAAAATGGATTATGGATGGTGCAGTTACCATTAACGACAAGCCTACACAACTTGGAAATCGGGTATTTGAAGGCGACGTGGTGAAAATTAACGGAAAACCATTAAATACAAAACCCAAAACTTTATACATTGCTTTTAACAAACCTGTTGGCATTGTTTGCACCACCGATTTAAAAGAACGTAAAAACATTGTCGATTTTATCAACCATCCGCAGCGGCTTTTCCCTGTCGGAAGGTTAGACAAACTCTCTCAAGGATTGATCTTTTTAACGAATGATGGCGATATCGTAAATAAAATTTTAAGAGCCGGAAACAATCATGAAAAAGAATATATCGTAACTGTAAGGCAACCAATTACTTCAGATTTTATTCAGAAAATGAGTGGCGGACTTCCAATTTTGGACACCATCACAAAAAAGTGTGAGGTTACGAAATTAAGTGATTACAGTTTTAAAATTGTGTTAACCCAAGGCTTAAACCGCCAAATTCGCAGAATGTGTGATTATTTAAATTATGAAGTCACCAGCCTAAAACGCATCCGAATTATGAACGTGAATTTAGAAAGCCTAAAAGTTGGCGAATGGAA
The DNA here is from genome assembly GCA_001800975.1 of Flavobacteria bacterium RIFCSPLOWO2_12_FULL_35_11. Classification (GTDB taxonomy): domain Bacteria; phylum Bacteroidota; class Bacteroidia; order Flavobacteriales; family Flavobacteriaceae; genus Lutibacter. Next base: position 53,924 of record MGWK01000090.1, on the reverse strand, counting down.
AGAATTGTCGGAAAAAGAGATGCTTCAAATCAACAATATGATTTCAAATTCCTCAAAAACAGAAGAAGCTTCAACAGATGCGCATAAAAAGAAGTAGCATTTTGAATTTACTGAATAGCAATAAACGGTTATTTATTTATTTTTTACCTCGCATTTTCCCGTCCCCAACGTCTTCCGTCTTCGGTCTTCGGTCTTCTGACTCAATTTTAAATTTTTCAAGTTTTAAGCATATAACTTTCTAACTTTTAACTTTCAACTTTAATTCTAATCAGTATCTTTGCCGACTATGCAATTTGAATTAAAAACAACCGACCCGCAAAGCAAGGCTAGAGCTGGCGTAATTACAACTGATCACGGAGAAATTGAAACGCCTATTTTTATGCCTGTTGGCACCGTAGGTTCTGTAAAAGGCGTACACCAAAGCGAATTAAAAGACGAAATAAACCCTGATATCATTCTAGGAAATACCTACCATTTATATTTACGTCCCCAAACAACCATTTTAGAGCAAGCCGGCGGTTTGCATAAATTTATGAATTGGGATCGTAATATTTTAACTGATAGCGGTGGTTATCAGGTATATTCACTTTCAGAAAGCCGAAAAATTAAGGAAGAAGGCGTTAAATTTAAAAGCCATATTGATGGCTCTTATCACACCTTTACACCTGAAAATGTGATGGAAATTCAGCGCACCATTGGCGCCGACATTATTATGGCATTTGATGAATGCACGCCATATCCTTGCGATTACAATTATGCAAAACGGTCCATGCACATGACGCATCGCTGGTTAAATCGTTGTATCACACATTTAGAAAAAACACCTTTCAAATACGGTTACAGCCAGGCTTTTTTCCCTATAGTACAAGGAAGCACTTATAAAGATTTAAGAAAACAATCGGCCGAGTTCATCGCTTCTGTTGGTGCGGAAGGAAATGCGATTGGCGGACTTTCAGTGGGAGAACCTGCGGAAGAAATGTATGAAATGACCGAAATTGTAACCGCAATTTTACCTGAAGACAAACCGCGTTATTTAATGGGCGTTGGAACACCAACCAACATTTTGGAAAATATTGCTTTGGGAATTGATATGTTCGACTGCGTGATGCCAACCCGAAATGCGCGTAACGGTATGTTATTTACGGCCAATGGCACCATCAATATCAAAAATAAAAAATGGGAAAATGATTTTTCTCCCATTGATGAAATGGACATTACTTTTGTGGACAAAATGTATTCAAAAGCCTATTTGCGCCATTTATTTATTTCAAAAGAATTGCTGGGAAAACAAATAGCTTCCATTCACAATTTAGGATTTTATTTATGGTTGGTTCGTGAAGCAAGAAAGCATATATTAGCCGGAGATTTCACACCTTGGAAAAATAGGATGGTGAAACAACTGGACAACAGGATGTAGTCAATAGATAATTGAGAAAAGAAAAGAGAGAAAAGAGAAAAGACCAAAGAATAAAGGATTCAGTAAGATTAATTTACGATTAAACAATCAACTTGAGAATACTCGACAAATACATATTAAAAAAATATTTAAGCTCATTTCTGTTGGTGTTAACTTTGTTGATCCCAATTGCCATCGCAATTGATGTTTCCGAAAAAGTGGATAAATTTTTGCGGCATGCAGATTTATCATTAGGTACAATTCTTAAAGACTATTACTTAAATTTTATCATCATTTACGGCAATACGTTTATGCCTTTGGCATTGTTTATTGCAGTCATATTTTTCACTTCAAAACTTGCGGAAAATACGGAAGTTATTGCCATACATTCTGCTAAAATATCGTTTACGCGGTTTTTGAAACCTTATTTTATAGGCGCTTCCATTGTTACTTTTTTTGCTTTAATTATGAATCATTTTGTGGTGCCTAACAGCAATAAAACATTTGAGGAATTTAACAGAAAATATTTGCTGAAAAAACAACTTAACGAAAATTATTTGACCAATATTAATTTGCAATTGGGACCAAATGACTATGTTTTTTTAAAAAGCTACTCCATTGACACCAAAGTTGGTTATGCCTTTTCTTATGAAAAATTTGAAGGCACAAAACTTAAATATAAACTGCTTGCCGACAATGTTCGTTGGATGGAAAAAGACAGCACTTTTAAATTAAGCAATTATAAAAAGAGATTTATTTTAAAAGAAAGAGACCTTATACAATCAGGTACAATGCTGGATACGGCATTTAGTTTTACGGCCGATGATTTAATTTATGTTGATTATATGGCCAAAGAAATGAATTCAATAAAATTAAATGATTTCATCAATACTTCAAGAGACAGAGGGGTCAGCAATTTAAATGTGTATTTGGTTGAACTTCATAAACGAACCAGTTTGCCGGTTTCTTCTTATATATTGACATTTTTGGCAGTTTCATTGGCCTCAAGAAAACGCAGAGGCGGAATGGGCGTAAATTTGGCGATTGGAATATCGCTCATGTTCGTATACGTATTTTTATTAAAAATTGCGGAAGTATTGGGTGCAGGAGCTGAAAAAAATTCATTCTTCGTGGTTTGGTTACCAAATATTGTGTTCGGAGGCCTGGCCGTGTATTTATACTTTAAGAATGCCAAAAACTGAGCTAAAAAACTACCTGCATCTCCATTTCTTGGTATTTATTTGGGGATTTACAGCCATTTTAGGAGCTTTAATAAGTATCGACGCCATTCCGTTGGTTTGGTATCGAATGCTCTTCGCAGTAATTATTGTGTTCATTTATTTTATCATTAAAAAAAAACCGCTCAGAATAGGGCCAAAAGCACTTTTAAAATTTCTTATAAGCGGTATTATCATTGCCGTTCATTGGATCTTTTTTTTCTCGGCAATTAAGGTCGCAAATGTATCAGTTGCTTTAATTGCGCTGAGTACAGGGGCTTTATTCGCTTCCTTTATTGAACCTTTATTTTTCAGAAGAAGAATTAATTTCCTTGAATTGTTATTCGGTCTTATTGTAATTGCAGGATTATATCTTATTTTAAATTTTGAAGGAGGTTATACTTTAGGAATTATTTACGCATTAATTGCCTCTTTCTTATCTGTGTTATTTTCGGTTCTCAACGGTTTATTTGTAAGAAAATACACTGCTGAAGTGATTTCATTCTATCAATTGTTGTTTGGGGTCGGATTTATAACGCTTTATATTTTAGTGACAACAGGTTTTACGATGGATCAATTTGCGTTGAAATCTTCAGATTTTATCTATTTATTTATCTTAAGCAGTATTTGTACAGCATACGCATTTATTGTTTCTGTAAAAATAATGAAACACTTAACTCCCTATACCGTAATACTTACCTTAAATTTAGAACCTGTTTACGGCATCATTTTGGCGGTAATTATTTTTGGCGAAAAAGAAAAAATGAGCACGCAATTTTATGTTGGCGGTGCCGTGATTTTATTGATAGTGATCATCAACGGAATTTTAAAAAATAAAAAAAAGACTGTAATTTAACTTTCTAAAATTGATTAGTTGTTATATTTGTAGTTCAACCAAACTTTAAAAATATGGATTATTTAGATTTTGAATTGCCAATTAAAGAATTAGAGGAACAATATGACAAATGTGTTTTAATTGGTAAAGAAAGCGATGTTGATATGACCGAAAGTTGTAAAAACATTGAAAAAAAATTACTAAAAACCAAAACAGAAATATATAAAAACCTGACTGCCTGGCAAAGAGTGCAACTTTCTCGCCACCCAAGCAGGCCTTATACCTTAGATCATATCACTGCCCTTGCCGGCGGTACTTTTATGGAATTACACGGCGACAGAACATTTAAAGATGACAAAGCTATGGTTGGTGGATTGGGAAAAATTGGAAACCAATCGTTTATGTTTATCGGCCAGCAAAAAGGCTACAATACAAAAACACGCCAATACAGAAATTTTGGAATGTCTAATCCTGAGGGTTATAGAAAAGCCCTGCGATTGATGAAAATGGCCGAAAAATTTGGCATTCCAGTTATTACTTTACTGGACACACCTGGGGCTTATCCGGGATTAGAAGCGGAAGAACGCGGACAAGGAGAAGCCATTGCACGCAATATTTTTGAAATGACACGTTTAAAAACGCCCATTATTACCATTGTAATTGGTGAAGGCGCTTCGGGCGGTGCCTTGGGAATTGGTGTTGGAGATCGGGTTTATATGATGGAAAATACATGGTATAGCGTAATCTCTCCTGAATCATGTTCCTCAATTTTATGGAGAAGCTGGGAACACAAAGAAGAAGCCGCTGAAGCTTTAAAACTGACTGCGGAAGACATGAAAAAGCAAAAATTGATTGACGGAATCATTAAAGAACCTCTTGGTGGTGCCCATTTTGACCGGGAAACTGCATTTAAAGAAGTTGAAAAAACCATTCTGAAAGCATATGATGAATTAAAAAATTTATCGGCTGAAGAACTTGTAAAAAAACGAATGGACAAATACGCCAATATGGGCGTTTTTAAGGGATAATCTTTTTGGGTTGTGAGTTTTTAGTGTTGAGTTTTAAGTGTGTTTTTTATTGAAAACTTAACTACACGAATAAGCAGTTAAACAGTTAAACAGTTATCAACTTTAAACTTTGCTATGTATATTCTTTCTCCGCAACAAACACAAAAAGCCGATAAAGCAACCATTAAAAACAAAGGCATCACTTCTGTCGATTTAATGGAAACTGCTGCTGTAAGCTGTTTTCAATGGCTGCACAACAAGTTACAGGGGGAAAATATTCAAATTCATGTATTTTGCGGCATCGGAAATAATGGCGGTGATGGTTTGGTGATTGCCCGACATTTATACAAGCATAACTATCAGGTAAATTGCTACATCGTAAACTTCAGCGACAAAAAAACTGAGGAATTTATTGTCAATTTCAACAGGCTAGTTGAAATTGGTTTAAAGCCAAGCGAACTAAATAACGAAAATGACTTTCCGGAAATTGATGCCAATGATATTGTGGTTGATGCCATTTTCGGAAACGGGCTAAGCAGAAATCCGGAAGGATTCACCAAAAAATTAATCCAATACCTTAACGACAAAAAAGTTTTTATCTTAGCCATTGATATTCCTTCAGGATTGTTTGGCGACAAATCGGTGACCGACAAAACTGCAGTATTAAAGGCAAGCCATACGCTTACATTTCAAACACCAAAAATCGCTTTTTTGTTGCCGGAAAATAAAGATTTAGTAAATACTTGGGAAGTGATTGATATTGGTTTGGACCAAAATTATATGGAAAGTTTACATCCAAAAACCCATTATATCACAAAAACCGACATCATTCCTTTGTACAAAACCCGCCAAAAATGGGACCACAAAGGCACTTATGGACATTCGCTTATTATTGGCGGAAGTTATGGTAAAATGGGTGCAGTCGTCTTGGCTTCCAAAGCAGCCTTGAAAATTGGAAGCGGATTGGTCTCTGCCTATATTCCTAAATGCGGCTATTCGATTTTACAAATTTCAGTGCCCGAAGTGATGGTTGAAGTGGATACCGATTCGGTATTGACTTATTTCAATTTTAAAACAAATCCGACAGTTATTGGCATTGGTCCCGGAATGGGAACTGCGGAAAAAACAGCGCAGGGTTTTGAAAATTTCATAAAAGAAAATAAACTTCCTTTGATAATTGATGCCGATGGCATTAATTTGCTTTCCAAAAACCAATTATTGTTGAGCTATTTGCCTAAAAATACCATTTTAACACCGCATCCAAAAGAACTGGAACGATTAATCGGCACTTGGGAAAACGATTATGAAAAACTAAAAAAAGTTGCCGAATTTTCCAAAAAACATGCGGTAATCGTCGTCATAAAAGGCGCACATACCGTTGTAATCCAAGATGATACTATGTTTTTCAATTCAACCGGAAATCCTGCACTCGCAACTGGAGGTAGCGGAGATGTATTGACAGGAATTATCACTGGATTAATTGCCCAAGGTTATGAACCCATAAATGCGGCAATTTTTGGCGTTTACCTGCACGGAAAAACTGCCGATATCGCTTTTCCTGAAACTGGTTATGAAACGTTTACGGCCACCACTATTTTTGAGTATTTGGCAGACGCCATTTTAGAAGTTTCCAACAAATAACAGGTGTAAAAAAAGCCCGTAAAACGAGCTCTTTAATCCTTATATTTTATTGGTTTTAATATTTATAAACCATGGCATTTATATTCATTCCCGCGCCTACTGAAGCCATCAACACGGTATCTCCTTTGTGAAGGCTGTGCGGTTTAAGCTTTCCGTGTTTAACCAAATCAAACAACGTGATCACCGTGGCTACAGAACTGTTTCCTAAAGTATGAATGCTCATAGGCATCACCGCTTCCGGAATTTGCGTATTGCACAATCTGTAAAATCGCTTAATAATGGCTTCATCCATTTTTTCATTTGCCTGATGGATGAGTATTTTCTTAATATCCATAATATCAACTCCGCTTTTATCCAACGCCGCTTTCATGGCCATTGGAACAAAGTTCAGCCCAAATTCATAAATTTTTCTGCCGTACATTTTTATATAACGAACATGTTCATCATCGGTTTTATCAAATGATTTTCCGAAAAACAAATAATAGCATTCCTCAAAAGTATGGGTTTGTGCCGCGAAACTTAAAATGCCTATTTTTTTATCGCTTTCTACTGCCTCAACAATACAGGCTCCTGCCCCATCAGAATAAATCATGGAATCCCGGTCATGTTCATCCAAAACTCTCGACAGCGTTTCTGTTCCAATCACCAAACATTTTTTGGCAATTCCGGATTTTATAAATGCTTCTGCCTGAATCATGCCCTGAATCCATCCCGGACATCCAAAAAGAATGTCATAAGCCACACAATTCGGATTTTTAATTCCCAATCTGTGTTTTACCCTTGAAGCCAAACTTGGCAATATATCGCTTTGTATGGCGGCACTTTTTACGTCTCCAAAATTGTGCGCCAAAATAATATAATCTAGTTCTTCCTGGTCAATTTTAGCATCTGCAATCGCTTTTTCTGCCGCAAAAAATGCCAAATCGGACGAATTTAATTCCGGACTGGCATAGCGCCTTTCCTCAATACCTGTAATCGACTTAAATTTTTCAATCACCACCGCATTTTCATAACCAAAAGGTGTTCCGTCTTCATTCAAAAATTGATTGGTTAAAAAATCTGAATTTCTTTTAACCACTGTAGGAATATAGCTTCCTGTTCCTGTAATTACTGAATTTATTGCCATTATTATTATTTAAAAGGTAAAGATAACAAGTTTTTTTATTGCTTGCCCAATTCCGTTATTTTAATTTGCATCACTGTTGCAATGGAAAGCGCACGCGATTTGGCCGCATGGGCAATTTCACCGCTAAAATGTTCATCAATTGTATTGTTGAAATGCAGCAACCACTGCTGAAAATGCTCGCTTTTAAAAGGTTTTTTTAGCTGTAGCTCCAAGTGGGGTTTCATGGCGTTTTTTTGATAGGTTCCAGAATAAAACAGAATATTGTCCCAAAAATCTACCAGTATTTGTAAATGTTTCTCTAACAAATCCTGATTGGTGAACGCTGAAAAAAAATGATGCATTAAATCATCATTCAATAATTTTACATAAAAATCTTTCACCAACAAGTAAATATCCTCTCGGTTTTCAATATCTCGCTTCATTCAATTTTTTATAAAAAAGTTTTGTCGAAAGCTATTGGAAGTAAATCTAATACGGATTCAGTTTTAATAATTTCGCCAACTTCACCCATAAAATAAACTTCAATTTTATCCTTTTGTTTAATTTCGTATTCTGACAAAGTTTGTCTGCAGGCCCCGCAAGGTGCCACAGGTTCTTTAAGAATTTGTGAGGAAGAGCTTGCCGAAATGGCCAGCTTCAATATTTTTTTATTGGGAAAATCGGAAGAGACTTTCCAAATGGCAACACGCTCGGCACACATTCCCGAAGGATATGCGGCGTTTTCCTGATTGTTTCCTATTATGATGGTTCCGTCTTCCAAAAGCATGGCGGCGCCAACTTTAAACTTGGAATAGGGTGCGTAGGCATTTTGTTTGGCTTCAATGGCTTTATTCATTAAACCTTTTACTACTGCTGACAATTCTTCAATGGAATCAAAAATAGTAATCTGGGTTTTGAGTTCAACTTTCTTCATTAAAAATTTTAGTTCTGGCTATGGATTAGTCGCTTAATATGAATTTCCAAAATCGAAAGACAAGGAGAATCGAAGCGTATTTTCTAGTGGGTTCTTAATTTCAGAGGCATTGAACAAATAGGAAATGTCCAATTTTGAACTTTTAAACTTAAATCCGGTGCCTATGGTAAAATATTTGCGCGCGCCTTTTAAATCACTTTCATTAAAATATCCTGCTCTTAACGCAAAAGAATTGTCGTACATATATTCCGCGCCCAATCCCCAAGTAACTTCCTTAATTTCTTCGCTAAATCCGCCCGGCGCATCATTAAATGATTTAAAAATACCATCAAAAAAACTTACGTCATCCTGAATATATGGCGGCCCACCATTCTCTGACTGAGAAATGCTTGGTGTTGGAACAAGCAGTTTATTAAATTCTACATTTAAACTTACATTATTGTCTGCGTCTAAAATAAAATCGAATCCACCTCCTACTTTTAAATTTGTTGGAATAAAATTCTCTTGCCCATCATTGGAATAGGAAACTTTTGGGCCAATGTTTGAAACATTGAAACCACCTCTCCATACCCCATTAATATTGCCATAACGTTGTTCATTAGATTCATAATACCCTGAAACATCAACAGCGAAAGTATTTACCGGATTTATGGTGGAATTTGCGGATTCAATACCTAAATCGGAACGGATGTAACGCAAAGTTACTCCCATTGAGTAGGTTTCGCTTAATTTCAAAGCATAAGAACCATCAACAGAAAATTCATTCAATTTCTCAGTTCCTTCAGGCGTTCCGTTAATATCCGTTAAATCTATTTGGCCTAAATTGAAATACTTCAAGCTTGCGGCCCAAGCACTTCTTTCGTCAATTCTGTTCGCAAACGTAAATCCGCCCAAAAACACATCATTTGTAAGTTCCCGTAACCAAGGTGTATAAACAATACCTACCATGAATTGCGAATCCATGAATGCAAATTTGGAGGCGTTCCAGTGCTGTGAATTTGCATCTGGGGTGGTTGCCACGCCAACATCTCCCATTCCGCCTGCGCGTGCATCGGGAGCTATCAATAAAAATGGAGCGGCTGTTGTTATTGGATTCGGATTTTCTTGTGCATGAATTCTTGCAAATGTCATAAGAACCATTAGCGTCAATCCTATTATCTTTCTCATTAATTTTGTATGTTTAATTAACAAATATCTCATTTTATTATTGAAGTATCCTAATTTTTCTATTATTTCTGCCTAGATCCAAAAACTAGATACCTTTAGATTTAATTTAAAACTGCATATCTCTTTCCTCTATATTTTAAAAAATCATCAACCGCCAACCTGAATAAATTTCCTTCAAATTAAATGGCCTTATCACTTGTTTTAGCTTGTTTTTCAACATATTTTATACTTAACAAAAGCAACAAGCTGTTAATTTACGCTTTACAAGTAAAAATCAACATTTTTTTGAACGTAAAAACAACACTTAATTTCAAAGAAAAAACGTTGTTTTCAGCATATTATTGTTGGCATTCCTTACTTTTAAAACAGTCCAAATTTAGATTACATTTCCTAAAAAATATTTTTTGGTGAAAGTTCATTTTGAATAGGATTTTAATATTGCATAAGTACCAGTAAATGAGATTTTTAGATTTATTTCATGAATGCAATTTTATGTAAAACCCACAATAATTTTAGGAATAAAATTGCTGTTTATTGCTCCATTTTCAATCCAATTTTAAAAAAGTATATTCCTTACTTAATAATATTGTAATTTTGGCTCAAAGAAATATGAAAATAATTGCGCTTTGATAGGTGCTGCATAAAAAAAATAGCATTATCATTGAAATATATTACAGCATTACGCATACTAAAGATTGAAAACTGTCGTTAGTAAAAGCGTAGCAAATATTTATTAAAATTATTTCTTGCAAAAAAATTAAATTAATGTAAATTGCGGGAAAATATAACCCTAACCAATTTGAAATGAGCTTAAAAAATCTAAATAACATTCATAAGTTAATCTTGTTAACTATTTCTGTTGTTTTCTTTGTGAGTTGCCATAATAGAAATCCAAGAAATAACGTGTCACTTACCGGTTGGAGTTCAAAAGATAAGAAAGCTGGTGGTTTTGCAGGGGACACAAAATATAAAGGTCAGGAAGCTCCTCCGGGAATGGTTTTAATAGAAGGCGGTACATTTACTATGGGCCATGTTCAGGATGATGTGCTGTTCGATTGGAATACAACGCCTGTTCAACAACAAGTTCGTTCCTTTTATATGGATGAAACAGAAGTTACCAACTCAGAATATTTATTTTATTTAGATTGGATGGAAAAAGTTTTCCCTCCAAACGACCCTACTTATGAGCATATCTACGATTCTGCCATTCCTGACACTTTAGTTTGGAGAGATGTATTGGGATTAAATGAATTATTGACCGAAAATTATTTAAGGCATCCGGGTTATGCAGATTATCCTGTAATTGGAGTTAGTTGGATTCAGGCCACGCAATATTGCAAGTGGAGGACCGATAGGGTCAATGAAAAAATATTGGTGGATAAAGGCGTGCTAAAACCACTTTTCGAGTTAGATTCATTAGAAGTTAAAGGAAAAAACAATTTTAATACAGATACTTATTTAAACAATCCATACAGTCTTTTTGACGGTGATTCAACCATTTACAAAAAAGGATTGCCAGACAATAAACAACGTAAAAAAGGCGAAGCTAAACCTTCTAGAGGCGCATTTACAGGAAGACAGGTTAAGATTTCTGACGGAATACTAAGTTCTAAATTCAGACTTCCTACAGAAGTCGAATGGGAATTTGCGGCAAAAGCTGTTGTTGAAGATCGTGAATACAACAATACCCGCGGAAGAAAAAAATATGCCTGGAAAGGGAAATATACCCGAAACAAATCAAAAAAATATCAAGGAGACCAATTGGCCAACTTTAAACAAGGAAAAGGAGATTATAGCGGTGTCCCAGGATGGAGTAACGATGGTGCAGACATCACCATTGCCGTGAAATCTTATGAACCCAATGCATTCGGGTTATATGATATGTCAGGTAATGTGGCGGAATGGGTTGCCGATGTTTACCGCCCTATTATTGATAATGACGCAAATGATTTCAACTACTTTAGGGGAAATATTTTTACGAAAAAAATGATTGATGCAGAAGGACAAGTTGTTATTGCAGATGAGCAAACTATTGAATATGACACCTTGGACAATGGAAATATAGTGCCTAAATTTTTGCCTGGAAGCGTTAAATATACGCCAGTCACCAAGCGCGACGCTTATATGAGAAATAATTATGAGAAAGCATATAATGTAGATATTAAAGATGGGGACTTGGCTTCCACAAAAATGTACAATAAAGTTGAAGAAGAATTAGAAACCAAACCTCGTATGTACAATTCGCCTGTTAAACCTAGAGTTATTGGCGAAAGCGGCTTATTGATGCAAGAATATGATACCGAAAAAAGAACCACTTTGGTCAGCGATGTTGCCCGCGTATACAAAGGCGGTTCCTGGAAAGATATGGAATATTGGTTAGATCCTTCACAACGCAGGTATTTGCCTGAATATATGGCTACCAACTATATTGGTTTTAGATGTGCTTCAGACAGAATTGGACCAATGACCTATAAAAGAAGAAAACCAACAACAACAAAAGTTAGATATTAAAAATATTTTTAAAATAAACCCAAACCTCACTGAAATTTCAGTGAGGTTTTTTTATATTTAAATTATGAATATTACAGAATTATACCAGTTATATACCCAAACTTATTTAGTGGATACCGACACCCGAAAAATAAGAAAAGGCAGCATTTTTTTTGCCCTAAAAGGAGATAATTTCAATGGAAATGAATTTGCGGCTAAAGCAATTAAAAGCGGTGCACGTTATGCTGTTATTGATGAAGAAAAATACCATACGCTTACTAACACTATTATGGTCGGCAATGTTTTGGAAACACTTCAAAAGTTGGCAAATTTTCACAGAAAACAACTTAACATTCCTATTATTTCTTTAACGGGAAGCAACGGAAAAACCACCACCAAAGAACTTATTAATGCCGTATTGTCCAAAAAATATGCAACTGCAGCCACTTCAGGCAATTTAAACAACCATATTGGCGTGCCGCTTACCCTATTATCAATGACCCCAAAAACAGAAATAGGCATTGTTGAAATGGGCGCAAACCATTTAAAGGAAATTGAATTTTTATGCAGTATCGCTGAACCGAACTATGGCTTAATCACCAATTTTGGAAAAGCGCATTTAGAAGGATTTGGAGATTTTGAAGGTGTTATTAAAGCAAAATCGGAATTGTACGATTTTTTAAGATTGAACAAAGGAACCGTTTTCATAAATACGGATGATGCCTTGCAGGTAAAACAATCATCGGGCATAAATGCCATTGAATTTAATGGCATTGCCATTAAATTTGTTGAGGCCAGCCCGTTTGTAAAAGTTCAATTTAAAAATGTAATTATTGAAAGCAAGCTCATCGGAAAATACAATTACAACAATATTGCGGTTGCCGTTGCTGTTGGCAATCATTTTAATGTTCCTGAAACCGACATTAAAAATGCCATTGAAAACTATACACCAGTAAACAACCGTTCGCAAATCATTCAAAAAGGAACCAATAAAATAATATTGGATGCCTATAATGCAAATCCGAGCAGTATGCAGGCAGCACTTGAAAATTTTGCCCAATTAAAAGATGAAAATAAAGTGGTGTTTTTAGGCGATATGTTTGAATTGGGAAAGGACAGTAAAATTGAGCATGAAAAAATAGCCAATTTGGCTGTTTCCTGTAATTTTTCAAAGGTTTTTTTAATAGGAAAAGCATTTTCCACAACCAGTGTAAAAAATGCTTATGTTTCTGAAAGTTTTGAATCTTTCAAAAATTCAACTAATTATTCAAACATTAACAATGCCACGATTCTTATAAAAGGATCTCGCGGTATGGCTTTAGAAAGATTGTTAGACCTTCTCTAATTTTATTTTTTCTCTGTGGTATTCAATTAAACCATCAATTGGCCGTCTCACAACGTTTCCAATTTCAACCATGTAATATCTTGCCACATCATTGATAATATCTTGTGAAAAGAAGGCAATTGAGCCTACAAAATGAACCGGGACATGCGCTGATTCTGCATAAGGCAATATTCTGTTGAGAAAGAATTCCTTAATGCCCTTTTGCAGCACTTTATTAAAATAAGGAGTGCGTTCATTTTTAAAAATGAATTCGGCAAAATGCGCCAAATAGGCATTCGGATTTTCTTCTTTATAAATATTTCTTTTGATGACATCAGCATCCAAATCAAATTGCGCTTCAAAAAGTTTTGCAATTTCGCTTGGCATTTTATGGTAATAATAATCCCGTATTAATTTTTTGCCGAAATAATTTCCGCTGGCTTCATCCATCAAAATATACCCTAAGGAAGGAACTCTGACATCCACATTTTTTCCGTCGAAATAACAGCTGTTTGATCCTGTTCCCAAAATACAAACGATACCTGGTTTTGTAGTTACCGCATAAACTGCTGCGAAAGTATCTTCTTTTACAACGATTTCTGCGTTTTTAAAAAATGATTGAAATATAGATTTCAAAAGTGATGTCAATCTTGCTGTTCCGCATCCGGCACCGTAAAAATAAACCTCAGTCACTTTGTCTTTGTAACTTGTGATGTCTTCATTGGTCTCAATCCGGTTTTTCAACATATCGGCAGACAAGATTTCAGGATTTAATCCTTCGGTTCTCGTTTTAAATATTTGATCGCCGGATTTATCCAGTAAAATCCAATCGGCTTTTGTAGAACCTCCATCTGCTATTAGAATCATTTTTTATTTTTTTAAACTATTATTTCTTATTTAACTGAATGAATGTATTCAGCCAAATCAACTAATTTTGTTGAGTAACCAAATTCATTGTCATACCAAGCCACTAATTTAAAGAAATTATCGTTTAAAGCAATACTTGCATCAGCATCAAATGTGCTTGTTTTAGGTTCCGAAACAAAATCTTGGGAAACTACTGCTTCTTCGGTGTAACCTAAAATACCTTTTAATTCATTTTCAGAAGCAAATTTTATGGCAGCTTTCACTTCATCCATCGTAGCCGATTTTTCAGTTCTTACTGTTAAATCGACAACCGATACATCTGCAGTTGGAATTCTAAATGACATTCCAGTAAGTTTTCCGTTCAATTCAGGGATTACTTTTCCAACAGCTTTTGCAGCTCCTGTTGATGAAGGGATAATATTGATTAAGGCACTTCTGCCACCTCTCCAGTCTTTTTTTGAAGGACCATCAACCGTTAGTTGAGTAGCTGTTGTTGCATGGATTGTTGTCATTAAACCTTCCACAATTCCAAAATTATCATGAATAACTTTAGCTAAAGGCGCCAAACAGTTGGTGGTACAAGATGCATTTGAAACAATGGTATTTGCAGCAGTTATTTTTTTATGGTTTACACCCATCACAAACATTGGTGCATCAGCAGATGGTGCTGATATTGCCACTTTTTTAGCACCGGCAGTAATGTGTTTTTGAGCGCCTTCTAAACTGGTAAAAATACCTGTACAGTCTAAAACAACATCAGCTCCTACTTCACCCCATTTCAAATCCTCAGGATTACGTTCGGCTGTAATTCTGATGGCTTTTCCATTGACAACTAAATGTCCGTTTTTCACTTCAACATCGCCATCAAATCTTCCGTGAACGGAATCATATTTTAATAAATAAGCCAAATGATCCACATCCAACAAATCATTGATTCCTACCACTTCTACATTTGGTCTGGCCACTGCCACTCTAAAAGCAATTCTTCCTATTCTCCCAAACCCGTTAATTCCTATTTTAATTGTTGACATAATCTATTGTTTTAATTTATTGTTCTATTATTATATTGAGGTTATTTCAGCCACCTTAAGCAATTCTTTATTGATATCATTGTTCATTTTTATGGCTTTATTTAAATCCACTTTTGAAACTTGATTATTTGTGATTCCTACCATAATTCCTGTTGCCCTGTCAAGTAAAGCTTCTACTGCCGCAACTCCCAGTCTGCTGGCCAAAACCCTATCATAACAACTTGGAGAACCTCCTCGTTGCATATGCCCTAAAACAGATACTCTGATATCGTAATAAGGAAAGTTTTCATTGATATAATCTGCCAGTTCAAATACGCTTTTACCTATTTTATCTCCTTCGGAAACCACAACAATGCTGCTTGTTTTTCCTTTTTCTTTACTTTTTTTAAGAGACTCCACCAGCCTGTCCAATCCTAAATCCTTCTCAGGAATCAATATTTCCTCGGCGCCGGCTCCTATACCGGAGTTTAAAGCGATAAATCCTGCATCGCGCCCCATCACTTCAATAAAGAACAACCTGTTATGTGAAGTTGCGGTATCGCGAATTTTATCAATCGCTTCCACT
>MGWK01000090.1:0-38310 GCA_001800975.1 Flavobacteria bacterium RIFCSPLOWO2_12_FULL_35_11 | reverse complement strand
GATGGTGTTGTATGTTCCGTAAATATCATTGTCGATAGTACCGGGAATTCCTACAATTGGAAAATTAAACTCTTCAATAAACCTTAATCCTCCAGTAAAAGTACCGTCACCACCAATAACAATCAAAGCGCCAATACCGGCTTCCTTTAAACTGTTATGCGCTTTAACCCTTCCTTCTTCAGTTCTAAATTCATTGGAGCGTGCGGATTTTAAAATGGTGCCTCCTTTGTTGATAATATTACTGACATGGCGTGCTGAAAGCACTTCAAAATCACCTTCAATTAAACCCTGATAGCCTCTGTAAACGCCAACACATTCCACCCTGTAATAAGTGCAGGCCCTAACAACGGCTCTAATTGCTGCATTCATTCCGGGAGCATCTCCTCCAGAGGTTAAAACTGCTATCTTTTTTATTGGTTCATTCATGGGTTAAAAAATATATTACAAAGTTACTTTTAAAAGCATTTTCCGCCTACGAAACCGCATAATATTCACTAAAACGATTTCGTTGCATAAAGCAAGATAGGGAGTTTAAAATAAACTCCTTATCTTGCTCAAATTGTTATTGATTATGCGTTAAAAGTTATTTGTTAAATGCTGTATGTTAGCTATTATTGGTTTTTAAAAAATCAATGAATTAATCAATCAATATTTTATATTGCCAAGGTTTAAAGGTTAATGGTTTTTCTTTAGAAAACGCTAATTTTTCATTGGTGAAAAAATCAACTGATTCTCCTTCTTTTTCTGAAGTAAATGTGACTTCCTTATTTGACAAATTGGCCATATAAGTGAGTTTATTTCCATCCTTTTCTCTTGAAAAGATTAGAATATTTTTATTGTCAGAAGAATTTATTTTATTGTAAGAAGCTGCGTTTTTACCACCGTTTAATGCTTTGTTATTATTTTTAAGTTCCCCTAATTTTGCCATTAAAGGCCAAACTTTTCCCTTCACTTTTGAAATGGTGTCTTTCTCAAAAAATCGTAATCGCTTATTCATATCATATTCCTGTCCACTATAAATCAATGGCATTCCAGGGGCGCAATAAGATAAAGCCAACATCGCTTCGGAAGCGTCTCCCATACGTTCTTTTACAGTTCCGCTCCAAGAATTTTCATCGTGGTTCGTTATGAAACTCATTAAGATGTCATCTTTTTGATAAAGTGTGTCAATTTGGGTCATTCGATCATCCCAATTTTTAACGGTTTCTTTTCCTTGGGCAATGGCATTCATTCTATGGTACGTATCCCAACCATAACCCATATCAAAAGCATTTTCAAGTAAATTTGGTTCCCAAGCTTCTGCCAACATAAAAACAGGCTTTACCTTTTTTAATTCAGTCACAGTATTTTCCCAAAAATCAATCGGAACCATTCCGGCAACATCACATCTAAATCCGTCAACATCGACTTCTTTAAGCCAATATTTCATATTTTCCAGCATTTCTGTGCGCATTTCCTTATTATCGTAATTTAAATCTGCAACATCTGTCCAATCTGTCCCAACGGTATGTGTTATTTCGCCTTTTTCATTTTTGGTGTAATATTCAGGATGACTTTTTAACCATACGTGATCCCAACCTGTATGGTTAGCAACCCAATCCAAAATTACATACATGCCGTTTTTATGCGCGGTATTCACCAAATTTTTCACATCATCTAAATTTCCAAATTCTGGATTCACTTTGGTATAGTCAGAAATCGCATAATAACTGCCCAAACTGCCTTTACTTTTTGTTGTTGAAATTGGATAGATGGGCATTACCCAAATAATTTTCACGCCCAATTCTTTTAATTTAGGAATATCTTCCGTGAATTTTGAAAAAGTTCCTTCAGGCGAATACTGGCGGATGTTGGCTTCATAAATAATGGCGCTCTCCAGAGCCTCGTTTGAAATTGGGGTTATGGAATCCATAGTATTATTATTTGATTGTAAGTCTTTAGTTTCTGTTTTACATGAAGCTAAAATAATTAGCGATAAAATAAAAAGTGTTTTTTTCATTACTATATATTTATTGGTTTATTTATTTTTTATGATACTTATGCCGAATCCTCCTCCAGAAGCCAATTTTACCTTTAGATTTGATTGATTTGTAATTTCCATTTTTCTGATGTTGATGGCGGTCGGATTATCATTCCAATGCGCGTTTTCGCCATCATCATAAATGATGGCTTCATAGATTACATCCGGACTTAAAAAATCAAATTTAAGATCCATTTCCCTTGCATTTTCATCGGTAATTCCACCAACAAACCAATTTTCAGAATTTTTTTGTTTTCTGGCGATGGTCACAAAATCGCCAATTTCGCCGTTCAATACCTTGGTAATTTGCCAATCAACACCAACATCTTTTATAAATTGCAAGGCAGGATTTCCTTCATAATTTTCCATTAAATCGGCAGCCATTTGAACCGGACCGTAAATCACGACATACAATGCCAATTGCTGTGAAATGGTGGTATTGACCTGATTCTCTTTTTTCCACTTGTCAAATTTAATGTCGAAAATGCCTGGCGTATAATCAATTGGCCCGGCCAACATTCTGGTAAATGCTACAATCGATAAATATTCCGGAGGATTTCCTCCCTGACTATCCCAACAATTATATTCCTGTCCGCGTAAACCTTCTCTGGATATGGTATTTGGGTAAGTTCTGCGTAAACCGGTGTCTTTAATAGGTTCGTGGGCATTGATGGCAACCTGATATTTTGCCGCTTTTTCAATCGTATTGTTATAGTGATTTACCATAAATTGTCCGTGATGGTATTCACCTTTAGGCAACAATTTGCCAACATAACCTGTTTTTACGGTATGAATTCCCAAACTTTGCATTAAAGCGTAAGCCGTATCTTGTTGTTTTATGTAGTTTTCAACATTTCCAAAAGTTTCATGATGCATAATAATTTCTACGCCTTTTTCTTTGCCATAAAGCACCACTTCTTTAAGATCATAATCAGGATAAGGCGTTACATAATCAAATCCGCCCTCATTAGGATCCCAACCGTTATTCCATCCTTCAACCAAAACGGCTCCGATATTGTTTTTTGCTGAAAAATCTATAAACGCTTTGGTGTTTTCGGTGGTGGCTCCATGTTTGCCGGAAGCCATTCCCCAAGTGGATTTTCCCAAATGCAATTCCCACCAAATACCGGTATATTTTGTAGGTTTAAACCAAGACATATCACCCAATTTATTAGGCTCGTTTAGGTTTACAATCAGTTTTGATTCAATTAAATCGCCGGCTTTCTCCGCAATTTGAAGGGTTCTCCAAGGCGTATGAAAAGGAACCGCTCTTTTTACTTTATAGCCGGTGCGCTCTGACCCAACCAATTCGCTGTTCATCGCCAAGTTTTCTTTGTCGATTTTTAAGGTCATTTCCGAATAATCCACCAAACTTGCTTCGTGAAAACTCAAATACAATCCTTCCGAAGTTTTCATGGTTACGGGCGTATTTACCGCATTTTGGGGAATGTATGTTTGCGCAATATTGGGATAATTCACTTTTGACAAGGCGTCAATTTTGGTAAACTTGCTGGTATTGTATAAGTGCTCATAAATATCCCAATCGCCGGGAACCCACCAAACTGTATGATTTCCTGTTAAATTAAACTGTGTATTTTCATCGGTAATAATCACCTCGGAAAGATTTTCCTGCTCAGGAAACTCATACCTAAATCCTAATCCGTCATTATAAACTCGAAATACAATGGTCAGTTTTCGCTTTAAATCTGCTTTTTCCTGAAGCTCAATTTTTAATTCCTTATAATTATTTTCAACCTTGGTTTGTTCGCCCCAAGGCATTTCCCAAACTTCGTTGAAGTCGCTTGATGTTGCATTTACAATTTCAAAATTGTCTTTTAAAGAAGCCACATCTTTTAAATCGAAACCTCCCAAAGTTGATGTTTTAATGACTTCCTTGTTTTTGAAAGTCACTAAGTAGGTTGGTTCACCTTTTTCAGTCAGCTTAAACTCGACTTTTACGTTGTCATCCGGGGAAGCAACGGTTGTTTGCCATTCATTCTTTTTTGAACAGGAAAACAGCAAAATACTTATGAGCACTAAGCTCAATTTTAAACTATTTTTCATTTTTATTGATTTTTCCTTTCTAATAAAACAATCGAAAATGGCGTATTTAAACTGACCATTCCGTTTTTAGCCACAACTTCTGTGTTTGAATAAGCATCAACCAAAACAGTGCCTTCAGCAAATTCAGCGCCTACATTCAGTTGTTTTTCGCCTATTTTTAGATCGAGTCCAACAACTACAGCATCCTTAAAATTTTCCTTAAAATACGTTCTTTGGAAAACATACGGTTGCTCACTGATCATTTTATGGATTCCGGTACCAACAGCAAGATGGTTAGTTCTAAATTTTCCCAACTTTTGCCAATGCGCCAAAATTTCTTTTGTTTGCAGGTTATTTTCAATGTCGTTCCAATTCATATTGGAACGCAACGTGGCATCGCCAACAGTGCCTTCAATAATTAATGAACGGGCAGATTCGTCTCCATAATAGACTTGAGCTGTGCCCGGACACAACAATAATTTAATGGCCGATTCAAACGATTTTGTTCTTTCTTTGTCGAAAGGATCGCCGTCATCGTGTGAACTTATATAATTCAACACGCCAAATCCTTTTAAATCATTGTTTAAAATAGTGCCATATTTTGAAAAAAGCGCTTCATAAGAAGCCAGTTGTGCCGCATTCCATTTGAATTCAAAATTGATCAGACT
Organism: Flavobacteria bacterium RIFCSPLOWO2_12_FULL_35_11; assembly: GCA_001800975.1. GTDB lineage: Bacteria > Bacteroidota > Bacteroidia > Flavobacteriales > Flavobacteriaceae > Lutibacter. Next base: position 33,579 of record MGWK01000090.1, on the reverse strand, counting down.
GTTAAAGCCATTCTGGAAATAATTGACTTTTTTGTTGCCAAAATCGAAAATTTGTCCGCCGGAAATGCTGTAATTATACACTTCCCCAACCAAATAAAAATCATTGGCATCCAACACTTTCGTCGGATTGTTTTCTTTCCATAATTTAAACGCATAATTGCATTCATTTTTAAAATCGCCCCACACGCTTTCTTCGGTATGTTTTACGGTATCGGCGCGGTAACCGTCAATTCCAAATTCGGTAATGTAATCTGTAAGCCATTTAATGATGTAATATTTTGGCGCTCTCGGATAGCCGGTTCTTTTGAAAAAATCATCCAATTCTTTCATTTCCTGGTCATATCTTCCTTCGGCTTTCCACTTATCGACCAATTGCTTCGGAATTTCAACAATTGTATTGCTTTCGGTTTTTACATCCGGAAGGTTTTTAACCAACGTGCACGATGTTGTAGATTCGTAGGTTTGATAATCACATTGCGGACCGGTTCTCACCCAGTCTGTTGGCCAAACCTCATCTACATCCGTTACTGGACCGGTATGATTGATAACGCCGTCCAACACAATCCTGATTCCTTTTTTATGGGCAATTTCCACCATATTTTTCAAATCTGCCATCGTTCCGAAATTTGGATCCAAAGCGGTCCAGTCTTTTGCCCAATAGCCATGAAAAGCATAAGTAGCGCCAGTGCCTTCATCAACGGCTCCGTGAATTTGCTCCACAATTGGGGTAAACCAAATGGCGTTAATTCCCAAATCGGTAAAATAGCCTTCTTCAATTTTTTTAGTGATTCCTTTGATATCGCCACCTTCAAAACCTCGCAATTTCGCTGTGGATTTTGTTCGGTTAAAATTGATATCGTTCAACGGATCAGCATTATAAAACCGGTCGGTCAGCAAAAAATAGATATTCGCGGCTTCCCATAAAAATGGTTTTTTAAATTTGGTTGCATCAGTCATTTCAGCATTTTTATTTTGTTTTAATTCAGCACAACCCATAAACAGCGTCAATAACAGGATTAAAGTTACATATTTCTTCATCTATCAGAATTTTATTTTTAAGTTTTTATCGTCACTGTTTTTAAGTGAAATTAAAACAGTCAGGGTGTTGTTTTCTTTGTTCCATTCAAAATTATGACCTTTCACTTTTTTGGGTTTTGATGGAATATTATGAACTATCAATATAATTTCTTTAGATGAAAATTCAAAATCGCTCCCCAATTTTTGTTCAATTTCAATTTCCAATCGCTTGTTTTTGTATTCGCTTTCAAAATTTAGCATTTCATACTTTCCTTTTTCAAAAGCATTTGGCGTTTCACCATCATCATTGTACAAATGTCCTTCACTTTCTTTAACGGTTTCATCAAAATAAAAGTGTAACTCAAATGATTTTAAATGATACAATCCCGTATTTTGAATGGGTTGAATCCTAGGAATAAAAGCACCTCCGCGAACATAAACCGGAATGCTTTCTTCATTTAAGGAAACCATTTTTGTTTGCCCGCCCACCACTTTTTCATCAGTATAAAAATTAAACCAGTTTGAATTTTCAGGAAAATAAACCAGCTGCTCTTTTAAACCTGATTGCACAACCGGACTTACCAAAAAACTGTCTCCCCACAAATACGTTTTATCATTTGTTAATGAGGATGCATTAGCATTTTCAAAAAATAACGGACGCATTAAAGGTGTTCCTTTTTGGTTGTTGTCAAAAACCAAGGTGTAATTATATGGCAACAAACTGTAGCGCAATTCGATCGATTTCTTGGCCAAAGCCTTTGTTTTCGGTTCTCTAAAAACAGGCTCAGACGGTACATCTTCCTGTGCGTGCGGACGATAAATAGGCTGAAAAACACCATATTGCAACCAACGCGTGTACAATTCATCATCTAAATTGGCGCCAGCAAATCCACCCAAATCGGAATGCATAAATGCCATTCCCTGTATGCCCATTTGTAAGGCAATTTCGGGTTGTGATTGCAATCCGCCCCAAGTTCTGTTCACGTCGCCCGACCACGGAATCATTCCGTAATGTTGGGAACCGGAATAACCTGCACGCATTAAAATAAACGGACGCTGGTTTGGGAAATCTTTTTGATAACCTTCAAAAACGAGTTTCGCCCAGTTATGGCCGTAAATATTGTGAACTTCATCTGCAGAACCAGTTGCATGCTGCAAATCTGACGGATGCACTTCGGGCTCGCCCAAATCGCCCCACCAGCCGGCAACGCCATAATCGGCAAATTTTTTGTAAACATTCCAAAACCACGCTTTTCCTTCGGGCTTAAAAATATCGATGATTCCTGTGTTTCCGAAGTAAAAATCATAGGCATAAGGTTTTCCCTCTTTGGTTTTTCCCAAAATATCCTTTTCAACCGCTTCCGCCCATTTACTGGAAGTGGTCAATACAAAAGGCTCGGTAATCAAAATGGTTTTGACACCTTTTTTTGTTAAATCGGCAATCATTTTCTTCGGATCCGGGAACGAATCTATCAAAAAATCAAAATTTCCCATAGTGCCTTTCAATTCTTTTCCAAACCAGTATAAGTCTAAAATAATGGCATCAACCGGAATTTCATCTTCCAAGAATTTATCAATGGTATTTATAGTTTCTTGTTGCGAATGGTAACCAAACCGGCTCGAAAAATTTCCCAGCGCCCAACGTGGAATCATCGGTTGTTTTCCTGTTAAACTGGTGTATTGATTGATTAAATCTTTCCAAGTGTCACCTGCAACCACCTGATAGGTTTTTCTTCCGCTGATGGTTTCATAGGTTAAAGAATTGCCTTTTTTGCTGTCCAAATCCAAATAGCCAATAGGGGCATTGTCAAAATGCACCGCATATAAATTGGAAGAATACACCAACGGCATCGTAAAATTCATCAATTCAGAACGTGTTTCGTAGCCGTAATGAGCTCGGTTGTACAATTGTAATCGGTTGCCCCGGCGGTTCATTCCCAAAGCGCGGGCGCCGCCGCCATATAAAATTTCATCAGCCGTTAAATTGAAATCCAATGTTTCAAATTCAGCCGTTTTAACGTAGCCTTTTCTTTCAGAAATTAAAGGCTTGTTTTTATAAAAATACAAAATCTGAAATGGGCTTTTCCTAATTTCAACACTTATTCCAGAAGTTTTTAATTGAATTGAATTTTCTTTTTCGGTTACTTTAAATTCCACATTTTCAGGATTCAAAACCACCGCATGCGAATTTGGATTGCATGCTTCCCCGTTTGGAATGAAGGTTGTTTCCACAATTTTTGCCGAATAGGGTTTTATTTGATAGGAACCATCATTGGTTTTTATCTCAATAAGGGCATTTTTTTGATTCAGGGAAACAAATTTTCTGTCAGCGTTTTGCGCATACAGAAACGAACTTCCTGCAATAAAAAAAATGAGGGTTAATTTTAATAGCTTCATCTAGTTTTTATTTAATAAAAATTGAACCGGAATTTGAAAACGCTGGTTCCATGAATTTTCGGAATGGTCGTGGCTTTCAAATTTTAAGTTTCTTGAATTTGATTCATCATAGCCTTTTAGCTTCAAAACCTCCTCTACACGATGTTGGTATGGCAAATAAAATTCGTCCAAAGTTTTTGTTCCGTAATCAAAGTAAATTTTATGCCTTGCCGGCGAAGGCAGGTTTTCTTTCAAATAAGTAAAAAAAGATTCCGGAACCGGTGAGTTCTCCTGAGGAGAAAAACCAATCCAATGTGTAGATAAACAAGCTGCGCCTCCAAAAACTTCAGGATATTCGCACAAGGCATACATAGAAATTAATCCGCCCATACTTGAACCTGAAATAAAGGTATTCTCCGGGTTTTTGTACACTGAAAAATTCGCATCAATATAAGGTTTCAATTCCTCCACAATAAATTTTAAATAATTGTCGGAATTTAATCCCTTAAAATCCGTCCCAAATTGTTTGTTGCCGGTTTCAAAAATAGAATCCTTAAATTTCTGAGGCAATAAATCAAATGGTTTTTGAGGATAATAATCGGTATGGCGAATGTCTGAATGGTTCCAAATGGCCACCACAATACAATCCCTAATTTTTTGTTCTTTCAACAAACTGCCAACAATTTCGTCCACTTTCCACTCCTGTTTGTTCCAGGTCGTTTTGCCATCAAACAACATTTGTCCGTCGTGCATATACAATACGGCATATTTTTTTGTTTCAACATAATCACTTGGCAGCCAAATATCCACATTTCGAGCTCGCACATATTTGGAAGGAAAACTGTCAATTCTTTTAAGCGTACCGCTTGAAAGGTCAATACTGTCTAAAGTTTTCGCAACCAATTTATTTTCAGAAGGATTTACTTTTGCTTCCTTACAAGAAATGAAAAGCATAGAAATTGCAAAAAGGTATTTGAACAGTTTCATCTTGTTACTTTTTGGTGGTTAACAATAAAACGCCTTTTGAACCGATTTCTAAGTTATTTTCAAAAATAAATGTATCATCGGTAATCATATTTACCACTTGTTTTCCTTTTAAACCAACCTCTTCAAACCTGTTTAAATTTAACAAAATCGGTTTTTCGTTTTTGTTCAATATCACCGTCACTATTTCGTCATTTTTAATTCTGAAAAGCATGTAAACCCCATTTTCAGGCGCAAAATGAATTGTTTTTCCTGAATGGATTGCCTCGCTGTTTTTACGGTAATTCAACACTTTCTTCAAAAAAGACTGCATTTCGGCTTGGTCAGAAGTCAATCCTTCGCCCTTAAAAGCATTTGATTTATCATCCTTCCAGCCTCCGGGAAAATCTGTTCTTATCAAGCCGTGATCGCCAGGTTTGGCGCTGTTTTGCATTAAAATTTCTGTTCCGTAATACAATTGTGGAATTCTTGGCAAGGCGAGCAGATAACCCAAAGCCATTTTGGTATTCACCACATTTTCTTTTAACTGGGTAAAAATACGGTCCATATCGTGGTTATCCGGAAATATCATGATGTTGCTCGGATTGGCATAAGAAAAATCGTTTGCCAATCCTTCATACATTTTTACAAAACCTTTGTCCCAACTTTCCGTTTCATTTAAGGCATCAACAATGGCTTTTTGCATCGGGAAATCCATCGTGGAAGATAAATTGGAAACGTAGCCATCCTTATTTTTTAAACCTTGCTGCCAGTAGCCAACCAATAACGGATTGACACTCCACTCTTCGCCAACAATGCTGAAATTCGGATATTCTTTCATAATGGCACCGGCCCAATCACTCATAAATTGTTTGTTTGGATACGGATAAGTATCTTGTCGGATACCGCCCAAATCGAGGGTTTCTATCCACCAAATACTGTTTTGAATTAAGTATGTTGCCAGCAAAGGATTGCGTTGGTTTAAATCGGGCATGGATGAAACAAACCAGCCTTCACTCATTAAATTTCTGTCTTTTACGGAAGCGTACGCATCCTGATTGGTGGTTCTGCGGTGATTGGTCACCACCATATTATTTTTTAAAAATTCGTCCTGATAATTTACCCAATCATTGGCTGGCAAATCTTTCATCCACCAATGTTCCAAACCAATATGGTTTGCAACCTGATCCATAATCAGTTTAATTCCTTTATTTTTTGCGCTTTTAGCCAATTCGCTGTAATCCTCCATCGTTCCAAAACGCGGATCAACCTGATAAAAATCGGTCATCGCATACCCGTGATAGGAGGCGTTTTTCATATCATTGGTCAGCACCGGCGTTGGCCAAATGGCCGTAAATCCCATTTCGTGTATATAATCCAAATGGTTCGTCATTCCTTTGATGTCACCGCCATGACGTCCATAATCATTTTTTCTGTCGACGGTTTTTTCGTTCATTGTTTTTACGATGTCGTTGGTAACATCTGCATTCGCAAAACGGTCGGGCGTGATCAAATAAATAACGTCAGAACTGTTAAAACCTTCCCGCATTTTTGAATTTTGATTTCGCTCCTTCAATTCATAAGCGACAGAAAAATTATTGCGCTTTCCTTTTTTTGAAAAGTTGATGTTGAATTTCCCAGAAACTGCTTTGGATAAATCCAAATTCAGAAACAAATAATTGTTATTTCCCGTTTTCTTGACGGCTGAAATCTGAATGTTTTTATTGTCGACTGAAGGCGTAAATTGCGCAATGTCCTTTCCATAAATCAACAATTCCAATTGAGTATTCTCCATACCAACCCACCAATAGGCAGGTTCAATTCTATCGATTTTTTGGGCAAATAAAGTGCTGCCTAAAATGAAAAGTATTAGGAAAAAAAGATTTTTCATGTGTTGTTATTTAAAATTTATACAGTGACCAATTGGTTTGACGGGATTAAAATTTCTATGGAATCCACCATCATTTTTACATCGTTTTCCGATTCATTAAAAAACTTACATTCGGTTTGGCTTTTGTACACCTTTATAATATTTCCCCTGAAATTAATGGTAAATGAATAAGATTTCCATTCTTTGGGAATTTGTGGGCTGAAGGATAAAACACCATCTTCCCAAATGCGCATACCGCCAAATCCCTGCACAATAGACATCCAGGTTCCTGCCATACTGGTAATGTGGCAACCTTCATGAACTTCGTGATTATAATCGTCCAAATCCAAACGTGAAGTCCTCACATATTGCTCATAAGCTTTAGGCATTCTGTCGATGGAAGCTGCCAAAATTGAATGCACGCAAGGAGACAGCGAAGATTCATGAACGGTTAATGGCTCATAAAAATCGAAATGATGCTCCAAATCTTCTTTGCTGAATTTATTTTCAAAAAAGAACATACATTGCAAAACATCTGCTTGCTTGATATAACAAGAACGCAAAATACGATCCCAGGACCATTTTTGATTGATGGGCCTTTCTGAACTTTCCAATTCTGCAACCGGAATTAATTCTTTGTCCAAAAATCCGTCTTGTTGCAAATAAACATTGTGATCCAAACTAAATGGAAAATACATATTTTCGGCAACCTGTAACCATTTTTTGGTTTCTTCATCGGTCAATTTTGTTTTGGCCATGACGCGTTTAAAATCTTCAGGATACTCATTTTCTACCCTGTTCAAACATTCCGAAGCATATTGAATACACCATTTAGCCAAATAATTGGTATAAAAATTATTGTTTACGTTGTTTTCGTATTCATTCGGACCCGTAACGCCCAAAACAACATATTGGCCTTTTGCTTCTGAAAAATTAGCGCGCTGATACCAAAAACGAGCAACAGCAATGATGACTTCCAGTCCGAATTTTGGAACATATTCAAAATCCTGCGTGTAATTTACATAATTGTAAATCCCGTAAATCATCGCACCGTTTCTGTGGATTTCTTCAAAAGTAATTTCCCATTCGTTGTGGCATTCTTCACCGTTCATGGTAACCATCGGATACAAAGCCGCCCCGTTTTTGAATCCGAGTTTTTGCGCATTTTCTATGGCTTTATCCAGCTGATTATAGCGGTACATCAATAAATTTTTGGCTACGCTCGCATCTTTTGTCGCCATATAAAAAGGAATGCAATAGGCTTCCGTATCCCAATAAGTGCTTCCGCCGTATTTTTCACCGGTGAAACCTTTCGGTCCGATATTTAGTCTTGCATCGGTTCCCAGATAAGTTTGATTCAATTGAAAAATATTGAATCTGATGCCTTGCTGTGCTTTTATGTCGCCTTCAATAATAATGTCGGCCGTGTGCCAAATGTTAGACCAGGCTTCTTTTTGGCTTTCCAAAAGTTGTGAAAAACCTAATTCATAAGCTTGTTTAACATTGTTAAAAGCAACTTCAATCAATGCTTCTTTTGCATAATTTAAGGAACTTACACAGCTTCCATATTTATAAATGGTTGCGGTGTCGCCTTTATTGACATTTAATTTATAGGTATAATGCAAAGATTTTTCTTCAACTTCGGTTTGTTGCAAAGCATCAACTTTTTCATTATTTACCGCGAACGAAACTTTCATGGCGGTTGCCACATGAAATTCTGTTTTTAAGGTTTTTGAAAGGATGCAACCGTTATTTTTGCCGTTGACAATTTTTAGTATGTCCCAAAAATATTCATCGTAATTGGAGTCTTCATTTTTAATGCCGGCATCCAAATAAGGAGAAAAAGTAATTTCACCTGAAAAATTGACGGCTTTTACGGCGTATTCAATGGCGCCGGTTTCATTGTATTCCAGACTTATAAAACGTTTTGTATTTACTTGGATTTCCTCGCCGGTTTCAAGAATTGCATCGAAAGAACGGCTTAGCCAGCCTTCTTTCATATTTAATTCCCTTTTAAAATTTGAAACTTTACAGGTATTTAAATCCAGTTTTGTTTCATTAATTTGGATGTCAATACCTATCCAGTTTGGCGCATTCAGCACTTTGGCAAAATACTCCGGATAGCCGTTTTTCCACCAGCCCACTCTGGTCTTATCTGGATAATAAATACCGCCGATATAACTTCCCTGAAAGGTTTTTCCTGTATACGTTTCCTCAAAATTGGCACGTTGGCCCATAGAACCATTGCCAATACTGAACAGACTTTCTGAAGCTTCAACATTTTCTGGATCAAAGCCTTCTTCTACAATTGACCATTCGTAAGGCTTAATATAATCTTTATTCATCTTTTTTAATTCATTAGATTTTTTAAAAAATCGGGCGTGATTGCTGTCATATCTTTAAAAACATAATCTGCTTCTTGTAACACATTCGCATCTCCAATTCCTATACTTATCATTTTCGCCGCATTTGCAGCTTGTACTCCCGCGATGGCATCTTCTACAACCACGCAGTTTTCGGGTTTCATCCCTAATTTTTTAGCGCCTATTAAAAATACTTCAGGATCAGGTTTTGCTTTAGAAACGTCATTGCCGTCAACAATGGCTGTAAATCTGTTTAAAAGTCCGACTTTCTCCAAAATCAACGGTGCGTTTTTACTGGCCGAACCCAAGGCATATTTGATGTCGTTGATTTCTAAAAAATTCAACAAATCATTTACGCCGGGCAAAATTTCTTCGGAAGTCATTTGATTGACATATTCCAGATATTCTTTATTTTTCTGAAGCAATAATTTTTCCTTTTCAGCCCCAGGCAATTCTACTTTTCCAATCGACAATAAAATTTCAAGCGATTGAATTCTACTGACGCCTTTTAACAATTCATTTTGTGCTTCTGTAAAATCGAAGCCCAAGGCGTTAGCCAAATTTCTCCAGGCCAAATAATGATATTTCGCCGTATCTACGATAACGCCGTCTAAATCAAATATGAATGCGATTTCTTTCTTCATTTAAATTTTTATTAATACTGTATCATCAACATCTTTTACCCTAACCACCAATATGGCAGCAATCAGTAAAGAAATACCGCTGATTATTAAGGCATAAATTGGGTTGCCGCCATAAAAATATTTTACGATTGGGCCGCCTATAATAGCGTTTATGATTTGTGGAATTACAATAAAGAAATTGAAAATCCCCATATAAACGCCCATTTTCTTGGCTGGAATTGATCCCGCCAAAATTGCGTAAGGCATGGCTAAAATACTTGCCCAAGCAATACCGATTCCGAACATGGATAAAAATAACCAGTTTTCGTTTGGCACAAAATAAATGGAGATAAGTCCTAATCCACCAAAAGCCAGTGAAACGGCATGGGTTAATTTTCGGCCTATTTTTTTAGCGATTGCCGGTAAAAAGAAGGCGTATACCGCTGAAACCGCATTGTAAACACCAAATAAAATTCCAACCCAGTCACCCGCAATTTGATAAGCAGATCCGTGATCATCCAAAGACAAACCATAAATGTGATGCGCAATGGCAGGTGTTGAAAATACCCACATCCCAAACAAACCAAACCAGGAAAAAAATTGAACCGAGCTCAATTGTCTCATGGTTAAAGGCATTTTTTTGAAATCGGAAAAAATATCCAATAAACTTGCTTTTTCCCCAGCAGCAATTTCTTCTTCACTTGCAGGAGCGCTAAATTGTGCGGTTTCTTCCGGAGTATATTCATTGGTGGTAAATACCGTAACTAAAATACTGGCAACTAAAACGCCGGCGCCTATTACAAATGAGAGCAATAAGTTTAAAGGAACTTCACCTTCTGCGGCATTGTTAGTGACCCCAAACCAATTTGACAAAGCATAAGGCAACCAAGAACCTATTACGGCTCCAATACCTATTAAAATGGTTTGCACAGAAAATCCAAGCGTTCTTTGATCAGAAGGCAATAAATCGGCCACCAAAGCCCTAAATGGTTCCATTGCAACGTTAAATGAAGCGTCCATGATCATTAACATTCCTGCTCCTACCCATAATGCAGGTAAAAAAGCCGTAAACATATCGGCATTTGGCATTAAAATTAATCCCATTGAAGCCAATAATGCCCCTGTTAAAAAGTAAGGCCGTCTTCTTCCAAGTTTCGTCCAGGTTCTGTCACTATAATAACCAATGATGGGTTGAACTATTAAACCCGTTAATGGCGCCACCACCCAAAACCAAGAGAGTTCATGGACATCTGCGCCAAAAATTTGCAATATTCTGCTGGCATTGGCATTTTGCAGCGCAAAACCCATTTGAATTCCAAGGAAACCAAAACTCATGTTCCAGATATCCCAGAAACTTAGTTTCCGTTTTTCCATAATGTAAGTGTTAAAAAAATAAATACAATATAAAGCCAATAGGCTTTAATTAATTGTTTTTGTGTGAAGTGTGAAAAATAGTACGTGTCAAATATATAAATAAAAATTTAAGTTGAACCTTTTTTGAAATAAGATTTAGCTAAAAAATTCAACAATTGGGCACTACAACGTTGGAGTTGCGGGGCTTGAGTTAAATGTTATTTGTTATATGTTAATGCTGAAGGCCGAAAGCTGAAGGCTAATTTTATTACTTGTATTTTAAAGAATTAACTTTGAGCTTTTAACTCTTTTCAATTATCAAGCGTTGATTTTCTAATTTTCAAATCGGGGGAAATAACGGTTTTTTGAAATTCTTCCGGGCCTTTATGCTCTATTCTGTTGATTAACAATTCCGCGGCCTGCTCGCCCATCAAATACCCATGCTGAACCACTGATGTTAATGGCGGACTCGTAAATTCGGAAATCAATCCGCTGGTAAAACCGATAATCGCAATGTCTTTAGGGATGTCCAATCCTTTTTCCTGGGAAATTTTTAAAGCGATTGCTGCATATATTTCATTAACGGCCAAAATGGCATCTGGCGGATTTGCCACATAGATCACCTTTTTAATTTGTTCGTATAAATTTTCTTTGTCATCTATTTTATAAATCAGGCTTTCATCAACTTCAACTCCCTGACTTCTCAGCGCTTTTAAATAGCCTTCCCGTCTTAGCGAACCCACAGTGATAAAATCATGGGTTGTGATTAAGGCAATTCGTTTTGATCCTATCTCAATTAAATGGTTGGTCGCTTTAAAGGCGCCTCCAATATCGTCAATGATTACTTTATCACATTTAATATCGTCATTGATTCTGTCGAATAACACCAATGGAAAATCATCGGTAATCAACGCTTCAAAATGGTTAAAATTTTGGTTTTGCTGTGTTTCCCGCGCAATGGAAACAATCAATCCGTCCACACTTCCATTGGTCAGCACACTCATGTTTGAAACCTCTTTTTCATAAGATTCATTGGAGAGGCATATCATTACGTTGTATCCCTTTTCAGTGGCGTATTTTTCAATGCCATTAATCACCGTTGAAAAAAAATGATGCACAATTTCAGGGATGATTACGCCAATCACAGAAGTTTTTTGGTTTCGAAGCTGTAAGGCTAAATTGTTTGGCTTGTAGTTATAGTAATCGGCAAATGCCTTAATTTTCCCTCTAGTTTCTTCACTAATTTCATGACTGTCCTTTAGCGCTTTTGAAACCGTAGAAATGGATACTCCAAATTCTCTTGCAATTTTTTTAAGGGTAATTCTTGGCTTCATTTCTATTTTAAATTTATTTATTATTTAACCCAAACAGTAGCTATTTTACAATGGTTGAGTGAAAAATTTGCGACTGCCTCATTTATGGTAAAAACTGCAAGTTTCTTAACCACAAATATAAAATTATTAGTTAAATTTACTTGGAATTCCCGACAAACATATCATTAATTTTAATCAAAAATTTTAGAATATGGCCTTAATTTAAAATTTTCTATAAAAAGTCCTAATAAAACATAGGCAAACTCTAACGTTTGCGTAAAAAAGTTACAAACACGAAAACGTTTGCGGAACATTATTATTAGCACTTATTATTGTTAAATAAATGTTAAGTACTTAACTTCACACTGTGAAATGTAATAAATAGTACACCAATTATTAAAAAACCTTAATTATTAATTAACTTAAAATAGATGAAAAATTTTAAAATTTTTTTGTTTAATGTCATGCTTCTTTTGCCTTTAGTAATGTTTGCCCAGCAAACCGTGAAAGGAAAAGTTACAGAAGCAGCGGGTGGTACAGCACTACCTGGAGTTGGCGTTATTATTAAAGGAACTACTGTAGGTGCCGCAACAGATTTTGACGGAAACTATATTTTGGAAAAAGTGAAACCAGGCGATGTCTTGGTATTTTCTTATGTTGGGTTCAATTCCCAATCAGTTACTGTAGGAAACAATACTACAATCAATATTGTTTTGACTGAAAGCGCAGAGTCACTTGATGAAGTTGTTATCATTGGTTATGGTACTACCACCGTAAAAGATGCAACAGGATCTGTTACCTCTGTCAAAGCTAAAGATTTAAACAAAGGTGCTATTATTTCTCCTGACCAAATGCTTACGGGTAAAGTTGCGGGGGTGAATATTACCTCAGCCGGTGGTGAACCTGGAGGTGGATCCACTATTAGAATCAGAGGAGGAGCATCATTAAATGCCACAAACGACCCTTTATTTGTAATTGATGGGGTTCCTGTCGATAAAGAGGGTGTATCTGGTGTCAGCAATCCGCTTAGCACTATTAACCCAAATGACATTGAGTCTTACACTATTTTAAAAGATGCCTCTGCCACTGCTATTTATGGTTCAAGAGCATCGAATGGGGTAATTATCATTACCACAAAAAAAGGAAGTAGTGATGGGTTTAAAGGATCTTATACCGCAAACTTTTCAGTAAATGAAAATCTCGAAACTGTAGATGCTTTGTCTGCTGATCAATATAGAGATTTTGTGAATGAAAATGGTTTGCCATCAGACATTGCATTATTAGGAACTGCAAATACCAATTGGCAAGATGAAATTTTTAGAACTGGCTATGGGACAGACCATAACTTAAGTTTACAAGGTGGCACCAAAAACATTAATTTTAGGGGATCTATTGGTTACACAGACCAATCGGGTACTTTATTGACTTCAAATCTTGAAAGAGTAACCTATTCAGCAAGTATTGGTTCAAAATTGTTTGATGACCATTTAAAAATAGACGTAAATACCAAAGTGTCTATGATTAACACCGATTTTGCAGATTGGGGCGCCATTGGCAATGCCATTTCATTCGACCCAACAAAACCAATTTATGACAGCAATCCAAACTACGGTGGCTATTGGGAATGGATACAGCCTAACGGAAATCCGGTTACAGTTGGAGCGCCTAAGAATCCTTTAGCTTTATTGGAATTGCGTGACAATTCAGCAAATTCAAGCAGAAGTATTGGAAATATTGTATTTGATTATAAAATGCACTTTTTGCCTGAATTAAAAGCCAACCTTAACTTAGGATATGACGTATCAAACAGTATTGGTGACAATTCAATTTTTAATTCAGCTACTGCAACTAGTATTGAAAAGGCAAAATTAGGCAGTATCTCTCATTATGAGCAAGATAAAAAGAATGTGTTAATGGATTTTTATCTTAATTACGGCACAGACTTAAAATCAATCAATAGTACCGTTGATTTTATGGCTGGTTATTCCTATCAAAACTTCAAAAATGAAGGGTTTAATACAGACAATATTCAAGATGAGAACATAACTGAAACTTTTGATTATAATAATGAATTAAACTTACAGTCTTTTTTTAGCAGACTTACCTACTCTTTAGCCGATAAGTATTTATTGACATTCACATACAGACGTGACGGATCTTCAAGATTTAGCAAAGATAACCGATGGGGTAATTTCCCTTCAGCCGCTTTCGCCTGGAAAATTTATGAAGAAGGGTTTATGAAAAATTCTACTGCCATCACTAACCTAAAACTTAGATTAAGTTGGGGTCTTACAGGTCAGCAAGATATTGGTAGTTACTACCCGGCAATTGCGACCTATTTAGGAAGTACCAATTCTGCCCAATATCAATTTGGAAGTAACTTTATCAACACTTTTAGAGCGGAACCATTTAATACCACATTAAAATGGGAGGAAACGGAAACTTATAATGCCGGACTTGATTTTGGAATCTTAAATAATGTAGTTAGCGGATCTATAGATGCTTATTTTAGAAAAACAAAGGATTTATTAAATTATATTCCATTCCCAGGTGGGTCTTCATTGTCAAACGCAGGTAATGCAAACATTGGAAAAATGGAAAATAAAGGTATTGAGTTGATGTTAAGCACCAAACCAATTTCAACCGAAGATGTAAATTTAAATTTAGGATTGAATTTAACATATAACGATACTGAAATTACACAACTAACAACAAACGATGGCCCAGACTATGAAGGTGTTCCTGTTGGTTTATTTAGTGGTGGTGTTGGTAACTATGTACAAAGACATTCAGTTGGATACGCTCCTTATACATTCTTTGTTTATCAACAAGTATATGATGCAAACGGAAAACCTTTAGAGGGGGTATATGTTGACAGAAATAACGATGGCAATATTACAAATTCAGATAAATACAGAATGGAGAAACCATCAGCTGATTTTACTGTTGGATTTAATACAGACCTGAATTACAAAAAATGGAACTTCAATATGGCTTGGAGAGGAAGTGTTGGTAACTATGTGTATAATAATATAGACTCTAACTTAGGATTTGAATTTCAATTATTGAATCCTGCTTTTCCAAATGTCATTTCCAACGGTGTTGAAAACGTGTTGGAATCAGGTTTTGAAAATGGCGGTTCTGAAAGATTTTTATCTGATTACTATGTTCAGGAAGCTTCATTCTTGAAACTAGACAACGTAAGTGTTGGATATAATTTTGGAAGCTTATTTGGAGCAACTTCAAACTTCTCAGTTACTGGTTCTGTTCAAAATGTATTGACCATCACTGACTATGTTGGATTAGACCCAGAGGTTGGTACTACATCAACAGGAAGCGGTATTGATTATAACATTTATCCACGACCAAGAATTTATATGGTTGGCGTTAACTTAAACTTTTAATTAAACAGAAATGAAAAAATATTCTTTTAAAATATTATTGCTGGGAACCATTGTAACGTTGTTTACATTGACTTCGTGCCTAAAGGATTTAGACACTGTTCCCCAAGATAAAGATGTTATATTGGCAGATCAGTTATTTAACGACCCTGCTGCATATAAACAAGTATTGGCGAAACTATATGCCGGTTTGGCCATTAGTGGTCAACAAGGACCTGCAGGGATGCCTGATATTACAGGTATTGATGAAGGATTTAGCCAATACTTAAGACAATATTGGTTGGCGCAGGAAGTAACCACTGACGAAGCCGTTATTGGATGGGCTGATGGAAGTTTGCCTGATTACCATGAACAAGATTGGACATCAAGCAACGAATTTGTAACGGCATTGTACAATAGAATTATTTACCAAATAACTTCTTGTAATGCATTCTTAAGAGAAACCACCGATGCTAAATTGGCTTCTAGAGGTGTTACCGGACAGTTATTGGCTGATGTGGAACTTTATAAAAAGGAAGCTCGTTTTTTAAGAGCCTTAAGCTACTACCATGCACTGGATTTATACGGTAATTTCCCTTTCGTGACTGAAAATGATGAGGTTGGATTTTTCTTCCCTGAGCAAATAAGCCGGGCTGATTTATTTACTTGGATTGAATCTGAATTAAAAGATATTGAAGGTGGTTTGGCAGCTCCAAGATCCAATGAATATGGAAGAGCTGACAAAGCTGCAGCTTGGACTTTATTGGCCAAATTGTATTTAAATGCAGAAGTATATACAGGAACACCTATGTATCCTAATGTTATTACCTGGACAGATAAAGTAATTGCTGTAGGTTATGGTATGGATGCTCCTTATAAAAATTCATTTTTGGCTGACAATCATACTGATGACGGTATAATTTTCCCTATCGCCTTTGATGGTTTAAGAACTCAAAGCTATGGCGGAACCACATTTTTAATCCACGCCGCAATTGGCGGAAGCATGAGCCCGGCTGATTATGGAGTCAACGGAGGTTGGGGCGGTAATAGAGCTACCAGTGCGCTAGTAAACACTTTTAACTCTGGAATCAATATCAGTACTTCAAACAATGCGATTGGTGTTGCATCTAATTGGGGATTGGTGGGATCTGCAACCGTAAATGGTTGGAATGGTCCGGATATGCCGCTTCATAGAATTGGAACTTCTAGTGTTTATGCTGGTTTCTTTAATCTAACTGAAGGTGAAATTAAATTCAGAAGAGATAACGACTGGGGATTCAATTATGGAGATAATGGCGCTAACGGTTCTGCAGAAGATGGTGGCGCGAACATAAAAGTGGCAACAGGTTTGTATAAAATCACTTTTAATTTAGGCGCATTAACTTATACCATTGAAAAAGATCCAAGAGCCTTATTCCATACAGATGGGCAAAAACTTGAAATTGAATCTATTTCAACATTTACAGATGGCTATGCCGTTAGTAAGTTTAAAAACGTAGATAGCAATGGCATGAATGGTTCAAGTGGGGAATTTACAGATACTGATTTCCCATTATTTAGAATTGCCGATGTTTATTTAATGTATGCAGAAGCAACTTTATATGGCGCTGGAGACAATGCAAAAGCAATTGGTTATATGAATGATTTAAGAGGAGACAGAGCCAATAATTTTGGTAAAGTAACTACAATCACAAAAGACTTTATTTTAGCCGAAAGAGCAAGAGAATTGTTTTGGGAAGGACATAGAAGGACCGATTTAATTAGATTTGGAAAATTTTCTGACGGAGATTATGTATGGCCTTGGAAAGGTGGTGTAAAAGAAGGTATTTCTACCTCTGGCCATTTAGACCTTTTCCCTATTCCTGCAACAGATTTAAATGCAAATCCTAATTTGAAACAAAACACTGGATATTAATTCTAAACTAAGGAAAAATGAAAATAATATTAAATAAAATACTGCTTCTTTTTACTGCTGCTACATTGTTAGTTTCATGTGATAAGGAAGTACTTACAGTACTTAATCCAAATGCAGAGACTACTTTAAGCTTGTCTTCGAGTGATGTTGTATTGGATAAAGATGCCGCTGGACAAGATGCCTTAACTGTTTCTTGGACCGACCCTGATTTTGGCTTCGATGCCGGTGCTGAATATAAAATTGTTTTTGCATCAGGTGAAAAAAGTGTAACTGTTGCTGCCGGAACCAGTTTGTCAAAAGTTTTTGAAACCGTTCAATTAAATAAAATTTTACTTAATTTAGGTTTGAAAGGCGGCACTCCAACCCCTGTTTCTGTTGTAATTGAGACTGTTTTGAGCGCTTACCATGGAATGAGTTCAAACAGTGTATCATTTACGGCTACCGCCTATGAAGATAAATTAGATTTATCCACCATTTGGGGAGTTGTCGGAAGCGCTACTGTTAATGGATGGGATGGACCAGATATGCCATTTTATACCACTAGCATTGCGGATGTACTTGTTGCTTATGTAACTTTAAATACTGGTGAAATCAAATTCCGATCTAACAACTCTTGGACCCTTAATTATGGTGATTCTGGTTTAGACGGTAATTTAGATGAAGGCGGAGACAATATCCCTGTTACTGCGGGTACTTATAAAATTACTTTCAATTTAGGTACTTTAAAATACACCATGGAAACATATTCTTGGGGATTGGTTGGAGACGCAACAACAAATGGTTGGGATGGACCAGATATGCCTATGACTTATGATTCTTTCTCTGATACTTGGAAAGCAATTGTTACCTTGAAAGCAGGAGAAATGAAATTTAGATTTAAAAACGACTGGGGTCTTAACTATGGAGATACAGGAGCAGACGGAACACTAGAAAATGGCGGTGCAAATATTGCGGTTACAGCCGGAAATTATTTAGTTACCCTAGACCTGAAAAATCTGGCATACACCATTACCCCTATTAATATTTGGGGAGTTGTTGGATCAGCTACACCTAACGGTTGGGATGGACCTAATGTACGTTTTACCCTAGATTTCAGTAAAGATGATGTTTGGGTAATAAATCGTATTGCATTAACAGCTGGTGAAATTAAATTTAGAACCAACGACAGTTGGGATTTAAATTATGGTGATAATGGCTTAAATGGAACTTTAGAAGTTGGCGGTGCAAATATTCCTGTTACTGCAGGCAATTATAAAATTGTTTTAGATTTTAGCAATTCATCCGCGCCAACTTATACGTTGACTGCACTTTAATTATAATGAATATTGCAAATAAAACATTTTAAAAAAATCTGCACAGAAGGTTTTCTGTGCAGATTTTTTCTTTTTGAAACAATTTCTGAAAAGAAATTTTTAAATTTAACCTCATGAAAAAAACATTACTTTTTATATTTTTAAGTTGTACCGGCTTTTTATTCTCACAAGTGAGCACGGTGCCAACAATTCCTACGGCAAATAATCAAATTACAGTCACTTTTAATGCTGTAGGCACCCCGTTAGCAGGCTATACCGGAGACATTTACGCGCATACCGGCGTAACGGCAAATGGTGTCAGATGGTCAAATGTCCTTGCTGATTGGGCTGTAAACACAACAAAAGCAAAACTTACAAGATCAACTTCAAATGCCAATTTATATACATTGATAATTACACCAGATATTTTCACATTTTATGGTGTAGCGACAACTAATACAGTAACTGAACTTAGTTTCGTATTTAGATCTGCTGATCAAACCAAACAAACAAGCCCGGATATTTTTGTTCCCATTTATGCGGCAGGCTTAAACATTGCATTCACAAGCCCGGCAAACAACAGTGCTTTCAACCTAAACAGCAGCATCACCATTTCAGCGGAAGCTTCCATAGCCTCCAATTTGGAACTTTTTGTGAACGGCATTTCAAAAAAAACAGCGACCAATGCCACCGCTATTTCAACTTCTTATTTACTGACTTCAGCAGGAAATCAAACCCTTAAAGCTGTTGCTACAAATGGTACTGAAGTAAAAGAAACAACGATAAACATCTTCGTAAAAACACCGACAGTGAATGCCACAAAACCTGTCGGCTTAAAATATGGAATCAATATAAACACCGATAATTCTGTTACTTTTTTACTGAAAGCTCCTTTAAAAACTGATGTATTGATTTTAGGTGATTTCAACAGCTGGACATTAAATGCCACGTATCAAATGAAAAAGGACGGGGAAGATTTCTGGCTTACAGTTCCCGGATTAAACATAAACACAGAATACGCCTATCAATATTTGATAGATTACAATATTAAAGTGGCCGATCCTTATTCAGAAAAAATATTGGACCCTTCTAATGACCAATATATTTCAAGCGCCAACTATCCAAATTTAAAAGCATATCCTGTAAATTTAACTACGGGCTATGTGTCAACCTTCAAAATAAATCAGGAAAATTATGCCTGGACCACTACCAACTTTACAAAACCTGCACAAAGCAATTTAATTATTTATGAATTGCTGATCAGGGATTTTACGGCAAGTTCTTCCTTTACTGAAGCCATCACTAAATTAGATTATTTGGCTTCTTTGGGCGTAAACGCCATTGAATTGATGCCCGTAAATGAGTTTGAAGGAAATGACAGCTGGGGTTACAATCCGGCCTTGTATATGGCTTTAGACAAAGCCTACGGAACCAAAAACGATTTTAAAAAATTTGTGGATGCCTGTCACCAACGCGGTATTGCCGTGCTTGCCGATGTTGTTTTTAACCATTCTTACGGCCAATCGCCAATGCTTCAAATGTATTGGGACAGTGCAACCGGCAAACCTGCCGCCAACAATCCTTGGTACAATGTGAACCATAACTTAGTCGACAACACAAGTGCGCATTGGGGATACGATTTTAACCACGAATCAACGTATACAAAAGCATTTTTTAAAGATGTGCTCAGTTATTGGATGAATGAATATAAAATTGACGGATTTAGATTCGATTTCACCAAAGGTTTTTCGAATACGCTTTATTATGGTGCAGACAACTGGGCCAGTGCTTATGATGCTTCACGAATTACCAACCTAAAAAATTATGCCGATCACGTTTGGAGCAACAGTCCAACCAACAAACCTTATGTAATTTTTGAACATTTATCAGAAAATTCCGAAGAAACAGTTTTGGCAAATTATGGCATTATGCTTTGGGGAAATATGAATCACAGTTACAACCAAAATACCATGGGTTTCCCAACTGATACCAATATCGATTGGATTTCTTACAAACAGAGAGGCTGGAGCCAGCTAAATGTTGTTGGCTATATGGAAAGCCATGATGAAGAACGTATGATGTATAAAAACCTGCAATTTGGGAACAGCAATGCGACTTACAATGTTAAAAATTTAAACACTGCTTTGTCCCGTCAAGAACTTGCAGGAATGTTCTTTTTTACCATTCCAGGTCCAAAAATGATATGGCAATTTGGCGAACTGGGTTATGATTTTTCCATTAATACTTGTTCAAATGGCACGGTGAGCAATGATTGCCGGTTGTCAAAAAAACCAGTTCGTTGGGACTATTTTGACAACGCCAACAGAAAACAAATTTACAATACTTGGGCAACATTGGCAGCTTTTAAAAGGAGTCAGCCCGTTTTTAACACCACCGATTTCACCTTAAATGTGGGAACATTAACAAAATCCATCCTATTAAAACACACCAGTATGGATGTTGCTTTGGCAGGAAATTTTGACATTACTTCAAAAACCATGACAGTCCAGTTTTCAAAAACAGGAACCTGGTACGAATATTTTACGGGTGAAGTAAAAAACATCACCAGCACGTCAACAGCAATTACGCTAAACCCAGGCGAATACAAACTGTATTCCACCGTGAAATTACTGGATCCAAGAGGCGGAACGGCATCAGACGACAGCGACAGCGACGGGGTTGCGGATAGCATAGATTTATGTCCGAACACCTTAACCGGAACAAGCGTAAACAGCACTGGTTGCCCAATATTCACCTTGCCTGCAAATAATTTTACGGTGGAAGTTATCAGTGAAACCTGTTTGGGAAAAAACAACGGACAGATTAAAATTACCGCAGTTACTGCGCTAAATTACACCACAACAATTAACAATGTTGCGCTAAATTTTACAAGTACAACGGCAACCTCTGCAAATTTGGCTCCCGGAACATATAATTTCTGCATTGGCGTTACAGGGCAAACCTATCAGCAATGTTATGCCGTTACAGTTGCAGCAGGAACAACGGTTTCAGCAAAATCAAGTGTTGTTTCCGGCAAAGCTTCTGTTGAAATTGAAAAAGGGACAGCGCCATTTACGGTGTTTGTAAACGGACTGGAACAATTTGAAACAAGCGCGCCAATATTTTCTGTTGAAGTAAATAGCGGTGATATTTTGGAAGTGAAAACGGCAGTTTCCTGTGAAGGTATTTATTCAAAAACCATTGATGGCATTGACGGTGTTTTTGGGTATCCGAATCCAACCCAAGGCACTTTTGAAATTACGGTTCCAACAGCGCAAACAGAAGTGGTTGTTGCATTGTACAACATCAATTCACAATTGATTTCAACAAAAAAATACCCGGTGGTTTATGGAAAAGTACAATTAAGCTTAGAAAACAAACCAACAGGATTGTATTTTGCAAAAGTGCATTTAGAGCAACCTGTAACCCTAAAAATTATTAAGCAATAATCAATGAAAAATCTTTTATATATCGCAGTATTAAGTGTAAGTTTATGGTCGTGCGGCGGTGGCGGAGACGAACCGACACCACCACCGGTAAACACAGCGCCAACAGTTCCAACATTGACCTATCCCACCAATAATTTATTGTGCATAGACAATGTGGTGAATTTTCAATGGAGCGCTTCAACTGACAGTCAGGGAGATGCCATCACCTATCAGATACAGGTAGCTAAAGACAACCTTTTTGCACAAATTGCGCATTCACTTACTTCAACCACCACCAGCAAATCAATTACTTTAGAAAAAGGAATTGCCTATTATTGGCGGGTAAAAGCAACAGACAGCAAAAGTGCGGCAAGTAATTATTCGGCAACCTTCAGTTTTTACACCGAAGGCGTTGGCGTCACAAACCATTTGCCATTTTCACCGGTTTTGGTGAGTCCGGCATTAAATTCGGTACAAACTGCAGCAACCGTAAACTTACAGTGGACAGCGAGCGATGTAGACGCCAGTGATACTTTAACGTATGATGTGTATTTTGGAACCGCAAATCCGCCAACGGTGGTCACCTCAGCAAATCAAAGCGCAGCCACTTTAACCAAAACGGTTGCTGCTTCAACAACCTATTACTGGAAAGTGGTGGTAAAAGACGGCAAAGGCGGACAAACAATTGGGCAAGTTTGGAGTTTTACTACGGATTAAGATATTTCCTATCCCCTGCCCTTTCCAAAGGAAAGGGGGTTTGATTTTGCCTTAATATTAAAATATTTTTTAACTATAGTAATTGTACTTTCCTCATTAGTGTTGACCAATTTATATTAATTCTTTATTTTTTCTCATGTTTTTTACACACCCCTAGCCCCTCTCGAGAGGGGAATTAAAACGCTTCGGTCTTCTGTCTTCCGTCTTCTGTCTTCTGTCTTTATCTATAATTTTCCCATCCCCAGGAAGGTTTTGGAATTTCAACTTCTTTAGTTAAATCGAAAGAAACCGTAAAGACCCTGTCGGAGCCCAAGCGTCTTAGGTTATACGTATAAGAAGTGCTGTCAACGGTTATCCACCAAGCATTTGAAAAAGCGGCAGGAATCACCGCCACAGTTTCTTCATCGGCCGGAAATACTTGCATATTGGGTGTTCCAGAATTTGTTGAAGTACCTCCATACATGGTTACTTTATCTTTGCTTCCATCTTCATGTCTGTGATCGTGTTTTAATTCAATTCGTCCATTCTTGCATTTTAAAATCCAGGTTCTTGAACGATTGTCGCCAACATTAAATGGAATTAAGATTGTTTCGTCATCAGCATAAAGTACGTACATCACCAATTTTTTGCCAGAAAAATCATCATTGGCCTGAGCGCTCACCAATTGTCCTTCAAATGCTTTTCCTTTTAGCGTTTTTAACTTGTTCCAAAATTCTTTGGCTTGGGTGCTGTCATTTACTGCAATCACTTTTTCTTCAGAAATATGATCTTTTATTTCATTATTGAAGCTGGTATTCGAAGAGATTAAAAAAGAAAGCGCAAATATTGCAAGAAGCTGTTTTTTCATGGGTTGTGTTTTATGGTGAATTAAAAGCTAAAATACACTTTTGAAGAATTAAAAAACAGCGAAAAAATAAAAAAATCCCACGATTTAATCAGTAATTATAAATTTGGATAACGTAAAATTCACAATAATTCGTCAGGATCAAAAGGAATATTATTATCTGGATCGTGGGTGTCATAGTTAATTCCAGGCGGATTAAACAAGCCCCAGCGGTCAATGATATAATCCCATTGGTTAAATGCTTTTACCCATTCAGCGAACAAAATCCTAAATTCTTCAACTTCATCTCTTAACAATTGCAAGTAATCGGTATTTTTATAACCGCACATTGTTAAGCCTGTACAATATGTTGAAAGCTCCCGAGCTGCTTTGCGGATAATTGTGGCGTTTTCCATTTTCAAATCATAAAGTTCGACCGCTTCGGCACCCGAAATCTTTGCAGGCATAATTGTGGCGTTTTCTCTGATATATTAGGCATAACCTTCTAACATATCGCCTTCTGCTTCACTCAGATTTTCGACATCGTGCTTTGATACACTTTCACTTATTTTAAGACTAATTTCCATAATTTCTAATGCCTTTTTATAAAGTGGCATTTTCTTTAGATGGTCATATGAATTTTCTTCAAACATAGGTTTTAATTTTATCCGATAAATTTATAAATAATCGGCATTCCAAAAATAATAATATTTAGTCTTGCTTCCACGGTACTTTTTTTGGAGGCTTGGCAGTAGATTGTGGACAAAAAGTTCCCTTAGATAAATTTCACTTGTGTTAATTTTATTTTCTCAAGTGCTTTTTAGGCAAAAAAATTGCCATTTTAAAAAGACAAACATTAGTTGTCCAAAAAACCTCTAAATTGAAAATTTGTAAGTTGGTAAAGGGATTTCAATAAATCTTAAACAAAAAAATCCCACAATTTCTTGTGGGATTTTCCTTTTGTGGGCAATGAGGGGTTCGAACCCCCGACCCCCTCGGTGTAAACGAGGTGCTCTGAACCAGCTGAGCTAATTGCCCTAAGCGGATGCAAATATATAACTAGATTTTGTTTTATACAAAGCTTTTCTGAAAAAATAACGAAATAGTTTTACGTTTTTTTTTAAAAAGCTCACTTCATATGAAACAACACAATCCAGAACATAAAAAAGCGCTGAACCAATTGGTTCAGCCCCATTGTTTTAATTAAATTTTATTTTTCCAGACTTAGGATATTTCTATAAATGGCATCGCCATGTCCGGCAAATAATTTAGCATATTTTTTGAAAAATTTTCTATAAAACCTCTGCCACCACAAAAGTGCTTCCGCCAATATAAATTAAATCATTTTTCCCGGCTTTGTCCAGCGCGGTTTTATAAGCGCTTTCGACAGAATTATAGGCCTCGCCCATTAACTGAAATTTGGCGCATTGTTGCTGAAATTCATGTGCGTCCAAACCTCTTGGAATATTTGGCCTGCAGAAATAATAGGTGGCATTTTTTGGAAACAATGGCAATACCGATTTTAAATCTTTATCGTTCACAACCCCCAAAATGATGTGCAGTTGGTCAAACTTTTCCTCTTGCAATTGTTTAAGCACGTAACGCAGTCCTTCTGCATTATGGGCGGTATCGCAAATTACTTTTGGCTGCTCGTTTAAAACTTGCCACCTGCCCATAAGTCCGGTGTTCGCGACAACTTTTTGCAATCCGTTTCTGCTATTTTTTTCTGAAACAACAAACCCTTTCGTTTTTAAAACGGCAATGGTTTGTAAAACAGTTTTAATATTGTGCACTTGATAAGATCCTTTTAAATCTGATTCATAGGTGCTATTTTCTTGTGTTGCGGCCAAAAATAATGGTGAAGATTTTTCTGAGGCAATTTTCTCAAAAACAGAAAATATTTCTTCTTGATATTCCCCAATAACTACCGGAACTTTATGTTTTATGATTCCCGCTTTTTCAAAAGCAATTTCCGGCAGTGTTTCCCCCAAAAATTGGGTATGGTCATAACCAATATTCGTAATTACCGAAACTTCAGGCGTGATGATGTTTGTGGAATCTAATCTTCCGCCTAATCCAACTTCCACCACCGCAATATCCACTTTATGTTTTGCAAAACATTCAAATGCCAATCCAACAGTCATTTCAAAGAATGAAAGATTGTGCGCTTCAAAAAAAGATTTGTTGTTTTTTATGAAATTTATAACTTCAATTTTCTTGATGAGTTTCCCGTTGATTTTAATGCGCTCCCTAAAATCCTTTAAGTGGGGTGAGGTGTATAAACCAACCTTATAACCCGCTTCCTGCAAAATTGAAGCTAACATGTGGCTTGTGGAACCTTTTCCGTTGGTGCCGGCTACATGAATAGTTTTAAACGTTGTTTCAGGAAAATTAAGATGCTTGGAAAGTGCAATGCTGTTGGTTAAGTCTTTTCTAAAGGCTGTATTTCCTTGCCTTTGGTACATGGGTAATTGCGAAAACATCCAATTGAGGGTGTCGGTATACTTCATTAAAATTTATTGAGACAATGAAAATCTATATTTTATAATGCCAATTTGTTTTGAAGGCGCATTTGCATCTGGCTGCCAAGTAGTATTCATTGCGGCTTCTTTGGCCTGTGACAGCAAACATGCAGCAGTGTTTGTAGATCCTTTTATACCTGGAGTCGCTTTTATCACTTTTCCAGAAACATTCACTTCTATGCTCACCACAACCAATCCTTCTTCATCACAAATATAGTCAGGTTTCGGTCTGCTTATCGGTTTTCTGTTTCCTAATTGGTAATCACCGCCACCTCCTCCGGCCCCATTTCCGTAATAGCCGTTTGCATTGGGATCACCGGTTATTTTTCCTTTGTCTCCTGCAGTATTGTCATTTCCTTGTCCACCAGTTGCTGTTCCGTTGCCGTTGCTCACCCCTCCTATTAAAGCATCTAATTTTCTTCTTTTTTCAAGTTCTTCCGCTTGCTTTTTTGCAATTGCCTCACGTTGGATTCTTTCTTTTCTGGCCACTTCTTCAGCTTTCTTTTTTGCTTCCAGTTGTTTTTTTATGACATATGCATCTTCTTTATCTTGGGTAAGAACTTCTTCCGCTACTTTGGGAGCAGTTTGTGACACCTTTTCTTTTACGGCTTCTTGCTGTTCTTTTACCATTTCCTGTGAAGCCGCCCTTAGCGGTTCTGTAGGCTGAATATTGCCTTGTCCCACATCAGAAGTTCCAAAATTTAAAGCAATCCCAAATTCCTCAGGAGGATCTAAATAGGTTATTCCGAAGAAAAAAAGTCCAACCACCAAGAGGCTCATCACTAAACCTGTTAATGCTGCTGACTTTCGTTTATGGTCGGTATCAAATAAACTTAACATATTTTTATTTTGGTCTAACTGCCAATATTACTTTATATCTATTTCTGTTTGCTATATCCATGACTTTCACGGCTTTTTCAATAGGAACGCCTTCCTCTGCCCTTAAAACTATGGTTGGCTCTTCTTTGCCTTCTAACAATGCAAGCAAATCTTGTTCCAATATTTCCTCATCCACTATTTTGCTGTCAATATAAAAAACCAAATCCTTGGTAATAGTCACCGAAGTGGCTTTATTATTTTCAGTAATGCCACTTGCTTTTGGCAACAAAATATCCAACGCGCTGGTGGTGACCAATGTTGAAGTGATCATAAAAAACAACAGCAACAAAAATACGATGTCGGTCATAGACGCCATACTAAACTCCGCGCTTATTTTATTTCTGCCTCTAATATCCATAGGTTCTACTTTATTGAAAAATTAAAAAATTGAATGATTAAAAAATTTAAATATTAGATATTAGATATTAAAAGTTAAAGGTTAAAGTTGAAAAAATATTAGATATTAAAAGTTAAAGTTCTAAATTTTTTTCTATTCTCCATATTCTTTATTCTCTTTCTTAATTGGCTTATTGCCTAATTGGCTAATTATCTTCTCTCATTTTTAATTATTAATTTTTAACTATTAATTATTAATTGTCTTAAATCGGTTCGTTTAATAAATCTAAAAATTCTACTGAATGCGCTTCCATTTCATACACCACTTTATTGGTTCTTACCACCAAATGGTTGTATTGAATGTAAGCAATAATACCAACGATTAAACCTGCAACAGTAGTTGTCATCGCAGTGTATAAACCGGCAGAAAGCAATTTAATGTCTAATTGCCCCCCCGCATTTGCTATTTCATGAATGGCAATAATCATCCCAATCACAGTCCCTAAGAACCCAAGCATAGGCGCAGCTCCTGCAATGGTAGCCAACACACTCACATTTTTTTCAAGCTTATAAATTTCCAATCGGCCTGCATTTTCAATGGCAGTGTTGATATCTGCCAAAGGCTTGCCAATTCGCGAAATTCCTTTTTCAATCAATTTTGCTGCGGGAGAACTTGACTGTGCGCATAAAACTTTTGCGGAATCCAATTTTCCATGAGATATGTAATCCCTAATTTGATTCATGAAATTACTGTCGGTTTTTGAGGCCGCTTTTATGGCAAAGTACCTTTCAAAATAAATATATAAGGCAACCGTTAACAAAACTAAAAGCAAGGCAATTATCACCTGACCTCCTACACCGCCATCCATAATTAGGTCATAAATAGAAAGGGATTTTTCTTGTGGGACAGCCTCCTGTAAAATTTCAGTTGAATCTTGTAGCATAATTAAAACGTTGTTTATTTTTTTGGTTTTATTTTATTTTATTTAACGAAAATATGAATTTAAAATTGCATTTTTATTTTTTTTAAAAAAACCCGAGATAAATCTCGGGTCGCTACCCTTAAAAAGTTAAATTTCTAATTAACATAAAAGCAATTGCCCCTGCAAGAAAACCTGCAGCGGCCAACCATGTTATTTTTTTTAAGTACCACATAAAATTAATTTTCTCCATTCCCATAGCCACAACACCCGCTGCCGAGCCAATAATTAGCATACTTCCGCCTGTACCTGCAGAATATGCCACAAAATGCCATAAATGGTCATCTATAGGTTCCTGAAACATTCCCATACTGGCCGCAACCAAAGGAACATTGTCAATTACCGCAGAGCCAACCCCTAAAGCCATAATCACAATATCGGTATTTGGCACCATTACTTTTAGCGCTTCTGCGCCATTAAATAAAATTCCTAAAGATTCTAAAGCTGCTACCGCCATTAATATTCCGAAGAAAAACAGCACGCTTGGCATTTCAATTCTTGATAATGATTTGTGGACTGGGCTATGAAACCCAACAGCATCATCTCCATCATTTTCAACAATGTTTGTTAGCATAAATTGTGTTCTGCTGTGTATTTCGGCAAAAATAGCAACTACTCCCAATGACAACATCATTCCAACATAAGGAGGTAAATGGGTAATCGTTTTAAATATCGGAACAAAAATAATGGCTGCCAAACCTAAATATAACATTCTTGGACCGTACTTACTTTTTGGCCCGGAATCATCCAACCCACTCATATCAATATTTCCTTTAAAAGGTTTCATAAATGAAGCGATATATACAGGGACAACTACGCAGACAATAGATGGAATAATTAGATATTCCATCAATTTTGCAGAAGTCACTTTTTTACCAATCCAAAGCATTGTTGTGGTGACATCTCCAATTGGTGACCAGGCACCACCAGCATTGGCCGCAATAATTATTAAACTTGCAAACCATAGTCGAGTTTCTTTTTCGGGCACAATTTTTTGAAGAATGGTCACCAATACAATTGTAGCGGTTAAATTGTCAATAATTGAAGAAAGCACAAATGCCATCCCTGCAAAAATCCATAATAACTTTTTCTTGCTTTTTGTTTTGACGAAATTTTTTATTGTTCCAAATCCATCAAAATAATCAATAATTTCAACAATGGTCATGGCTCCTAATAGAAAAAATAAGATCTCGGCGGTTTTACCCAAATGATGCAGCAGTGTTTCTTCCAATAAATGATGTCTTTCGGCCAATGTAAAATTCGCGAAGCCCTCAACCAGCTTTTGTCCGGCAGAGTCGAACCAATTCGGAAATGAATCAATTCCAAAAGCTACCAAAGCCCACAGCACTGCCATCATTAACAAAGCGGGAATAAGCTTATCCAGCTTCAAATTATGTTCTAGGGCAATTGCTAAATATCCCAGAATGAAGATTACTACAATAATTGTTTCCATTTTTTATTTAAAGTTTATATTAATTGTTTCAATGCGATTTCAAAAGCGGTTTTACAAATTTCCTTTTTGCCTGAATTTCTTTCATGTGTATTTTCCAGGGCGTTTTTTATGGTATTTGAAATGTCGCTAAAAATAGCGGCGTCTTTCATAGGCAATTCCACTCGCGACTCCATTAAATACGCGAAAACGCGTGCAATGCCACAATTTGAAATAAAATCGGGCAATAAACTTACTTGTTTATCTGCAAATTCCATAATTGGCCCAAAGAAAATTTCCTTATCGGCAAAAGGAACGTTTGCGCCCGGAGAAATTACTTCCAGTCCCGAAGCTGCCATTTTAGTTACCTGCTCTTGGGTTACAAGTCGCGATGCGGCTGCAGGAACAAAAATTTCCGCAGGCAACGACCAAATTTTTTCGTTAATTTCATCAAACGACAACATGTTTTTGGCAGTTAACTGATTGCCGTTTTTTTTCAAAAATAAGGTTCTCATTTCCTCAAGGGTAAATCCGGCCTCTTTAATTAATCCACCATTTCTATCAATAATTCCCACCACTTTAGCACCCAATTGCGTTAAATAGTAAGCGGATGCAGATCCTACATTTCCGAAACCTTGCACAATGGCACGTTTTCCTTTTATGGAACCGCCGTAAATATTGTAATAATGTTTTACGGCTTCAGCAACGCCATAACCGGTCAACATATCTGCAACAGTAAACTTTTTGGATAAATCGGGTGAATAATAGGCGTCTTCAATCACTTTTATGACGCCAAAACGCAATTGGCCAATTCTGTTGATTTTTTCTGCTTCGGTTGGCTTAAAATGTCCGTTAAAAACACCTTCCTGCGGATGCCAAACGCCACAATCTTCGGTCATCGGAATCACTTCGTGTATTTCATCTACATTCAAATCGCCTCCGGTGCCGTAATAATACTTTAATAAAGGAGTGACGGCTTTATACCATCGTCTTAAAACTTCTTCTTTTCTTGGATCGTTAGGATCAAAGTTAATTCCTGATTTTGCGCCTCCAATTGCTGGACCCGAAACGGTAAACTTCACTTCCATTGTTTTCGCCAGTGAAAGCACTTCATTCATATCTAATCCCTTCCTCATTCTCGTTCCTCCGCCTGCGGCACCACCTCTTAAAGAATTTATAACGGTCCAGCCTTCTGCTTCAGTTTCTTGGTCTTTCCAATGAAAAACGATTTCTGGCTGCTTATCTTCGTACTTTTTTAATAATTTTTTCATCCTTGATTTTAACTAATTATGACTTTAATTTACTTCCTTTTCTTAATAAAATTCCCTGCTATTTAAATATAATTCCTCCCAAGGGAGGTCACATTTGTGTCATAATTTAGTTTTAGGCATTATTAATAAACGAATATCAAGTTCAACAAATATAATAAAAACTTAAGCACTATTGGTGAAGATTTTTCATGAACAATTGTCCTCTATATTACCAATACCACAATCAAACCATTCAATTGATTTTCAGAACATAACCTGCTCAATAAATAACTTAAATAATACATTTTCGTTGCCTTTTCTGATTTTTAGCTTCATTTTGTTCATTTATTTTAGATTGCCCCTTCTATAAAGCAAACAATTTCCCATTTTTATTAAATATGTAAAATTTAACCTAAAAAAGATTTATATTTGAACAAAAAATATATTTTATATAAAACTCTTATCAATTATGGATTTTAATTTGACTGAAGAACAAATAATGATACGCGATGCCGCTCGTAATTTTGCTCAAACTGAGCTTTTGCCTGGGGTGATTGAACGTGACGAAAAACAACAATTTCCTGCCGAACAAATAAAAAAAATGGGAGAACTTGGGTTTTTGGGAATGATGGTTGATCCAATTTATGGCGGCAGCGGATTAGATACGGTATCTTATGTTTTGGCCATGGAAGAAATTTCAAAGATCGATGCATCTGCTTCAGTAGTGATGTCGGTAAATAATTCTTTGGTTTGTTGGGGATTGGAAACTTTTGGAACTGAAGAACAAAAACAAAAATATTTGGTTCCGCTGGCAAAAGGAGAAATCATTGGCGCTTTTTGTTTGAGTGAGCCAGAAGCCGGTTCTGATGCCACTTCACAACATACAACCGCCATAGACAAAGGAGATTATTACTTGTTAAACGGAACAAAAAACTGGATTACAAACGGGAATAATGCAAGCGTTTATATTGTGATTGCACAAACAGACACTTCAAAAGGACATAGAGGAATTAATGCTTTAATTGTTGAAAAAGGATTGCCGGGCTTTGCCGTTGGAAATAAAGAAAATAAATTGGGAATTCGCGGGTCTGATACCCATTCATTAATGTTTACAGACGTAAAAGTACCCAAAGAAAATAGAATTGGCGAAGACGGATTCGGATTTACATTTGCCATGAAAACACTAGCGGGTGGCCGAATAGGTATTGCTGCGCAAGCCTTGGGAATTGCTTCCGGAGCTTATGAATTGGCGTTAAAATATTCTAAAGAACGCAAAACTTTCGGAAAAGAAATTAGCCAACACCAAGCCATTGCTTTTAAATTGGCCGATATGGCAACTTCCATTGAAGCTGCTAGACATTTATGCATGAAAGCTGCCTGGGAAAAAGACGAACATCTCAACTACGATTTAAGCGGTGCGATGGCAAAATTATATGCTGCTGATACTGCAATGAACGTTACCGTTGAAGCAGTGCAAATTCACGGTGGTTATGGTTTTGTAAAAGAATATCATGTGGAACGCCTTATGCGTGATGCCAAGATTACCCAAATTTATGAAGGAACTTCTGAAATTCAAAAAATAGTGATTTCTAGATCTATATTGGGTTAAATAGATTTTAGATTTTTTAATAAAAAAAACCCTGTGAAGCATGAGCTTCACAGGGTTTTTTGTTTTAATATTATCAGGATGTTAAATTCCCAATTCTGCAAATAATTCTTTTATTTTAGGATCAGATGGTCTTGGCGCATCGGCATCAACAATATTTCCTGCGCCATCTATTAAAATAAATCTAGGGATTGAATTAATGCCATAATCTAAAATAAATTGAGATTCAAAATTGTTGTCAGCATATAATTGAATGCCTCCCAATTGTTCGTCTGCAACCATTTTTTTCCAAGTTTCGTGAGCTTCCGGCTTATCGACAGAAATACTTACAAACTGAATATTTTTCCCCATAAATTCTTTTTCCAATGCTTTTAGCGCTGGTATTTCAGCTTTACAAGGCGCACACCAAGTTGCCCAAACATCGATATAAACATATTTTCCTTTTAAATCGGCCAACGAAGTTTTTCCGCCTTTAAAATTTTCATAGTTTGCAAACATCGGTGAGGCTTTTCCTTTTCCTAAACGGGTTAAGGTTTCATGCATACTTGCATAATTGGATTCAATATAGCCAAAAAACATTTCATCGTTTCTGGCATCCATGACATTAATAATTGAATCTAAATCTTTGGCTTGATCTTTATAACCTTTCAATTCCGATTTTGCTGCGGCAAGTTTGGCATCAAACGCTGCCTTGTCCAACACAAAGTATGATTTAGGCTTTGCGTTGTCACTCATATAAAATGCACGTTTATTTTCCATGAAATTATTGGTTTCCGCACCTTCTCCCTTAAATAAAACACCATCAGATAATTTTTCGCCTTTAAATTCCAAGTTTAAATCGTAACCATTTTTCAAGAATAAAGTAACTCTGTCGCCACCATTAGAAATCGCATGCACGCCATCGGTCACTTTTAAAGTGTCTGAAAATGTACCGTCACTGTTTACGGTAATATCTTTTGAAAACCCTCTTCCCTGAACGGTGATTTTTTCAAGGCCCGGAGTTTTTAATTTTCCATTTAATGTTACGTAATCCTTAGGTTCTGATTTACAGGAGATTATTGCAATCACTGCAAAAAGTAAAATTATTTTTTTCATTTTATTATTAAATTATTTATTAAATATTATTAAATTTTAAGTTCCCCAA
>MGWK01000089.1 GCA_001800975.1 Flavobacteria bacterium RIFCSPLOWO2_12_FULL_35_11 | reverse complement strand
GTAAAGTGCCTGCCGTTATTGAAACACCTGATGGTGATTTTATTGGAATACGCCATAAAATGTTTATCTCACATTCTTATGACCATCGTGTTGTGAATGGCGCTTTGGGCGGAATGTTTATTAAAGCGGTTAAAGAAAGTTTGGAAGCCTGGGATGTGAAGGTTGACTTCTAAGATATTCACAGTATAGAAATTTTAAGCAAAGTATTGTTATTTTAACATAAAAAAAGCAGCCAATTTTTATTGGCTGCTTTTTTTATAAACTTAAATTAGTCGTTTATTTAATTTGGGAAATCTGTTTCGTTCGCCAATGCTTTGTATAAATCTTTCATTTGTGCGGTAGTAATGCTAAATGCACCTTTCATTGGAGAACCAAGTTGTCCGTAATGAACTTTGTGTTGTACTTCATTTGCTTTAGTTCTCGTAAATTTACCAACAGTCATACCTTCCATTAATAAAGTAGTTCCGTTAGCACCGTGACAAGATGCACAATTTGAATTGTAGTAATTTTTACCGTTTGTGGCATTTCCGTTTTTACCAACATTTGAAATTGCAATTGAGCCTGTTGGATAAGTTCCTGTATAAGTGGCATCATACAATTCAGTAACATCCATCATTCCTTCTTTCATAAATTTAACAAGATCCCAAATTTGGGCATCAGTTAAAAGTTCAGTTAGATTTGGCATTTTATCGCCTTCAGCTATAACACCAGTTGTTGGATTATAAGTTGATAAATCTGTTGAAATTGACCTTCTGCCTGCAGTTTTACTTAAAGCGTCAAAAAGTTGTTGAGCAGTTTTGGTTTGCCCCATTTCATATATATTAACACCTGAAATATTTGGGCGACTTGTTTTAGGCGCTCTGTTTATGTAGGCACCTTTGTTGCCTAATCCATCCCAGCCGTGACATTGTTTGCAACGGAAAAAATCACCTTTAGCGCTTAAGGTAGCTAAATGTGTATTGGTTTGGTCAAAATCAGATTCGGCAGCCCAAAATTTGTCATACATAATTCCTCCATTTGCCTGATCTGCAGTATCATAAGGGCTGATAGCTTCATCTTCAAAAGTACAGCTTGTAAAAGTAATTGCGAAAATAAATATCGCAGATAATAATTTAATAGTTTTCATAAATTTTATTGTTTATTAAATAATAGTTTTTTTGAATATGTAAATTTAGTTACATAAAGCACCAAAAAATATGATTTATGTCACTTAATTAATTTCATTAATTATCTAAATAACAATAAGTTGTGTTCTATTTAGAATGATTAAAGTTAATCTTAGTCATTATTTATGCATCTTTGGTTACACAATGTCATGTTGATTATCAAAATATTAAAAAAATAAGATTGTTTGAAAATTGGCTTAATTAACAGATTATTAATCTGGCTTTTTAAAATACGAATAAACAACGTGCGTAAACTATTAAATTTTAAATTTGCATCAAATTAAAAATTTGAAACAGCAATGATTAAAGCATTTAGAATTATTACGCTTCTTGAAGGATTTTCACTTTTGGTATTATTATTTTTAGCGATGCCATTAAAATATATTTGGAATCTGCCGCAAATGGTGCAGGTTGTGGGAATGGTGCACGGAATCCTTTTTCTGTTATTTGTTGTTATGGCAATTATGGTTTTTTACGAATTAAAATGGAGTATAAAAACTTTTGGAATCGTGATGCTTGCTTCCGTGATTCCGTTTGGCGCAATTTATATTGATAAAAAACACTTAAAACTGTAAAAATGCTTGAGGATTTTGACCTAACAGTTTACACTGAATTTATAAAAGATTACTTGGTTGCAAAAGGAATGATTTCTTTTTGGGCGAGTTCCATAAATTTAGTGGTTATCGTTATGTTACTCGGTTTAACGGTATTTTTTCTGGATTTCATTTTACGAAAAGTAATTATTGGATCTTTTAAACTGTTTTCAGAAAAAACAAATACAACTTTCGATGATTTTTTGTCTCAAAGTAAATTTCCTCGTTATGCTGCACATATAATTCCTTTGTATTTTTTAAAATTCAGTGTTCCATTTATTTCATTTGGTTACCCAATTTTGCTCAATATTTTTAGCATTGCCGTTAATATTTATGGCGTTGTGTTGTTTGTTAAAATTATTAGAAGTTTTTTGAGATCAACCCAAAAATATTTGCGCACCAAAGAAAAATACAGAGACAAGCCTTTGGAAAGTTATATCCAGGTTGTGATGCTGTTTTTTTGGGGAATTGCCATCATTTTTATTGTGTATCAGTTAACGGGAAAGGACATTATGAGTTTTGCCACTCTTGGTGCCGCTTCCGCAGTGATTTTATTAATTTTTAAAGACACTATTTTAGGATTTGTCGCCTCAATTCAAGTTTCGGTTAACGACATTGTCAGAATTGGAGATTGGATTACCTATAACAAATTTGGCGCCGATGGTTTTGTGACCGACATTAATTTGGCCACGGTTCGGGTTCAAAATTGGGACCATACTTATACAACCATCCCAACTTACAGTTTAATTTCCGATTCGTTTCAAAACTGGAGAGGAATGCAGGAATCTGAAGGAAGACGCATAAAAAGATCCATTTTAATAAAGCAATCTTCCGTTCGATTTTTAACGGACGAAAAAATTGAAGACTATAAAAAAATTCAGTTGGTAAAACATTATATTGAACATAGGCAACGAGAAATTCTAAAGTATAATGAAAAGACAGCGGCCGATAAATCGGTTTTAATCAACGGAAGAAATCAAACCAACTTTGGGGTTTTCAGAAAATATGTAAATGGTTATTTAAATGAAAATTCGGCAGTGAATAAAGAGCTTTCTTTAATGGTTAGGCAACTTGAACCAACTTCCAAAGGAATTCCTTTAGAAATATATTGCTTTATCAGCGATAAACGCTGGGAAAATTATGAAGCCATTATGGCCGATATTTTTGACCATATCATCGCTTCCGTGCCTTATTTTGATCTGGAAATTTTTGAGGAACCAACCGGTAACGACTTAAGGTCACTGGCGGAAAAGAAAAGTTAACTTTAAATATTAAAAGTAAAATATTAAATATTAAAGGTTGAAAAGTTAAAATATAGTCTGAAGTCGGAAGTCTGAAGACCTAAATTTAAGTTCATTAACTAAATCAAACTCCCTTTCCTTTGGAAAGTTCACCTGCCGAGGTAGGGGTTGGCGATAGGATAAAAAGCACTTTCTTAAACTAATTCTCATTCACTTTTAATCGCGCGGTAGTGCTTGCGTATTCGATTGAAAAATCATTTTCCAAATATTTTAAATAACCAACAATGGCAATCATACCAGCATTGTCTGTGGTATATTCAAATTTGGGAATATAGGTTTTCCAGCCAAATTTTTCTTCCGTAGCTTTTAAGGTTTCCCTAATTTCTGAATTTGCGCTCACGCCGCCGGCAATGGCAATATGCTTAATTCCGGTTAATTCAACGGCTTTTTCAAGTTTATCAAATAAAATTTCAACTATGGTGCGTTGTATAGAGGCGCAAATATCATTTAAGTTTTCTTCTATGAAATTCGGATTTTCCTTTACTTTTTTCTGAATAAAATAAAGAATTCCTGTTTTTAATCCGCTGAAGCTAAAATTTAAATCCGCCATTTTTGGTTTGGAGAACTCAAAAGCATTCGGATTTCCCAATCTTGCGTATTTATCAACAAATGGTCCGCCAGGATAAGGCAATCCAAGAATTTTTGCCGATTTGTCGAAAGCTTCACCTACCGCATCATCCAAAGTTTCGCCAATAACTTCCATAGAAAAATAACTGGAAATTTTCACAATTTGCGTATGTCCGCCACTTATGGTCAAACATAAAAAGGGAAAAGGCGGTTTTTGTTGATTTTCATCGTCAATAAAATGCGCTAAAACGTGCGCTTGCATATGATTTACAGGTATTAACGGAATGTTTAAAGCCAATGAGAGTGACCTCGCAAAGGAACTTCCCACCAATAATGAACCCATCAGTCCAGGTCCGCGTGTAAAAGCGATGGCACTTATGTCTTTTTTGTCGATATTTGCTTGTTGAATTGCTTGCTGAATTACAGGAACAATATTTTGTTGATGTGCACGGGAAGCCAATTCGGGAACGACGCCTCCATATTTGGCGTGAATTTCTTGGTTTGCAACAACATTTGTCAGTACTTTGCCATTACAAATTACAGCAGCGCTGGTATCATCGCAAGACGATTCAATACCAAGAATGTAAATAGATTTATTTTTGACCATCAGTAACATATAAAGGCACGAAAATTGCCATAAAAAATGCAAATTTAACGCTTATCAAACGAATTAAAAAAATAGTTGTAAGAATACTGCTGGTGCTAGTGATTTTATTGGCATTGGTAAGTTATTTGTTGTCACTTTCATCCGTGCAAACGCGGCTTGGAAAAATGGCTACCGATTTTTTAAGAAAAGATTACAATGTTGACATAAACGTTGAAAGAGTTGACTTGTCTTTTTTAGGAAGAGTTGAATTAAATGAAGTGCTGGTGAAAGACCATCATGCAGATACCTTAATTTATGTTCGCGATTTAACAACATCTGTTTTGAGCTATCGCAATTTGCTGAACTTAAAATTCGATTTTGGCCAAATTTCTTTGGAAGAGTTCATTTTAAATATGAAAACCTATAAAGGCGAAGAAGACGATGCCTTTACCATATTTATAAATAAGTTTGATGACGGCACCACGCCCACAAAACCTTCAGGTTTTTTACTGACCGCAAGCAAGTTAGAATTGGTGAACGGTTATGTTGAACTGCTTAATGAAAATGTTGAAAATGAAACGCCGCTGTTTTTTAAGGAAATAATCGGAAATGCCAAAAACTTTAAAATTGAAGGGCCAAATGTTTATGCAGATATCAGCAAACTTCATTTTATTGAAAATCGAAATATAGAAGTCCAAAGTTTATCGAGTAATTTTTCCTATTCAAAAACAGAAATGAATTTTTTGAATACCGAACTGGTGACCGATAAATCTTCCTTGTCTGCCGATTTAAAATTTTCCTATAACAGAGAAGATTTTTCTGATTTCACCAATAAGGTAATTTTTAACGCCGATGTTAAAAAAGCTGATTTGTCATTATTGGATTTAAAGAAGTTTTATAAAGAATTGGGCTCAAACGATGTGCTTCATTTTTCAACAAAAATATCAGGAAATCTTAACGATTTAACGTTGAAGAATCTTAAATTGACCACAGATAAACAAGCCGCTATTATTGGAAATCTGCATTTTAAAAATGCATTTAATCAGGAAAATGGATTTTCATTGGCTGCCGATTTAACCAAATTAACGTCGAATTATGACCATTTAAAATCTTTGCTTCCAAACATTTTGGGAAAAAATCTTCCTTCATCCTTTCAAAAATTAGGGCAATTTACAGTGAGTGGCTTTGCCTATGTTACTGAAGATTTAATTAATACCGACATCTCGATGCAAACTGATATTGGCAGCCTGATCACAGATTTGGAACTGACCAATATTGGCGATATAAACAATGCGTCTTATTTTGGCCATGTTGCAGTTATTGATTTTGAATTGGGTAAAATTTTAAATGATCCTTTAATGGGCAATCTCACCGCGGAAGCCGATGTTGACGGAAAAGGTTTTACCTTGGAAAAAATGAACACTTCGGTAAAAGGCCATATTTCCAAACAACAATTTAAAGGATACACCTATACCAATATTGACATAAACGGCGTCATAAAAAACAAGCATTTTGATGGTGAAATGGAGGTAAATGATGAAAATATTAAGCTGAACTTTGTTGGTTTGGCCGATTTTTCACAAAAAATATACACGTTCGACTTCAGAACCCATATAGATTATTTAGATTTAAACACCTTAAATTTTTTTAAACGCGACAGCATATCTCAGGTTAAAGGAGATATTGAAATAAATGTTTCGGGAAATACCTTAGATGATTTAGCGGGTACCATTGAGTTTAAAAATGCTTTATACAGAAATCAAAAAGATAATTATTTCTTTAAGGATTTCAACATAACTTCTACATTTGAAGGCGATATTAGGACCATTACAGTGAATTCAACAGAAATTGTAAATGGCTATTTAAAAGGTAAATTTAAGTTTGGGGAATTGGTTAAATTAACTAAAAATTCCCTCGGAAGCATCTATTCAAATTACAAACCTTTTGCGGTTACGCCTGCACAGGAACTTGATTTTAAATTTAAAATTCACAATAAAATATTGGAAGTATTTTATCCGGAAGTAATCCTATCGGCAAACACCTCAATTGCCGGAAATATTAATTCTGATGATAATTTGTTCAGGTTAAACATTAAATCACCAAAAGTTATTGCATTTAATAACACCATTGATTCGCTTAATTTGCAAATCGACACTAAAAATCCATTATTTAATACGCAACTTTCAGTCGCTAAAATAAATACAAAAAATTATAATATTTCTAAATTGCGATTGGTGAATATTACGCTAAATGACACCTTGTATTTTAGAACGGAGTTTTTAGG
Source organism: Flavobacteria bacterium RIFCSPLOWO2_12_FULL_35_11 (assembly GCA_001800975.1). GTDB lineage: Bacteria > Bacteroidota > Bacteroidia > Flavobacteriales > Flavobacteriaceae > Lutibacter. Next base: position 60,216 of record MGWK01000089.1, on the reverse strand, counting down.
AGGAGATAAAAATACTGAGCGTTTTGATTTGGCATTTTTTCATACGTTTAACAATGAAAGCAAATCGGTAATCGGACTTCAAAAATCAAATTTCACCTTTAAAGATACCGAATGGATTATCAATCCTGATGATAATTTTGACAATAAATTGGTGTATGACAGCAAAACCAAAGCATATGACATCAGTCCTTTTTTAATCACGTCAAATAACCAGAGGATTGAATTTTTTGGAAATGTAAGGGATACCATTTCAAAAGATTTAACTTTTAAGTTTGACAATGTTAATTTGGACAATATTACGCCTCATATAGACAGTTTGAGATTAAAAGGCGTCATAAACGGTTCCCTTAATTATAAACAGTTAAATAAGATTATAAAACCGACAGCTGATTTTACAATAGCAGATTTTAATATCAACGATTCCTATCAGGGGAATTTAAAAGTTGCTGTAGAAGGAAAAAACTCTCTAAGAAATTACGGGGTAAATATTTCATTGGAAAGAGACAATGCCATAAACCTCTCAGCAGTTGGCAATCTTGATTTTACGCCAAAAAATCCAACGATTGATGTCGAGATAGAATTCGAAGAATTTAAATTGGATGCATTTAGTCCCTTAGGAAAAGATGTATTTACAAATATTAGGGGTTTTGCCTATGGAAATGCCCATTTAACGGGCTTGATGAATAATCCGACAATGGAGGGCGAATTGTTTTTGGATCAGGCAGGTTTGTTTTTTCCTTATTTAAACGTGGATTATGATTTTGAAGGAACCAGTGTTATTGGACTTAAAAATCAGACATTTACATTTGATGAGGTTCAAATAAAAGATAAAAAATACAGTACCAGAGGAAAATTAACAGGAAGCATCAACCATACTAATTTTGATGACTGGCACTTGGATTTAAGGGTAAATACCAAAAATTTATTGGTGCTCAATACCATTGAAAAAGACAATTCAGTTTATTTTGGTACCGGATTTTTAGAAGGATATGCCACCATTAAAGGACCGACAGATAAATTATTTATCAATGTTGTTGGAAAAACAAAAAGAGGCACCTACCTTACAATTCCTGTCAGTGATGTAAAAACGGCAGAAGCTTCGCAATTAATTCGCTTCGTAGATAAAAGCAATCCTGAAGAAAATGAGGAAATTAGACGACAATATATTTCAGAAAAACTGAAAGGGCTTACTTTAAATTTTGATATCGATGTAACCAAAGATGCTGTTGTTGAAATGGTTTTAGACAAATCAACAGGCAGTTTTTTAAGGGGAAGCGGAACAGGAAATATGCAAATTTCGCTCGACACAAAAGACAGATTTGAAATGTATGGAGACTTTATCATAGACAATGGCGTTTATAACTTCAAATACGGCGGATTTATCAATAAACCGTTTATTGTGAAAAGAGGCGGAAGCATTTCTTGGAGCGGCAATCCGTTAACGGCCGATATTAATATTGAAGCTGTTTACCGGGTATCGGCAAATCCGAGATCATTATTGGATAATATTTCCTCAAACCGAAAGATTCCCATTGATTTGGTTACCCGTTTTTCCGGAGAATTATTTAACACTCAAAGAGAATTTGATATTGAAATTCCAAACGCAAGTTCAACAGTGGCTTCTGAGCTAGCATTCAGATTAAACAGCGACAATTTAAACAATAAAACGGTTCAATTTATTTCGTTGCTGATTTCAGGAAGTTTTTATAATGAAAGTGATATTAGCGTTAACAGCAATACCGCTTTGTATGGAACCGGTTTCGACATTCTTTCAAATGCCTTCGACAATATTTTTAACCAGGGAAACAATCGTTTTAAACTGAGACCTGAATATACTGTTGGTGAAAGAGGCAAAGTGGACAATTTAAATATTGAGGACCAATTGGCCATAGGTTTGGATTATCAAATCAATGACCGAATTATTATCAACGGAAAAGTGGGCGTTCCTATGGGTAACGGCAGCCAAGCCAACATTATTGGAGAAGTAAATGTTGAATTTTTATTGAATGAAGAAGGAACCTTGCGATCATCAGTCTTCAACCGTCAAAATGAAATTCAATATTCGGAAGAAGAAGAAGGGTATACACAAGGGGTAGGTTTATCTTATCAAATAGATTTTGATAACGGTAATGAATTGCTTCAAAAATTAGGGTTAAGAAGAAAAAAGAAAAATCCGTTAGATGGATTAAAACCTCTTGACACAATTGAAAAAATTGATAAATTATTAGATTTTAAAAATAAAAAAAAGAAGAAAGATGAATAAACCAACATTGGTAATTTTGGCTGCCGGAGTAGGCAGTCGTTACGGCGGATTAAAACAATTGGACACATTTTCAGAACAAGGAGACACAATTTTAGATTTTTCAATATATGACGCCATTCGGGCAGGATTTGGTAAAGTTGTTTTTATTATCAGAAAAAATATTGAAGCAGATTTTAAGGCTTTTTTCGATAAAAAATTGGCGGGTAAAATTGAAGTGGAATACGTTTTTCAGGAATTGGAAAATATCCCGGAAAAATATTGGGATAACAATCGCGAAAAACCTTGGGGAACAGGTCATGCATTGTTAATGGCCAAAGATGCCGTAAAAGAAAATTTTGCAGTTATCAATGCCGATGATTTTTACGGAAGCGAGGCTTTTAAAGTGGAGGCTGAATCCTTGAAAAAAATGGATAAGGAATCAACCGATTTTAATATGATGGGTTATGTGTTAAAAAACACCATTTCCGATTTTGGTTCTGTTTCAAGAGGCGAATGCAGTGTGGATGAAAATGATTTTTTAACGGGCGTTACCGAAAGAACACATATTGAAAAAGTGAATGGGGAATTGATGTATAAAGATGAAAATGAGCAATTAATTCCAATTTCAGAAGAAACTATCGTGTCCATGAATTTCTTCGGATTTACACCAAAATATTTCGAATTATCAGAATCTTTATTTGAAGAATTTCTGGCAAAAAATTATAAAGAACCAAAAGCTGAGTTTTTTATTCCGTTGGTTATCAACCATATAATTGTCAATAAATTGGCAACAATGAAAGTGTTAAAATCTGATGCGCGCTGGTTTGGGGTTACCTATAAACAAGATAAGGAATATGTGACTTCAGAAATTCAAAAATTAAAAGACAGTGGTGTTTATCCGGTCAATTTATGGTAAGCAATCATCATTGTCAATAACAATCATAAAACAATTTTCAATCAAAATATAATCATAATTTTGCCTTTCGCTTTATGAGAAACAAAATACAAAAAATAGGATTAATAACTTCCGGTGGCGATGCTCCGGGAATGAACGCAGCGATTAGGGCAGTAGTGAGGGCTTGCACATATTATAAAATTGATTGTGTGGGTATTTACAGAGGCTATCAGGGGATGATTGAAGGCGATTTTGAACCGCTTTCTGCACGTCACGTGAGCAATATCATAAACAGGGGAGGAACCATACTAAAAACCGATCGTTCCGCGGAATTCAGAACAAAAGAAGGAAGAGAAAAAGCTTATAACCAACTCAAAAATGCAGAAATTGATGCGTTGGTATTAATAGGGGGTGACGGAACTTTTAATGGCGGAATCGTGTTTAATAAGGAATATAAAATCCCGATGATAGGAATTCCGGGAACCATTGACAATGATATTTTCGGAACCGATTATACCATTGGATATGATACCGCCTTAAACACAATTGTTCAGGTAATAGATAAAATTAGAGACACGGCAAGTTCCCACAATCGGTTATTTTTTGTGGAGGTTATGGGTCGTGATGCAGGATTTATAGCATTAAATGCAGGAGTTGGCGCAGGAGCGGAGGAAATTTTAATTCCTGAAGAAAACTTGGGTTTAGAACGGTTGCTGGAATCATTAAAACGAAGTAAACGTTCAGGAAAATCATCAAGTATTGTGGTGGTGGCCGAAGGTGATAAAATTGGGAAAAATGTATTTGAACTGGCCGATTATGTGGAAGAAAATTTACCGCAATATGAAGTCAGGGTTTCAGTATTGGGCCATATGCAAAGAGGCGGTTCTCCAAGCTGTTTTGACCGTGTTTTGGCGAGCAGGTTAGGCGTAAGGGCGGTTGAGTTGTTATTGGATGGCAAAACCAACTTAATGGTGGGTTTAATCAATAATGAAGTTGAAACCACCGAGCTGAAAAAGGCCGTGAAAGGCCGCCATGAAATTGACAAAGAATTATTGCGCGTTAGTGATATTATGTCCATTTAACGTAAAAAAAATAACAATCTCCTTTTTGGGCAGTTTTTGCTTTTTGTAAATAAAATAAAGAGTAAGTGTTGCGAAATTTGAAGATTAACAGCAATTTAAATTGAATGATTAGAGTTGGAATAAATGGATTTGGAAGAATAGGACGACTTGCTTTCAGATCTGCAATCAATAAAGAAAACATAGAAATAGTTGCCATAAACGATTTGCTTGATATTGATCATTTGGCCTATTTGTTGAAATATGATTCGGTTCACGGACGCTTTAAAGGAACCATTGAGGTAAAAGACAAAACCATGTTTGTAAACGGCAAACCCATTCGGGTTACCGGCGAAAAAAATCCGGAAGATATTCAATGGGGAAAAGTTGAAGTAGATTATGTCATTGAAGCTACGGGATTATTTACGGATAGGGATAAAGCGGCGCTACACCTTAAAGGAGGTGCAAAAAAAGTGGTGATTTCGGCACCTTCCAACAATGCGCCAATGTTTGTAATGGGCGTAAACCATACCAAACTTTCCAAAAACGAACTCATTTTTTCAAATGCTTCATGCACCACAAACTGTTTGGCGCCAATTGCCAAAGTATTGCATGAAAATTTTGGTATTATTGAAGGGATTGTAACCACCGTTCATGCAGTAACCGCAAGCCAGAAAACAGTTGATGGTCCCGAAAAACAATGGAGAAGAGGGCGATCTGCCTTAAACAATATGATTCCCACCACCACAAATGCGGCAATAGCGGTCACTAAAATTATGCCCGAATTGCAGGGTAAATTGTTGGCGATGGCAATAAGAGTTCCGATTGCTGATGTTTCATTGGTGGATTTAACGGTTCGTTTGGAAAAGCAAACTTCTTACCAAGAAATTAAAGACGCCATGAAAAAAGCTTCGGAAAATGAATTGAAGGGAATTTTGGGCTATACCGAAGAGGAGGTCGTTTCACAAGATTTTGTTTCGGAGCCAAGAACTTCAGTTTTTGACGCAGCGGCCGGATTGGAACTCAATCCAAATTTTTATAAAATTATTTCCTGGTACGATAACGAATTTGGGTATGCAACCAAAATTGTTGAATTGATTGAATACGCTTCATCCTTAGAATAAATAAATAATTTCTTGAAATATGGAAATAGCGATTATTGCACACGATGGCAAAAAAGCCGAAATGATTCAGTTTTTAATGGATTTCAAAGCTATTTTAACAGCTAAAAATGTTAAGTTAGTTGCAACGGGCACAACAGGTAAACATGCCGAAAAGGCCGGATTTGAAGTGCTGAAATTTTTATCGGGCCCTTATGGCGGCGATGCTCAAATAGCGGCGCGCGTTGCGGAAGGAAAAACAAATATGGTTTTCTTTTTCAGAGATCCGCTGGGGATGCATCCACATGAACCGGACATTGCCATGTTAATGCGTTTGTGTGATGTTCATGATGTGCCATTGGCAACAAATCCAGCAACAGCGGAGTTATTGATAAAATCTATTTAGATAATTACTTTACGGCAATCATTGAGATTTCAACATTCACAAACTTAGGCAAGTTACCGACTTCCACAGTTTCGCGTGCAGGCTCATTGCCGGCTACAAAATACTTTCCGTAAACGGAATTCATTTTTGAAAAATCATTCATGTTTTTGATAAAGATGGTGGTTTTTGCCACGTTTTCAAAATTCATATCGGCTTCAGCCAAAACAATTTTCAAGTTTTCCATTACCTGCTTGGTTTCATCCTCAATATTGTTGGTAACCAATTCCCCAGTTTTGGGATTGATGGCAATTTGACCTGAAGTGTATAAAGTGTTTCCTGCCAAAACCGCCTGATTGTATGGTCCAACCGGTGCAGGAGCGTTGATGGTGTTAATTATTTTTTTCATAATCTATTATTTTAGTTTTGCTTAAATCTTAGAATAACCTTCTGTCAGGAACTTGTCGCTTATCGTATTTTAAATCGCTAAGCATAGACGATTTCACCCCAATAAAAAAGTAATAGGTTTGTCTTTCACCAAAAGGAACCCAGTTGAAATTTAGTTTCCAACTGTCCAAATCACGAGAAAATCGTAATTGTGTATAGGTAAATCCCTGATTTTTTATATCATATCCCGAAGAAACACCAACATTCCATTTTGGCGTCAATTCAATGTCTCCTGAAAACATTAGCGAATTGGAAGAAATTTCCTGCTCTCTGTTATTATTGCTATAATTTAAAGAATAGGCCAATTGTAAAGTCCAAGGTATTTTGGATTGATACAGTTTGGTTTCTTTAACCTTATTTTTATCAGATTCTTTATTGTCCATCTGCTCATTGGAAGCATCTAAATCTTCACCGAAAATGCCTTCAGAATTGTTATCTTGTGCATTTTTTTCTTCCGCAGTTTTCTTGCTTGTATCATCTTTTTTACTTGAAAGAGAATAATTCATGGTGACGCCCGCATTTGTAAGTCGGAATAAACTTCCACCGTTATTGATGTTAAACGTATTAATTTTCTTGCCATTTACATCTATCGCATAAGGATCCAAAGTTGCTCTAACATTTAGGCTAAGTTGGTCTTTAAAAATCTTGGTACCTGCATTTACGCTTACAGGACTCCATTTTAAAGAATCGGCAGCCATATTATAACTGGTGTTGAAATTTAAGTTGTTCAGTAAAATTATTTTTTTGGCTTCAGTTTCGGTTGAATCTTTCTTTCTGACTTTTGCTTCTAAATTATTATCCAACGAAAAATTTAAACTATTTGAAATCCCAGTTCCCGGACTTCCGTATATTCCATTTTGAAAAGGAGAATATTCCAGAAAATCGGTTGGATCTGCACTTTTTTGGACGATGTCATTGTAACTGCTAAAATCAGGTCGGTAACTATAGGAAACGCTTGGCCTTACAACGTGACGTATGGCCTCAATATTTCCTTTTTTAAATTTAAACATACCGTAAAAAGTGGTGGATAAGGAGACTGCTCCCGAATATTCCCTAAATGCATTGAAACCACTTACTGTATCTGTTTCAATTTTATTATTTACAACATCATAAGTTTTGTTAAGTTGGTCAAAATACCAAACTTCTTTATAATTCAAACTTGGCGAAAGCGTAAAAAACTTTAAAGCCTTCATATTTGTATTTAAGGAGGCCGTGTGTTGTATCCCAGATTTGGCATCTTCAAACATTTCTTTTTTGAAGAAAAATTCATCCTTCGTATTTATTCTGTTGTCAGCTTTCAAAGAGTAACTCAATCCCGTTTTTTGAAGGGCATTTGTTTTAGCGCCGTTTTTACCCGTAAAAGGATAAACCCGATCCATATTAACCTGCAAAGAAGGAAGTGTCATCGCTATTTCTTCCGTATTCGTATTTTGCGAATGCGTAACTGACAAAGACATATTAAAAGGTGTTCCCACAAACTTTTTATAATAGGAAACTGATGAACTTAGGTTGTTTGTTAAAAATGCGTTGGTATTGTATTCATTAAGCGATTCCCTGTAATACTTGCTGCTCCCTAAATTTACGGAAGCTGAAAATCTAGAATTTGGACTTGCTTTTGTGTCTTGAGAATGATTCCATCGAATGTTATAATTGGTTCCTTTGGAATAGTCCTCAAAACCTTTAAGGCTCGTCACTAAGTTTTCGTATTTAAAATCAAATTTTCCCGAAAATCGATAGCGCTTCGCATAGCCGGATTCTGCCCTAAAACCCCAGCTTCCATTGGTATAAACGTCGCCCAGCAAAGCCAAATCAAAATTGTCGTTTACCACAAAATAATATCCGCCATTCTGTAAAAAATAACCTTGCCTGCTATTTTCACCCCAAGTTGGCATTAAAACCCCCGAAGTTCGCCCTTTGGTTAAAGGCACATAAGCAAAAGGCAATATAACTGGCGTGGGAACATCGGCAATAACTAACTGACTGGCTCCTGCCACCAATTTTTTATTTTGAATAAACTTTGCTCTTTTGATATCAATATAATAATCGGGGTGTTCTTTTTCAGAAGTGGTAATTTTTATATTTTCTATAAAAACCACCGAATCATTATGTTTTTTACTCACTTCCCCTCTAATAATAATCCCTTGCTGTTCAGTTCTTAATCCCCAAATCTTCGCTTTTTCGGTTTTAAAATTGAATTTTATGGTATCTTGGGTAGATTCTTCAGAGCCCTGTTTAAAAATCGGGCGCTGCGAATAGCTTCCAATGCTGTCTTTAACTCCCTTGGCAGTAATAATGTTGGTATTGTTGTCTATTTCAATAAAACCTGCTGTTAAATCAATATCATTATAATTGATGTGTGCATTTTTATATAATAATATTTTTTTGTTTTTCATATCCTGACGTATCAAACTATCCGCATTATGGACAATTATACTTTCAAGAAATTCTTTTGGTTTGGCTATGGAGTCTTTTGGTTTTATGGATAAAGAATCCTTTGATTTTATGGCCAAGGAATCTTTTAATGGAATTATTAGGGTGTCTTTAAGCTTAACCTTCAAATTTTCGGTAGATTTTTCCTTAATTTCTTGAGTGTAAGCGTTAAAATTGACAATACTGAAAATCACTATCAGCAAAAATAAAAAATGGCTATTTTTACAAGGTGTTTTAATAATGAATTTTTTATAAAAATGTCTTTTAAATTGGGTTGATAGCATAAGTTTTTTTACATTAGCTTCCTAAATAATCAACCACATTATTGATTGGTTGTAAATGTATGGCTTAATATTTGAAACACAAATATCAGTTGCCAAAAATAACTAAAATTATTGATGAACTCACAACTCTTAATTAAAAATAAAATGACAATGAAGCACAGTCTATTTTTCGTGTTTTTTATGGCGTTTCTATTTAATAATCATTCGATTATTGCTCAAAAAAAGGAATTTATTGTAGTTTTAGACGCCGGACATGGGGGCAAAGACCCGGGCAAGGTTGGGCACAATTATGCCAAAGAAAAAGATATCGCCTTGAAAATTGTTTTACAGGTTGGCGAAATATTGGAAAAAGAAAGAGGCATTAAGGTTGTTTACACGCGAAAAACAGATGTTTTTGTTGATTTATGGGAGCGCGGAAGAATTGCCAATAAAGCAGATGCAGATTTGTTTGTTTCTATCCATTGCAATGCGCACAATTCACAAGCATCAGGTTCTGAAACCTGGGTGTTGGGAACGCATGTAAATCGTCAGAATTTTGAAGTTGCTAAGGCTGAAAACTCGGTTATTTTACTGGAAGATAATTATGAAATGAAATACAAGGGATTTGATCCTAATTCACCCGATTCCGTAATTGGTTTAACGCTTATGCAAGAAGAATATCTAGATAAAAGCATTCAACTGGCAAGCATTATTCAGGAAGGGCTGACAAGTAATTTAAATCTATTGGACAGAGGTGTGAAACAGGCAGGTTTTGTGGTTTTACATCAAACCTATATGCCAAGTGTTTTAATTGAAACAGGTTTTTTAACGAATGCAGTTGAAGGCAGCTTTTTAAATTCAGAAAGCGGACAGGGAAAATATTCTAAATCAATTTCTTCGGATATTTTAAAATACATTCAGCAGCTAACTTTAAATACGGTGGGCAACAATACCAACATTGCTAAAAATGAAACCAACACAGGCTCAAAAAGCAACGCTTCCACTACCAATGATGCGAGCAATATTTTTAATAATATTGAATTTAAAGTGCAAATTGCCTCAGGTACCAATAGGTTAGAAACAAGGCCCAATAATTTTAAAGGGCTCAGCAATGTAGAACGTGTTAAAGTTGACAACGGCTATAAATATTATTTTGGCAATACATCCGATTATACTGAAATAAAAAAAATGCACCAAATGGCTAAATCTAAAGGATATACCTCTTCTTTTATTGTGGCATTTGAAAATGGAAAAAGAATACCGGTTGAGGATGTTTTTAAAAAATCATAACGTGTTTTTTTAAGTACTCCCAAAAATAATTAGTAATATTGCCCCAAATAAATTGAATTGATTTGAAAATTACCAGAGAGTTAAAAACAGGCGTTATCGCCATAGCCGTAATTGCCTTATTTATATGGGGTTATAATTACCTGAAAGGCCAAAATTTATTTGATGCTGCTTCAAAAACTTATTTTACGGAATATAACAATGTGCAAGGTTTAAATACAGCGAGCATTGTCACATTAAATGGCTTGGAAGTTGGAAAAGTGATTGCAATAAATTTTAATCCGGATCCTGCCAAACGTGGTTGGTTAACCGTAGAATTTAGTGTTGAAACCGATTTGGAATTTTCAAAAAATAGTATTGCCAGAATTTATAGTGCCAGTTTAATGGGCGGAAAAGCTTTGGCGCTCGTTCCTTCCTATGAAGGAGAAACTGCAAAAACAGGTGATTTTTTTAAAGGCGAAATTGAAGCGGATATGATTGCTTCAGTTTCCGAAAACTTAAAACCACTTTTCGAAAAAGTTGGAAAAGCTGTTGTAAGCGCCGATTCCGTATTGGTTGGCATCAATGAAATTATGGATGCTAAAACCAGGGCCGATTTGAAATCGAGTATTGCCGAGTTAAATGCAACAATTTCAAACTTTAATGCCATCTCGAAATCAGTTAATGAAATGGTGGCGACCAATAAAGTTAAAATTGGCAACACATTAACCAACGCTGAGTTAATGACCAATAATTTTGCAAAACTTTCAGATTCTTTGGCAAATTCAAACTTGGGCACAACCATTAAAAATTTGGAAACTACCGTGAATAGCTTAAACGGTATTTTAGCAAATGCAGAATCAGGAAAAGGAACTTTGGGTAAATTGTTGAAAGATGAAGAAATGTACAATAACCTAACAAGTGCTTCAAAAGAATTGGACGAGTTGTTGCGCGAAATGAAATTACATCCAAAACGTTTTGTTCATTTCTCTTTATTCGGAAAAAAGGAAAAAGCTTATGTGCCTGAAACAGATGTTGAGGTTGAAAAGTAAAAATCAATGAGCTAGCGATATAAAATTTAAAATATTCAAAATAGCAAAAAACTAAAATGTATGAATTATATTGATAACATCGCATTTGCAATTCTTTTAATGATTGGAATTGGGTTTTTTGTGAAAAACAGCAAAAAAATTGTCAGGAATATCAAGCTTGGCAAAAACATTGACCGATCTGATTTACCAAATGAGCGTTTTAATAATATGCTGAAAATTGCTTTGGGGCAATCAAAAATGGTAAAACGTCCAATCGCCGGGATACTGCATATCATCGTTTACGCAGGTTTTATCATTATCAATATTGAAGTGTTGGAAATCATTATTGACGGACTTTTTGGAACGCATCGCGTTTTTTCTGTTTTAGGAGGTTTTTATAGCTTTTTGATTGGGTCTTTTGAAATATTGGCATTCTTAGTTTTGGTTTCAGTAATCATATTTTGGATGCGCAGAATGGTCTTGCAAATTCCTCGTTTCTGGAATAAGGAAATGAAAGGCTGGCCAAAAAATGACGCCTTGAATATTTTATATTTCGAAATGGTTTTAATGTCGTTATTCCTTTTGATGAATGCTACCGACAATCATTTTCAAAATTTAAATGTTGGAAATCCAATAAGCCAATACATTGCTAATTTATTTCAAGAATCTAGTATTACTGTCGTAAATAGTATTGAAAGAACTGCTTGGTGGCTGCATATTGTTGGTATTTTAATATTCTTAAATTATTTGTACTATTCAAAACACCTGCACATATTGTTGGCTTTCCCAAACACTTATTTTGCAAATTTAAAACCGAAAGGTCAGTTTACCAATTTGGAAGCTGTCACCAATGAGGTTAAATTGATGATGGATCCAAGTGCCGATCCATATGCAGTGCCTGCAGAAAATGCCGCACCACCCGAAAAATTTGGCGCCAGTGATGTGACCGATTTAAATTGGGTGCAATTAATGAATGCTTATACCTGTACTGAATGCGGAAGATGCACTTCTGTTTGTCCGGCAAATATCACAGGAAAAGAGTTGTCTCCACGTGCCATTATGATGAAAACCAGAGACCGATTGGAAGAGGTTGGTAAAAACATTGATAAAAATGGCAAATTTATTGATGATGGCAAACAATTGTTAAACGATTATATCACCCCTGAAGAAGTTTGGGCCTGCACAAGTTGCAATGCCTGTGTTGAAGAATGTCCGGTAAATATAGATCCGCTTTCAATTATTATCGATTTACGCCGTTATTTGGTGATGGAACAATCTGCCGCACCAACAGAATTGAACAGCATGATGACAAATATTGAGAACAACGGCGCGCCTTGGCAATACAACCAAATGGACCGACTTAATTGGAAAGACGAATAAATTACTAACTAAAAATATAAAGATCTTTTATCATGAAAAATGAGGATGTAGAAAAATTATTGCACGAAAAAGTTGAAGCAGGACTGCATATCAGCCCTATTTTACCTGAAGGAATCAAAAATTATTTGATTGATATCGACGGTACCGTTGGCGAAGATATTCCTAATGAAGAACCTGAACGCATGGTTACGGCAGAAGCTTATCCAGACGCGATTAAAACGTTGAATAAATGGTATGACGAAGGCCATATTATTTTCTTTTTTACCTCAAGAACGGAAGCACATCGTGAAGTTACAGAAACTTGGCTTAAAAAACACGGATTCAAATATCACGGAATGGTGATGGGTAAACCGAGAGGCGGAAATTACCATTGGATTGACAATCATTTGGTGAAAGCAACACGTTACCGCGGTAAATTTACCGATTTAATCAATAAAGAAGTGACTATTCAAGTGTTTGACGATGGTCAGCACGAATAGCATAAATATATAAAAAAAGCAGACTTATGAATGTACCTACAATGGCTGAAATGACCGCACAAGGTATTCAACCAGATGTTCTATTTTGGGTTGGATGTGCCGGAAGTTTTGACGACAGAGCAAAAAAAATCACGAAAGCTTTTGTAAAAATTTTAAACAAGGCAAATGTACAATTTGCTGTTTTAGGTACGGAAGAAAGCTGCACTGGCGATCCTGCGAAAAGAGCAGGAAATGAATTTTTGTTTCAAATGCAGGCGATGACCAATATTGAGGTTTTGAACGCCTATGAAGTAAAAAAAATAGTCACTGCTTGTCCGCATTGCTTCAACACCTTAAAAAATGAATACCCTGAACTCGGCGGGAAATATGAAGTGTTGCATCATACCGAATTTTTAAAATCTTTGTTGGATGAAGGAAAAATCACCATTGAAGGAGGAAAATTTAAAGGAAAACGAATTACTTTTCACGATCCTTGTTATTTGGGCCGGGCAAACGATGTTTACGAAGCGCCAAGAGTACTGATTGAAAAATTGGAAGCCGAATTGGTTGAGATGAAACGTTGCAAGACCAACGGACTTTGTTGTGGTGCCGGTGGCGCGCAAATGTTTAAGGATGCTGAAAAAGGAAATAAAGAGATAAACGTTGAACGCACTGAAGAAGCCTTAGAAACTAAACCAAATATTATAGCTACAGGTTGTCCGTTTTGCAATACGATGATCACAGACGGAATTAAAGCAAAAAATCAAGAGCATCATGTTGAAGTTATGGACATTGCCGAATTAATTGCCAACGCCGAAGATTTATAAATTTTCTGACAAATAGCTTCTGAAAAAATTGCACCATGTTTAAAGTCTATGTGAAAGCCGCACGTTTAAGAACGCTGCCTTTGTCCGTTTCAGGAATTATTGTCGGCAGTTTTTTGGCCGCCTCTCATGGCTATTTTAATTGGGTGATTTGCGGACTTGCATTGCTAACCACTGTTGGTTTTCAAATTATTTCCAACTTCGCCAACGATTATGGTGATGGCGTAAAAGGAACCGATAATTTAGATAGAATTGGCCCTAAACGAGCCATTCAAAGCGGAGAAATTTCACCGGAACAATTGTTAAAGACCATTAAAATAACAAGTGCAATTACCTTGGTTGTTGCCATTTTACTTATTTATATTGCTTTTGGCAAAGACGATTTTGTAAACTTATTGGTGTTTTTTGTGTTGGGAATTGCAAGCATTGCAGCCGCCGTAAAATACACCATGGGTAATAAAGCCTATGGTTATAGCGGATTTGGAGATTTCTTCGTGTTCCTCTTTTTCGGATTGCTTAGCGTTTGCGGCAGTTATTATTTATTCTCAAAACAATTGGATGTTGCCATTTTTTTGCCTGCTTGTTCCATTGGGTTTTTGAGTATTGGCGTATTAAATTTAAACAATATGCGAGACAGCGTATCCGATGCAAAATCGGGTAAAAATACTATTGTGGTAAAAATAGGCGTGGAATATGCCAAATATTATCATTATTATTTATTGATTGCTTCTTTTTTGTTTGTCTCATTATATTCATTTGTTTATTACAAATCCTGGCATCAACTATTATTTTTGATGGCCTATATCCCAATTGGAAAACATTTTTTGGTGGTGGTTCGCAATAAAAGACCCATACTTTTAGACCCTGAATTAAAAAAATTAGCTATAAGTACTTTTTTGTTTGCAATATTATTTGGTTTAGGTACATTTTTAGCGGCTTAAAGTGACTTTTGTCACTTTCTGAATAAAAAATAAAAGATATATTTGTCTTGTATATAATTTATAAATGAAAAATCAATTTTTCGGCATATTTTTTTACCTGCTTTATTTGCTGGCTATGGTTCGTCCATTGGTTCCAATAATGGAGTATTATGCCAATTATGATTATATTGCTAATGTGCTTTGTGAAAATAGGGACAAACCTTATTTGGAGTGTAATGGGAAGTGTTATTTGGAAAAACAATTGAACAAAGCAAATCATACCGACCACGACCATAAATCTACCATTCCACAAATAGATTTGGAGAAATATCCTGTTTCACCTGTAGAACAATTTTCTTATACGCTTAAAAACTTCGACGAGAACTATACGCATAGATTTTTTGTTAATAAATACACTTCACAAGATTTCTACAATTCTTTATTGAAACCGCCTCAATTCATTTCCTAATTAATCAGTTACGCTTTTTATTTAATTCATTTCCTGAAATTATAGTGCTGTAAATCGGTGCTTAATTCGGTGTATTTTAAAACCTAGAGTTTGGACCAATAGCGGCGTTTATGGATTTTTGAATAGTTAAATTAATTAATACCAAGTAGTTAACACATTATTGAAAAGCTTAAAATTTGTATTATTTATCTATTTTTTGATGAATGGTAATTTTGGGCTAATTCCGAACATATAATGAATATGAATTCGGATAAATCATTGGGTTGAAAAAACAAATATCAAAACGAAATTATCAAATGAAAAATACTATCATAGGAGTCTTATTGGCAATGTTTAGCGTTGCAACAGCCTATTCACAAACCGCTGTCATAAGCGGTAAAATTGTATCGGAAGAAACTGGCAATCCGATAGAATACGCAACCATTAAAGTGCTTAAAAATAAATCAGTGACCGTTACCAATGCAAATGGTGAATTTTCCATTCAGGCTGAAAGTAGCGAAAAAGCAGAAATCTCCCATATTAGTTTTAAAACCATTGTTGTGGAATTGCAAAACGAAATGCTGATCAAAATGCAATCGACCCAAATAGATTTAAGTGAAATTATTGTGGATGCCAATCCGTTGCGCAATCTTTCCCAATCTACCGTAATTACGGATACCGAAAAAATGGTTAGCCAACCAAGAAGTGTCGGGCATTTGTTTAAAGACATTCAGGGTTTTGCCATTGTAAAGCGCGGTGCTTATGCTTCTGAACCGGTATTCCGTTCTTTTAAATACGAGCAACTAAATGTTCAATATGATGGCGGAATGAAAATCCACAATGCTTGTCCGAGCCGAATGGATCCAATCACAACGCACGTAATTCCGGAGGAAATTGAAAAAATTGAAATTGTAAAAGGACCTTTTACGGTTCGTTTCGGACAAAATTTTGGCGGAATTATCAATTTGGTTTCCAAAAATCCTTCAAAAAACGATCTTGGTTTTCACGGAAGTGTAGAAGGCGGTTATGAAACCAATGGCGGTAATTTGGTAAGTGGCGCTTCTTTGGTGTATGTTGCCAAGAAATTTGATGTACAATTGAACGGTTCTTATCGTGATTTTGGCGATTATACTGATGGAAATGGCGATGAGGTGCAATCCTCTTTCAGAACTACAGATTATTCGGTTAAAGTTGGCGTAAATCCAACCGATAACCAACGTTTGCAATTCAGCTGGAGACAATCTTTTGCGCGTGATATTGACCATGCAGGCTTGGCGATGGATTCGCCTTACGACGATAGTTTGTTGGCTGGAATAGATTATAAATTCGACAATATTTCTGACAAAATAAGCAGTTTTACTTTTAAAGCTTTTTACTCTTATGTAGATCATTTAATGACCAATGAAAATCGTCCGAGTTTTATGGCAACCGATTCAAAATCGCCTGTTGAATCTTTTTCTTACGGCGGTAAAGCAGAAATGGTCATTAATACTTCCAACAATTCGAAATTGTTTGCCGGCGTCGATGCCAATTTGCTGAACAGAAAAGGAGACAGAACACGAATTGTAAAAATAATGAATGGAAATGTGTTGCCTAATCCTATGACTTTTACGGATAAAGTTTGGCAGGATGCCGATTTAAATGATATTGGTGTTTTTGTGGAAGAAAAAATAAAAATTACAGATTATACCACAATTACTGCTGGCGTTAGGGCCGATTTTATTTCAGCAAAGCTAAATGATCCTGCGCCCGATTTTGAAGCGTTGTATGGCGGCGAAATTAAGGACGAATCGGAAGTGAATATCGGCGGAAATGCTTCCGTAAAATATCAAAAAAACGGATTTCAAACACAATTTGCAGTTGGAAGGGGAATTAGAACGGCATCAATGACCGAACGTTTTATCAATCATTATAATGTTGGCGTAGATCCTTATGAATATGTTGGAAACCCAAATCTAAAACCTGAAATTAACAACCAAATAGAATTGTCTTTTTCTAAGAAGTTTGAAGATTTTGAAGTTGGTGCTTCGGTATTTCATTCCTTCTTGGAAGATTATATTTATGGTATTGTTAATCCAACTATTCCAAGAAAATTTATGCCAACTACGCCGCCGGTTTTTGCCAAACAATTTGTCAATATTGATAAAG
Source organism: Flavobacteria bacterium RIFCSPLOWO2_12_FULL_35_11 (assembly GCA_001800975.1). Lineage (GTDB taxonomy): Bacteria > Bacteroidota > Bacteroidia > Flavobacteriales > Flavobacteriaceae > Lutibacter. The sequence continues at coordinate 42,924 of MGWK01000089.1, read as the reverse complement.
CTTCGCAAACCGGATTTGAGTTTAATTTTAATGTGCGCGCAACTAATAAATTGTCATTTACTTCTGAACTTTCCTATACACGTGCCCAAAATGAAGATTTGGATGAGCCGTTGGCGCAAATTCCTCCATTTATGGCAAATTTGGGCGTTAAGTTTGAAGAAAATAAATTTTGGATCGCATTAAATTCGAGATTGGTGGCAGAACAAAGCAGAATTTCAGCTTCATTTATGGAAGAAAAAACTCCAGGTTTCGGGACCATGGATTTAAGAGCCGGAGTAACTCCGTTCGATAATTTTTCAATCGGATTTGCCGTATTGAATATTTTTGACAAGGCTTATTATGAACATTTAAATTATTCTTATCAAAATTCAAATACTTCCGCAGGACGTATTTACGAAACTGGCAGAAATTTCACTGCCTATGTCAAGTATAAGTTTTAATTCATAAACTTTACTTATTTGTTTGTTGGAAACCACGGAAAATTAGTTTTTCGTGGTTTTTTTATGGATTTATTTTATTAAATTGCAGGGTATCACTAACAAACTTCCCATTATGAAAATCACCTTTTTAGGCCATTCAAGTTTAAGTATCGAAACAAAAGACAAAACACTGTTAGTTGATCCATTTATTTCTGGAAATGAATTGGCCAAAAACATTGACATCAATAAATTACAGGCCAATTATATTTTAATAACCCATGCACACCAAGATCATATTTTGGATGTTGAAACCATCGCAAAACGAACTGGGGCCACAGTCATTTCAAATTTTGAAATTGTTTCTCATTTTGAAAGCAAAGGAATTAAAGGGCATCCAATGAATCACGGCGGAAAATGGACTTTCGATTTCGGAACAGTACATTATACAAATGCCATTCATTCCAGTTCTTTTCCCGATGGAAGTTACGGCGGACAACCGGGTGGTTTTGTCATAGAAACCAGCCATCACCTCATCTATATTTCCGGCGATACCGCTTTAACGTATGATATGAAATTAATTCCCCAAGTAATTGGCGAGCTCGATTTGGCAATTTTGCCGGTTGGCGATAATTTCACCATGGGTTTAGATGAAGCAATTATAGCATCTAAATTTTTAGGCTGCAATAAAGTTTTGGGCGTTCATTTTGACACTTTTGGCTACATAAAAATAAACCATAAAGACGCTTTTGAAAAGTTTGCCAAAGCAAAAAAAGAATTGATTTTACTTGAGATTGGCGCTAGCTTAAAATTATAGAAAAATAAGTTTTAGCGTTAATGCTAATTTATAGGAGCATTTTTTTGATGGTTCATAAGCCATTCTTTTCTTAAATCTTCAGAAAGCAAGCCTGAACCGTCGTGTTTCCAACCTGGTGGTTTAATGAAATAGTTAAACTTTTTTACAAAAGAAGTTTTTGCTGAAATGGCGTCTTTAAAAACGTCAATCCATTCGTGAAATGCAATTTTTATTGGATTGTAGGTGTTGATGTTTGAATGCAATCCGTAAACAACTTTTTCTTCCTTTAATTCAGGCTGAAAAGTGCCAAATAATTTGTCCCAAATAATGAGAATTCCCGCGTAATTTCTGTCGAGATACAAAGGATTTGATCCGTGATGAACCCTGTGATGTGAAGGCGTGTTGAAAACTGCTTCAAACCAACGGGGCATTTTGTCAATTAATTCGGTATGAATCCAATATTGGTAAATTAAACTGACGGCCATCTGTGTAAATATCATTAAAGGGTGAAAACCAAATAAAGGCAAGGCCAAATAAAACACAAAACTGAAAAATCCGCCAGTCCAAGTTTGGCGCAAAGCGGTACTTAAATTGTATTTTTGTGAGGAATGATGGATGATGTGCGATGCCCAAAAAAACCGACTTTCGTGTCCAATTCTATGAAACCAGTAATAACAAAAATCGTCGGCAAACAAAATCAATAACCAGGCCCACCAGGCAAATGGAATGGTTGCCATCCTAAAATTTTCGTATAAAAAAGTGATCACAAAAACCACGATTAATTTGCTTAATAAATTAACCAAAACATTGCCAACGCCCATAGATAAAGAAGCAAAAGTGTCTTTAATGTTATAGTTTTCCGGGTCTTTTTTGAAAATAGCAATGCCTTCAATAATCACTGTTACGATAAAAAAAGGAATCGCATAATAAATCAAATTCGGTATCTGCGGCAGGTCCATAAAACAGTTTTAATTTCTTTTGCCAATATAAAATAAATTTTCAAATAGTTGTATCTTTCGACTTTAATAAAACAGATGAAAGTTTTTTTTCAAAAATATATCCTAAATTTTAAACAGGCCAGCGGCACTTCAAGAGGTGTTTTGCGAACCAAGGAAACCTATTTTTTAAAAGTGGTTAACGGTGATAAAGTTGGTTATGGAGAATGTGCAGTTTTTAAAGGATTAAGCACCGATGACAGACCAGATTATGAAGCCAAATTGGCTTGGCTTTGTGAAAATATCAACAGAAATTCGTCAGCATTATTGATTGAACTCACTGAGTTTCCTTCCATTCAGTTCGGATTGGAACAGGCGCTTTTGTCGGTTCAGCATAAAGATCCTTTTGAATTGTTTCCTTCGAAATTTACCAAATCTGAAGTTGCCATAAAAATAAACGGGTTGATTTGGATGGGAAGCGAAGCTTTTATGAAACAACAAATTTTAGAAAAAATAAATGCAGGTTTTTCAACCCTTAAATTGAAAATAGGAGCCATCGATTTTGAAACGGAAATTTCTTTGCTGAAAAGCATCAGAAATGAATTTTCTTCCGCAGAAATTGAACTGAGAGTTGATGCAAACGGTGGATTTCTTCCGTCAGAAGCCTTGGGAAAATTAAAAAGATTGTCTGATTTGGAAATACATTCTATTGAACAGCCCATTAAACAGGGACAAATTGATGAAATGGCAGAATTATGTTCAAAATCGCCAATTCCAATTGCGTTGGATGAAGAATTAATCGGTGTTTTTGATGTAACAGATAAGAAGAAAATGCTACAAACAATAAAGCCGCAATACGTTATTCTGAAACCAAGTTTGGTGGGCGGATTTAAAGGAAGTGCCGAATGGATTCAGCTGGCTGCAACACAAAATATTGGCTGGTGGATTACCTCGGCTTTGGAAAGCAATGTTGGTTTAAACGCCATTGCGCAGTGGACATACACCTTAAAAAACAACATGCCGCAAGGATTGGGAACCGGAAGTTTGTTTACCAACAATTTTGAAAGTCCGCTAGAGGTAAAGGGAGAGAATTTACATTACAACAACAAAATTAAATGGAACGTTAAATTATAAAAATGAAATTTATACAACAAGCATACAAAGGAAATAATAAGTGGACTGCTTATTTGGTGACATTGATGTTATTGATTTTTGGCTGGCAAATTATGGGATATGTTCCTTTATCCTTAGTTGCTTTCATTTATGCAGGCGATATTGAAACGTTTATGCAATCTGCAAGCACAAATTTTGTGGATCTGGGAATTGATGCAAATTTGTTTCTTTTATTGATTATTGCTTCTTTTTTGTTTGGATTGCTGTCCTTGTTTTTAGGCATAAAATTTATCCATAAAAGAAAAATAAAGACCATTATTACCAGCAGGGAAAAAGTGGACTGGGGACGCGTCTTTTATGCGTTTTCAGTCTGGGGAATTGTAGGGCTTTTTATGGTGGCTATTGGATATTTTATGGCGCCGGAAGATTATATTTGGAATTTTAAAGCCATCCCGTTTTTTATTTTATTGCTTATATCAGTCTTGTTTTTGCCCATCCAAACAAGTATGGAAGAATTGTTGTTTCGAGGATATTTAATGCAAGGATTTGGAACTTGGTTTAAAAATTCGTTTGTGGCGCTCATGTTGACTTCCGCAATATTTGGTTTGTTGCACGGTTTAAATCCGGAAGTGGAGAAATTGGGCTGGTTTATCATGGTCTATTATATTGGAACGGGTCTATTACTTGGAATTTTTACTTTGATGGATGAAGGCACCGAGTTGGCTTTGGGTTTTCATGCGGCAAACAATGTTGTTGCGGCGGTTTTGGTCACAACAAACTGGACTGTTTTTCAAACAGATGCTTTATTGGTTGATATTTCTGAACCTTCTATTGATTATGAAATGTTTGTGCCGGTATTTATTTTGTATCCATTAATTTTGTTATTGTTTTCCAAAAAATACGGATGGACCAACTGGAAAGAAAAATTGTTTGGCCAAGTGTTTAAACCGATAGAATTTAAGGAAGAGGAGTTTATAGCCCCCTATCCCCCGAAGGGGGAATTATAATGAAATTAGTATAATAAATTCATTAATTTGATTCACAATCACACAATTAAACTTTTAAACAAATAAACGATTAAACCCATTGAAAAAAAATCCATATCACAGTGCATTTAAATTGCAGGGAAAATCATTTAGTTGTGAAGAAGAACTGATCGATTTTTCCAAGGAAATTTCTGTGGAAGTGGCTGATTTTTTAACGAATTGGTTTAATGCGACATCTTTTGTTGAAGTAAAAACTTCTGGTTCAACCGGGAATCCGAAAATCATCCAGCTTCAAAAATCACATATGATTAACAGCGCAAAAGCCACGGGCGAGTATTTTAATTTGCCCGAAAATACTACCGCATTGTTGTGTATGTCTACCAATTATATTGCCGGGAAAATGATGTTGGTGCGGGCGCTAACATTGGGCTGGCATTTGGATGTTGTAGAACCAACTTCAAATCCGTTAAAAAATAGCGATAAAATCTATGATTTTTCTGCCATGGTTTCTATGCAATTGCACAATTCTTTGGCTGATATTCATAAAATTAAAAAACTGATTGTCGGCGGTGGAACGGTTTCAAATGAATTATTAAGTAAAATTCAGGAAGTAAAAACTGAAATATTTGCCACTTACGGAATGACGGAAACCATTACGCACATTGCAGTTAAAAAACTTAACGTCATTGCGAGCGGAGCGAAGCAATCTTATTATAAAACATTGCCAAACATCAAAATTGCTGTCAATCATAGAGGATGTCTGGTAATTGATGCGCCAACAATTTCAGCAGAAAAAGTAGTGACCAACGATTTGGTTGAACTTATTTCTCCAACTGAATTTAAATGGCTGGGAAGAATTGATAACGTGATTAATTCGGGCGGCATAAAATTAATTCCCGAGCAAATTGAAGAAAAATTAGCCGGAATTATTGAAAATCGTTTTTTTGTTGCAGGAAAAAAAGATAAAATTCTTGGTGAAAAAATGATTCTCATTATTGAAGAATTAAAGATTGATAAAATAAAGAATTCAACAAAAGCACTGATTCTTAGCGAAATTAAAAACTCAAAATTATTTTCAACCTATGAAATTCCTAAGGAAATCTATTTTTTAGAAAAGTTTATAGAAACGGAAACAAAAAAAATTGACAGAGCAAAAACGTTGGAATTTTTAAAAAATAGTTTTTGAACTTCCGTCTTCTAAAAATACCGACTGAATATTTTAACCAAGACCAGCACCTTAACACCAATTAAACCGATATAAAACCAGATAGGTGTTTTAGCGGTTTCTTTCAATTCAAAATAAGCTAATTTTATGGTCATTGGCATAGCATGCAATTCAAAAGTATGATTGCAATTTGTGCAAACGGAAGCCCCGTACTTGCCTCCAGAAACAAACGGAATGTGAAAAAGGTGTTTGTAAACACCTAATACAGAGATTTTTGTCGTATTTTTCGAAAGACAGTTCGGACAAATAATTTCCTTGTGTATTTCCTGTTTTAATTCCGAAGATTTTTTGCCAAACAAATTTATCATCAATTCATTTCCATTGAGTGGTAAACGTTTTGCACATCGTCATCATCTTCCAAACGTTCCAATAATTTTTCAACATCGGCTTGCTCTTCTTCAGAAAGTTTGGTGGTGGTAGTAGGAATTCTCTCAAAACCTGAGGAAAGAATTTCTATATTATTTTCTTCAAGATACTTTTGGATAGCACCAAATTGTTCAAAAGGCGCGTAAATCAGAATTCCTTCTTCGTCTTCAAAAACTTCTTCCACATTAAAGTCGATCAGTTCCAATTCAAATTCTTCCAAATCCATCTTCAGATCATCAGCTTTTATGAGGAAATTGCACGTATGGTCAAACATAAAAACAACGGATCCTGATGTTCCAAAGTTTCCGTTGCATTTATTAAAAGCAGCTCTCACGTTGGCAACGGTTCTGTTGTTATTATCTGTTGCAGTTTCAATTACCAGAGCAATGCCGTGCGGCGCGTAACCTTCAAATAGTACTTCTTTATAATTGGCAGTATCTTTGTCGGTGGCTTTTTTAATGGCGCGTTCAACATTTTCTTTAGGCATATTGGCTGCCTTGGCATTTTGGATGACTGCCCTTAAACGTGAATTGCTTTCCGGATTTGGCCCGCCTTCTTTTACCGCCATTACGATATCTTTACCAATTCTGGTAAATGTTTTTGCCATAGCCGACCAACGTTTCATTTTTCTTCCTTTTCTAAATTCGAAGGCTCTTCCCATACTGTTTTCTAATTTTTTTGTGCTGCAAATATAATTATTACAAAAGGTATTTACAATTTTTTTAAACCTGAATTATCCCTAAATTGAATTGTTTTTCAATGGGTGCGTGATTTGCGGCTTCAATGCCCATACCAATCCACTTTCTGGTGTCTAGAGGGTTGATAACCCCATCGGTCCATAAACGCGCAGCGGCATAATAGGGCGACGTTTGCGTGTCGTATTTTTGCTGAATGTGTTCCAATATTTTTTGTTCTTTTTCTTTGGTGATTTCTTCACCTTTATTTTTTAACGAAGCCGTTTCTATTTGCAACAATACTTTTGAAGCTTGTTCGCCTCCCATCACCGCAAGTCGGGCAGAAGGCCAGGCAAAAATAAGGCGTGGATCATACGCTTTTCCGCACATGGCGTAATTTCCTGCGCCGTATGAATTTCCTATCACCACCGTAAATTTTGGAACTACAGAATTGCTCACCGCATTTACCATTTTGGCACCATCTTTTATAATACCGCCGTGTTCGCTTTTGCTGCCGACCATAAATCCGGTAACGTCTTGCAAAAATACCAACGGAATTTTCTTCTGATTGCAGTTGGCAATAAATCGGGTTGATTTATCTGCAGAATCAGAATAGATGACACCGCCAAATTGCATTTCTTTGTTGGCGTTTTTAACCACTTTTCGTTGGTTTGCCACAATTCCCACAGCCCAGCCTTCGATGCGCGCATAGCCACAAATGATGGTTTTTCCATATTCTTTTTTATATTCTTCTATTTCTGAATTGTCCACCAAACGTTTTATGATTTCCAGCATATCGTATTGGTCGGTTCTTGTGGCGGGTAAAATTCCAAAGATTTCTTCAGGGTTTTCAACCGGATTTACCGTTTTTATTCTGTTAAAACCAGCTTTGTTATAATCGCCAATTTTATCAATAATATTTTTTATTTTATCCAAAGCGTCGTGGTCATCTGTGGCTTTATAATCGGTCACTCCACTAATTTCGCTGTGCGCCGTTGCGCCTCCCAAAGTTTCATTATCCACATTTTCCCCAATGGCAGCTTTCACCAAATAACTTCCGGCTAAAAAAATGCTTCCTGTTTTGTCAACAATAATAGCTTCGTCGCTCATAATCGGCAAATAGGCGCCGCCGGCAACGCAACTGCCCATAACAGCGGCTATTTGGGTAATTCCCATGCTGCTCATCACGGCATTATTTCTGAAAATTCTTCCAAAGTGTTCTTTATCGGGAAAAATTTCGTCTTGCATAGGCAAATAAACCCCGGCACTGTCCACCAAATAAATGATGGGCAATTTATTTTCCATGGAAATTTCCTGGGCTCGTAAATTCTTTTTTCCTGTAATTGGAAACCAGGCTCCGGCTTTTACCGTTGCATCATTGGCTACTACAATGCATTGTTTTCCTTTGATAAAGCCAATTTTTACGATAACGCCGCCCGACGGACAACCACCGTGTTCTTCGTACATTCCTTCACCAACCAAAGCGCCAATTTCTATGGAATCGCTCTTGGCATCAAAAAGATACTCAATGCGTTCTCTTGCCGTTAGCTTTCCGTTGTCTTTGTGTTTTTCTGTTCTTTTTTCACCGCCGCCTTTGTAAACTTTTACAAGTTTTCTTTTAAGTGCCGCCAATTGAAGTTTGTTGAAATCTTCGTTTTTATTGAAGTTGATGTCCATTTTATTTGATCTTTTCAAGATGCGCTAAAGTACAAAATGAATGTTAATTATTTTTGATTATAATTATTGAAAGTAAATATAAGGTCGATTAATAAATATTCTAAATATATTTGTAAGAACAAAAACCAGGTAAATGAAAAAAATGATCCTAACTATTGGCGGAAGCAGTAGCAAAAACTCCATTAATAAGAAATTGGCTGAATATGCCGGCAGTTTATTGAAGAATGTTGAGGTGGTAAATATTGATTTGAATGATTTTGAAATGCCATTGTTTTCTGTTGATGTTGAAGCCGAAAAAGGATATTCAAAAGCAACAACCGATTTAAACAGAATATTTGACAAAACCGACGGATTTATTATTTCACTGGCAGAGCACAATGGCGCCTATTCCACCGCTTTTAAAAACACATTGGATTGGTTGTCGAGAATTGAAGGTAAAGTATGGAGAAATAGGCCAATGTTATTGTTAAGTGCTTCACCCGGTATTCGTGGAGGAAAATCTGTTTTGGATATTGCGTTGGGTAAATTTCCTTTTATGGGGGCAAATATTATTGGCAATATGCCGTTTCCTTTATATGCCGAAAATTTTAAGGAAGACGAAATAGTAAATGCTGAATTAAAAGAAGCGCTGGTAAAATTGGTTAAAGAATTTGAAAAAGTCTTGTAAAAGGTAAAGTTAAAAGTCAGGTTAATAATTTATCATAAAAGTAAAATTCTGGACAAAATATGAAAAAAATAATCCATAAAGCCGCCAATAGGGGCAAAGCCAATTACGGATGGCTTGATGCAAATTATTCCTTTAGTTTTGCAAATTATTACGATCCTGAAAAGGTAAATTTTGGTGCGTTAAGGGTTTTAAATAATGATACCGTTCAAGGGGCGATGGGTTTTGCAACACATCCCCATGACAATATGGAAATAATTACCATTCCATTAAAAGGAACCATGAAACATCGCGATTCTACGGGCAACAAATTTATTGAGTTGCACACGGGCGAAGTTCAGGTAATGTCGGCTGGAAGCGGTTTGCAGCATTCCGAAATGAACAATTCTCCAAGTGAAGAAGTAAATTTGTTTCAAATATGGATTTTCCCTGATAAAAATGATGTGGAACCAAGATATGACCAACAAAAATTTGATGCTTCAGCAAGAAAAAATAAGCTTCAAATTTTGGTTTCTTCTATTGATGGGGATGTAAAAAATACGTTGAAGATTCACCAGGATGCGGTGATTTCAAGAATCGATTTGGATGAAAATTCAGCATTTACTTACGCGTTAAAATCAGAAAATCACGGATTGTATTTGATGGTTGTAGAAGGCGAAATCAACATTGAAAATGAAATTTTGGAAAAAAGAGATGCCATTGGCATTTCTGAAACCAAAAATATCCATATAAAAGCCAAGAGAGCTTCAGAATTGCTTTTTATTGAAGTGCCGATGCAGTTTTAGGAATAATCTGTCAGGAGTTGTTGAACCGTTTTGGCAATTTCTTCATTTTTGGCGATCTTTTGAAGTTCTGTTGGTTCGCAAACCCTTACTTCGCAATCGGTTATTGGACATCGCTCACAGGTAACCCCAACTTTTTTTGATTTAATGTTGGCATCGTTAATAAAGTTAATTTTACTTGTTAACAATGGCGAAATCAGCAATCCAATACTGATGCTCCGATTGTGATTTTCTTTAAAAGGATCTTTGGTGGCGCTTGAAATCAACAAATAACTTAATTCATTTCCGGGATAATTGGAAATTTGAATGTCGGAAATAATTTCATTTTTGCCCACCCTATTTAAAATATCAATAGAAATCCACCTTCTGCAATAGCGTTCATGAGTTTCGTTGGCGGTTGGTGGCTGTTGTTGGGTGATGTGAAGTTCTTTTGAAAGTTTGTACCTGTTTTCGCCATTTTTATTGGTGAAACGCAAAAAGAATAAATTTTTAAAATGAAATACTTTCGGCAAAATGTTTGTCAATCGCTGGTAATAGGTTTCGGGAGAATCGGTGAAATGGGCAATCATTTTATTGAAATTATTGCCATCCCATTTTTCTTGCTCAAAAAATGTTTTCAGCTGATTTTCGATGGCTTTTTTGGGAATGATGAGCGCGCCGGCAAAATATGATGCCATAAAATTGTTTAAAACCTGGTCGAAAGTTTCAAATTTTATCCATGAAAATGTATAAAGCCGATCTTTTAAGTTCAGGTAATTGTAGGCCAGTTCTTTAGCAAAAATAAATGTTTTTTGCGATTCGTCGATGGTATCGCTTAACAGCAACGTGTTTGTTTTTGGAATGAACACGCATCTTAATTCCGTTAAATTGGTATAAGAGGAAAGCCCGTTGTTGATTATTTTATAATCAAATTCTTCCACCAAAATTTCTTCTAAATCGGCCGATTTTATTTTTTCCTCTAAATTAATCTGATAGGCTTTGGCAAACTTTTCAACACTTAATTCAATATCTTCAAAATAATTGTTATGCGCTTCCTGATAAGAACGTAAAGCTGCCAAAAAGAAACTTTCACGTGAAAGGTTATAGTTTTGGGCAATCTTAATTAAGGTGCTTATAAACGCATTGACCTTGGCTGGCGCATTTGAAATAATGTCAATTAAATCGGCTTCCTGAATGCCAAATAAATCCAACGGAATTTCTTTTAAGATTTTGGATTGCAATATTTCCCCTAAAGGAGCCAAGTTTTTATCGAGTTTTAAGGAAACCATATTGTCGTAAGGAACATCCAACACTTGAGACAATAGCGCAATTTTATCCGTCTTGGGATATTTTTTGCCTTTTTCAATTTCGTTTAGGTACGATTTTGAGATGTTTGTAAGCTTGGAAAGTCCAAATAAGGACAGATTTTTCTCTGTTCTGATTTGCTTCAATTTCAATCCAAAGATTAAACGGATGTATTCTTCTTCTATATTCATAAAACAAAGGTATGTTTTTTAGCGAAATAATAAAAATTTATCTAAAACTAAAAATTAGCGAACGTTCGCTTGTTTTATCAAAAACTTTATTTTATGTTTGCCTTCATAAAATCACAGCAAAATGAAAAAATTTAATGAAACAACAATTCACCCGGTATCTTTTTCAGAAGATGTTAAAAATTCTTATGGCGATATTTTGACAAATGAAGCCATGGATTTTTTAGTGCAGTTGCATGAGAAATTTAACAGCGAACGTTTGGAATTGTTGGAAAGAAGGGTTTTACAGCAAAATTATTTTGACAAAGGAAATTTTCCGGAATTTCCTAGAGAAACTGTTGAAGTAAGAGAAGGAGATTGGACAGCAGCGCCATTGCCAAAAGATTTGCTTGACAGAAGGGTTGAAATTACGGGGCCGGTTGACAGGAAAATGATCATCAACGCTTTAAATTCTGGCGCTAAAGTTTTTATGGCAGATTTTGAAGACAGCAATTCCCCAATTTGGAGCAATTTAATGGAAGGGCAACAAAATTTGAGGGACGCCATCAATAAAACCATTTCGTTTGAAAATGAAAACGGAAAGGAATATAAATTAAACGAAACCATAGCCACGCTTTGTGTGAGGCCAAGAGGATTGCATTTGAATGAAAAGCATTTGCTGATTAATGAGGAACAAATGTCGGGTTCTTTGGTTGATTTTGGTTTGTACTTTTTTCACAATGTGAAACAATTGTTAGAAAATGAATCCGGACCTTATTTCTATTTGCCAAAACTGGAACATTATCTGGAAGCGCGTTGGTGGAATGAAGTTTTTGTGTTTTCGCAAGAGTACTTCGGCATAAAACAAGCAACCATTAAAGCCACTGTTTTAATAGAAACCATAACTGCAAGTTTTCAGATTGATGAGATTATATATGAATTAAAAGACCATATGGCTGGATTGAATTGCGGCCGTTGGGATTATATTTTTTCTTATATCAAAAAATTCAGAAATCACAAAAATTTTAGCGTGCCCGACAGAAGTCAGGTAACAATGGCGACACCTTTTATGGAAGCCTATTCCTTATTGGTGATTCAGCGTTGCCACAAGCGAAATGTTCATGCGATTGGCGGAATGGCAGCACAAATTCCGGTAAAAAATGATGAAGAGGCAAACAGAATCGCCTACGAAAAAGTGAGAATGGATAAAGAACGCGAGGCAAAAAATGGCCACGACGGCACTTGGGTGGCGCATCCGGGACTGGTTTCTGTGGCTTTGGAAGTTTTTAACCAATTTATGCCTGAGCCCAATCAAATTGATAAAAAAAGAAACGATATAAAGATTACCGAATCTCAATTGTTGGAGCAGCCAAAAGGAACGATTACGGAAGACGGAATTCGTAAAAACATCAATGTTGGCATTTTATATCTGGAATCCTGGTTGTCGGGAAATGGTGCCGCAGCATTGTACAATTTGATGGAAGACGCCGCAACAGCCGAAATTTCAAGAACGCAATTGTGGCAATGGCTTCATAACAATTCGACTATGGAAGACGGCAGAAAATTTACGGTTGAATTGTATATTGAATTATTGGACTCAGAAATCCATCAAATTAAAGAGTTGGTTGGAGAAGTTGCCTTTAAAAACGGAAAATTTAATTTGGCCATCGAATTGTTTGATTCTCTGGTCATTTCAGAAAAATTTGAAGAATTCTTAACCTTAAAAGTGTATAAATACCTATAAAAAAACCACCCAAAAACCGCGAAATTAAAGGGTGATTCATATAAATAACCATAAAAATTAAATACAAGACAAAATTATGAAAAATTTAGTACAAAGTAATTATAGTTCTGCTATACAAACAGTAAAAGATATTAAAGCTAAGTATGGAAATACTTGGAATGCAATAAATCCTGAAATTGCAGCAAGAATGGTTGCTCAAAATCGTTTTAAAACAGGTTTAGATATCGCTAAATATACAGCTGCCATTATGAGAAAGGATATGGCAGAATATGATGCAGATGTTTCAAAATACACACAATCATTAGGTTGTTGGCATGGTTTTGTTGCGCAACAAAATATGATAGCTGTTAAAAAGCATCATAAAACAACAAGTAAAAGATATTTATATCTTTCTGGTTGGATGGTAGCTGCATTACGCTCAGAATTTGGACCATTGCCAGATCAATCGATGCACGAAAAAACTACAGTTCCGGCATTAATAAAGGAAATTTATGATTTCTTACGTCAAGCAGATGCAATTGAGTTAAATGATTTGTTCAGAAGACTTGAAAAAGGAGAAGATGTGCAAAATCAAATTGATAATTTTGAAACGCATGTAGTTCCTATTATTGCTGATATCGATGCAGGTTTTGGGAATGAAGAAGCTACTTATTTGCTAACAAAGAAAATGATTGAAGCTGGCGCTTGTGCGATTCAAATTGAAAATCAAGTTTCTGATGCTAAACAATGTGGTCATCAGGATGGAAAAGTCACTGTGCCTCATGAAGATTTTATTGCTAAACTGAATGCCATTAGGTATGCGTTTTTAGAATTAGGAGTAGATGACGGAATTATTGTTGCAAGAACAGATTCAGAAGGTGCCAGTTTAACGCAGAAATTACCGGTTAGTAATGAACCAGGAGATTTGGCTTCTCAATATTTAGCCTTTGTTGAAGCGGAAGAAATTGACATAAATGATGCAGAAGAAGATGATGTGTTTCTTAAAAGAGATGGTAAATTAGTGCGTCCTGTAAGATTGCCAAATGGATTGTATAAATTTAAAGATGGCTCTAATATAGATAGAGTTGTGTTAGATTGTGTTACCAGTCTTCAAAATGGAGCAGATTTACTATGGATTGAAACTCCAACACCAAATGTTAAGCAAATCGCAAATATGGTAAACAGAATTAAAGAAGTTGTGCCAAATGCTAAATTGGTTTACAATAATTCACCATCTTTTAATTGGACATTAAATTTCCGCAATCAGATATATGAAGAAATGCTTTCAGAAGGTGAAAATATGACAGACTATGATAGAAATAATTTAATGGATGAACAATATGATGATTCGCAATTGTGCTATCGTGCTGATGAGAAAATTAGAACGTTCCAAATAGATGGGGCAAGATATGCAGGTATATTTCATCACTTAATTACGTTACCAACTTATCATACAACAGCACTTCATATGAATGATTTAACAGAAGGTTATTTTGGAGAAGAAGGTATGTTGGCTTATGTAAAAGATGTTCAGAGACAAGAAATTCGTAAAGGTGTTTCTTGTGTAAAACATCAAAGAATGGCAGGGTCAAATCTTGGTGATGACCATAAAACATTTTTTGCAGGAGACAAAGCTTTAAAAGCAGGAGGCGAAAACAACACATCTAATCAATTTGAAGTTATTTCTAAAAACAATAAAGTTGAAGAAAAATTAAGAAAGGTTGTATAAATAGTTTAAATAAAAAAACTGAGTCAGCACAGTTTTAAAATAGATAATTTTTACTTTATTTTGATTTAACGCACTCCTAAAGAGTGCGTTTTTTTGTATTTTTGTAGCTGAAAATTACGATATTTGCAAACCGCAAATTTATTTTTTAGAAATTCAATTTAATAAATAACCATATAAAATGAATAAAAATACTGTATTGGCTTGGGCAACATTTATTATGCTTGTAGTTGGCTTAGGGCTTATCGCGCTTGGAGCTTTTCGATATAATGACATAGCCGGCTGGGGATTTGCTTCCGTAGGAATCGGGTTTTTCGCCATCGCTTGGGTGTTTAATGCTTTAAAAGGAAGAGTATAAAAGTTAAAAGTTATAAGCCTGCCTTCCGGTAGGTTAAGAGTTAACTAATTCAGAAACTAATAACTTTCAACATAAAAATTCTTAAAACTTAAAACAACCAACAACATATAACCAACAACAAATAACTATAACAATGGCTGACGATAATAAGGTGATTTTTTCAATGGCAGGTTTAACCAAAACTTACCAAGGTGCAAACAAGCCGGTTTTAAAAAATATTTATTTAAGTTTCTTTTACGGGGCTAAAATCGGGATTTTAGGTTTAAACGGTTCGGGTAAATCTACCTTGCTTAGAATTATAGCCGGACTTGAAAAAAATTATCAGGGTGATGTGGTTTTTGCACCGGGCTATTCTGTCGGATTTCTATCTCAGGAACCGCAATTGGATGATTCTAAAACGGTATTGGATGTTGTGAAAGAAGGTGTGGCCGAAACTGTGGCCATATTAGAGGAATACAATAAAATAAATGATATGTTTGGCTTGGAAGAAGTGTATTCCGATGCCGACAAAATGGATAAATTAATGGCGCAACAAGCAGTGCTTCAAGATAAAATTGATGCTTCAAATGCTTGGGAACTGGATACAAAGCTTGAAATTGCCATGGATGCCTTAAGAACGCCCGATGGTGACACCCCAATTAAAAATCTTTCGGGAGGTGAACGTAGAAGAGTTGCTTTGTGCCGATTGTTGTTGCAGGAACCTGATATTTTATTGTTGGATGAGCCTACCAACCATTTAGATGCTGAATCTGTGCATTGGTTGGAAAATCACTTGCAACAATATAAAGGAACTGTTATTGCCGTTACGCACGACCGTTATTTCCTGGACAATGTGGCGGGTTGGATTTTAGAGTTGGACAGGGGCGAAGGAATTCCTTGGAAAGGAAATTACTCTACTTGGTTAGAACAAAAATCGAAAAAATTAGCGCAAGAATCGAAACAAGCATCCAAACACCAAAAAACATTGGAACGGGAGTTGGAGTGGGTGCGAATGGCACCAAAAGGCCGTCATGCAAAATCAAAAGCCCGTTTGTCGAATTACGACAAATTGATGAGCCAAGATCAAAATCAATTGGATGAAAAATTGGAAATTTATATTCCAAATGGCCCTCGTTTAGGAACAAATGTAATTGACGCCATTGGTGTTTCGAAAGCATTTGGCGATAAATTATTATATGAAAATTTAAACTTTAAACTTCCTCAAGCTGGCATCGTTGGTGTTATTGGCCCGAATGGTGCCGGTAAAACCACCATTTTCAAAATGATTATGGGTGAAGAAAAACCTGATAAAGGCGAATTTATTGTGGGTGAAACTGCCAAGATCGCTTATGTAGACCAAAGTCATTCCAACATTGATCCTGAAAAAACGATTTGGCAAAATTTTGCCGATGAGCAGGAACTTGTTTTAATGGGCGGCAGACAGGTAAATTCTCGCGCTTATTTAAGCCGATTTAATTTTTCCGGCAGTGATCAAAATAAAAAAGTGAGCACACTTTCGGGCGGTGAAAGAAACAGGTTGCATTTGGCAATGACCTTGCGTGAAGAAGGAAACGTGTTGTTATTGGATGAGCCAACAAACGATTTAGACATCAATACATTGCGTGCTTTAGAGGAAGGTTTGGAAAACTTTGCGGGTTGCGCCGTAATTATCAGTCACGACCGTTGGTTTTTGGATCGAATTTGCACCCATATTTTGGCTTTTGAAGGAAATTCTGAAGTCTATTTCTTTGAAGGTTCTTTTACCGATTATGAAGAAAATAAGAAAAAACGATTGGGCGGCGATTTAACGCCAAAACGAATTAAGTTTAAAAAGTTGATAAGGTAATATTTTCTTAAAACAATAAAAAAAGCTGTCTGAAAATTAATTCTGGCAGCTTTTTTACTTTTAGTAGTTTTGTTGAAGTTTTTTTACTTTTGGAAACAAAATATTGTTTTCTAAATGAATATGTTGGTATAAATCGTTGGTAAATTCCTCAAGCTTAAAATAAAGTGCTTTAAATGTACTACAGGCCCATTCAGGTGGTGTGAAATTTGAACTTAATTCTTGAATTTTTTTAACCATAGTGCCAACGCCTTCATGTTCATCTTCTGTCAATGAGAGGGTCTTTTCGTCAAATTGAAAATTGTAATCTGCTTCTTTGGCTTTAATGGCTGGAAATAATATGCCTTCTTCTTTGGCCATGTGAGTAGTAAATTCTTTAGAAACTTGTGAAAACAATTTTGCAATTTCAATGGTTTTTGGTTCTTGTTGTCCGTAAATATTGGCAACCTTGTCTGCAAATTCATTTATAATGCTTAAATTTTGTTTTACATAAGTGTGATGCACATAAACTATATAGTCGGCCAAAAATTCAGCGCTCCAATCTTTGAAATTTAAATTAGGAGCAGCACTTATTGGTTTATTATTCATTAAATCACTGATAACATCATCAACATTTATGTTTGCTTTTTTACAGGCACTTTCAACCGTTTTTCCGCCACCACAACAAAAATCCAACTTATATTTTTTGAATACGGAAGCGGTGCTGATGTCATCGCTTACAATTTCTGCGATTGTTCTATTTTTTAATTCTGACATTTGATTTAATTTTTGGCCAAAGATATGAAAAATATCAATAAAAGATTAATATGTCTTTTTACTATTTTATCCAAAAGCAATCGATCACATCTGTTAACATATGAAGCAATAAACCGATGGCTACAATTCTTGTTTTTTTGAAGAAAAGTACCGCAAAATAAATTGCAATCGCGAAATAGGAGTGAAGGATGTGAAAATTAATACTACATCTGCTTGCACTAAAAATCGGGGTTGCCAACAAATGATCTAAATCTACTAACATTGTTAAAATAAATATCAGCCAAACTTTTTTCCAATTATCTCTGAAGAAATAGAAAGCGATTGCACCCGGAAGTAAAAAGTGCATTCCGTAATGTGTGATAAATCGGAGAAGTTCCAAAACTAAAAAATATTTTTTTGTGTTTCCAAATAATTAAGCGCATTTGGGCCTTCCATAAAAAGCAAATCCAAGATGCTTAAATTTGGAATGAACCCATGATTTTCAGAAAAAACCTGAATGTAGCGTTCAAGATTGTAAGTTATTTTGGGCTTGTCTTCAGCCAAGATTCTTAAATCCATTATGTTGGATTCTTTCTCATATTCCGTTGTTTTTTTTAAAGGAATTTCAAGCTGCAAGGCATCCATGATAATTTCGTGCGCCAAAAAATTCAGATCCAATAAAAAATTTATTTTTTTTCCAAAAACAGGCAGTAAATCATCAATATAAAATTCGTAAAAAGGTGATGAACTGTAAGCGGTTTTTAAGGTTTTCAACTGTTGCTTGTTCCAATCATCCTTATAATCAATTTTTACGTCTTTGGTTTTTTGCTTAATTTCTTTAGCGTGTTGAACAGGCACATTTAGCAATTGTTTTCCTTGGGCTGCATAAATATAGCACCTGTTTCTGTAGGTTTGTTTCTGAAAATTATCTTCTGTTTCAAAAATAATTTCATCAGTATTTGCAATTGCAACGTATTGAAGAATTGGCGAAAAATAGGTTGGTTGCAATAAAATCATAAAGATTTATTCTACTTTTTTGCGTTTTCTGAAAAAGCTAAAAGCATACCATAACGCAAGTACGCCTAAGAAATAGTAAAGGTATGAAACTGGTTTTCCGCTGCCGTGAACTGTGGTGAAAACACGTTCCCATCTAATTTTTTGGGCAATTCCTTCCCCATTGGTGTCCCAGCTAAACCAAATAAATACGGGTTTACCAACCACGTGGTCAAAAGGAACATAACCCCAATAACGGGCATCTTCAGAATTATGTCTGTTATCACCCATCATCCAATAATAATCTTGTTTAAAGGTATAAGTGGTTGCCAGTTTTCCATTGATGAAAATTTCGTCTCCGCTGGTTGTTAAATTATTGTTTTCGTAAACTTCAATAATTCGTTTGTAAAAAGGCAATGATTTGGCGTTTAATTCAACGGTTTTTCCGGCTTCCGGAATGTAAATTGGTCCGTAATTATCTATTGACCAGGCATATTGACTATTGTGGGGAAAAACAGAGGCGTTATAAGTTCCTTTGGGCGAAAGTTCTTTGGTAACACTTTTAACGACAGGATTTGATTTAAGTTTATTTGCATTTTCATCCGTCAGGTTCAGCATGTAGTAATCACCATAAAAACCACCCTCAGTAACGTTGTATCTTTTTAGCGCTGCAGGAGATAGTTGTTGTCCGTCGGTCACAACTTTATGGATGTATTGTGGAAGGGCTCTATCCGGAAGCACCGTTCTTTCGCCATTGATATAAATGTAGCCTTCCTTTATTTCTAAAGAATCCCCAGGAATACCAACACATCTTTTTACGTAATTAGATTTTTTGTCAATCGGTTTGTCTATATGAATTTTTGATTTGTCCCTAAAAAAACGAACGGTATCAACCGGCCAGTTAAAAACCACAATTTCGTTGCGTTTAATATTTTCAAAACCCGGTAACCTGAAATAAGGCAAATGCGGAACTTTTAAGTATGATTTGGCTTTCATTAGCGGCAATGAATCGTGAACCATCGGTGCGGCGATAACGGTCATTGGCGTTCTTGCGCCATAATGAAATTTACTTACAAATAAGAAATCGCCAACCAATAAAGATTTTTCCAAAGAAGAAGTCGGAATGGTGTAAGGCTGCATAAAGTAGGTGTGCACCAATGTTGCGGCAACAATGGCAAACACAATGGAACTGACCCATTCTCCCACTTCAGTTCTTGATTTTAAACTTCGGCCTTCCACATAATTTACATCGTCGATATAGTTTAAATAATAAATGTAAAAACCAAGTGTTAAAACTGCCAAAACCGAATCTAAGGTTTTGTATTTTCCAAAACTTCTGACGGTTTCAACCCATATTACCGGGAACATCAACAAATTGATGATTGGAATAAACAGTAAAATAATCCACCAGGTTGGTCTTTTTAATATTTTCAACAGCACAATGGCATTATAAACCGGTACGATTGCTTCCCAGGGTTTTTTGCCAGCTTTTACGTATAATTTCCAGGTTCCAGCAAAGTGAATTACTTGAACGATCAAGAAAAATATAAACCATTGTATCATTGTCATAATTAATAATTTTAAATGTTATTTAAGACCCAAAACGTCTTTCATTGAAAAAACACCTGTTTTTCCTACCAGCCATTCCGCAGCGATAACTGCTCCTAAAGCAAAACCGTCTCTGCTGTGTGCGGTATGTTTAATTTCTAAAGTATCTACAGCCGATTTATATGCAACTGTATGTGTTCCAGGAACCTCATCAATACGTTTTGCTGTTATTGGTATTTCGGTTTCCTTGTTTGTTACACCCAAAGCCCAACTTTCTTTGTCAGAATTATTAATAATTCCTTCAGCCAGGGTAATTGCCGTGCCGCTTGGTGCATCCAATTTTTTGGTATGATGGATTTCTTCTATAGAAATGGCGTATTGTTCTAAATTACGCATCATTTTTGCCAAATGGGCATTTAATTCAAAAAAGATATTTACGCCCAAACTAAAATTAGAAGCAGAAATGAAAGCGCCATTATTTTGTTTGCAAAGTTGGGTTGCTTCGGGCAATTTATCTAACCAGCCTGTTGTGCCACTTATTACGGGAACTTGATTGTTTAAGCAGTTTGAAATATTTTTAAAAGCTGCTGCTGGAATGCTGAAATCAATGGCAACATCCGCCAATGTAATATCGAAATCCGGACTGTTTTCATCAATTTTTAACACGATTTCATGGCCTCGTTGCAACGCAATTAGTTCAATTGTTTTGCCCATTTTTCCATAACCCAATAAAGCTATCTTCATGATTAAAAATTAAAATTAACTGATGTGCCAACAATTGCTTTGTTATTGAGGTCATTGCGAATTATTGAAGGGGAAACCGACAAATTGCTGTCAACATTGTGTTGCAGTAAATGCGCGTTGACACTTGCTTCAACAATTTGTAAAACATACAAACCAATAGTGACAAGAAGCGATAAATCACGGTCTTTTTTGTACGATTTTTGTGCTGAAATTAACGCGTCTTTGGATAAAAATATATTTCCGTTTAACCCGTCAAATTCATCGGGTTTTTCATTGATCCTTAATTTGAAGGCAGTTCTTGCCCTGTTGAAGTTGGTGTTATTTGACTGATAAAAATAAATACCCGATCCCAATGCACCATAAACAATCGGAATTTTCCAGTATTTTTTGTTGTAAGCCTGTCCAAGTCCGGGTAAAACTGCCGAATAAAATGCTGCTTTTGCGGGAGAAAGCATATTAAACTCATCACTTGATGGCGTAATGGTGTCTTTAATTTTTACCTCGCCGGCATTTTGCGCATAGCTGTTGAATACCGTTAAAGCGGTAATAATTAAACAGATATATAGCTTTTTTTTAAGCACTATTCCAGTAATTTTTTAAGTCGGTTAAAATCTTCTTCCGAATGAAATGGAATGCTGATTTTTCCTTTGTCTTTTCCCGATAATTTTATGTCAATTTTATGCCCGAAATAATTGCTGAAAGTTTTTAATCCGTCATTTACAAATGATGGAAGTTTGGCTTCTTGCGCAGGTTTTTTAGGTTTTGCAACAACGCCTTCCTTTAAATCTTTTACCAATTGTTCCGTTTGGCGAACGGATAATTTTTGTTCAATTATTTTTTCGTAAATACTTAATTGGTCTTCGGAGTTTTCAACGTTTATTAAAGCTCTTCCGTGTCCCATCGACAAAAATCCGTCGCGCATTCCGGTTTGTATGATCGGATCCAATTTTAGCAATCGCAAGTAATTGCTGATTGTGGAGCGTTTTTTTCCAACCCGTTTGCTCATTTCTTCCTGGGTCAAATCAATTTCATCAATCAATCTTTGATAGGTTAGTGCAACTTCTATTGGATCTAAATCTTTACG
Organism: Flavobacteria bacterium RIFCSPLOWO2_12_FULL_35_11; assembly: GCA_001800975.1. Lineage (GTDB taxonomy): Bacteria > Bacteroidota > Bacteroidia > Flavobacteriales > Flavobacteriaceae > Lutibacter. The sequence continues at coordinate 21,106 of MGWK01000089.1, read as the reverse complement.
CTGAATATTTTCGACCAATGCCATTTCAAGCATTTCCTGGTCGTTGGCAAGTCTTATATAAGCCGGAATTGTGGTATTTCCAATTAATTTTGAAGCCCTGAATCTTCTTTCTCCCGAAACCAGTTGAAATTTATTTCCTTCTAATTTTCTGATGGTAATGGGTTGAATAACACCCAATTCTTTAATGGAGCTCGCCAATTCACGCAACGATTCTTCGTTAAAATAACTTCTTGGCTGAAAAGGGTTTACATCAATTAAATCCAAATCTATTTCCAGAATACTGCCAACAAGTTTATCCGCATTTTTATCATTTGCGGAAGTAATGTCCGAATTGTTCAGCAAGGCAGATAAGCCTCTTCCCATTGCCTGTTTTTTAATTGCTTTTGCCATCCTTGGTCTGCAGTTTTAAAATTTCGTTGGCTAAGTTAATATAATTTACGGCACCGGTGCTAGTTGCATCATAAGCGATAATGCTTTCGCCGTAACTTGGCGCTTCACTTAACCGCACGTTACGTTGAATTATGGTTTTGAAAACCATATTTTGGAAATGTTTTTTAACTTCTTCCACAACTTGGTTTGAAAGTCGCAAACGAGAATCATACATCGTTAATAACAAGCCTTCAATATCCAAAGTGGTATTGTGTATTTTTTGAACACTTTTTATGGTGTTTAACAATTTTCCCAAACCTTCCAAAGCAAAATATTCACATTGAATTGGGATAATCACTGAATCTGCGGCAACAAGAGAATTTAGGGTAATCAGTCCAAGTGAAGGCGCGCAATCTATTAAGATATAATCGTAATCATCTTTAATTTCCTTCAGCGCTTCCTTCAGCATATATTCACGTTTTGGTTTATCAACCAATTCTATTTCAATAGCCACTAAATCTATATGTGCAGGAATGATGTCAACATTTGGAGAATTTGAAGGAACAATCGCTTCTTTTGCAGAAATGGAATGTTCCAACAATTGATACGTTCCCAATTCAACTTCTTCTATGGCGATACCAAGCCCCGATGAAGCATTTGCTTGCGGGTCGGCATCAATTAATAACACTTTTTTTTCTAAAATCCCCAAAGCCGCGGCTAAATTAATAGTCGTTGTAGTTTTACCAACACCCCCCTTTTGATTGGCGATTGCAATAATTTTTCCCATAAAAGAATGTCGAATTATTTAAAGCCGTAAAAATACAATTATTTATGGTTTTTGAAAGTTTATATTGTTAACAAAGAGATAAAAAAAGCAAAAGGGGTTGAAATAATCAACCCCTTTTGTTTTTTAGTTTTTTACTGGAATGTTTTCCAAAATAGTGAGTAAAAATTTCCAGAATTTCTGGGAAGATTTAATATTCGCTTTTTCATCGGGTGAATGAGCGCCTTGGATGGTTGGTCCAAAAGAAATCATATCCATATGAGGATAATTGGTTCCTAAAATACCACATTCCAATCCGGCATGACAGGCAACAACATCGGCTTTACCGTTAAATAATTTTTCGTAAGTATCTTTTAAAAGCTTTAAAATTGGCGAGTTTAAATTAGGTTTCCAGCCTGGATAAGAACCTGATAAGGTCACATCATATCCTGCCATTTCAAAAGTCGCTTTTAGCGCATTTGCCATATCAAATTTTGACGATTCAACGGAAGATCTTGTTAAACACATGATTTTCACGCTTTCATCTTTAACAATTACACGGGCAACGTTATTTGAAGTTTCCACCAAATCTTTCATGTCGTTGCTCATTCTATAAACACCGTTGTGCGCAGCATAAATCATGTTGAGCAAGGTATTTTGGCTGATGGTTGTCATCACTCTTTCAGGAGTGGCCACTTCAGAAATTTTAATGTCTAAATTAGGATCAACAGTTGAAAGTTCAGCCTTAATTTCTTTAATGGTTTTGTTTGCTTTTTTAATAAAAGCCTCTTTTCTGGAATCGGCAACTGAAATAGTCGCAAAACTTTCCCTTGGAATGGCATTGCGCAAACTGCCGCCATTAATCTCCGAAATTCTTATAAATTCTTTTGTTTCGTATAATAAACGGTTCATAATTTTATTGGCATTTCCCAATCCTTTATGAATGTCCATTCCGGAGTGACCTCCTTTTAAACCTGTAATAGCAATGGAATATCCGCTGCTGTTTACAGGGGAGCCAACTTCATTGTAGGTATTTTCTGCAGTAACATCAATCCCGCCGGCACAGCCAATATCAATTTCATCGTCTTCTTCAGTATCCAGATTAAGCAATATTTCACCGTTTAAATAATGGGCTTGCAATCCCATAGCGCCGGTCATTCCGGTTTCTTCATCAATAGTGAACAATGCCTCAAGAGCAGGATGTTTAATGGTTTTTGAAGCCAAAATACTCATAATTGCGGCAACGCCAATACCGTTATCGGCACCAAGCGTTGTTCCATCGGCACGAACCCAATCGCCATCAACAACCATTTTAATTCCTTCTGTATCAAAATTAAAATTGGTGTCCGAATTTTTTTGGTGCACCATATCCAGGTGCGATTGCAATACCACTGTTTTGCGATTTTCCATGCCTTTTGAAGCAGGTTTTTTGATAATCACATTTCCAACAGGATCAACCACGGTATCCAGGTTTAATTTTTTACCAAAATCAACCATAAATTGAATTACGCGTTCTTCTTTTTTCGAACCTCTTGGCACCGCATTTAAATCGGCAAAATTATTCCAAAGTTCAGTAGGTTCAAGAGCTCTTATATCTTTTGTCATTTTCTTGTTGTTTGAGTTTTTATGATATTTCTAAGACGGTTTCGTTTAAGGGTTTTCTTACTTTTTTCAAAGTACTCATGAGGTCATCATCGGCTCTAAAACCAACAGGCATCAATAATACGGATTTTAAATTTTGTGCCGATAAATTTAGCAATTCATCAATTTTTTCAGGTACAAATCCTTCCATTGGGCAATTGTCAATTCTTTCAACGGCGCAAACAGTCATTAAATTGCCCAAGGCAATATAAGTCTGGAACGTTGCAGATAATTGTTTTTCTTCCAATGTTTTGCTTTTATACATGTCAATAAGCTGATTTCTAAATTTAGAAATTACTTCTTCAGAGGTGCCTCTAATTTCTTTTTCCAAATCAAAATAGGCATTAATCGCTTCCGTTGGCGTGTCATTTTCAATACATAAAACCAAGAGGTGAGAAGCATCGGCAACCTGACGTTGATAATAGCAATATTTAACAAATTCTTCCTGAAGTTCTTTATTTTCAATCACAATCAGTTTTAAAGGCTGCAAGCCAAATGAAGTAGCCGTTAAATTAAACGCTTTTTTTAGCGTTTCAATTTGATGGATGGTCAATTTTTTTGAAGGATCAAATTTTTTGGTGGCATATCTCCATTCCAAACTGTTGATGATGTTCATTTACTTAAATTTTATAAGGAACAAAAATAATTTAAAAATACCGAAAACAAGTAACTTTCGGATTCAATTTTTTTTACTAAAAGGAAATGCTTACTTTTATTTGTTATTGAATTGCTATGAAAGAAAATTTACTGCATTTTGTGTGGAAACTTAAATTGTTTTCTACCGCTCAATTGAAATCCACCAACGGTGAAATCATTGAAATTATCTCCGCAGGAACCGCCAATCTGAATGCCGGCCCCGATTTTTTGAATGCCAAATTGGTCATCAACAACCAGCTTTGGGCAGGAAATGTTGAAATTCATTTAAATTCATCCGATTGGTATATGCACAACCATGAAATTGACGAGAATTACGATTCGGTGATTTTACACGTGGTTTGGGAACATTCCGTTGAGGTTTTCAGAAAATCAAACCAGCCAATTGCCACCTTAGAACTTAAAAATTATATTTCGAAGGAATTATTGGACAATTACCAGCAGCTTTTCAGCAAAAATAAAAACTGGATCAATTGTGAAAAAGACTTTGAAAGTATCGATTCTTTTATTTTAAAGAATTGGCTTGAGCGACTTTATGTGGAAAGGCTCGAAAATAAGTCGGAGCAAATTCAAAACACAGTCAATAAATTAAATAACAATTGGGAAGTTGCATTGTTTGTTTTATTGGCCAAAAATTTTGGGTTGAAGATAAATTCCGAAGCATTTATGAATTTTGCCAATTCCTTTGATTTTTCAATTGTAAGAAAAGTTTCCGGTAATTTAGTTCAGTTAGAAGCCTTATTTTTTGGACAGGCAGGAATGCTTTCTAATGATTATGAATCGGAATATTTTGAAAATCTTAAAAAGGAATACAATTTTTTAAGAGTGAAATTTCAGCTTATGCCCATTTCAAATGGCCAGATTCATTTTTTTAGGTTGCGGCCAAATAATTTCCCAACAATTCGGTTGTCTCAATTGGCGATGGTGTATCACAGTCATCAAAATTTATTTTCTAAAATAATGGAAACAGAAGACATCAAAGAATTTTATGGATTGTTTGATTTGGCGACTTCCAATTATTGGGAAACGCATTTCACTTTTGAAACTGCGTCTAAAAAAAGCATTAAAAAAATTACGAAACCTTTTATCGATTTGCTCCTTATAAATACCATTATTCCTTTGAAATTTTTGTATTTAAAGAGTTTGGGCAAAAACGATTTAAGTGCAGCGCTCAACATAATTGCCAATATAAAACCGGAAAAAAACGAAATTATTTCAAAATTCAACGAACTCAACATTAAAAGCAAAACTGCTTTTGAAACTCAGGCTTTGCTTCAACTTAAAAATGAATATTGCAACAAGCAACTGTGTTTGAATTGTGCTGTTGGCAAAGAATTGATCAAAGGCTAACTATTTCGCCATTGATTTTTCTCGAATAGCTTTAAATTCAGATTTTTCATTCCATTTTGGAATGGTGGTTTCATTGGCTAATTTATAACCAATTTTGAAGAAAAGCTTGGCATCTTCAACACATCCAGACAGGTCTGCAGTCTCTGGATTGTATTCATCTGTAGGTTTGTGGTAAGTATTTGCCCAATAATTATTGATTTGGTCTTTTGCCCATTCTTTGCCGTTTTCCCTGCTGTCTTGCCAGCCTTTAATGAATAAAGAAGGAATTCCAGCCTGTGCGAAACTAAAATGATCGGATCTGAAATACATACCATTTTCAGGGAAAGGTTCATCTGCAATATAGCGATCTTGTTCTTTCGCGGCTTGTTCAACATAAACATCCAATTCCGATTGTCCAAAACCCGTAATGGTAACGTCTTTCATTTTGCCAATCGGCAACAGCAACTCATAATTTAAGTTTGCAATTGTTTTTTCAGGAGGAAAAAGTCCGTTTTCAACATAATATTTTGAGCCAATCATTCCTGTTTCTTCTGCTGTTACGGCGATAAAAACAATGGAGCGCTCAGGCTTTGTTTTTAATTTAGAAAAAGCTTTTGCAGTTTCCAGCATCGCACCCAATGCAGTTCCGTTATCTATGGCGCCATTATAAATTGAATCCCCATTTTGCTTTGGGCCAATACCAAAATGATCCCAATGCGCGCTATAAACAATACATTCATCAGGTCGTTTTGTACCTTTAATGATGGCGACAACATTTTTGCTGTTCGCAAATTTTAACTTTGTTTTAATCGTTAAATTCAAATTGCAATTTAAGCTCAAAGCTTCAAAATCAGCTGCTGTTGCTTTTTTGGTAAGTGCATCAAAATCAAGCCCTGATTTTTCAAAAAGTTTTTTGGCGGCGATATCTGTAATCCAGCCTTCAAGCGCACATTTTTGTGCATTGCCGTCTTTGGCCTGAATGGATATTCCGGAGGCAGAGGTATTTGTAAGCACTTCCCATCCATATCCTGCCGCTTTATCTGAATGAATCACCAAAACCCCTTTTGCTCCTTGACGGGCGGCTTCTTCATATTTATAGGACCAACGGCCATAATAAGTCATTGCATTGCCCTTAAAAAGTTCCTTATTTTGTGTTGCAAAACCTGGATCGTTCACCAAAACCAAGACAATTTTGCCTTTTGCATCAATATTTTTATAATCGTCCCAGCCATATTCCGGAGCAACAATGCCATAGCCCGCAAAAACAATTTCAGCATTTTTTATTTCAACACTATCTTTTAGATGAGGTGTTTTTGCAATATAATCTTTGGTGTTTTCTAAAGTGATTTCACCATTTTTAGCATTTATGGTGATGCTTTTATCCGGACTGTAATTTAATTCAACAGCCGGCACATCCTGAAAATAATTTCCATTGAAGCCACCTTCAATGCCCAGTTTTTTAAATTCATCGGCAATATATTGTGTCGATTTTTCCTCGCCAACAGTAAAAGGTTTTCGGCCTTGAAATTCATCAGAAGACAATACAATTACATGTTTTTCTAAATCTTTAGCATTGATTGCGTTTTCAGCCTCTAAAGCCTGATCTTTGTTTGAGCAGCTGATTGCCGTTAAAATAATTGAGCAACTTATTAATTTTGATAAAATGTTCATCTTAAATTTTTTAAGCACAAATAAAATTGTGAATGAGTTTTATCAAATATAATAAAAAGAAGCAAATAGAAAGTTATTTACAAAACGATTAATCGAATTTAAAATAATTTTGTGATGCGATTTTTCAATAAAATTAGTTGCTGGGATACCATTTTTTTAAACGGACTTCTATGGTTTTATTTTTCGAATTTACTAATTTTTTAAATGCTTCAACATCACTAAATCCGTCTTTTCCCCTGAAATGGAAAGGATACACAATTTTTGGTTGAAAATCTAAAACCGCACTCGCAGCCTGATCTACAGTCATTGTATAAGGTAAATTCATACAAACAAAGGCGATGTCGATATTTTGAAGTGCTCTCATTTCGGGAATATCTTCTGTATCGCCCGAAATATAAATTCGCTTGTCATCAACGGTTAAAAGATAACCGTTGCCTTTGCCTTTTTGGTGGAAAGCGTTTGTTTCTTCCGGTAAATTATACATAGGAATTGCAGATATGAAAAAACCCAATCGGTGAACTCCTTGGCCATTTTGAAGTTTCACCATTTCAGAACCATATTTTTTAGGTAATTTTTTGGCCACTTCTTCAGGAAGTATAAATATTGCTTTTGAAGTGTCAATGGAATCCAATGTTTTAAAATCTAGATGATCTCCGTGCGTATCGGTAATCAAAATAATGTCGGGTGCGTTGATGCCTTTGTACATTTTTGCGCCGCCATAAGGATCCACATAAATGGTTTTATTGTTATAGGTTAACACCAAACTGCTGTGCAAAATTGGCTGAATTTGTATAGTGCCATTTTTTGTTTTAAAGATGTCAATGTCTTGTTTTTGGGTCCAGCCAATGCTTGAAATCAGCAATGAAATTGAAATTAAAATTGTTTTTATTACCATGAAATTGAGTTTATAAATTATAGGTTTTCAAGTATAGACTATAATTTATTTGCGCTCAAAACCTTAAAATGTTAAAATCGAGAATCGCTAATTATAGTTGCAGATTTTCTATTATCGAAAATTGTTCCAATTATTTTGTTTTCGGCAGATTTTATTTTTTTACTTTTTGTAAAAATCTTTAACCCAAGCCACTATTTGGTTTTCGGTCATAGAATCTGCATCAAAAACGCCCACAAGTTGGCCGATAAGGTTAAGGTTATTTTTAATTTCCTTTTCCAAAATAGTTTTCATAATTGACGGACCGAAAAGCACAACGGCATCACAATCGTCAATTTCAGTTAATAATTTTTTAAGAAAATGATGGGTTTGCTGTATTTTTTTATTCGCCCAATTTTTTTCATAAGTAGTGTAATGCCCTTCAAATCTTCCATATTTTTTTGATTCTTCGGGTGTTCTCACTTTGGTGTCAATATGAGATTCAATTGTTTTGACGGTTTGATCGCCGTTTGAAAGTTTAATAAGCACTGCTTGGTGCGTGTCTATCCAAATTCCAATGTTATTTTTCATCTGTTTAAATTTTATTTTTTAGCGGTAACAGCTGCTGTTCGCCAACAATCATTTCTATAAATATCAAAATTTGAAATGCTCGATTCATAATTATTGTTTTAATAATGAAACAATTGGGCTAGTGTGATTTTTTTGGAATCAACCATAAATTTACAAAAAAAATCACTTATTTTCAATGAATTACACAAAAAAAGCTGCAACATTTTTGTTGCAGCTTTTAACTGGTAGTATGTTAAATAATTAAGTCCTAAAAACAATAATTGTTTTCGGCAATCAGTTTTTCGGCAATCACATTTCGCAATGCAATTGGGTTCGGATTGTTCACATATTTGGTAAATCGTTTTAAACCCATCAACATAACGCGTTGTTCATCACCTTCAGAAAAATATAAAATTGCTTCTTTACCGAAGGCATTTGCTTTGTCAACAGCGTTATACAAGTTTAATTTTGCCAGGGCAATTTGAACTTCAGCTTCTTTTTCTGAAGTAAATTTCACTACTTTTTCAGCTTTTAATATGGCAGATTCTGCCATATAAACTTCTATCATCACTTCAGCTGCGGCCAAAACCAATTGTTGGTGATTGTCTAAATCCATACCAAATTTTTGAACTGCTTTTCCTGAAATCATTAAAAAAGCTTTTTTCAATCGGGCAATCATTTCTTTTTCTTCTGAAAACAACACAGAAAAGTCGGGCGTGTCAAACGACGGAATTCCCATTAAACTGTTGCCCACTTCCATGGCTGGCGTCATCAGATCAATTTCACCTTTCATCGCTTTTTTAAGCAGCATTCCAACCGTTAACAATCGGTTAATTTCGTTGGTTCCTTCGTAAATTCTGGTGATACGTGCATCTCTCCAGGCACTTTCCATAGGCGTGTCTTTAGAGAATCCCATACCGCCGAAAATTTGGATTCCTTCATCAGAAACAAATTGGGAAACTTCTGAACCAAAAACTTTTATAATGGCGCATTCAATGGCATATTCCTGAAAAGCCAATAATTCTGCATCTTGGTGCGATTTTCCTTCGGCCAAAAGCGCATTAATCATATTTTCAATGTCTTTTGCGGCACGGTAACTTCCTGCATCCAAAGCAAACGCTTTGGTGCACATTTCAGCATATTTTTTCTGAATAGCGCCAAAACTTGAAATTGGCACTTTAAACTGAATGCGTTCATTTCCGTATTTAACGGATTCGGAGATAATTCTTCTGCTCGCATCCAAACAGGCAGCGCCTAATTTTATGCGGCCAACATTTAAGGAATTCATCGCTATTTTAAAACCATCTCCTCGGCCTGCCAACATATTTTCAACAGGAATTAAGGTATCTCCAAAAAACACCTGACGCGTTGATGATGACATGATTCCAAGCTTGTTTTCTTCTGCGCCCAAAGTAACGCCATTCGGATTTTTTTTGTCGAAATCCATAATGAAAGCGGTAATGTTTTTGTCGTTTTCAATACGCGCAAAAACAATAAAAATTTCGGCAAAACCTGCGTTGGAAATCCACATTTTTTGTCCGTTAATTTTATAGTGTTTTCCATCGGCGGTTAATTGGGCCGTTGTTTTTCCTGAATTGGCGTCACTTCCGGCTCCGGGCTCGGTTAAGCAATAAGCGCCAAACTTTTCGCCTGATGTTAAAAATGGCAAATATTTTTGTTTTTGCTCTTCGGTTCCATAAAAGTAAATTGGCATAGTTCCAATACCTGTATGTGCGCCAAAAGCAGTTGCTACGGAGCCTGTTGCGGACGACATATAGTCAGTTACCAACAGAGTTGATATAAATCCCATGCCAATCCCGCCGTATTCTTCAGGAATAGAAACACCCAAAAATCCCAATTCTCCGGCTTTGCGCATTACCGATTCCGTTAAGGCAAAATCTTTATTTTCAAAACGTTCTTTGTGTGGCCAAACTTCGCGGTCAATAAATTCAATTACCGCTTCCCTCATCATTTTTTGTTCTTCACTGAATTCTTCCGACACAAAAATATCCTCCGATTTAATTTCTTTAATCAGAAATTCTCCTCCTTTAGTTGTTTCCATTTTTTATTTGATGTTTAAGTTTTATTAATTGGCTGCTGAAAAAAAGCCCGATTGTTTTATTTTAATAATTCGTAAATTCCCGCTGCACCTTGTCCGGCCCCAACGCACATGGTCACGATTCCATATTTGCTTTTTCTGCTGCGCATTTCATTGAACAATTGCACAGAAAGTTTAGCGCCAGTACAACCCAGCGGATGGCCCAACGCGATCGCGCCGCCATTCACATTTACAATTTCTTGGTTGATGCCAAGTTCACGCATTACTGCCAAAGATTGCGATGCAAAAGCTTCATTCAGTTCAATTAAATCAATGTCTTTTAAGGCTAAATTTGCTTGTTTTAGTGCTTTTGGAATTGCTTTTACCGGTCCAATTCCCATTAATCTTGGTTCAACACCGGCTGCAGCGTAAGAAACCATTCTGGCGATTGGCTCAATGTTGAGTTCTTTCACCATATCTTCACTCATCACCAATAAAAATGCCGCGCCATCACTCATTTGTGAGGAATTTCCTGCAGTCACACTTCCATCAGCGGCAAAAACCGGACGCAAATTTGACAAAGCTTCAACTGTAGTTCCTTTACGCGGACCTTCATCAACTGTAACTGTGTAATTTTTAGTTTGTTTTTTTCCGTTCTCATCAATATAAATTTCTTCAATATTGATTGGGGCAATACCACTTGTAAATTTACCTTCAGCCTGCGCTTTCAAAGCTTTCATATGCGATTGGTAAGAAAATTCATCCTGGTCTGCACGAGAAACTTTGAATTGTTTTGCCACTGCTTCGGCAGTCAATCCCATTCCCCAATAATAATCTTCGTGGCCTTCTTTGGCAGCCTTATAATTTGGAGCCGGACGATAACCGCCCATTGGAATAAAACTCATGCTTTCCACGCCGCCGGCAATAATGCAATCGGCCATTCCAGATTGTATTTTAGCCACTGCAATGCTCACTGTTTCCAATCCAGAAGCGCAATAACGGTTTACGGTCATTCCCGGAACGTCATCAATTTTCAATCCTATCAATGAAATTAAACGTCCGATATTCAAGCCTTGTTCTGCTTCAGGCATGGCATTTCCCACCATCACGTCATCTATTCTTTTCTTATCCAACTGAGGAAAATCCTTCAATAAATGTTCAATAGTTTCTGCAGCAAGTTCATCAGGCCGTTTGAACCTAAAAACTCCTTTTGGCGCTTTTCCCACGGCCGTTCTGTATCCTTGTACTATATATGCTGTTTTCATTTTAATTTAGATTTTAGTTTCGTAATGGTTTTCCGGTTTTTAACATATGCTCAATGCGCTCCAATGTTTTGCGCTCGGTGCACAAACTCATAAACGCCTCACGTTCAAGATCCAATAAATACTGTTCTGAAACATAAGTTGGCTCTGATAAATTTCCTCCAGCCATCACATAACCTAGTTTATTGGCTATTTTCTTATCGTGTTCAGAAGCATAATGCCCTTTTTCCAAACTGTCGGTTCCCACTAAAAACATTCCCAAGGCCTGTTGTCCGTAAACCAATGCTTTTTTAGGAATTGGTTGCGTGTAACCATCTTCCAGCATTTGAATGGCGTGACGTTTTGCCGTTGCGATTTGACGGTCTCTGTTTACCACAACTAGGTCTTTATGTTCTTTTAAGAAACCTAAATCGTAAGCTTCATAAGCAGAAGTTGCCACTTTTGCCATCGCCACATTGATAAAGAAATCGCGCAATTTGTTCAATTTCACGTCGTCTTTCAATACGCCTTCCGAAGCTCTTAAAGCCATTTCTTTTGAACCGGCGCCACCGGGAATAATTCCCACGCCAAATTCAACCAAACCAATGTACGTTTCTGCAGCGGCAATCACTTTATCGGCGTGCATACTCATTTCACAAGCGCCTCCAAAAGTAAATCCGTGCGGCGCAATAATAGTCGGACAAGATGAGTAACGCAAACGCATTACGGTATCCTGAAAATATTTTACGGAGTAGTTCAAATCGTCATATTCCTGCTCAACGGCCATCATAAAAACCATGCCTAAATTTGCACCAACAGAGAAATTTGCGCCTTGGTTTCCTAATATCACCGCTTCGTATTCCGTTTCTGCCAAATCAATTCCTTTATTTATGGCCTGTAAAACTTCGCCGCCCAATGTGTTCATTTTAGATTGGAATTCGATATTTAAAACACCATCGCCTAAATGTTGAATGGAAGCTCCCGGATTTGACCAAATTGTTTTTGCTTCTCTTATATTATTAAGAATGATAAAACTGTCTTGTCCAGGAATTTTTTCTTGATTTTTAGACGGAATGGAATAGTAATATTTTGCGCCTTCTTTTACCGCATAAAAGCTTTTATTTCCGCTTTCAAGCATTTCAGTCACCCAATTTGCAACAGGCAAGTTTTCGGCTCTCATCAATTCTATTCCGGCTTCGACACCAATGGCGTCCCAAATTTCAAAAGGGCCGTGTTCCCAGCCAAAACCTGCTTTCATGGCATCATCCAATCGGTATAATTCATCTGAAATTTCAGGAATTCGGTTTTGGACGTAGCCAAACATAGCAGCGAAATTCTTTCTGTAAAATTCACCCGCTTTGTCTTTTCCTTTTACCAGCACTTTAAATCGGTCAATTACATGGTCAATTGTTTTGGTAAGTTCAAGTGTTGCAAAATTTGCTCTTTTATTAGGACGGTATTCTAACGTATTTAAATCTAAGGAAAGAATATTTCTTTGGTCATTTTCTGTGACCATTTTATAGAATCCTTGTTTTGTTTTGCTTCCCAACCATTTGTTTTTCATCATGGTATCGATAAAATCGGGAAGTTTAAACAACTCATGCGCTTCATCATTTGGGCAATTTTCGTATAAACCATTTGCCACATGAACCAACGTATCCAATCCGACAACGTCAACCGTTCTAAAAGTGGCCGATTTTGGCCGACCAATTACCGGACCTGTTAATTTGTCAACTTCTTCAATGGTCAATCCCAATTCCTTCACTTGGTGGAACAAACTCATAATTCCGAAAATACCGACCCTGTTTCCAATAAATGCAGGCGTATCTTTTGCCAAAACCGAAGTTTTTCCTAAGAATTTTTCACCGTACATCATTAAAAAGTCCACAACTTCCTGTTTGCAGTTTGGACCGGGAACCACTTCAAAAAGTTTTAAATAACGTGGCGGATTAAAAAAGTGCGTTACGGCAAAATGTTGCTGAAAATCTGCACTTCTTCCTTCATTCATAAATTTTATTGGAATTCCTGAAGTATTGGAAGTAATCAACGTGCCTGGTTTTCTGAATTTTTCAATTTTTTCAAAAACCTGTTGTTTAATGTCCAATCGTTCAACAACAACTTCAATAATCCAATCTACCTCTTTAATCTTATGCAAATCATCTTCTAAATTTCCGGTAGAAATTCTTTCGGCAAATTTTAGGTTGTAAATAGGCGATGGTTTCGATTTTAATGAAGCAGTTAAACTGTCATTTACAATTCTGTTGCGAACAAATTTGTTTTCAAGTGTGAGTCCTTTTGCTTTTTCTGCGTCATTTAATTCACGAGGAATAATGTCCAGCAGCAGAACTTCTACACCAATGTTTGCAAAATGACAAGCAATGCCCGATCCCATGATGCCAGATCCGATTACAGCTATTTTTTTTATTGGTCTTTTCATAAGGTAATAGTATTTATTTTTTATTTGGTCGGTTTATTGTTGAAAATAATTTTGTCGTTAATTAATTGGTTAATGGTTTCCGTAACTTCAAAAAAGTGATTTATTTTTTCTTCAGAAATATGTTTTCTGATAGTTTCATTAAATTTAATGACATGCTCTTTAGAAATATTTCTTTTTTCAAGTCCGAATTCAGTAATTTTTATCAAAATTCCTCTTCCGTCTATTGGATTTTTTTCTCTGTAAATCAATTTTTTTTCCTCCATACTTTTTAAAATTCGGGAAAGACTGGTGGGTTCCATCCCCATTAACGGCCCCAATGCGGTTGATGGCGTTCCATTTTCAATATCTACATTCAATAAAACAAAGGCCATGGCCATGGTGCTGTCGTGCTTGGCGGCCTGTTCGTTATACATTTTAGCCACTGATTGCCAGGTGGCTCTAAGTGCGTGATCTATAGTTTGTTCTTTTTGCATTTATCAAATATATAAAAAAATACTATGCACGCATAATAAATTAAATAAAAATTATTTTGCTTGTTTATTGTCGAAAAAAGGAATAAGTTTAAAAAACGAAATAAACGTATATATTATGGCAACAAAAGAGCTTATCGGGAAAATTATCATTCAAGAAAATATAGATACCATAAATGAAAACAAGCTTCCAGGCACATTTGTCATCAATGTCCCGGATCCTTATAAAAATTATTACGGCAGATTTACGGAAATAGTGAAACCAACATCTATTATTTTTGTGACCAAAACACCCAATTCTTTCGAAAAAATATTGCGTGTCACCAAAAAAATTAACGAGAAATATAATTTGAATTTGGATGGCGCAAAATGCGAGGTGACTATGAATTCCCGAAAGTTAGACGGCATTAGGGTAAAAGGAATAAACCACTTTCATGAAATTGCGCAAATTCAGCAATATTATAAAGATGAGGGATATGAATTCGCAAAAAGTGAAAAATTTGCCGCTACCGAAGCCTTAATAAGAATAAATCGTTTTATTAACATTGAAGAATTGGATAAGGGAATTTATCATTCCAAAGATGAGGACAATACCTATTATATTGAAGTGCCAAGATATATGAGTTGGGCTGAGTTTAAAAAGCTGACCTATGAAATTAAGCACAATATAACAGAAAGCAATTACGATATAGCGAAAGGAATTTTTTATGTAAATCATGGAATCACCGAAATTTTGCGAATTGTAAAGCCAAATGCATCGTTGGAATTGTTAAAAACCATTCAAAAAAAGTATATAGAAAAGCTGCATTAATTTTATAATAAGATTAACCAAATTTTAGTAAAATAGTTCTATTTTCGTCCTTCGAATCAAAAACTATCGTATGAATAATGTTTTAACGGTTGAGAATGTGTGTAAAAACTATGGAAGTTTTATAGCATTGAACAACGTTTCAATTTCAGTGCCAAAGGGAAGTATTTTTGGATTATTGGGTCCCAATGGTGCAGGAAAAACCTCGTTAATCAGAATTATAAACCAAATTACCTTACCCGATAGCGGAACCGTTTATTTAGACGGAGAAATTCTGCAACCATATCATATTCAGTATATTGGATATTTACCTGAAGAACGCGGCTTGTATAAAAGCATGAAAGTTGGCGAACAGGCGTTGTATTTGGCCCAGCTTAAAGGCATGTCTAAAGAAGAAGCCAAAAAGAAATTGAAATTTTGGTTTGAGAAATTTGAAATTACTCATTGGTGGGACAAAAAAATTCAGGAACTTTCTAAAGGAATGGCTCAAAAAGTGCAATTTATTGTCACCGTTATGCACAGTCCGAAATTGTTAATTTTTGATGAACCATTTAGCGGATTCGACCCCATAAATGCCAATTTAATCAAAGATGAAATTTTAAATTTGCGAAATGAAGGCGCAAGCATCATTTTTTCCACCCACAGAATGGAATCGGTGGAGGAAATGTGCGACTATATTGCATTGATCAATAAATCGAATAAAATACTCGACGGAAAGTTAAAAGACATTAAGCAACAATTTAAAACCAATCAGTTTGAAGTTGGTTTGTTGTCTGCAAATAAAGAATTGCTGTTAAATCAAATCAGCGCACAATTTAGCGTTGAAAATTCCAAAATAATTTCATTCAATGATGATTTACGACTTTTAATCAGTTTAAAAAATGGGGAAACCTCAAAAGATTTGATTGAATTTTTAAACAATAAGGCGCAGATAACGCATTTTACGGAAGTTATTCCAAGTGTTAACGATATATTTTTAAAATCAGTGGCTTCCAATAATTAGAGAATAGAGAAGAGAGAAAAGAAAAGTGACTTTTTAACTTTCGACTTTCAAACTTTTCAACTAAAAAAATGAAATGGACAAATTAAAATTAATCATAAAAAGGGAGTTTTTTGCGAAGGTTAAAAACAAATCATTTATTGTAATGACAGTGTTGAGTCCGCTTATGGTGGTTGGACTTTTTTCATTGATCATTTTTTTGAATGAAAAAAACGCAGAAGAAATTCGCATCATTGCTTTTGTTGATGAATCTCAAAAATTTTCTGACGCTTTTGAAGATTCAGATGCTATTAAATACATAGATTTAACAAGATTGGGAATTGAGGAAGCAAGAGAAAAAACCAAAGAATTTTATTACGGATTGTTGGTGATTCCTAAAAGTGACAGCTTGGGCGAACTTTCAAATGGCATCACTTTTTTTTCTAATGACACCCCAAGTTTAACCGTATTAAGCAGCATAGAGAGCAAGCTGGAAAAGAAAATAAGAAACTTAAAAATAGCGCAACTTCAAATTGATGTTGATAAAATAAAGGCAATAGAAACTACAGTAACCATTGCTGCCGAAAATTTTTCGGGAGAAAAATCTTCTAAAATTGGCAGTATGCTCCGTATGTTTGCCGGTGGTGGTTTTGGCTATTTAATTTTTATGTTTATCATTATTTACGGAACTTCCGTGATGCGAAGCGTGATTGAAGAAAAAACCAGCCGAATTATTGAGGTAATCATTTCATCTGTAAAACCTTTTCAATTAATGATGGGAAAAATAATTGGAAATGCTATGGCGGGTATTTTGCAATTTATCATTTGGATGGTGTTATGTGGAATTTTATTGACTGCAATTACCATATATTTTGGGGTTGGTGACGTAAGTTCTAGTTCCGCTCAAATGGCTCCTGAAATGGTTCAGCAAATGCAACAATCATCAAATAGTGATTTACAATTGGTGCTTCAGGAAATTAAAAACTTGCCCATACTCACCATGTTTTTTTCATTCATCATTTACTTTTTGGGCGGTTATTTGATTTACAGTTCCATTTATGCCGCAATTGGCGCGGCCGTTGACAGTGAAACCGATACGCAACAATTTATGATGCCGGTTTTAATGCCTTTGGTGATTGCGATTTATGTTGGTTTTTCGGTTATCGAAAATCCGCACGGACCAATTGCAGTTGCTTTTTCATTGTTTCCGCTAACCTCACCAATAGTGATGCTGATGCGAATTCCTTTTGGCGTGCCTTGGTGGCAATTAATCACCTCAATATCGTTATTAATAATTACTTTTATAGGAATGGTTTGGTTTGCAGCCAAAATTTACCGCGTGGGAATTTTAATGTATGGAAAAAAACCTAGCTACAAAGAAATATACAAATGGCTTAAATATTAAATTGCGATTTTTGATTTACGAATTACGATTTTTAAAAAATATCTGATAAGAATTTAAAATAGATGGATTTGCAGTTCATTTATTTTCTTTAAAACGAATATAAAATGCCGAAAATATTAATTATTGAAGATGAGGCTTCCATCCGCCGGGTGTTGAAGAAAATAATTTCTGAAGAAAATGAAACCTATCAGGTTGAAGAAGCGGAAGATGGTTTGACAGGGATAGATATGATTTTGAAATCGGATTTCGATTTGGTGTTGTGTGATATAAAAATGCCAAAAATGGATGGGGTTGAGGTGCTTGAAAAAGTCAAAAAATTAAAACCTGAAATACCTTTTGTGATGATTTCTGGCCACGGCGATTTAGACACTGCCGTAAATACGATGCGTTTGGGCGCCTTCGATTATATCTCAAAACCACCCGATTTAAACCGTTTGCTCAATACGGTTCGCAATGCGCTGGATAAAAAGGAATTGGTTGTCCAAAACATTTTGTTAAAGAGTAAAGTGAGCAAAAAATATGAAATGATTGGCGCTAGCAAAGCCGTTACTCATATTAAAACAATGATAGACAAAGTGGCACCAACCGATGCCAGAGTATTAATTACTGGTCCAAATGGAACTGGAAAAGAATTGGTGGCACATTGGCTGCATGAAAAAAGCGAGCGGGCAAAATTCCCGATGGTTGAGGTAAATTGCGCCGCAATTCCTTCAGAATTGATTGAAAGCGAATTGTTTGGTCACGTAAAAGGTTCATTTACTGGCGCTATTAAAGACCGTGCAGGTAAGTTTGAAGCTGCAAATGGAGGCACCATATTTTTAGATGAAATTGGCGATATGAGCCTTTCTGCCCAGGCAAAAGTGTTGCGCGTTTTGCAGGAAAATATTATTTCTCGTGTAGGAAGCGATAAAGACATTAAAGTTGACGTAAGAGTGATTGCCGCCACAAATAAAGATTTACAAAAGGAAATATCCGAAGGCCGATTCAGGGAAGATTTATACCACCGTTTGGCGGTAATTTTAATAAATGTTCCTTCTTTGAACGACAGAAGAGAAGATATTCCGCTTTTGATCAAGTTTTTTTCCGAACAAATTGCGGAAGAACAAGGAACGGCCGTTAAGAAATTTTCTGATAAGGCTGTAAAATTGCTGCAGGAATATGATTGGACCGGAAATATAAGAGAATTGAGAAATGTTGTTGAGCGCTTAATAATATTGGGTGAAAAGGAAGTTTCAGAAAATGATGTGAAGCTTTTTGCAAGTAAATAATAAATTATAAACATAAAAAAACCCTCAAACTGGATTTATCAGTTTGAGGGTTTTAAGTTTTATAGCGGTTATTATTCTGTTTTTATTCCAATAAATTCCTCAAATAATTTATAAAATTTTTCAGGTTCTTCCAAATAAGGATTGTGGCCGCTTTGTTCGAATATCACAAATTTGGCTTGTGGCATAAATACTTTATACTGCTGGTTAAACTCTGGCGTTGAAACGCCATCATACCTTCCTGAAGTTATTAACGTTAGGGCTTTTACATTTTTTAAATCGCGTCTGAAATCGGTATCTATCATACTTCCGCTCACTTCAAAATCGCCATCGCGTCCAATAATTTGTGCATAAACATCATCATTCCAGTTTCTGAAATCGTATTTCGGAACATTTCCTTTGATGCTTGTATTGTGATAATAAATATATTTTGTGGGAAAACTTCCATAAACTTTCATAAATTCTTTGTCGGAAGATACATAACCCAAAGCCCTTAAGGAATCAACTTTTTTCCATAACTCCGGAAAATGTGTTTTTGCATAATGGTTGTAACTGTCGCAATTGGCTTGCCACATAAGTCCGCTGTGAAAACCGGCAATAATCAACATTTTATTTGTGTGGTTTGGATACTTAATCGCATAATTTTGGGCTGGAACACTTCCGTAGGAATGGCCAACCACCGATATTTTTTCAAAGCCTAATTGTTGTCTTATTTTTTCAATTAAATCAGTATCATTTTCAACAGAATATTCACTTTTGTTTTTTGCGTCATCCGATTTTCCCCTGCCCAAAAAATCAAAAAATACCACAGTATTTGTTTTGTAATATTGGCCAAAAGCACCTTGCATATAATCGTGGGAATTTCCTGGCCCACCCGGAATAAAGAAAATTGGATCACCGGTTCCTTTTACTTCAACATTAATTTTGTATCCGTCAATCGTTAAAAACTTCGACTCAAATTTGTCAAAAATGGCAGGATCAACTTGAGCTTGCAGCGCATTTATAGTAAATAGGAATAATATGCAGGTTGTAATTTTTTTCATAATAGGTTTCATTGATTAAAGTGATTCACTTTATAAATAAGGTTTAAATATAATAAATACTTACTGTAAATTTATAGTTATAAATTAAACTTATACATTCATCAAAAATTAGGATGGATTTATTTTTTTAGCAACTTATAATAATGGTTACATTTGCAAAAAATTAGAAATAAAAACTATAAAAATTTAAATAAATTATGGCAACACTGGTTGGTAAAAAATTTCCGAATTTAAATGTAGACGCAATGAATGAAATGGGCGATACTTTTAAAATCAATGTTTTGGAAGAAGCGTTAAACAATAATAAGAAAGTGATTTTATTTTGGTATCCAAAAGATTTCACCTTCGTTTGTCCTACAGAATTACACGCTTTTCAAGCAGCATTGCCTGAATTTGACAAAAGAAATACGGTAGTTATTGGTGCATCTTGCGACACTCCAGAAGTACATTTTGCCTGGTTAAACACGGCAAAAGACAATGGAGGAATTGAAGGCGTTACTTATTCAATTTTAGCGGACAGCAACCGTAATTTATCTAGCAGATTAGGGATTTTGGATATCACCAATGAAACTTATGACGAAGAAACTGGAGCGATTCAAGTTGAAGGCGATAATGTGACTTACAGAGCAACTTATTTAATTGATGAAGAAGGAACCGTATTTCATGAAGGCGTTAACCATATGCCATTGGGAAGAAATGTAAAAGAATTTTTACGTTTGATTGACGCTTACACACACGTTCAGGAAAAAGGAGAAGTTTGTCCGGCAAACTGGGAAGAAGGAAAAGATGCGATGCATGCCGACAGAGATGGTGTTGCAAGTTATTTGGCTTCTCATTAAAAAATAATTAGGATGTTTCAAGAAATAACAGAAGACAATTTACCTCAAATAGTAAGCGAAAACAAAACTGTTGTGGTTCAATTTGCAGCTACTTGGTGCGGAAATTGTCGGATTATGAAGCCTAAATTTAAAAAACTGGCTTCAGAAAATGACAGCGTTGCTTTTGTAATTGTGGATGCGGAAAAGTTTCCGGAATCTCGAAAAATGGCAAAAGTTGACAATCTGCCTACTTTTGCAACCTACAAAGACGGCGTATTTGTGAACCAGATTCAAACCAATAAGTTCGAAATTTTAAACGATTTAGTAAATGAAGTTACCAATAATTAAGCATTTAACTAATTTTATCGAAGAAAACGATCAAGATTACGTTATAGAAACCATAGAAACATTGGAAGCTTTAACTGAAGTTTCTTCCTTAAAAGATGAAGAATTAGATGTTATTGGAGAACTTATTTCGAACCTTTACGGAGCGCTTGAAGTTCATAAAATGATTAAAGAAGGAATGCCTCAAAAGGAAGCATTGAACACTTTTATGAAACGCGTTTTAGGTTCCATAGACACTTAGAAATTATCACTACTGACTAATGCAAAAAAATCCCAAAAGTTTTGGGATTTTTTTATGCCTTTAATTTTATATATTTAACCCGTTGGGTGTAATTAAATTATTTGTGTTTTAATATTATTAATTGGTCTTTCAAAAATAAATTTATTGA
>MGWK01000088.1 GCA_001800975.1 Flavobacteria bacterium RIFCSPLOWO2_12_FULL_35_11 | reverse complement strand
AAGAAGCAATCACAAAAATTGCAGTTCCCGCCATAACGCTGTGCACCAACATATGCAGCGGCAAAGTTGGACTTTGCCAAAAATCGCGACCTTTTGCCTGGGCAAACAAGAACGCTGTATAAATTGCCAACAATATTGCAAAAACTGCGGTAATCCATAATAAAACAGTTTCACCGGTTTCTATTTCGAAAAATGTCATTACTCCCCAAACTGTTACCAACAATCCGAAAACAGTAAGTGTATAACCACCTTTCACCAACCAAGAATTCCATTGCGGACGCAATAAAACATTTAAAAATCGGTCTGGTCGGTCTAAATCCATCACCAAAAATAACCCTGTTAACACTAAGAAAACCAACGAAATTCCTGCCGACCATAATTTGGCGGTTGGCGACACATCATATCCCAAAAGAATAGCCAAAAACGGAATTAAAAAAGCGCCTGCAGCGATGGCTTTGGTAAACACATAGGTGGAAACTTCCCAACCCCACAATATTCCTTTATCCGGCGTATCATAAACCCTGCGGGCTTTCCCGTTCAATACATCTATATAATTTGGATTTTCACTGTCTTTTCTTTGGTACGCAGCTTCAATATCATTGTCTATAGTCATCTGCAATAAATCGAACTCTTTATTGCTATACATCATTTTTTCTGCAGCTTTCGCAAAATGACCAACACCACGCGCTTGTGAACTCCAAATACTTGGACCCGATTTGTCGGTTGCTTCAGGCACCAAAGAGGAATCGTCTGCATCTATATAAAATAAATTAGGATTTGTCCCTTTTTCCGGCTTGCGAACTTTCACCGCTTGGCGCGCCAACAATTGCGAAATCTCCGTGTTCGGATTGTGCATGTCACCGGCAATAATGGCATGTTCTGGGCAAACAGAAACACATGCCGGCTCTCGGCCAACATCTACCCTGTGTGCACAATAATTGCATTTTGCAGCCGTATGTGTATCGGGATCAATATACAAGGCGTCGTACGGACAAGCCTGCATACAAGATTTACAACCAATGCAACGGTTGTTGTCGAAATCCACAATCCCGTCTTCACGGGTGTAAAGCGCTTGAACCGGACAAATTTCCACGCAAGGGGCGTCGGTGCAATGGTTACAGCGCATCACGGAAAAAATTCTTCGCGTATTTGGAAATTCTCCTTTTTCAACCTGCTTCACGTAGGTTCTGTTTACTCCAATAGCCACATCATGTTCTGATTTACAGGCTGTTGTACAAGCGTGACAACCAATGCATTTGCGATTGTCGATTATAAAACCATACTTCATATTTTTGAAAATATTTTGAACTACAACAAATTTAGCGAATGTAAATGTTAGTTTTGTGATAAACATCACGCAACAGATTATTTAGACCTATTTTAAATGAAGTGCCTTTTTTAAGCAGAAATAATTTATTTTTGCAGAAATAGAAGCCATGAAAATTCAATTGTTATTTTTTGGGATTGCAACCGATTTGGTTGGTGAAAATTCAATTTTTTATGAATTGAATTCGGCTGAAATTGTTCTGGCTTTAAAAAAGGAATTGCTGATTAGGTATCCAAAATTAAAAAATATCGAAGAATTTGCCATTGCCGTAAATGAAGAATATGCCGAAGATGATTTGGTTTTAAAA
The DNA here is from genome assembly GCA_001800975.1 of Flavobacteria bacterium RIFCSPLOWO2_12_FULL_35_11. Taxonomy (GTDB): domain Bacteria; phylum Bacteroidota; class Bacteroidia; order Flavobacteriales; family Flavobacteriaceae; genus Lutibacter. Next base: position 61,896 of record MGWK01000088.1, on the reverse strand, counting down.
GAAAATGATGTGGTGGCAATCATTCCGCCGGTAAGCGGAGGATAAAAAAACCCTGATCCCCAAGAGGAAATTAAAAAATTAATTATGAAAAATACTGCTGTTTTAATTACTTCGGAAAAATTGAATCTTCAAGATTGTTATGATTTTGTGCAGGATGATGCTTGTGGCGGCATTGCCTTATTTGTGGGCACTGTTCGCAATTCAACAAAAAATAAGGAGGTTTCCCTATTGGATTTCAGTGCTTACGAACCAATGGCTTTAAAGGAAATGCAAAAAATTGCAGATTTGGCTTTGACAAAATTTCAAATCCATAAAATAGCCATTCATCATGCGGTTGGTGAATTGCAAATTGGTGATATTCCAGTGATTATCGCTGTTTCTTCCGCACACAGGAAAGCTGCTTTTGAAGCTTGTGAATTTGCCATTGATACCCTAAAAGAAACGGTTCCCATCTGGAAAAAAGAGCATTTTAATGATGGTGAAGTTTGGGTAAATTCGCATCCTTAAAGTCCCATAACCACAATGGGTAATTAATTAATCGGATTTAACTCCCTTTCCTTGGGAAAGGGTTGGGGATAGGATAAAAATCTCTAAATAATTTCCATTTTCTTCAACAAGAATGAGGCATTCATATTTTTACAAATTCCTTCTTTCAGTTTGTAATCGAAAAACAATTCATCATCAATAATTTCCGCATCAAAATAAAAATTTTGAACTTCTGGCATTTCCTTTTCAATTTCACACAAACTTAAATCGTGCGTGGCGATAATTCCTGTAGATTTTGAACTCACCAATTTTTGTACAAATTTTTTCGAACCAATCGCTTTATCCGTGCTGTTTGTTCCTTTTAGAATTTCATCCAAAATGATAAAATAATCTTCATTTTTAATTTCGTCAACAATAAATTTTAATCGTTTCAATTCAGAAAAGAAATACGATTCATTGTCGGCCAAAGAATCTGAAGTTCGCATACTGGTGATCAATTTTATGGGCGCATATTTGAATGCTGACGCACAAACCGGCAGCCCCATATTTCCCATCACTATAGACAATGAAACTGTTCTTAAAAAAGTGCTTTTTCCCGCCATATTTGCGCCGGTAACAATAAAAAATTGCTGGTTCTCAATGGTAAAATCATTGTCAACGCGTTGCAAAACTTTCAACAATGGATGTCCCAAATTTTGGGCAGCAATTACATTTTTATTCTGCACTATTTCGGGGAAAACATAACTAGGATGGTTAAAAGCAAAATTTGCCAAAGAGTTTTGCGCATCAAAAAAAGCAATCACATTGATCCAATCCGCCACTTTGGTTTTATAACTATCCATCCATTTTTCCAGATTATGGGCCAATTTCAAATCGCGCAATAAAAAAGCATTTCCAAAAAAAGCGATAATCAAGTTATTGCGCTGGTCAAAAGCGTCTAAAATTTTAGAAAATTTAGCAAAAATCACGGATGCTTTCTGGGATGCTGTCTGAATTTCCAGTTGCTTTTCTTTCAAAATTTGTGATTCAAACGAAGCTGTTTCAATTTCATGCAACAATTTGTGGTATTGCTTAAAAGTGTCTTTGGCATTGCTCGCCTCTTTATATAATTCGTTGACTTTGTTATAATAAGCACCAGAAATTCCCAATCCCACAAAAATCCAAATTAGCAGAATTTGATCTGGGATCATTTGCATCGCGATAAGCACAATTAACACCAATGAAATTATAGAAAACAGTGTGGGCAAAAAGGACAAAAATTTAGGAAATACCGATTTGTAATTGTGTATCCAATTAACAATTTCTTTAGCAGGATGTTCCACTTTCACCAAACTTGCCAAGGCAGAAAATTGCTGCCTCCATGTTGGTTTTTCGCTCAATTCTTTAATGCTTTGCTGCTTATTTGTAATGTTTAAAATATCGTTATTGGTCAATAAATCAACAAACTCCTGCCGGCCTTCATTGGTGACTGTTCGGTTGGCGTATTGAAAAAAAGATCCTTTGCCGAACAAATCAATATCATAACTAAAGGGATGTGCGGGATTTATGAATTCGGTTCCGCTATTCAAGGAAAAATAGTCCCTGTTCAACACTTTAATTTCTGTATTGTTAATTTCAACCAAGGCTTTATTGAGATCGCTTTTATATTGCAATTTGGCATGCTTGTTCAATAAATATATGAACAAAATTGCGGCAATAACCACCACATAAATCATGACCTTCGCATCGCCAAAAAAGAAATAAATGCCGGCAACAGCCATTAAAAAAACGAGCAGCCGCAAGGTACTTGACAATGCCAATTGCTTTTTTAACGTTTTATGTTCCTGCTCAAAGCGCTCTTTTTCAGCTATATAAAATTCTAACGGATGTTGCATTTAATAATTTATGATGCCCTCAGACAAACTAACGACTGAAAGCAATGGATATTTTTCTTTTAGTTTTAATGTAATTTCATAGCTGGTAATTCCCTTTTTGCAAACAATCACATAGTGTTTTTTAAAATTTGGTTGAAAATTTTCAACATCGAAAGCATTGTAAGGCATTTTATGGTTCACTTCGAATGGCAAAAATTCATCGGAATTGTTAAGTACACTCACAATTTCTAAAGTTGAATCGTCAATTTTTTCTTTTAATTCAGAAGCAGAAATCAGCAAAGAAGGATCTTGATTTTCGCAGGTTTCGGCTACATAATCAGTATTTTCAAAAATAAAATTTATGTCTAAAGAGTTGTTTTTCTTCAGCTTCATTTTGAATTGCGAATTCTCCAAAGCATTGTAAATCAGCAATTGGTTTGTCAGCAATTTACCCGTTTTGGTGATTAATTTGATTACTTCATTTGTCTGCAAAAGCGCAATCATCCCAACAATTGGATTCATCGTTCCGGCTTCTTCACAGTTGGGAATATCGGTGGCAATTTTGGGAAATGCGTCACGCAAATTGCAGCTATAATTTCCATCTTCACCCAACACATTAAAGGTCGCCGCATAGCCGTCGAATTTATATAAAGAGCCGTAAACCAAAGGTTTTTTCGCCAAAACACAAGCATCATTTATCAAATATTTCACGGGCAAATTATCGGTTCCGTCAACCACCACATCAAATGATGAAATCAATGCCAAAATGGAATTTTTTGTGACTGCTTCATTGGTGACGGAAACTTTGGTGAAAGGCGTTCTTTTCTTTATTTCATTGGCCAGCACTTCCACTTTTGGATGCTGAACATCTTCCTTTTTATAAAAAACCTGACGGTGCAAATTTGAAACCGAAACCGTATCGAAATCCACCAAATGAAGTTCGCCAACACCGCTTGCCGCCAAATAAATGGCGACCGGACTTCCCAATCCGCCACAACCAATCACCAACACTTTTGCATTTTGCAACAGTTCTTGTCCGGCTTCACCAATTTCCGGCAACGTAGTTTGACGCAAAAAATAGGTTTTTTTATTGAAGTTCATGAGCTGTTAAAATGGATTTATTCCTCGTTTATTTCTTTGTGGGCAGCCTTAAATTCTTCGGGCGTATTGATGTTTCTGATGAAATCATCTTCAATCTCAATAATTTCAATATCAGAATTGAGCAAAACTTTCCGCGGACAAGAATAGCCCTGCGCCAAATAATTGAGCAATAAGGTATAACTTTTTGGTTCCCAAATAGTGATCAAAGGCTCCGGAAATTGACTGTTTTTTCCTTTTATGGCGGTGGCAATTTTTGACGGATTTCTGTGTTTAAGCAAAAGTTTGATCACTTTATCATTCACAAAAGGCAAATCGGTTGCCAAAACCAGCCACGCAACATCCGGATTTTCCTGAAATGCGGAACAAATAGCGCCAAACGGGCCCAATCCAACAAATTTGTCGGTGATTTTGTTTTCCGTGCCAATTTCCTGATCTGACCTCACCGAAAGAAATGTTTTTAAATGGTTTTTTTCTAACAATTCAATAGCCACATCGCGCTGATTTTTGCCATAAAAATTTAGCGTTCCTTTGTCGGTTCCCATTCTGGTGCTTTTTCCGCCGGCCAACACCAATCCGTGAATGGGCGCTATTTTTTCCTTGATTAAATTTTCGATATGTTTTGAAATCTTGTCAATTTCCTCAATTTTGTAACACAGTAAGTTTTTGATTTGCGGATTTTTATCTTCCAAAAAATCGAAATATTTGGCGTCATCGTTTAATTTTATGACAAACTGAATGTTGTTCAATTGCTCCTTTCTTTTCAACACAGATGCTTCTTTGTCTTGGTCTAAAATCAAAATTTGTTTGGCGCCTTTAAAATGATTTCCGTTGATAAAAACAAAATCGTGTTGAGAAAATTGCACGCGCTGATTGAACTTGTTTAGCGCATATTTTTCAGAAACAGCAAGGGTTCCATTGGTATTAAAAGTAAAAGAATCAAACTTTTTCCCTTCGATTTCTTCGTTGTGTGAAGCGTCCAAATAGGCCAATTTATACATTCCCAATTTTTCGCAAACCTGCTGAACCAAATTTGAAATAACGCTGCATTTTGTACCCACAATGGCAATTTCATTCGGCGCAAAATTGTCGTTGTCCCTTAATTTAAGTTTTGTATGTTTTTGATGCTTATTCATTTTTTATATCGCTTTTTCCGCCGGATTTTTTTAGCAGTTTCACTTCTTTGATCACCATTTTTTGCGAAATGGATTTGCACATATCATAAACGGTGAGTGCAGCAATAGTCGCGCCAGTTAACGCTTCCATTTCAACACCGGTTTTTCCTTCCATCAAAACAGTGCATAAAATCTCAATATTTTCCCTATCTGTAATTTCAATGTCAATAGCAACGCCATTGATAAATAAAGGATGGCACATTGGTATCAGTTCCGATGTTTTTTTGACTGCTTGAATTCCAGCAATAATCGCTGTCTGGAAAACCGGGCCTTTTTTAGTGATCAACTCTTTATCGTCAAAATGCGCAATAATTTCGGCGCCTAAAAACATAGTTGCTTTTGCGGTTGCCGCGCGATTGGTGACGATTTTGTCGCCAACATTGACCATTTTTGGCTGATTTTTTTTATTGATATGAGAAAATTTATTTTCCATAAGTGAAAGATTGCTTCACTGCGTTCGCAATGACGGTTTACTGTCGATAAATAATTACAGGAAAAACTTCCCCTTTGGTAAAATTACTGCGATTATCCGGCAATTCTAAAAAAGCATCGGCTTCAGCCAAATTGGCCAAATCGCCAGAACCTTTTCCTGAAATGGGCGTTGCCCATAATTTACCTTCAACCTGGATCAATTTCACCTGCAAAAAATAAGTCATTTCAGGTTTAAAATAAAAATCTTCACTAAGAATTGCATTGTGCTTGTTTTCAAAATTCAATCCAACGGATTTATAATGCCACGGATAAAAATATTTTACGCAATTTACAAAAGTGGAGACCGGATTTCCAGGGAAAGCAAAAATGGTTTTCTCACCTTTTTTGCCAAACCAAAATGGTTTTCCCGGACGTTGTTTTACTTCGTGAAAAAGTTTTTTTACGCCCAATTCATCCAAAACTTCGGGAATAAAATCGAATTTTCCTTTGGAAACTGCACCGCTGAAAATCAGCACGTCATAGATTGCCAGCAACGATTCAATTTTGGTCAACAGTACTTTTTTATCATCCAAAATATGCAAGGTTTCTGCTTTTATTTGCAATTTTTCCAACAGGGAAACCAAGGTAAAAACATTGCTTCTTCTAATTTGATGGTCAGTCGGAATTTCGCTAACTTCCACCAATTCATTGCCCGTTGAAACCACCATGACTTTTGGCTGTTTTGCCACTTTTACCTTGGTTTTTCCAACGGTGGCAAAAATGCCAATTTCGGCAGGAGAAATAAGCGTGTTTTCATTTATCAGCAAATCGCATTGTTTTTTGTCGGTTCCTTTTAGATGGATATTTTGAAAGTTTTTTACGACTTCTAAATTTACTTTGGCAATTCCGTTTTCAATTGTTAACAATTCATATTGAATTACGGCATCGGTATTTTTTGGAAGCACGGCACCAGTCATCGCTTCCAGGCAATTTGACGTATTTTGGAGCGTTAACTGCGGACTTCCGGCAGCTTGAATTCCTTCAATTTTAAATGTTCTTTGTCCGTTGTTAAAAGATTCCGAAGAAATGGCAATTCCGTCCATACTTACCCGATCAAACGGCGGAAAATCACGATCGGCAAAAATGGATTCTTTTAAAACACGGCCTGAGGCATTCAAAAAATCCACTTCTTCAATGCCAAAATTTTCGGAATTTTTTAATACGATTTCTAAGGCATCTTTTACTTTGATTAAGCTCATATCTGCTAATTATTAAGGCACTACTGTTATTTTAATGAGATCTTTAATGCTTATTAATTTTTACTTAAACTTTGTATTATAGCTGTGCCACAAAGTTACCCAAAGAAATCACAAAGACTCACAAAGTACTGTACTATTGAATTTGTGGCAAAACCATTTTTATTTATCAATTGTTAATTATCAATTATCAATTGATTACCCTCCAATAGTAGACATACTTTCTGAAACAGCATTTCCTCGGGAGGCTTCAGCAACAAAACCATTCTCAGGTTTGTGATGAATGGTCGTGATAAACAGATTTTTTAATTCGTCATCACTGGCACCATTTCTTATAAAATCACGCACGTTAAAAACGCCGCCATCAAACAAACAGTTTTTAAACAAGCCTGTGGCCGTAATTCTAATCCGGTCGCAATCGTTACATATAGTGCGGGTAAATGCCGGAATAATGCCAAAAGTACCTTTATAACCCGGGATTCGATAATTTATGGAAGTTGAAGATTTTTTTGATAAAATAGGGTCAATTTCTGCATACTGATTTTTTATATGATTCAGAATTTTTTTAAAATTCCAAACTTCAGAAATGTCCCTTTGCCCTTTTCCGTTAAAAGGCATTTCTTCAATAAAACGAACGGCAATATCTTTATTTTTGGTGAGTTCAATAAAATCTATAATCTCATCGGTATTAACACCCGACTGCACAACGACGTTTAATTTTAAATTTAAGTTGCTTTTTTCGAGTTTTTCAAAAGTGTCATAAACATTGTCAAAAACATCTCGGCGGGTAATTTTTTCAAATTTTTCCTTCTGAAGGCTGTCAATGCTCAAATTAATGGAACTGATTTTATATGCTTCTAATTTATCAATATGATTTGAAATTAAAGCGCCGTTGGTGGTAATATTAATTTCCTCGAGTTTGTCATTAAAAGAAAGCGATTCCAAAAAATTTACAAAATCTTTTCGCACAAAAGGTTCGCCGCCTGTTAAACGCACTTTATTAACGCCCAATTCAGAAAGTACTCGTGTAATTCGGTACATTTCTTTATAGGAAAGCAATTCTGTCCTGTCAACAATATCAATTCCTTGGGCTGGCATGCAGTATTGGCAACGCAAATTGCAACGGTCGGTGACTGCCAATCGCAAATAGGTAATTTTTCTTCCGAATTTATCTAATAACTCCATTAATTCAGGGTAATTTTATTTCTTCCCAATGTTACTGTTTCGTCTTTTTCCAGTTTTTCCAAAATCCTTGATATTGCTTCTCGGGAAACCTTTAAATCGCGGGCAATGTCAAAATGCTTTTTATTGATTGTGTTTTCATTGGTTGTTAAACTGGCGTATTCTAAATATTTTAACAACCTGAATTCTAAATTTTCAAAAGCGATGTCATTAATTTTTTCAATTAAATAAGCCGTTTGCTGTTGATTCAATCTAAAATAAAAAGAACGCCACGTGCCGTATTTTAAAAACCACGAAATTACAACTTTGGCGGGAATTGCTATGTACGTTACGTTACTTTCAGCTTTCAGCCTAATTTCACATTTTTTACTTTCAATTGCATAAGTAATGGCGATTGCGCTGGTTTGTTTTGCCGTTAAATAGTGCAAAAAAATACCGTTTCCTTTTCCATCGCGTCGCTTTACTTTTACAATCCCGGAAACTATTAAAGGAATAAACTCAATATCCGTTCTTACATCTAAAATAATTTTATCAGTTTCAACAGATTTTAAAATGCCATTATTGCAAATTTCAGTTCGTAAATTTTCCTCAAATACTTCTGAAAAATTAGCTGCAACAATGTCGTGTATTTTCATCCTTATTAATGAGGTAATTTATCTTTATATACTCCGTAAAAAAACGCACCCAAAGTAGCGCCGAAAATGACCACCAGAATAGAAACCACCCCTTTTCCCAGGAGCACAAACATTGGTCCTGGACAAGCGCCGGCCAAAGCCCAGCCCAATCCGAACAGAATTCCGCCCAAAAGGTTACGGGACAATCCCTCTTTTTTAGGCATTACATATATTTCTTCACCCTTGAAAGTTTTAACCATCTTTTTCTTGAATAAAAACATGCTTATCATCCCAAGTAATATCGCAGAACCAATAATTCCATACATATGAAACGACTGGAACTTAAACATTTCGTATATTCTGTACCACGAAATAATTTCGGCCTTGCTCATCACGATTCCGAAAAGAATACCCACTAAAAAAAATTTAATATATTTCATCTGATTATTTTTATTTTGTTAATGGTACAGATGGAACACTCACTATCATTCCACAACTTGTAAAGATATTTAGTCTTAAGCGTTTCATAGCTAAAATATTAGTGGTAAAATTAACCAAGTCATCACCAAACCTCCTATAAAAAAGCCAATTACGGCAATTAATGAGGCAAGTTCTAAATTGCTCAAACCAACAATTGCGTGACCAGATGTACAGCCTCCTGCCCATCGGGCACCAAAACCAACCAAAAAACCTGCGATGATTAAGATTGAAAAACCTTTTAAAGTTAGCATTGTATCTAAACTGAATATTTCATCGGGCAGATACGATTGACCTCCGTTCATAATGCCAATATCGGCCAAATCTTGAATGGTTTTCGGATTTATGTTAACAGCATCGGTAGTTGTCATATAATTTGAAGCAATAAACCCTCCAACGATAGCACCTGCAATAAAAATTAAGTTCCACAAATTCTCTCTCCAGTCAATTTTAAAATAGTTGACATACCTTCCAGCTCCGCCAATTGAACAAAATGTTTCCAGATTTGATGACAGACCAAATCGTTCACCAAAATAATAAAGCAAAAACATGATAAACGAAATTACGGGACCGGCAACATACCATTCCCAAGGTTGTGTTATAAAATCCATAATCTATTTATTTAAAACCATCAAAAATATTCTAAAAATCAGATTACTTTGTGATTAATATCACATAAGTTAAAATTCCAGTATCTCAATCTTATTTCTATGCAACTTTATTTTTCCCTCATTTTCAAGTTGTTTTAACAATCGGGAAACAACAACTCGAGAAGTATGCAAATCGTAAGCGATGTCTTGGTGGGTAGTGTTTAATGAAGTTTCTCTCATGATTTGAGCTTTATCCGTCAAATATTTATACAGTCGCTCATTCATTCTCATAAAAGCCAGACTGTCAATGGTTTCCATCATTTCATTTAAACGAATATTGTAACTTTCAATCACAAAATTTCTCCAGGATTTATATTTTACCAACCATTCATCCAGTTTTTCTTTTGGCAGAAAAATAATTTCAGATTCTTTTTCGGCGATCGCTCTAATTCCGCACTTGCCATTTGAGATGGCGCTTGCAAATGAACTGGCACAAGTATCGCCGCGTTCCAGAAAATACAATAAAATTTCCTCGCCATTTTTATCTTCCCTCACTATTTTAATGGCGCCTTCCAATAGCAAAGGCACACCTTTCATTTTGTCGCCCAAATCAACCAAGAGTTCATTTTCGCGTAATTTTTTATAAACACCTACCTGAACAATCTCATCAAGCAATTCTTTTTCAAAAACAAATGAATAATATTTTTCTAATTTTTCTCTCATTTCGCTATAAATTCTAAAATTTTTGCTGTTGCGCCAGTTTTATCAGCCACATATTTTTTAGCGCATTCTCCAGTTTTCAGCCTCAATTCTTCAAGCTGATAAAACCGCTCTAAATGTAAGGATAATTCTTTAAAATCATCTATCACAAAGCAAGCCTTATTTTTTACCAAATCAATGGCTTCATTAAATTTGTGATAATTTGGACCAATGAGTATTGGAATGCCAAAAGTTGCCGGTTCCAAAACATTGTGAACGCCGGTTTTTGTGAAACCGCCACCAACATACGCAATATTGGCGTAACTGTAAATTTTAGTAAGAATTCCAACCGTATTAATGATAAAAATCTGGTAATCGGCTAAATTTTTACCACCCTGAGCATAGTCGAAGGGTTTTTCTGAAAATAAGACCACCTTTTTTGAAAAGCTGTTTTTTAGGTCGGCAATGTCATTTGCATTTATATTATGTGGCGCAATAATGAATTTTTCATTTTCTGAAGCCTTGTTATTGATATAATCAACCAACATCGTTTCATCCTCTTTCCAAGTGCTTCCGGCAACAAGAGTGTATTTATTGTCAATAAATTCCTCAATAAAAGGAAGCTTATTGTTTTGTTGCGTAATTTCAAAAACGCGGTCGAAACGGGTGTCGCCACTGATGGTAACATTGTTGAAATTGATACTGTTCAGTAATTGTTTGGAGTTTTCGTCCTGCACAAAAAAATGCGAAAAAGTTGTCAGCGATTTGCGTATCCAACCGCCATACCAATTAAAAAACGATTGATTTTCCCTAAATATTCCAGAAATCAGCAAAGTTTCAATATTTCTGATTTTAAGTTCTTTCAACAGGTTAGGCCAAAATTCATACTTTACAAAAATGGCCAATTGCGGATGAACAATCTTAAGAAATCTTTTTGCATTTTGCACCGAGTCTAGTGGTAAATAACAAACCACATCGGCAAATTCATAATTTTTTCGAACTTCATAACCTGAAGGCGAAAAGAAAGTAATCACCACCTTTTTAGTTGGAAATTTTAGTTTTAGCTTTTCAATAATTGGGCGTCCCTGCTCAAATTCTCCCAAAGAAGCGCAATGTATCCAAATGACTTCATCGGATTCATCAATTGCCTGTTGCAATTTAAAAAATGTTTGTTTTCTTCCATCAATAAAAAGTTTGATTTTTTTATTGAAAAGTGCCGCTATTTTTAAGGCAAAACCGGCGATTAAGATAAGTATGTTGTATAAAAAGTACATAAACGCACAAATGTACTAAATAGTGCATAAAAAAACTCCCAAACTTTAAAGTTTGGGAGTTTAAAATATATTAAATCTAAATGTTAAGCTTCGATAGGATCGATAGAAACAAATGATTTATTGTCTTTTCTTTTTGAGAATTTCACCAAACCGTCCACTCTAGCGTGTAAGGTGTGATCTTTTCCCATATATACGTTATCACCAGGATGGTGTTGAGTTCCTCTTTGACGAACAATAATGTTACCTGCAATTGCAGCTTGTCCACCAAATATTTTTACTCCTAGTCGTTTCGATTCCGATTCCCTACCGTTCTTCGAACTACCTACTCCTTTTTTATGTGCCATGACCTTATGGTTTTATAATTGTGATTCTTATTTTGTTAATGCTTCAATTAATTCAGCTTTTTTCAAAGAAGTGTATCCTTCGATACCCTTTTCTTTAGCCAAAGCTTTTAATTCAGCAACAGTCATTGATTCGAAATCAACAGCTGCAGTTTCTTTTGGTGCTGCAACTTTAGCCTTAGGGGCTTCTTTTTTAGCAACCTCTTTTTTCTTAGCGCCACTGGCTAATATGCCTTCAACTTGAATTTCAGTTAAAGCTTGGCGATGGCCATTCTTTTTTCTGAATCCTTTTCTACGTTTCTTTTTGAAAACGATTACTTTATCACCTTGTAAGTGACCTAAAATTTTGGCCGTTACTTCGGCTCCTTCTATAGCTGGGGCGCCAATTGTTATTGTACCGTTATCGCCTATAAGAAGAACTTTGTCAAAGGAAACACTTGTTCCTTCTTCTTCATGTAAACGGTGTACGTAAACTTTTTGGTCTTTTGCTACTTTAAACTGCTGCCCTGCTATCTCTACAATTGCGTACATAAGCTTTGTTTTTATTCGCTTTATTAATTAAATTGGTTGCCTTTTCAACTTAGGCGGGTGCAAATATATGTCTTTTTTATTATTTCTGCAAAACAAATTTACTGCAAATAAATCACTCACCTTTAGCTTCTTATAATTTTCATACTTAAGATTAGGTTAATTTTTGTAATATGAATCACTTAAACGAAAAAAAATCAATATATTTGAGTTCATTTTTGCTATGAAATAACCACAAAATGAATTCACTATTTCCGCTTCAAAAGTGTAACATCAAAACAACAAATGCGTCCTATACGCAACATTAATTTTAAACCATTAATACCTATGAGAAAAATTATCTATTTAAGCTCTTTGGCGCTTTTTTTAAGCGTTAGCCTATTCGCCCAAAAAGTTGAATTTGAAGAGTATGATTTAAGTAACGGCCTGCACGTTATTTTACACAAAGACAATTCTGCACCTATTATTAGTACCTCGGTAATGTACCATGTTGGCGCTAAAGATGAAGTAACTGGACGAACAGGATTTGCACACTTTTTTGAACATTTGTTGTTTGAAGGAACAAAAAACATCCCTAAAGGCGAATTTTTTAAAATTGTATCAGCCAATGGCGGTGCAAATAATGCAAATACAACACAAGACCGTACTTTTTATTATGAAACATTTCCATCAAATAATTTGGAACTAGGATTGTGGTTAGAATCTGAACGTATGTTGCACCCCGTGATTAACCAAGTGGGCGTTGATACGCAAAACGAAGTGATTAAAGAAGAAAAACGCGCCAGAATTGACAACGCACCTTATGGGAAAATTAGTTATCGTACTGGTATTAATCAGCATATCTTTAAAAATCATCCTTACAAAAATTCCGTTATTGGAAGCATGGAAGATTTAGATGCTGCCAAATTACAGGAATTTTTAGATTTTCATAAAAAATTCTATGCGCCTAACAATGCGGTTTTGGTAGTTGCGGGCGATTTTGAAACTGAAGCCACCAAAAAAATGATTGAAAATTATTTTGGTGATATTCCACAAGGTGATAAAGTAGACAGGGTAACTATTAAAGAAGCTCCAATCACAGAAAGCATTAAGGTTACTGAATACGATTCAAACATTCAAATTCCAGTTAAATTATTTATTTACAGAACGCCATCAAACAAAGACAAAGATTCTTATACTTTAGATATGGTTTCTTCAATTTTAACCAGCGGAAAAAGTGCCCGTTTGTACAAAAAACTGGTTGAAGAGAAAAAAGCGTTACAGGTTTTGGCATTCAATGATTCACAAGAAGATTACGGAACTTATATTATGGGTGCCTTGCCAATGGGTGCAACTACCTTAGATGATTTGGGCGTTGAAATGGACGCAGAAATTGCCAAACTTCAAACTGAATTAATTTCAGAAAAAGAGTTTCAGAAATTACAAAATCAGTTTGAAAACAATTTTGTGAATTCAAACTCCGGAGTGCAAAATATCGCCAACACTTTAGCCGCAAACTACACGTTGAAAGGCAACGCAAACTTAATTAACGACGAAATTACCATTTATCGCTCCATAACCAGAGAAGACATTAAACGTGTGGCAAATGTGTTTTTGAACAAAAACAGCCGTGTTGAAATGGATTATCTAAAAAAGGAAATTGAATAATACTAAAGATGAAAAATAATATGAGAACCAAAATAACAACATTAATTGCATTATTTCTTATTTCTTTAGGAGTAAACGCACAAATAGACAGATCACAACAACCAAAAGCAGGGCCTGCACCTACCATAAATTTAGGCAAGCCACAAACTTTTGAACTTAAAAACGGTTTAAAAGTGATGGTGGTTGAAAATCATAAATTACCAAAAGTTTCCGCCACTTTAATTTTGGACAACGGCCCTATTCTTGAAGGTGAAAAAGCCGGATTAACAAGTATTGCCGGAGGAATGATGGGAAATGGAACCAAAACAATATCAAAAAACGCCTTTAATGAAGAAATTGATTTTTTAGGCGCTAACTTAAATATTGGCAGCCAAAATGCAAGCTTCAACACCTTGTCTAAATTTTTTCCAAGAATTTTGGAATTAACGGCTGATGCAATTCAAAATCCGCTATTTACGCAAGAAGAATTTGAAAAAGAACAAGCCAAACTTATTGAAGGTATCAAATCGGGCGAAAATAGCGTGGCCGCTATTGCCGCGAAAGCACAAAACGCTTTGGTTTACGGGAAAAACCATCCTTATGGAGAATTTGAAACTGAAACTTCTGCTAAAAATGTAACATTGGCTGATGTTCAAAATTTTTATGCCACTTATTTCAAACCTAACAATGCCTATTTGGTAATTGTGGGCGATGTAACTTTTAAAGATGTAAAAAGCCAAGTAACCAAACATTTCAACAACTGGAAAAAAGGAACAATTCCTGCCTATGAAATTCCAAAAGTAGCTGACGTTGTCAAAACTGAAATTAACTTTATTGATATGCCGAATGCGGTGCAGTCTGATATCGCTGTCATAAATACGGTAGATTTAAAAATGAGCAATCCCGATTATTTTGCGGCTTTATTGGCCAATAAAATTTTCGGCGGCGGCGGAGAAGGTCGCTTATTCTTGAATTTACGTGAAGACAAAGGCTACACTTATGGCGCCTATTCAAGAATCGGAAACGACGAAAGAACCTCGGCTACATTTAAATCGGCTGCTTCTGTAAGAAATATGGTTACAGACAGTTCTGTAGTTGAATTTATGAAAGAAATCAAAACTTTTAGGGACACCAAAGTTACTGATGAAGAATTGAAAAATGCAAAAGCGGCTTATATCGGAAACTTCGTTATGGCGCTTGAAAATCCTGCCACGGTAGCTAGTTATGCCTTAAACATTGTCACTAAAAAATTGCCTGAAAATTTCTACGAAACCTATCTGCAAAAAATAAATGCGGTAACAGTTGACGGTGTTCAACGCGTTGCCCAAAAATATTTTAGCACAGACAATGCAAGAATCGTTATTGTTGGAAAAGCGTTGGATGCTTTGCCAAATCTTGAAAAGTTGCCTTACGCCATCAATTATTTTGATAAGGAATCAAATGCCACTTCAAAACCAGAGATGTCTAAACCACTTCCAAATGGTGTAACCAAATTAACAGTTTTGGACAATTTCTTTAATGCTATTGGTGGTGCCGCTAAAGTGAAAGCGTTAAAAAGCACTTTGGCTACCTATGAAGCAAATGCGATGGGAAGTGTTATATCAACCACTGAAAAAAGAACTTCAACCAAATATGCCAATGAAACCAGTATGGGCGGAAATGTTGTGGCGAAAATTACCATGTCTAAAGAAGGCGTATTTATGAACAAACAACCGTTGCCAGCGCCAATGGCCGGTGAAATGGCTTATACCATCGGAACATTTTTAGAAATGGGATTGTTAAACAACGAAAATTCTAAACTTACAGGTATAGAAATTGTTGACGGTAAAGATGCTTATGTAATTTCGACCAAAGGCGAAATTGTTTCATCATCGGTTTATTTTGATGTTACAAGCGGATTAAAAGTTAAGGAATTGCAAGTGATTACTATGCAAGGCCAAACTCAAAATCAGGAAGCAACTTTCAGTAATTACCAAGAATTTAACGGAATTAAATTTCCAGGCACAAAAACAGGAAGTTTAGGACCTCAAAAAGTTGAATTTAAATTAATAGGCGCCAAAGTAAATGAAGGGGTTTCTGAAGCTGATTTTCTATAAATAAAAATTTAAATTGATTTTAAAAACGGCTTGAGAAATTGAGCCGTTTTTTATTTGGCCTTATTGGCCAGATATACGCCAACCAAAATCACAAAACCTGAAAAGAATTGCAAAAATGAAATTTTCTCTCCATCTAAAATTCCCCAAGTGATGGCGACAATTGGAATTAAATAAGTTACGGAAGATGAGAAAACCGGAGTTGACAATTGAATTAGTCGGTTGAACATAATGGTTGCGATACCGGTGCCAACCACCGCCAATATTGAAACATAAACCAATGAAGATGCTGTAACGTCATTTATTTCAATAGCTTGAAAAAAGCCCGATAACCACAACACCATAAATGCAGGAACAATTAAAATTGCAAAAATCCCGACCGTGATACTTAAGGCGTCTAAATCGTGCAAATATTTTTTAATGAGATTCACATTAAAGGCATAGCCAACAGAAGCGATGATCACAAATCCCATATACAAGTATTCCTGCTCTTGATGAATTTGAGCGCCCTCCAAAATTAGCATTGCTGTTCCTACAAACCCAATTAAAACACCTGTCAGCTGTCTTCGTTTAAATGCAAATCCAAATACCATCGCGCCAAAAAGCAAGGTGTTTAAGGGCGTTAAAGCGTTTAAAATGGAAGCTACCGAACTGTCGATTTTTTGAAGCGCAAAAGAAAATAAAAATACCGGGAAAAAAGAACCCAACATTGCATTTAGGGTTAAATACTTCCAATGTCTCTTTTCTATTTTAAGCAATCGGTTAAACCCAATAAGCAACAAAAAAACAGCTGTAATTAAAATTCGTAAAGCGCCAACTTGGATTGGAGTTAATCCGATCAAAGCTTTTTTCATCAAAATAAAGGAACTTCCCCAAATTAATGAAAGAATAATTAAATAGATCCAACGTAATTTTTTGTTTCCCATTCTTTAAATAAAGTGCAAAAATCGAATAAATATTTGAATTTAAATTTATAAGTTTATAACTTTGCATCATCCATTAAATGGAAATCGATTATGAAAACTGCAATATCAATTTTGGCAATGGCCTTTGTATTATTTTCCTGCAATGAATCCAATAAAGGAACTCCCGTTGAAAAATCCGGGATCGAAAAACAAGAAGTTGCCGCCAACTATAAAAGTATCGAAGTTGAAATTGAGGGAATGACCTGTGAAATTGGCTGTGCCAAAACAATTGAGTCTAAATTATCAAAAACTGAAGGCGTTAAATACTCAAAAGTTAACTTTGAAGCCAAAGTTGGCCAATTCACCTATGATGAAAACAAAATAAGCAAAGAAGATATTGCAAAAAAGATAGCCGGAATTGGAGGTGGAGATTTATATAAAGCCACTAAAATAACTGAAATTGATGAAAATAAAGAAAATAATTAATTTTTTTTTTTTTATTAATATAATTTGTTGTTAATTTGCACTAACAATAAAAATCGATCAAAAAATGAAACAATTTAAATTTTTTATAGCAATTGCACTTTTCGTAAGCGTATTTGCTGTTTCTTGTAAAGAAACACCTAAAGAAGAAGCACCCGCTGTTGAAGTAACTGTTGAAGAAGCTCCAGCAACTGTTGAAGTAGAAGTTGCTGCTGATACTACTGTAGTTACAGTTGAAGAAGCTCCAGCTGCTGAATAATACTTTTTCTTTAAAGAAACTAAAAGCTTCAGTGATCTGAAGCTTTTTTTTATGCCTTATATTTTCTTAATGAGTCGTATAAAAATAACAAGACCATAAAATATAACAATCCGACCAATTGGTGACTTACGCCTAAAAACAGCGGAATTTTTCCCTGAACATTTAAAACGGTCAAAATTCCCAATACCACTTGCGCCCAAACTAAAATTAACGCTCCATTTAACCATTTTTTGGAAGACTCTTCAACTTTGTTTCTTAATTTAATAAATAAATAAATTGTTGCTGCTGCCAAAAAATAAGCAAGCATTCTGTGCAAAAATTGTATTAAAGCCGGCGCAAATAAATAAGTATCATAATTAATCATGTTGTTCCATCCCCAATTCGCAGAATTATGCAATACACCGGGAACGAATTCCCCATTCATATCTGGCCAGGAAGGATAATACAATCCCGCTTTCATTCCGGCCATAATACCGGCAACTATCATTTGCACAAAAGCAACGCTTATTACAAAAGGAACTATTTTTTTTGAAGGAATTAATTTATTGCTTCCGAGTAAATAAACATCGGAAACAGTTTTAACCATCGCCCATATCACCAATACCGCCAAGGTAAAATGGATGGTAAGTTTGTATGCGTTTACCCAGGGCCGGTTCACCAAGCCGCTCTGAACCATAATCCATCCGGCAGAAGCCGTTAATATTGTTAACAAAATAACAATGCCCAATCGCTTTATTAAGAAAAAATCGAGTTGCTTTTTAACCGCAAAAACTATAAAGGGTATTAAAAAGATAAATCCAAGCGATCGCACCCAAAGTCGGTGAAAATATTCCCAGAAATAAATAAACTTAAACTCTTGTATGGTAAGTGTCGAATTAATTTTATGGAACTGTGGGGTTTCTTTATAGAGTTCAAACTCACTTATCCATTCTGTCGCATTTAAAGGCGGAATAACACCAGTAATAATGTCCCACCTTGTTATGGAAAGACCAGATCCTGTCAGGCGGGTTATTCCTCCCAAAATAACTTGGCCAATTAACATAATTAAACCTATCAGCAGCCAAATTCTAATTGTCTTTGTGTATTTAAAAGATGTTACTGTTGTTTTTTCCATTTCAACGTTTCAATTATATGAATAATGTCTTTTTCAACATATTTTACTGCCGGCACAATGGAATCGTAGTTTGGTCGTGTATAAAAATATAAGGCTCCGGAAAGCACATGATTAACACTGTCTGTTGCCCTAAATTGGATATTTGTAGCCACATTTCCTTCAATATTATACAATTTCCCAAATACTTTGTTTTCAAAATTTTCATAAGGCATCGCGTTAATAGCATCGGCTTTTATGGTATGTTCAAAAGTTAATTTTTCAACTTCCTTCAGAATTTCATCCAAATTGTTGTTTATCGGTCTGTACGTAATATAGATAGTGGCTTTTAAATGCGGATATTCAACAGTTGCTGAACAATTGTTAGTGAAATTGATGTTGGCCAAATTCGAAATCTCAAAACTGTAGGGACAATTTGATTCAATTTTTTGATAAGCTGGCTCGGGATATTGAAGTTTTAAATAAGGTATAGGTTTTGGCAACGTTTCTTTACCGCAGGCAACTAAAATAAACGCCAAAAAAAACATTGCAACAAAATTTTTCATTTTACACTTTTACGAATTCCCTGTTGATAGTCACCTTTACCTGTTTAATTCTCTTTTTGTCCATGACTTCAACTTTAAATGAATACTCAAAAAAAGTAATTATTTCTTGTTTCCTCGGGAATTTTCCGTGAATTTCTAAAATAAATCCGGCAATTGTTTCTGATTCTCCTTTATTTTCCTCGAATAAATGCGTGTTTTCTACTTCTGAAATTTTATAAAAATCTTTCAGGTTGATTTTTCCGTCGAACAAAAAATTATTTTCATCTATTTTTGAATAAGGGGCATCATCTTGATCATACTCATCACTAATGTCGCCAACAATTTCCTCTATAACATCTTCCAGAGTAACAATACCGCTTGTTCCTCCATATTCATCAACAACAACCGCCAAATGGTTTTTCTTTTCCTGAAATTCTTTCAGCAAATCATCTAACTTTTTATTTTCAGGCACAAAATAAGGTTCTCTAATTAATTGTTGCCAATCAAAATTTTTCTCATCTATATAAGGCAATAAATCCTTGGCGTATAAAACACCAATAATCTCATCGATATTTTCACCATAAACAGGATTTCTCGAAAATCCTTCATTTACAATTTTTGCCACTACATTTTCATACGATTCATCTTTAGAAATTGCAAAAATATCAATGCGTGGCGTCATGATTTGTCCTGTTTCGGTATTTCCAAAACTTACGATTCCCTGGAGAATTTTTTGATCATCTTTAGTGGTGGTTTCGTTGGAAGTAAGTCCTAAAGCCTGTGATAATTTTTCAACCGACAAACTCGATTTCTGCTTTCCCAAATTATTTTCAATAATATTGGTCAAACCCAATAAAGGAAAGCTAATAAACGACAGCAGCGACACTAAAATTTTAATGGGATATACCATGATTACCGCAAACTTCATGGAATTTCGGGAAGCATACAACTTGGGTAAAACTTCCCCGAAAAGTAAAATTAAAAAGGTTACTAAAACAACTTCAATTAAAAATTTTAATAGTTCAGAAGTTATTTCAGCAAACAAAAAATCGCCGATATAGGCAAAAATAAGCACGATTAAAATATTGACGAAATTGTTAGAAACCAAAATAGTGGCCAATAATCTTTTCGGCCTTTCCAATAATGAAACGACAGCTTTCTTTTTACTTGATCTTGATTCAGCCGCTCTGTCCAAATCGATTTTAGAAAGCGAAAAAAAAGCAACTTCGGCTCCAGAAATAAAAGCAGACATAAAAAGCAATAAAAAAAGTAGAGCGATACTCAGGACTTTCGATAAAACATCGGCTGATAAGAGAATTGTTAAAAACGTGGGTTCAGGATCCAACTTAAATACAATTTAATTAAACTTTAGAATGGCAAATCATCCTCTTCATGTTCATTTTTTGCGACATCTTGATTTGATGGCTCCGGTGGTTTTGCCTCCATTTGCGGAAGTGGCGCATTCAATTCTTTTTTGGTGGTTAAGAAAGTCATATCCACTACATGAATTTCAGTGGTGTATCTTTTCGCTCCGTCTTCACCTTCCCATTGTCTTGATTTTATGCGACCTTCAACATATACTTTATCTCCTTTAGACAAATATTTTTCGCAAATTTCAGCCAATTTATTTCTAACTACTATATTATGCCATTCAGTTGTGGTGACTTTTTCTCCGGTTTGCCTGTTTGTATAGGTTTCATTTGTTGCAATAGGAAACCGTCCAATGGCGTTTCCGCCCTCAAAATAATGCATTTTAACCTCATCGCCCAAATGTCCTATCAGTATTACTTTATTTATTGTCCCAGCCATTTTTTTAAGTATCAATTAATTATCAAAAGTACTAAAAAATTTAGTTGTTTTTGTACCGATTTAAAAAATTATCGATCAATGCCGGTACCGGATATTTTTTTACAGCATCCCAAGAAAGCGCAAAATTAGCTGAAGCAGTGGTGGTTACCACCCAAAATTTTGTATAAATATGTTGATGGGTTAATTTATGAACAAGCACTTCCTTGTCAAAAAGTTCTACTGTTGTTTCCATATTATAGAACAACTCCTTAAATATTTCATGTTCAATAAGTTGTTTTTCATCTATAAAATTGCTTGATTCTACTAATGGAAACTCATAAAGATTTTGCCATATTCCGGTTTCTCGCTTCACAATTTTAGTTTTATGGTCACTTGATTGAATCACAATATAATTAAAGTGCCGTGTTTTAATTTTTGCTTTCTTTTCTTTTACGGGAAGGTCTTTAATGCTATTTTTTGACAAGGCATAACAGCTGTTGTTTAAAGGACAAATTGTACAGTCCGGGTTGTTAGGTTTGCACATGAGCGCCCCAAATTCCATAATGGCCTGGTTATGTGTTCCTGGATTTTCTTCATCAATTAATTGTTGGGCCAATTGTTTAAATTCCTTTATTCCCGCAGAAGAATTTATTGCCGTGTCTAATCCAAAGTAGCGCGACAAAACCCGGTATACATTTCCATCAACAACCGCAGTTGGCTCATTAAAACAAATTGATGCAATGGCAGAAGCGGTGTAATCGCCTACGCCTTTAAGTTTTAGGAGCTCATTGTAAGTAGTTGGAAATTCTCCATTTAGCTCATTTACAATATATTTTGCTGAAAAATGCAAGTTTCTGGCCCTGGAATAATAACCCAGTCCCTGCCAAAGTTTTAACACCTGTTCTTCAGATGCCGCTGCCAAATCAAATACTGAAGGAAATTTTTTAATAAACTTAAAATAATAGGACATTCCCTGGTCAACTCGTGTTTGCTGTAAAATAATTTCCGACAGCCAAATGGTATAAGGGTTAAGCGTTGAACGCCAGGGTAAATTTCTTTTATTCTGTAAATACCAGTATCTTAATTGTTTAGAGAAAATCATTCCATTTTTTATAAAATACAATGATACATCTTTTAATTAATTAAATTTTAGTGAATTAACTTTTTGAATTTCATTATTATATCATATATTTGCCGTCTTAATTTTATAATAACATATAACCCATATTAAAAATGACGAAAGCAGAAATCGTATCAAATATTGCAGACAAATCTGGAATAGAAAAAGCAGATGTTTTAGCAACTGTTGAAGCGTTCATGGAAGAGGTAAAAGATTCTTTAGAAAAAGGAGACAATGTTTATTTAAGAGGTTTTGGAAGTTTTATTATTAAAACAAGAGCTGAAAAAACTGGAAGAAACATTTCAAAAAACACCACTATTAAAATTCCGGCTCACAACATCCCCTCATTTAAGCCTGCAAAAGTATTTGTAGAAGGAGTAAAAAGTAAAGTTACAGTATAACCAACTTCAAAGTAGGTTAAAAATATTTATTAATATAAAAACAACTTTTAATTATGCCAAGTGGTAAAAAAAGAAAGAGAGCGAAAATTTCGACTCATAAACGCAAAAAAAGAGCAAGAGCAAACAGACATAAAAAGAAAAAGTAAGCCAAGCTTACTTTTTTCTTTTCAATTTTAAAGTTCATTGAAATAAATATTTGCAGAAAATGCAAATATTGTTGGGTATATTACCCTGTAAACTTAGTATAAATCGTTTAAATATTTTTATATTTAAGCACAAAACAATTCAGAGTGAAAACAGAATTAATAATTAGATCAAACTTCTCTGATATTGATTTTGCCTTATTAAAAGATGGTAGATTAACAGCACTAAACAACGAATCCAATAGCAATAAATTCTCCGTCGGAGATATTTTTTTAGCTAAAATTGGCAAAGTTCTATCTGGTTTAAATGCATCGTTTGTAAATGTAGGTTATGAAAAAGATGGTTTTTTGCATTATCATGATTTAGGAGCACAATTACTATCCTTAAATAAATTTATAAAAGGTATAACTACAGGTAAAATTAAAGATTTCACATTAAAGAATTTTCAACTAGAAAAGGATATTGACAAAAACGGAAGTATCGTTGATGTTCTAAAAACAGGTCAAAATTTATTAGTACAAATTGTAAAAGAGCCCATATCTACCAAAGGCCCGCGGATGAGTTCAGAAATATCCATTGCAGGAAGATATTTGGTATTGGTTCCTTTTTCTGACAGAGTTTCAGTTTCACAAAAAATAAATGATCCAGAAGAAAAAGAACGATTAAAAAGACTGATCAAAAGCATTAAACCTAAAGGTTTTGGCGTAATCATCAGAACTGTGGCCGAAAATAAAAAAGTCGCAGAATTAGATAAAGATTTACAAAATTCTTTAGAACGATGGGTTGCCATGTGTAAACAAATTGTTACCGTTAAAACACAACAGACACCCGTTAAAGTTTTAAGTGAATTAAACAGAGCCTCTTCAATTTTAAGAGATTTGTTTAATGATTCGTTTACAAGCATTGTTACTA
Organism: Flavobacteria bacterium RIFCSPLOWO2_12_FULL_35_11; assembly: GCA_001800975.1. GTDB lineage: Bacteria > Bacteroidota > Bacteroidia > Flavobacteriales > Flavobacteriaceae > Lutibacter. Next base: position 38,546 of record MGWK01000088.1, on the reverse strand, counting down.
ATGACGAAATTTTGTTTTTAGAAATTAAAGAGTATTTACAAGAAATCGCGCCTAAAAAAGAGTCTATCGTGCAATTATACAAGTCACAAGTTCCCATTTTTGAAAAACATGGAATTGAACGCCAAATAAAAACATCATTTGGAAGAACAGTTTCAATGAGTAAAGGAGCTTATTTGGTTATTGAACATACCGAAGCACTTCATGTAATTGACGTAAACAGTGGAAATCGTTCAAACAAAGCCAACACACAAGCCGATACCGCACTTGAGGTTAATTTAATTGCGGCTTCTGAAATCGCAAGACAATTACAGTTGCGAGATATGGGAGGCATTATTGTTGTTGATTTTATTGACATGAATTCCCCTGAACACCGCCAAAAACTTTTCGACCATTTAAAGGCTGAAATGGAATTTGACAAGACTAAACATAAAATATTACCGCCAAGCAAGTTTGGTTTGGTTCAAATTACCAGACAACGTGTGAGACCGGAATTGGTTATAAAAACACAAGAACCTAACCCTAGCGGTATTGGGGAAGTTGAATCACCAATTATTTTATTAGACAAAATTGAATCTGAACTTGAAAGACTTGTAAGTTCAAAAGCGCATGTAAATATTACTTTAAATACACATCCTTTTATTGTAGCATACTTAAAAAAGGGATTTCCGTCAATACAAATGCGTTGGTACCTAAAATATAAAAAGTGGATCAAAATTTTACCCAGAATTACCTATCAATATTTAAGATTTGATTTTACCGACAATGAAGGTAAAATAATTGACTAAATAAGGCATCAATATCTAAAAGGTCCTGCAAATTTTGCAGGACTTTTTTTAAAACCAATACCCTACATTAAAATACCAATAATTCTCCTTATGATCCGGTGACCAAGAATAATTAAATTCTATGGGACCCAAAAAAGTATCCAATCCATAGCCAAGCATATAACCAGACTTGGTATTTTCAAAAATTCTTCCTTCATTAAACAAATCACTTCCTACCCGTGCATAATTTGCTGTTCCCATAAAATAATTTTTCGGCAAAAACTCATACCTTAATGTCAATGTTGACCTCAAATAAGAATTGCCATTGAGCACTGCAAAATCATATCCATTGAATGGAATAAAAGTATTTATAAAATTTTCACCATAACCTCCCACATTAAAATCTAACGCTCTATTTAAATTTTCACCTATTGTTAGCCCTCCTTCAGAAACAAAATGGGCAGTTAACTTATCAAAAAACGTATGCGCATACCCTATTTTCCCTTTTAATTGAGAGAAGGAAGCGAAATTTTCATTAAAGTCAGAAGAGCCTAAATACCATCTGAAATCCACATCCAACAAAGCGCCTTCTTTTTGAAAATATTTTTTGTCGTAAGTGTCAATTTTTAAATAAGCAATTAAATTTAAATAATTCGACTTGTCAAAATACAATCTTCCATTACCTGGTTCTCCATTATTATCAAAACCTGAAATTGTTTCCGAATACACTTTTATTCTTTTGAATTCCCCGCCTGCGCCTATTGCGAATTTTCTTCCAAATACAGTTTGAAGATAAACCTGATTGGTAAAATCTTCATAATTTAAATTTATTTTATTCGCGTTGGTCGCATCAAATTTAACATTTGAATTAAAATTATTATACCTTGATTTCACCCCAAAACTCCAATAAAATCCATTATCAATAAAATAATCGAAATTATACCGCAAATTGTCTCCCAATATTAAATCGGCAGATAGCATATCATTGTTTGACAAAATATGCTTCGTTGTCACGTTCAATAAAATCCCTGTTTTGTATAAATCATCATAATGAACGCCTAATTGCAAAAAATTTGATATTTGGTGCTCTTTCACTTTGAGATTTACAATACAACCATCATCTTCATGTATTATTCGGTACTGCACATTTTCAAAATTACCGGTGGCCGACAAATTATTAATACTTTCAACTACTTTCCTGTAATTAGTGGTTTCATTGATACGTAAATTAAGTTTCCCGATAACGTAAGCGCGTGTATAATCGTAATTTCCCTCAATGTCGATTTGTTTTACGCAAAATTCCTTAATTTGACCCATATCAATTTTAAGTTCTTCGGTGTGAATCTGCGTGTTTGCAATCGCTTTTAATTCGCTATACTTTTCACGGGCAGCCAAATCTCCCGCTATCATGATTTCTTTCGCTTTATCAAAGGAAACCACATTAAACGTTTCCATATTGGGTTTTATCACCAAATCCAAACTGTCATATTTGTACTCCATGGATTTATACATTTGAAATCCGACAATTTGATTTAATATTTTTACGGCCGAAATCAATTCTTTCTTATTTGCCAAACCACTTTGAATGTCCACTCCAATAACCACATCGGCTCCCATCGCTTTTATTTCTTCAACAGGAAAATTATTTGTAATTCCGCCATCCGTCAGTAATTTTCCATCAATTTCAACAGGAGCCAATAATGTTGGAAATGCACCGCTTGCCAAGATTGCTTCTGGTAAAAACCCTTTATTTAAAATTTCCTGTTTCCCGGTTTCTAAATTGGTGGCAATGCAAACAAAAGGTATCGGCAACTTGCTAAAATCACTAATGCTATTTACATGTTGTGTTAACCTTGTTAATAAATTAAGTACGCTTTGCCCATTTGACAACGCAGTCGGCATCCCAAGTTTCCTGTCTTTTATGGGTATTGTGAGTATATATTTTTCACCGCTTTCCTTTTCATAAAATGGTTTTGACTTGCGTGGCAAATCATCAGTCAAAATTTTATTGAAGTCTGTTATTTTAATAATGGAATCGAGCTGAGTTGCGCTATATCCCGATGCGTACAATGCGCCGATAATTGCGCCCATGCTGGTTCCACCAATATAATCAATCCGCACGCCGGCTTCTTCCAATACTTTTAAAACTGCCACATGAGCAAATCCTTTTGCACCGCCTCCGCTAAGAACAAGACCTACTTTTACGTCTTTTTTTTCAACAACTTCCTGTGAAAATGAAAGCGTCAGAGAAAGCATAAAAGCAAGCAGTACAATTTTTTTCATCTGGTTTAAATTTTATTTTTTAGCGGTAACAGCTGCTGTTCGCATTAATCATTCCTTTTTGTATCAAAATTTGTTATGCTCGTTTCATTAATTTCTATTTTTTTGAAAAATAGTTAAAAATAATAGTGGCTTTCGATTTTCCAACAACTTGTTCCAGCTCTTCAAATGAAGCAAGCGCTGTTCTTTTTAACGATTTAAATTGTTTTAATAAAGATACAATAGTTTGTTTACCAACACCAGAAATTTGTTCCAATTCATTAACCAGCACGTTTTTGCTTCTTTTATTTCGATGATGCGTAATTCCAAATCTATGTGCTTCATTGCGCAATTGCTGAATAATTTTTAAAGATTCAGAAGTTTTATTTAAATATAATGGCACAGGATCATTCGGATAATAAATTTCTTCCAGGCGCTTGGCAATTCCTATAATGGCAATTTTATGTCTCAGCCCCAGTATATCCAGACTTTTTAATGCTGAAGACAATTGCCCTTTACCTCCATCAATAACGATTAACTGAGGCAATTCTTGCCCTTCCTCCAGCAACCTTTTATATCTTCTGAAAACAACTTCTTCCATAGAAGCAAAATCATCTGGTCCTTCAACAGTTTTTATATTAAAGTGCCTGTAATCCTTTTTACTTGGCTTTCCATTTTTAAAAACCACGCAGGCCGCCACCGGATTGGTTCCCTGAATATTTGAATTGTCAAAACACTCAATATACCTTGGTTCTGCAGTTAAACGCAAATCCTTTTGCATTTGGGCCATAATTCTGTTTACATGCTTGTCTGGATCAACAATTTTTAGCTGTTTAAATTGCTCCTGTCTATAATATTTTGCGTTGCGCAAACTCAAATCCACAATATGCTTTTTATCCCCAAGTTTGGGGACTGTCACTTTTATTTTTTCTCCCAAATCAACTTCAAAAGGCACATAAACTTCAGTGGATTGCGAATTAAATCGCTGTCTGATTTCAATAATGGCCAACTCCAATAATTCTTTGTCGGTTTCGTCTAGTTTCTTTTTAATTTCAACGGTGTGAGATTGAATGATTGCGCCATTAATTATTTTGAAAAAGTTGACGTAACTATAGCTTTCATCTGAAACAATGGAAAAAACATCGACATTGGTTATTGACGGATTTACAACGGTAGATTTTGCCTGATAATTGGCCAAAACATCTATTTTCTCCTTAATTTTTTGGGCTTCTTCAAACTCCATTTCGTTTGAATAATAAATCATCAAGTCGTAAAACTGTTGAATGGATTCCTTAAAATTCCCTTTCACAATGTTTCTGATTGCCTGAATATCGTTATCATATTCTTTTTCTGTCTGAAGTCCTTCGCAAGACCCTTTGCAGTTTCCGATATGAAAATCCAAACAAACCATATATTTTTTAAGTTCTACGTTTTTTTCGCTCAAATCGTAGCTGCAGGAACGCAGCTGGTACAGTTCTTTTATTAAATCAAGCAAGGCTTTGGCCATTTTTACCGAAGGATATGGACCATAATACTCCGAGCCGTCTTTAATGACATTTCTTGTCAAAAAAATACGAGGAAAGCGCTCTTTTTTAATACAAATCCACGGATAAGTTTTGTCATCTTTCAGCATCACATTGTAGCGTGGCTGGTATTTTTTGATCAAATTGTTTTCCAGCAACAAGGCATCTGTTTCCGTGTCTACAACAATATGTTCAATTTTTACAATTTTTTTAACCAACACATTGGTTTTACCGGCTTCATGGGTTTTATTAAAATAGGAAGAAACCCTTTTCTTAAGGTTTTTGGCTTTTCCCACATATAAAATAGTGCCGTTTTTATCATAATATTGATATACCCCGGGAAGTGACGGTAAGATTTTTATTTGAATTTCTAATTCCAAAAAGTGCTGTGATTTAAAAAAAATAAAATTACAGATTTTTATTGAATTGGTAATTTTCTTTTATGAAGTTAAATTTCATCGATTTTAAAGACGAAATAAATAATTATTGAAGTCATCTATTATTCAGAAAAGTGGCTTTTGATTAAAATAATCAGAAAAAATCTATAAAATTTTAAACAATTTCTTTAGTTTCCTCTTTTGGAAATGCCTTTTTATTGAAGAAAATTAAAATACCGACTGCCGTAGAAATCGAAGCATCGGCAATGTTAAAAATAGCATTGAAAAAGGTGAAAGGTTTTCCGCCCCAAAAAGGTACCCAACTTGGCAAATCACCGCTCCAGATAGGAAAATAAAGCATATCTACCACTTTACCATGAAATAAGGTGCCGTAAGGTTTTTCGGCAAACAACGTGGCAACTGCATTTCTTGGCGTATCAAATATAACTCCGTAAAAAACCGAATCTATAATATTCCCCATAGCTCCGGCGAAAATTAGAGAAATGGCAACAATTAAAATAGCAGGCGCATTTTTTTTAACAGAGCTATACAGCCAATATCCTATTCCCACAATGGCGAACAACCTGAAAACCGTTAAAACCAATTTACCTGTTCTGCCGCCAAATTCCGCGCCCCAGGCCATGCCGTTATTTTCAATAAAATGAATACGAAACCAGTCGAAAACAATAACCTCTTCACCATACAAAAAATTAGTTTTTATATATATTTTGCTAATTTGATCAATTAACAATATTAAAATGATGATGATGACGGGTTTTTTCAATGGTAGTAGATTTTATATAAGCATATTAAAAAAATGAAGCTTCAACGCGTTGAAGCTTCATAATAAATATAATGACTGATTTTATTGTTGCATATTTTTTGCCTCGATGCTCAATGTTGCATGCGGCACTAATTTTAAACGTTCCTTTTGAATCAATTTACCGGTTACGCGGCAAATTCCGTAGGTTTTGTTTTCAATGCGCTGCAAAGCATTTTTTAAATCGCGAATAAACTTTTCCTGACGAATGGCCAACTGCACATTTGCTTCTTTAGACATGGTTTCTGAACCTTCTTCAAAAGCTTTAAATGTTGGAGAAGTATCGTCGGTGCCGTTATCGCTGTCGTTTTTAAAGATGCTTTTTAAGAGTGCCAAATCTTCTTCAGCACGTTCCTTTTTCTGCAAAATTAATTCTTTAAATTCAGCCAAATCTTTATCTGAATATCTGTTATTTTCGTCCATAACTTAATTTTTCTTTATTAATATTTTCGTTTGCACATCGTCAAAGGCAATTTCTGTACCATTTTCTAATTCATCTACAAAAACGAGTTCTTTCGTTAATGTTTCGGTTTTAATATAGCGTTCATTTGCTGCAATTGAGCGCCCTAATATATCATTTTTTTGAATAACTAATGTTATTTTGTCAGTAACTTCCAAGCCCGAATCCTTGCGCAAATTCTGAACCCTGTTTACCAGCTCTCTAGCATTGCCTTCCATCCGTAAATCCTCCGTAATTGTGATGTCTAAAGCCACTGTTAAACCTCCTTGATTGGCTACCAGCCAGCCTTCAATATCCTGGGACGTAATCTCAACTTCCTCAAGTTTTAAATTTACAACTTTATCATTTATTACCAACGATATTTCTTGCTGTTTTTCAACAGTTGCGATGTCTTCTTGTGTTAAATTTTGAATGGCTTCAGAGATGATTTTCATATCTTTTCCAAACCTTGGTCCCAACACCTTAAAATTTGGTTTAATGGTTTTTACCACGATTCCTGAAGCATCATCAATCAATTCAATTTCTTTAACGTTCACTTCGGATTTTATCAAATCGGCCACCGCTAAAATTTCTTCCCTTTCTTCATCATTTAACACCGGAATCATAATTCTTTGCAAGGGCTGACGCACTTTAATCATTTCCTTTTTTCGCAATGACAAAACCATAGAGGCAATTTTTTGAGCCTGTTGCATTTTGTGCTCTAACTTATTGTCGACTAAACTTTTATCATAAATTGGAAAAGTCGCCAAATGTACTGATTCAAATGCTTCTTTACAAGAAACATTTGTTAAATCTTTGTAAAGATTGTCCATAAAAAACGGTGCGATTGGCGCGCCCAATTTCGCCACTGTTAAAAGACAGGTATAAAGCGTTTGATAGCCCGAAACTTTGTCTTTTTCGTAATCGCCTTTCCAAAAACGTCTTCTGCTTAATCGCACAAACCAGTTGCTTAAATTTTCTGAAACAAAATCCTGAATGGCACGCGCCGCTTTTGTTGGCTCGTAATCTTCATAAAAACTTTCAGTATTTTTTATCAAGGTATTCAGTTCGGATAAAATCCAACGATCGATTTCAGGTCTTTCATCCAAAGCAATTTCTTCTTCGGAATAGGAAAAATTATCCAAGTTTGCATACAATGAAAAGAAAGAATACGTATTGTAAAGCGTTCCGAAGAATTTTCTTCGAACCTCATCAATTCCTTCCAAGTCAAATTTTAAATTGTCCCACGGATTTGCATTTACAATCATGTACCAACGTGTGGCATCTGCACCATATTTGTCCATCGTTTCAAATGGGTCAACGGCATTTCCCAAACGTTTCGACATTTTTTTGCCGTCTTTGTCCAGCACCAATCCGTTTGAAACCACATTTTTATACGCAACGGAATCAAAAACCATGGTTGAAATTGCATGAAGCGTATAAAACCAACCTCTTGTTTGGTCAACACCTTCCGCAATAAAATCGGCCGGAAAGAATTTATTATTGTCTATTAAATCTTTATTTTCGAACGGATAATGCCATTGTGCATAAGGCATAGAGCCAGAATCAAACCAAACATCAATCAAATCTGCTTCGCGTTTCATTGGTTTTCCCGAAGCTGAAACCAAGACAATTGCATCAACCACATTTTTATGCAAGTCGATTTTATCATAGTTTTCTTCGCTCATATTTCCCACTTCAAAATCAGCAAAAATAGCGGCTTTCATATGTCCGGCGGCTACCGATTTTTTCATTTCATTCATCAATTCTTCAACCGAGCCAATAAAAATTTCCTCTGTTCCGTCTTCCGTTCTCCAAATTGGCAAAGGAATTCCCCAGTAACGGGAACGTGATAAGTTCCAGTCGTTGGCATTTTTCAGCCAGTTGCCAAATCGGCCTTCACCGGTTGATTTTGGTTTCCAGTTAATGGTATTGTTCAAATCGAACATGCGATCGCGCTTGTCGGTCACTTTTATAAACCAGGAATCCAGCGGATAGTATAAAACCGGTTTGTCGGTTCGCCAGCAATGTGGATAACTGTGTTTGTATTTTTCTACGTTGAACGCTTTGTTTTCTTCTTTTAATTGAATGGCAATTTCCACATCCAAAGAGCGCTCTGGCGCTTCTCCGTCTTCATAATATTCGTTTTTTACGTATTTCCCTGCATATTCTCCCATATGTTTGGTGAATCTTCCTTGTAAATCAACCAAAGGAACCGGATTCCCGTTATCGTCCAACACCAACATTGGCGGCACTTCAGGCGAAGCCTGTTTTGCAACCATCGCATCATCTGCCCCAAAAGTTGGCGCAGTGTGCACAATTCCTGTACCGTCTTCGGTAGTCACGAAATCACCGGCAATGACCCTAAAAGCATTTTCCGGATTTTTATAAGGAAGCGCGTAAGGCATCAATTGCTCATATCTAAATTCAACCAAATCGGCTCCTTTACATTCTCCAACAATAAAATAAGGAATCTTTTTGTCGTTTTCGCTGTAATCAGAAAGTTGAGACTCATTTTCAACAGCAAAAAATTTGCCCGAAAATTGCTTCCCAACCAATGCTTTAGCCAAAATTACGTTGATAGGCTCAAAGGTGTACTGGTTAAAAGTGGAAACCAAAACGTAATCAATCTTTTTTCCAACCGTAAGCGCTGTGTTTGATGGCAATGTCCAAGGCGTTGTTGTCCATGCCAAGAAGTAAGTATTGTCCCATCCTAAATCCTTCCCAAAGGGATTTACTTTTAAATCCTGTTTTGAAACTCCCTTTCCTTCGGAAAGGGCTGGGGATAGGACTTTAAATTGCGCAACAACCGTGGTATCTGTAATATCCTGATAAGTTCCCGGCTGGTTTAATTCGTGTGAACTCAAACCCGTACCCGCTTTTGGCGAATAAGGCTGAATGGTATATCCTTTGTAAATCAATCCTTTTTTGTACAATTGGGCCAACAACCACCAAACCGTTTCCATGTATTTTGGTTTGTAGGTCACGTAAGGATCTTCCATATCTACCCAATAGCCAATGCGTTTGGTTAAATCATTCCAAACATAGGTATAGCGCATTACGGCATTTTTACAAGCTTCGTTATATTCTTCTACAGAAATTTTTTTGCCAATATCTTCTTTGGTAATTCCCAGTTCTTTTTCAACACCCAATTCAATTGGCAATCCGTGCGTATCCCAGCCAGCTTTTCGTTTTACCTGAAAACCCTTAAGGGTTTTGTAACGGCAAAAAATATCTTTTATGGCACGGGCCATCACATGGTGAATTCCCGGCAATCCGTTTGCAGATGGCGGTCCTTCATAAAATACAAATGATTTATTCTCGTCTCGTGTGCTAATGCTTTTTTCGAAAATATGTTCCGCTTCCCAAAATGCCAAAGTCTCTTCTGCTACTTTGGTGAGGTCCAATCCTTTATATTCTCTAAATTTTTTGCTCATTTTATGCCCTTAAATCAATTAGTGTGCGAAATTACGGATTTTATTGAAAATATCATTTCATATGTAAATAATTATTGTTTTAATTCGGTCATATGTAATTCGCATATTTTCACCTGTATATGAATTGAAATTCCGTTATGCTTATTTCAATAATTGTAAAAAAATACCGACCTATTTTATGCTGAAATTGATGCGATTTTGTTGAAAATAATAAAAAAATTAAGTTGAAATTTTTGGGCCTGCCCGCCTTTTCGGTGGGCGTTCCCGCGAAAATGCGGGCGTGCTTTCCGCTGCAATCTTTTTTTCGGTAAAAACCTCAAAAAAGGATTTCCGCTTCAATCACTAACGCGATTTGATTGAATAATTAAAATGTGGATAAAATGAATAAGAAATCAAATATTTGAAGACGCAATTTGCGACCTCAAAACTTGGATGAACTCTTTATACTCATTACAATCCTCTTTCTTTTTGAATTTGCTCATAAGCAATGCTCACCTGCTTAAATTTTTCTTCGGCGCCTTTTATGTGTTCGGTTCCAAGATGTTGCAGTTTATCAGGATGGTATTTTTTCGCCATTTTTCTATATGCCAATTTTACTTCATCATTGGTCGCCGTTTTTTCGATTTCCAAAATCCGGTAAGCGCTGTCTGAACTATTATAAAACATCGCTTTTATCGATTCAAAATCGTGCGGATTCACATACAGATAACCGGCTATGGTTTTAATAATATTTACCTCAACTTCATGAACGTTTCCGTCGGCATTTGCAATACCAAACAAAAAATGAATCAATTGCAAACGTGATGCATGCGTTAAATTCTGACGTATCTGGGTGCAAATTTGAGGCGTTGAGATCTCATTGTTTTTAATAAATACCTTAAACAATTTAAACGCATTGTTGGCGCGTTCTTCGCCGTACATCCGCTTAAAATGTTCTCTTACAAATAACAATTCACGCTCGTTTACATTTCCGTCGGCTTTAATAACCACCGATGACAATAACAATAAACTGACTTCAAAATCTCCAGATTGTGCATTTGTGCCGGACGCACCATAAGTTCTTGCGAGTTCAATATCTTCTCTTGAAAATCCATCAATAAAACTGCCAACCGCAAAACCTAAAATACTGCCGATTGGACCTCCAAGCGTAAAACCCAATCCGGCGCCCAACCATTTAACAAAATTTCCCATAATTTTTACTTAGAGCGCAAAGATACATTGATTTGTCAGTATCATAAATGTTAGTTATATCACAATTGTTAAAATAGTTATAAACTTTTTTTATTGAAGTGATAATAAAAATTTGTGTTTAGCCAATTCATATTTAAACGCTTATATTTGTGGCTAAATTACGTTTAACTAAAAAAATTAAAAATATGTATCCACCAGAATTGGTAAAACCTATGCAAGCAGAATTAGAAAATGCAGGTTTTACATCATTACATACCGCTCAGGAAGTTGAAGCAGCATTAAAAAAAGAAGGCACCACTTTGGTTGTCGTTAATTCAGTTTGTGGTTGTGCCGCCGGTACAGCGCGACCTGGAGCTGTTGTTTCCTTGCAATACGACAAAGTGCCAACAAATTTAGTGACCGTTTTTGCAGGCGTTGATAGTGAAGCCACCGCAAAAGCACGTGAAAATATGATTCCTTTTCCTCCATCATCACCGGCAATTGCCTTATTTAAAGATGGCGTTTTGGTTCATATGTTAGAGCGTCATCACATTGAAGGACGACCTGCTGAAGTGATTGCTTCAAATTTAGCATCTGCTTACGAAGAGTTTTGTTAAAACTAATTTTCTTCTAATGAAAATAATTAAAAATATCTCGAAAACGATTGCCTTATTGGCAATCGTTTTTAGTTGCACAAACAATACGGAATCCAGCAAAGAAGAAGATTTGGCAGCACTAAACAGTTTGCAAGAAGAAATTGAACTATTGGTTGATTCGGGCGTATGTTCCGAAAATTCGGATTGTGATTATATAGCCTTCGGAAGCAAAGCTTGCGGCGGACCAAAAACTTACCTTGTGTTCAGCACTTCAATTGATGTTGAATTGCTTCAGCAAAAAGTGGCAACTTACAACGCGCTTGATAATGCATACAACCAAAAATGGGGCATTGCATCTGATTGTTCTGTACCAATACCACCAGTGGATATTACTTGCATTGCAGGAAAGTGTACCGCAGTTTACTAATTAAGTTCAAACAAAATAAAACTGCTGATATTTATGTGGTTTTCAGATTTTAAGCATTTTTTTTAACCATGAACAACCAGCAAATAATTAAAAATACCGAAGCCTTTGTAAAAAATGCCTTAAAAAATGCAGAAGGTGGTCACGACTGGTTTCATATTTTACGCGTTTGGAACAACGCAAAGTTAATTTCAAAAAACGAAAATGTTGATGGATTTGTGGTGGAATTGGGCGCCTTGCTGCACGATATTGCCGATTCAAAATTTCATGAAGGCGACGAAACAATCGGACCAAAAATAGCCCGTGAATTTTTAGAAAACCAACAGGTTGATGATTCAATAATTGTCCATATTGAAAATATTATCAGCAATATTTCTTTTAAGGGCGGAAATTTTGAGCAACACTTTAACTCGCCAGAGTTGGAAGTTATCCAAGACGCCGACAGGTTGGATGCCATTGGCGCGGTTGGAATAGCCAGGACATTTAATTACGGCGGATTTAAAAACAGGCCGCTTTACAATCCGGAAATTTCGCCTGATCTAAATCAAACGAAAGAAGCCTATAAAAATTCAGAAGCGCCGACAATCAATCATTTTTATGAAAAATTGCTGTTGTTAAAAGACAGAATGAATACAGTCACCGGACGTGAAATTGCTGCCGACAGACATCTTTATATGGAGCATTTTTTAACTCAGTTTTATGATGAATGGAATGGGAAACTGTAATTTATAAAGTGAAAAACTTCTATAAATTAATGTAATAAAGAATGTTTAGCGGCGTTAATATTTCTTTATGGTTCGTCGAAAACAGTTCTGAAAATCCTAAAACCAATTAATCCTGGGATAATAAAGTTATGTTAAAATTTCAAATCAATTGATAGTTTTTATATCTTTACTCACTTTTAATAATTCCATAGAATTAATTCTAGAAAAATATAAGATTAAATGAATATCTATAAACTTTTTACATTCCTGATTTTACTGACCAGTTCGCTGATTTATTCCCAAAACAGCATTAAACATAAAATCACTAAAGGCGAAAGTATTTATGCAATTGCTAAAAAATATGATGTAAAAGAAGCTGCCATTTATGAATTAAATCCTAAAGTTAAAGGAAAATTATTAAAATTGAATACTGTTTTAATGATTCCTAACAATAAAGCCAATTCGGAACAAACAGCTATAAACACACCAACCGAAGACTTATCTAAAGTACAAAACCATACAATTGCATCAGGGGAAACTTTATCTAAAATTTCAAGAAAATATGGCACTACCATTAAAGAATTGGAACGTTTAAACCCAACTGTGATTAATAAACTTCCTATTGGCCATTCATTAATTATCAGAGAAACACCACCAACCGTTGAAGCCATTACAAAAGAATTTGGAACAAATGCAATAGTTGAAAAAACTGAAAAAACTGTAACGGTAGAGCCTTCTATGATTCAGTTATTAATTGATACTGCGTCAAAAAATATAGGTGCTTTATACAGAGCTGGAGGAACAACTTTAAAAGGTTTTGATTGTTCAGGATTGATGTTCAACACTTTTAAAGAAATAGATTTTTCTTTGCCAAGATCGTCCAACCAACAATCTAAAATAGGAACTAAAATAGACCGTTCCCAGGCTCAAAAAGGGGATTTAATATTTTTCGCCACCAATGGCAGTAGATCCATCAATCACGTTGGGATGATTACAGAAATTATTGGAGACGAAATAAAATTTATTCACTCATCAACTCATTTAGGCGTTATTGTTTCCTCTATCAAAGAAGCTTATTATTCTAAAAGATTTAAGCAAATAAATAGGGTTTTAGGCGTAAAGGAAAAAGAATAATTTTCAGTTTGCTCTTTTCTCTATTCTCTATTCTCTATATTCTATTTTCTCTTTTCTTTTTTCCCTATTCAAAATTAGGTTTGCGTTTTTCTAAAAATGCGGTGGTTCCTTCCTTAAAATCATCTGTGTCAAAAATAAGTCCGAATTGTTCTATTTCAACCCCAAATCCGTTAACGCAATTGGTATAATTTGCATTGATGGCTTTAATTGCCGCAGCGATGGCTACGGAAGAATTTTGGGCCATTCTGTTCGCCAATTTTTCACACAAAGGCAATAATTCTTCTTGTTCCACCACATAATTTACCAAACCCCAATCTTTGGCTTCAGCTGCAGTAATCATATTGGCTGTCATAATCATTTCCATGGCTTTTCCTCTTCCCACCAATTGTGGCAATCGTTGCGTACCGCCATAACCGGGAATAACGCCCAGAGAAACTTCCGGCAATCCCATTTTTGCGTTTGTGCTTGCAACCCTAAAGTGTGCCGCCATCGCCAATTCCAAACCGCCTCCTAAAGCAAATCCATTTACGGCAGCAATAACCGGTGTACTTAAATTTTGCACAAAATCGAATAAGATTTTTTGGCCTTGTCGCGCCAATTCTGTTCCTTCTTCAATATTGAAATTTGCAAACTCAGAAATATCGGCACCGGCAACAAAAGCCTTTTCGCCGCTTCCGGTAATTATAATTGCTTTTACAAATTCATTGGTTTCCAAGGCACTAAAAGCCTCGTGCAATTCTTCAATGGTTTTTATGTTTAGCGCATTTAATTTTGCAGGCCTGTTAATAGTGATAATTGCAGTGTTTTCTTGCTGAGTTACAATGATATTTTCAAAATGCATAATATTAATTTTTAGGTAATTTAACTTTAAATACGGTTCCTTTATCAATTTTGGAAGTAAAGGAGACGCTGCCGTCATAGGCATCAACAATATTTTTTACCATCGCCAATCCCAATCCCATTCCGCTTGTTTTTGTTGTGAATTTAGGTTCAAAAACCCGTTCACCATCAACTTCGGAAATTCCTTTTCCGTTATCGGCAATGATGATGCAAATATTTCCATTGTCTTCATCAACAGTAACTTCCAATTCTTTATTTTCGACTTCCTCCAAAGATTGCGTGGCATTTTTAACAAGGTTCGTTACAATTCTAATGACTTGCGTTTTGTCTAATTTGGCAATTATGGATTTCTGTTTTGGGAAAAAAGAGATGTAATCTTCCGTAAAAATATCCAAGGCTTGTTTAACCACTTCAACAACATCTATTTCCTCTCTATTTTGTGCGGGCATATTTGCAAAATTCGAAAATGCTGACGCAATGGTGCTTAAAGTATCTATTTGCTGAATTAACATTTTACTGAATTCATTTATTTTATCCTGAATATTTGGATCGTTTGGGTCGAATTTCCGCTGAAAACTTTGAACGGTAAGTCGCATGGGCGTGAGCGGATTTTTAATTTCATGCGCCACTTGTTTTGCCATTTCACGCCAAGCCTGTTCTCTTTCGCCTTTTGCCAATTTTATGGCACTTTCTTCCAGTTCGTCAACCATTTCATTGTAGGCATTTATCAAAGTGGCTATTTCTGTGCTTGAATCGCTTAAAGTAATTTTTTCATTCAACTTGCTTAAACGCGTTTGACTAATTTTTTCTGTAATGGCTTTTAGTGATCGTGTAATATAGCTTGATATAAAATATGCCAATAAAATAGCCAAAACAAACATTAATGCATATACCAGTGTTAGGCGATACAAAAATTCTTTCAAGTCCCTATTTTGCTCAGTATTGTCTTGCACATACCGTAAATTCAAAATCCCGAATGGTTTAAATTTATTGTCGGTTATATAGGAATAGGACGATTGGTAACTGTTGTCATTAATTACTTTTTCGCTTACAAAAAGATGCTTATAATTGTTGGAAACGGCTTTTAAAACGGTATCTGATAATTTTACCGGTGCATCGCTTTTTACAAAACCTGAATGTGAACTTTTAACCAAATTTCCTTCTAAATCGTAAATATTGATTTCTGATTTTTCAATGTTGGAAATTTCGTAAATTTTATCTTTAAAAATATAAGGCAGGTTTTTTGTTTCCAACGGAAAGGTATTTCCGCTGTTTAGCCAGTAAGTTATAGCTGCGTGAATGGACTGTTCTTTTCGCTCGAGTCGCGATTTATTGTACTCTTCGGTTTGTTCTTTATACTGATAAATGGTAACGGTGGCAATTAAAATTGATGCCAGCAATATTAACAAGATCATTGCTAAAAATATTCGAATGCGTAAAGAAAGTTGTCTAATTTTCATCTGTTTAAATTTTATTTTTTGTTGGTAACAGATGTTGTTCGCAATTAATCATTCCTTTGTGTGTCTAAATTTGTTATGCTCGTTTCATGCAAAAATTTGAAGTAAATATAATGATAAATGAACTGTCAAATCACAATAAACATACCAAGACCGTTATTTATAGCGCAGTTTGAAAAAAATAAGCAACAGCGCCAAAAAACCAGTAACCGCATTTGCAAAAATCATGGCCAAACTTTTAATGTGGATTCCATAAACCAACCACAAAATAATGCCTATAAAAAACACCAAATACATGGTTAACGACAAACTTTCGGCCGATTTTGATTTCCATGTTTTATACACTTGCGGCACAAAAGCCGATGTTGTTAAAACGCCGGCTATCAATCCTATAATTTCAAAGTTGTCTATCATTTTATTTGGTTTGGTTTGAAATTTTGGGTTTTACCCAACAATATTTATAATTTTCCCCGGAACGATAATTACTTTATTAGGTAAGCGTCCTTGCAATTGCTCTTGTGTTTTTTCATGGGCCATTACCGCATCTTCAATTTCTTTTACGGTTAAATCCAATGGCAATTCAATTTTAAATCGCATTTTACCGTTGAATGAAACCGGATATTCCTTCATGCTTTCAACCAAATGTGCTGCTTCAAATAGGGGAAAATCAACTTTAGAAACCGATGTTTTATGTCCTAAATTCTTCCACAATTCTTCTGAAATGTGCGGCGCATAAGGTTCCAAAAGAATGGCCATTGGCTCTAAAATTGCACGTTTATTGCATTTTAAGGCGGTTAATTCGTTTACCGCAATCATAAAGGTTGAAACCGAAGTGTTGAAAGAGAAATTTTCAATATCCTCTTCCACTTTTTTGATGGTTTTGTGCAGAATTTTAAACTCCTCTTTTGATGGATTTTCTTCTGATACAGAAAATTTATTCTCCACAATGTACAGTTTCCATAATTTCTTTAAAAAACTAAGCACTCCGGATATTCCTGAAGTTTTCCAAGGTTTTGACTGTTCCAGCGGACCTAAAAACATTTCGAACATCCTTAAACTGTCGGCGCCATATTCCTCACAAATCTTGTCCGGATTCACCACATTGTATTTGGATTTCGACATTTTTTCTACTTCGCGGCCAACAATATATTTTCCGTCTCCCAAAATAAATTTCGCATTTTTATATTCTGGCCGCCACTTTTTAAAAGCTTCCACATCCAATTCGTCAGCAGCGTTTACCAAAGAAACATCTGCATGAATTAGGTTGATACTAAATTCTATTTTTCCTGTCAAATAATTTATTACCCCACTTATTCCTGATGATTCATAACTATTTAAAACGTTATAATTTTTACCAAAAATGCTTTCTATCTTTTGTAGTGTGTTTTCCGATATTTCTTCTTTTAGGTCATTTAAAAATTGATTTTCGAAATTTTCATCAATAAAAGTCTTATTAATTTCTTGATTGAATATATTTTTTGACAAGACTTTTGGAGGAAATAAAATAGTTTCATGAGTTTCCATTCCAAAAAGTTCTCCAATAAGCCATGGTGTCAATTTATAAATAAAAGCACTTGTTCCGGAAATCATTCCCTGATTAATCAGCTTTTTCGCATATTCATCAACAGGAACAATGCCTTTGTCGAACAGAAATTTTTGCCAAAAACGGGAATACAATAAATGTCCGGTTGCGTGTTCGCTGCCTCCAATGTATAAATCAACATCCTGCCAATAATTAACCGCATCTTCGCTTACAAATTCTTCGGCATTATGCGGATCCATATACCGGTTAAAATAGGAGGAACTTCCCGCCCAACCCGGCATGGTGTTTAATTCTAACGGAAAAATGGTTTTATGATCAATCAACTGATTGCTGACAACTGCCGACTTTTCAGTATCCCAAGCCCAAACCGTTGCATTTCCCAAAGGCGGTTTTCCGTCTTCCGTTGGCAAATATTTCTCTACTTCGGGCAACACAATTGGCAAATATTTTAAATCAATCATTTGCGGCAAACCATTTTTGTAATACACAGGAAATGGTTCTCCCCAATAACGCTGACGGCTAAAAACGGCGTCGCGCAAGCGGTAATTTACTTTTCCGTACCCAAAGCCAAGTTGCTCTGTTTCGTCAATAATGCGTTTCAATGCTTTTTTGTAAGGCAACCCGTTCAAAAAATCGGAATTCGCAATTACAGAATTCTCCTTATCGGTATAAGCACCTTCGGAAATATCGACACCTTCAAAAATATTCGGAATTTCAAGGTTGAAATGTTTTGCAAAATCGTAATCGCGCTGATCGCCGCAAGGAACTGCCATCACAGCACCGGTTCCGTAACCTGCCAACACATAATCGCCAATCCAAATTGGGATCTTTTTACCCAAAAACGGATGCAAGGCATACGCGCCTGTAAATACGCCGGAAATGGTTTTTACATCTGCCATGCGTTCCAATTCACTGCGTTTTGCGGTCGATTTTATATAAGCTTCCACCGCTGCTTTTTGCTCAGGTGTAGTAATTATCGGAACTAAATCGTGCTCAGGTGCCAAAGTCATAAAACTTACGCCGAAAATGGTGTCGGGACGCGTGGTGAAAACAGGAATCTCCCATCCTAAATCCTTCCCTAAGGGAAGGACTTCAATGTTCTCGTTGGTTCCCTTTCCTTCAGAAAGGGTTGGACGTTTTTCTAGTTCTATTATAATTTTTGAAACAATTTCATCAATATTCCCAATGACTTCCTCATTTGTAAATCGAATTACTTTATATCCCTTATTTTCAAGGATTTTAGTTCTTTCAAAATCTTTTTCTATCTGAGATTCGTGAATTTTGCCATCAACCTCAATGATTAATCGTTTAGACAAACACACAAAATCCACAATAAAATCATCTATTAAGTGCTGCTGCCTAAATTTTATATCTAATTTTTTGCTTTTCAGTTGCTCCCAAAGAAATGCTTCTGCTTGCGTAGGGTTAACTCTCATTTCTTTGGCCCTTTCCAATAAAACATGAGCTATATCTTGATTTCCTGTTAAATATCCCGAATCTCTTGCTCCCTTTCCTTCGGAAAGGGCTGGGGATAGGACTTTGAACGAAACCATCGCACCTTCACTTTTGCCAATCCAATACGTTTGTGAATCTTTTAGCGGTTGCGGCCAGTCTATTTTTGCCAATCCGTCCAACAATCGTTGTGCGTAAGCGGTGATTCGCATACTCCACTGCATCATTTTTTTACGAATAACCTGATGGCCTCCGCGTTCGGAAACGCCGTTCACAATTTCATCATTTGCCAATACCGTTCCCAAGCCCGGACACCAGTTTACCTCGGTTTCCGACAAGAAAGTCAATCGGTATTGCAACAATATTTTTTGTTGTTTTTCTTCGGAAAAGTTTTTCCAATCATCCGCAGAAAATTTTTCGATAGTGTCATCACAAGCAGCTTTTACCTTGCTGTTTCCTTCCGCAGAAAAAATGGAAATTAAGGTTGAAATATCCTCAGCTTTATCAGTTGTTTTATGGTACCAGGAATTGAACAGTTGAATGAAAATCCACTGTGTCCATTTATAATAATTGGGATCGGAAGTGCGGACTTCACGCGACCAGTCGAATGAAAATCCAATTTGATCCAATTGTTTTCGGTAGGTTTTTATATTTTCTTCCGTGGTAATTGCAGGATGTTGACCGGTTTGAATGGCATATTGCTCGGCCGGCAATCCGAAAGAATCGTAGCCTTGTGGATGCAAAACATTAAAACCTTTGTGGCGTTTGTAGCGTGCATAAATATCGGAAGCGATGTAGCCGAGCGGATGGCCAACGTGCAAACCGGCACCCGACGGATACGGAAACATATCCAATACGTAATATTTTGGTTTGGTTGAATTGTTTTCGGCTTTAAACGTTTGGTTTTCCGCCCAATACTTTTGCCAATCTGCTTCTATCTTTCTAAAATTATATTCCATGCTGCTATTCCATTTCTAAAGATGCGAAGTTACGTTTTATCTAGAAAACTGTAAAATGTTTGTTTTGAATAAATCGCCCCGGATTTTAAATAGGATTAAATGATTAAATAGTACCAGTTTATTTTCCGGAAAATAGGTAAATTTCGACTTTCATTCAATAAAAGCAAATGAACAAATCCAACTACAAAGCGCATTTGGCCTTGCTTGGCGCCAACATTATTTATGGAATCAACCATATTGTGGCAAAAGGTGTGATGCCCAATAAAATTGGGCCGTCTGCTTTTGTTTTTCTAAGAATTTTGGGGGCAGGATTGCTGTTTTGGATGATCAAATCTTTTATCAAAGAAAAAATCGACAAAAAGGATTTCCCGTTGCTAATTCTCTGCGGATTGCTTGGTGTTGCCGCCAATCAGCTATTTTTCTTTAACGGCTTAAGTTTGACCTCGCCAATAGATGCGTCCATTATAATTACTGCAGTTCCCGTATTGGTTTTGGTTTTTAGCGCTTTTATTTTGAAAGAAAGAATTACGCTGATTAAACTTATTGGCATCACACTTGGAGCTATTGGCGCAGTTATTTTAATTTTATATGGGAAAAAAGTCGGCGGAACCAGTTCAGTTTTAGGTAATTTATTTGTTTTTATAAACACCAGCACCTATGCCTTATATTTGGTTTTGGTGAAACCATTGATGAAAAAATACAACCCGATTACCATCGTCAGCTGGGCATTTTTATTCGGATTTCTGTTTATGTTTCCCGTAGGCATCACCGATTTGTTAAGTACAGATTTTGCGGCTTTTACAACACATACCTACCTAACTATAACGTTTGTTGTGCTTGGAACAACCTTTTTAACCTACCTTTTTAATATTTATGCGTTGAGTAAAGTGGCACCTTCCGTAACCGGCAGTTATATTTATTTGCAGCCCGTCGTCAGTTTTATTATGGTCGCCATTTATGCTTTTGTCCTAAATTTTGATGAATATGCGCAAGACATCGGTTTTGTTAAAATTTTTAGCTGTTTATTGGTGGTTGCGGGGGTTTATTTAATCAGTAAAAAATCGAAAATACCGCTAATTTAATTCAATAATCTTTTGGGCCTGCCCTCCTTTTTTGTGGGCGTTACCCTGCGGGTCAGGCTTTTCGCTACAATCTTTTTATCGGCAAAAAACCGCTAAAAAGTATTTCCGTTGCAATCCTTAACGCAGATTGAATTTACAATTTTAAAAATAGCATGAACTGAACTTTCAACTTTTTTATCCTCTGGCCTTTTTTTCCTGCGGCACTAAACATGCATATATAAATGCATTTACAGGAGTGGGAACACCTAACTCCAAACCCAATTTTACTATTGTGCCGGTTTGCGCTTCCAATTCCGATGGTTTTCCTTCCATAATATCCCGTTGCAGTGAAGAAGTTGTGTTGTATGGCTGGGATTCTATCATCTGAAATTGCTTTTCAACAAGGATTTCCGATAAATAAATGCCTTTTGCCTTTGCTACAGCCACAATTTCATCAGCAGTTTCGCGCATCATTTTTTTGAGTTGCGGTGAGGCCATTATTTCGCCAACAGTTGCTCTGGTTAAGGCGCCAATGGCGCTGATTGTTGAGATAAATAAAAATTTGGACCATATTTCTGTTTGAATATTCTCAGCCAATTTTGTATTAAAACCTGCATCTAAAAATACTTTTTCCAGCAATAACGCTCTTTCGGTTTTCACATTGTCCAGTTCTCCAAAAACAATGGTGGGTTCAAAAGAAATATGATTTATGACGCCATAATCTTCAATTTTACTCACCACTTTGCAAAGTCCGCCCAATAAATGTTTTTTATCGATAACCGCGCCCAAAACTTCCGCATTATTTACGCCGTTCAGCAACGAAATAACCATCGTTTTTTCATTTAAAACCTGATTAATATCCTTGGCTGCGGCTTCCAATTGCCAGGTTTTTACGCAAACCAAAATTAAATCGATGTCGGTGACTTCAGCAATATTAGCTGTTGCGTTTGCGGGATATACCAAATAATCTCCCTTCGGACTTATTAGCTGCAGTCCATTTTTTTGAATGGCTTCCAAATGTTTTCCGCGTGCAATAAATGTAACGGTATTCCCGGCTTGCGCCAATCGCGCGCCAAAATAACCGCCAACACCACCAGTTCCGTAAATAACTATGTTCATTGAATCATTATTTAAAATCAAAAATAAAGTTTTAAAATTTATATTGCCCAAAATGGGTGTGTTTTTATTTTTTGTAAACCCATTTATATTTTTAGGCTTGTCTAAATATTTTATTATATTTGTCTAAATATTTATATAATGAAATTATCGCAAACAGAAGAAAATTATTTAAAAGCCATTTACAATTTGGCCTACGCCAATGCAAATAATGTAAGCACCACGATGATTTCAGAAGCGATAAAAACAAAAGCTTCTTCCGTTACGGATATGATTAAAAAATTAGCCGATAAAGATTTGGTTCATTATAAAAAATATCAGGGCGTTTCTTTAACCAAAATTGGCCAGAAAATTGCCGTGGAAATTGTAAGAAAACACCGGTTGTGGGAAGTGTTTTTATTGAATAAACTCAATTACAATTGGGATGAAGTGCACGAATTGGCCGAACAATTGGAGCACATTAAATCGGACACTTTAACTGATAAGTTAGAAGCATTTTTAGAATTTCCCACACACGATCCTCACGGAGATCCAATCCCGGATAAGGAAGGAAACATTGAACATCATAAAGACACTATGCTTTCTTCAGTAGAAACAGAAAAATCTTGTGTAGTTATTGGGATTAAAGATTCTTCTGATCCCTTTTTAAAATTTTTGGACAAACTGCAAATTCAATTGGGAAGCACTTTAAAAGTGATTTCGAAAGAACCGTTTGACAATTCAATGCTTGTGAAAACTGAATCAGCATCAATTTCAATATCAAATCAAATTTCAAAAAATATATTCGTAAAAAAATTATAAAAGATGGAACAAATTATTACCTATTTTGAAAGTATCGATCCTATTTTGGCTGCATTATATGCCACTTTATTCACTTGGGCTTTAACGGCATTAGGTGCTTCATTGGTATTTTTGCTTAAAGGAATGAACCGCGCCTTATTGGATGGAATGCTTGGGTTTACGGGCGGCGTTATGGTAGCGGCCAGCTTTTGGAGTTTGTTGGCGCCAGGAATAGAAATGAGTCCGGGAGAAGGATTTATAAAAGTGATTCCGGCAGTTATGGGTTTTGGTATGGGTGCGTTGTTTTTGTTCGGAATGGACAAAATTTTGCCCCATTTACACGTCAACTTTAAAGAAACTGAAAAAGAGGGAATAAAAACACCTTGGCACAGAACAACGCTTTTAGTGCTTGCCATTACCTTGCATAACATTCCCGAAGGATTGGCCATTGGTGTTTTATTTGGCGGTGTCGCTGCAGGGTTTCCAGGTGCAACCATTGGCGGGGCAGTTGCGCTCGCCATTGGAATTGGGCTGCAAAACTTTCCTGAAGGATTTGCGGTTTCTATGCCTATAAGAAGACAAGGAGTGAGTAAATTTAAAAGTTTTATGTATGGCCAATCTTCTGCAATGGTTGAACCTCTTGCGGCAGTAATCGGCGCTTGGGCGGTTATGACTTTTCAGCCTATTTTACCTTATGCCTTGTCGTTTGCCGCCGGTGCCATGATATTTGTGGTGGTTGAAGAAGTTATCCCGGAAACACAACGAGACAAATATACCGATGTGGCGACACTTGGATTTATTGGCGGATTTATTGTCATGATGACTTTGGATGTGGGACTTAGTTAAAAAAGACCGAAGTCCGAAGACGGAAGACAGAAACTGGAAGCTGGAAGTTGGAAATTGAAAAAGCCCAAAAGAAAAAAGAGAAGAGAGAAAAGAGACTGAAAAAATTAGCCAATTTGGAAATTACACGTTTTAACAATTCAACGATTAAACGCATAAACTATTTAACATCCTAGTGACAACCGTCGCATCCTGGATCGCGATGGCCTTTCTTTTTGGACTTAAAAAAATAATTTTTTACCAAGAAACCTATGGCAAGTCCTAAAGCGATATATACCAAATAATCCTGCATCAACTTAAAATAGTATAGGTTATTACGGCGACAAGATAAGCCAAAACGCCCATTCCTGTTAGTTGTAAAATTGGCCATTTCCAGCTTTTGGTTTCCCGCTTTACTATCGCCAGCGTACCGATGCATTGCATGGCAAATGCGTAAAAAAGCAATAAGGACATTCCTGTAGCCAAATTAAATCTTTTTTCTCCGCTTATTGGATCGACTTCCGCCGCCATGCGTTCTTTTATGGTACCATTGCTTTCCCCTTCACTTTCCACATTATAAATAGTGGCCAAAGCGCCTATAAATACTTCTCGCGCCGCAAACGAACTTATTAAAGCAATTCCTATTTTCCAATCATAACCCATCGGTTTAATAACGGGCTCAATTACTTTTCCCATTATTCCAATATAGGAGTGTTCCAATCTGTAGGAAGCTATTTTTTTGTTAAGTACCGCATCCGGTAAGTTATTTGTGGATTCTTGTGCGGTAACAAATTCAGTTGCGTTTTTGAATTTTGCAGATCCATTTGAAGCTAAAAACCACAATATGATGGACAATGCCAAAATTATTTTACCCGCACCAAAAACAAAAGCTTTTGTTTTTTCAACAACTTCATAAAAAATATTTTTAAAAGAAGGCAATTTATAATTTGGCATTTCTATGACAAACAAACCTTGGGTTTTAATTTTTAACACATTATGCAATAAAATTGCTGAGGAAATTGCTGCTGCAAAACCTAAAAGATACAATCCCATTAAGGTTAATCCCTGTAAATTAAAAATACCAAAAACGCGCTCATCCGGAATAATCAAAGCGATTAAAATGGCGTAAACCGGCAATCGTGCAGAGCAGGTTGTAAAAGGAATCACCAATATGGTAATCAACCTTTCTTTCCAGTCACTGATGTTTCGTGAAGCCATAATTGCAGGTATTGCACAGGCTGTTCCAGAAATTAATGGGATGATGCTTTTTCCGCTCATTCCAAATTTGCGCATAATTTTATCCATTAAAAACACTACCCTGCTCATATAACCAGTTTCTTCCAGGGTTGCAATAAACATAAATAAAATAGCGATTTGCGGAATAAAAATGACCACGCCGCCTATGCCGGGAATTACACCTTCAGCAATTAAATTGGTAAATGTCCCTTTTGGCAAATTGGTTTTGGCAAGTTCGCTAAGATTGGCAAAAAACCCGTCTATTAAATCCATGGGGAAACTTGCCCATTCAAAAATAGATTGAAAAATGAGCATTAAAACGCCAAAAAATATGAGGTAACCAAATATTCTGTGGGTTAATATCCTGTCGAGTTTAGAACGTAAATCCGTTGCTTCATTTTTATCAACAGCATACGTTTTCTTTAAAATTTCATTGATAATCTGATACCTGTAAATAGTTTCTTTATGCTGATACTTTTTAATTTTTTCACTCTCGGTATTAAACGCCGTTATTTTTTGATGCAGTTCTCTTGATAAAAAACCTAAGTTTTTTTGTTGGGTAATTAACAGCCACGATTTATATAAAGAAAATTCAGGAAAAGTGGTTTTTATGTCTTCAAAAAATACGGTATCAATTTTGTCCGAAATATTGGCAATAGGTTCTGTATTCCAATTTTCGAAATTTTCAATTTCTTTTTTTAAGTCGTCAATCCCAATTTTTTTTCTGGCGCTAACCAAAACTATTTCAGATTTAAGTTCCTTTTTTAAGGCATCAATATCAATAGAAATTCCTTTTCGGGCCATTTGATCCGACATATTTATGACCAATATGGACGGAAATTGCAAATCTTTTATTTGAGAAAATAAGAATAAGTTTCTTTTTAGGTTTTCAACTTCAGCAACAACGATTACCAAATCAGGATAGGAATCATTGTTTTTATTGAGTAAAGTTTCCAACACAATAGTTTCATCTAAAGTAGTTGGATTTATACTGTAAGTTCCAGGTAAATCAGTGATTTCAGCAGTTAACTCTTCTGAAATTTTACATTTCCCCTGCTTTTTGTCTACTGTAATTCCCGGGTAATTTCCAACTTTCTGATTTAAACCCGTAAGCTGGTTGAATAATGAAGTTTTGCCTGTATTGGGATTTCCAACCAAGGCTATATTTAAAAGCGAATTGCTTTTCATTAGCGCAACTTGGTAATATTAATTTGTTTTGCAGTTTCTATTCTTATGGCTAAATGGCTGCCGTTTACTTTTATGTATAAAGGGTCTTTTAAAGGAGCAATTTGTAATAATCTAACTTCTTTACCCGGCAAACAGCCCATTTCCAATAGATTTAATGGAATGGCATCTAGGCAAAAATCTTGAATAATTCCTCTTTCACCGATCTTCAAATTTGCTATAGTATCTCCCATTATTAAGAATAATTATAAATAATAGGCAAATATACTAAATTAGAATGATTCTAAACAATGATAATTATCACTTATTTAGATTCATTCTGTAATATTTTAATATCCAAAATTAATCGTTCAATGTCCTTACTGTCTGTGCCGTCATAGAAACCGCGTATCTGACGTTTTTTATCGACCAATATAAAATTTTCGGTATGTATAAAATCCTGTAATCCGCCATCGCCTTCATCCAAAACAGCAAAATAGCTTTTGCGAGCCAGCTCATATATATGTTTTTTATCGCCGGTGGTAATGTTCCATTTGGCGTCAATTACCCCTTTTTTAACGGCATATTCCTTTAAAATTGGAATACTGTCCATTTCCGGAGTTACAGAATGTGATAAAAACTTAATTTCATCATCATTCTTAAAAACTTCCTGCAATTTTCCCATATTATTTGTCATCACCGGACAAATGGTCATGCAACGCGTAAAGAAAAAATCGGCCACATAAATTTTGTCTTTATAATCATTTTGGGTAACAATTTCACCGTTTTGGTTGATGAGTTTAAAATCGGCCACTTTGTGGTTTCTTGTTATATTAATCACACTTTTATCCACCAATTTCGGGTTTACGTCGGCAGGATTAAAAACAGGCAATTTTTTTTCAGGCGTTAAAAGCGTGTAAATGGCGAAAATCATCCCAACGGAAAAAACAGCCATAATAACAAGCGTAGGAACAGATTTTTTGAAAAATTTTAGATTCATTTTTAGAAAATTAAAACACAAATTTAAGGCAAATGATTATTATAGTTGTCAAACTCATTTAAAACTTTGTTAAAACAGGCAATAACCTAATTATTTAGTTTTTACAACGCTTTTTAAAACCGTACATTTGTGCGATTTTAGTAATTTGAAGAAATATATATGGACATATTGATTAAGGCTTTACAGTTTATTTTAAGTTTATCATTTTTAATTGTACTGCATGAGTTGGGACACTTTATCCCTGCAAAAATATTTAAAACCCGCGTTGAAAAATTTTACTTATTTTTTGATTATAAATTTTCCTTGTTTAAAAAGAAAATTGGGGACACGGTTTACGGCATTGGATGGATTCCATTGGGCGGTTATGTGAAAATATCCGGTATGATTGATGAAAGCATGGATACCGAACAAATGAAACAGCCAGCGCAACCTTGGGAATTTAGATCTAAACCGGCTTGGCAACGCTTAATTATTATGCTTGGCGGCGTTACCGTAAATTTTATCTTGGGTATTGTAATTTACATTATGATTGTCTTTGTTTGGGGAGTTGATTATGTAAAACCAACCGAAGTGAAACATGGCTTTGCCGTTAATGAAATGTTGCATGAATATGGTTTTAAAGATGGCGATAAATTACTGAAATTTAATGGAGAAGCACCGTTAGACGTAACTGCCATTAACAAACATTTATTTTTAAGGGGAATTACCTCTCTTGAGGTATTGCATGAAGATGGAACTACAGAAACGCTTTCAGTTCCAGAAAATATTGGAGATGAAATGTGGGCAAAAGGTGTTATGGAACCATTTTCCATTAGAACTGAACCAATTATTGACAGTGTTGTAGTGGACTCTCCTGCTGAAAAAGCCGGGTTGTTAAAAAATGACAAAATCATTTCGGTGAATGGAACTCCCGTTAGTTATTGGCAAGATTTTACCAAATTAATCCAAAATTCTAAAGAAGCTGATCTTGCAATTGGCGTGGAAAGAAACGGAACTATTAATAACGTTACTTTATCACCAAGAGAAGACAAGACAATTGGCGTTTCTAACTCGCAATTGCGTAGCCTTTCCATTGAGCATAAAGACTATTCTTTTATGGAAAGTATTCCAAAAGGAAACTCTTTGGCCATTTGGACTTTAAAAGATTACATCACACAATTTAAATACGTTTTCACAAAAAAAGGCGCAACAAGTATTGGCGGTTTTATTGCCATCGGCAATATTTTTCCGGCCACTTGGAGCTGGCAATCTTTCTGGGGAATTACTGCATTCCTGTCAATCATGCTAGCCTTTATGAATTTATTGCCAATCCCGGCATTGGATGGCGGCCACGTGATGTTTACTTTATATGAAATGATTACCGGCAGAAAGCCAAGCGATAAATTTTTAGAATATGCTCAAATCACCGGATTTCTTCTTTTAATTGCATTGCTTATTCTGGCAAACGGAAATGACATCGTAAAACTGTTCTCTTAAAAATATTTTCTAAAACAAAAAAGCGCCATTCAATAATTTTGAATGGCGCTTTTTTTAGGTGCATATTTTTTACAAAGCTTTTTTTGCTTCGCCTTTAGGCTTGTCTCTATTCATTTCAAGCATATCAACATTGGTTGCTTCAACACCCAATAAATGCTTGCTGAAATGATCGGCAGTCAGCCAAAAGAAATATTCGGTCATATCTCCAAAAGCGTGGCGTTGGCCCGGCATAATCATATAATCAAAGCGTTTATTTGCTTTTATTAAGGCATCTGCCATTCTTATGGTGGCTCCAGGATGTACATTATTGTCAACATCTCCCGTAACCAGCATTAATTTCCCCTTTAAATTTGCGGCTAACGACTGATTTTTATCGATATCATATTTATAAGAAATTTTTCCGTCGTCTTCCATTTCCTCTTTTACTCCGTGATGCGTTTCGCTCCACCAGCTGTTATACATAGAATTGTCGTGATTTCCTGCGGAAGAAACTGCGGCCTTAAAGAAATCTGGATAAACCAGCATCGCTGCGGTTGACATAAATCCGCCGCCTGAATGTCCGAAAATGCCAACTTTTTCAATGTCAATAAATGAATATTTATCGGCCATTAGTTCTGCTACATATTTTTTATCGGCCAAACCGTAATCTCTCAGGTTTCCATAGCCATAATTATGATACCATTTAGAACGATCTGGATGTCCGCCACGGTTTCCTAAAGTAATCACAATAAATCCAACCTGTGCAATACGGTCGGTTCTGTTCATTCTGATGGAAAAAGATTTGTCCACCGCTTCAGTTTGAGGACCTGGATACACATATTCTATTAACGGGTATACTTTTGTGGAATCAAAGTCGTAAGGTTTGTACATTACGCCATAAAGATCTGTAATTCCGTCATCAGCCTTCATTTTAAAAGGTTCAGGAAATTTATAACCGGTTGCAAACAATTGCGACAAATCGGCTTCTTCTAGCGCCATAGCAACACTTCCCGTATTGGTTCTTAATTCCGATTTCGGAACCGTATTTACTCTGGAATAATTGCTCACAAAATAAGCATTGGAATCGCCCATGCTCACATCGGTGTTGAATTCGCCCGGGTTTATATTTTTCAAGCCTGTTCCGTCCAAATTAATGCGATACAAATTTGAAAAATATGGATCCTGATTGGCGTCAACGCCATTTGCCGTAAAGTAAATCACTCGTTCTTTTTCATTGATATTTTCAAAATCATCAACGTGAAATGAGCCTTTGGTTACCTGCTGTTTTAAAGTTCCTTTGTTATCATACAAATAAAAATGCGCCCAACCGTCGCGTTCCGACCAATGTAAGATTTCCTGTTCATTGTTAAACAACACCAACGGTTTTGATTCAATATAGGTATTGAATCTTTCTTCAATTAAAACGGTTACTTCACCCGTAGCCATATCGGCCACACATATATCTAATTTTTTCCGATCTCTGCTGATGCTGTTAAAATAAATTTTTCCTTTTTTTGATAATAATAAAGCAGGCTTAAATTCATCATCTACATTAGATTTTTTTTCAGGAGCTCTGTAAACCGATAAACTTTTTTGTTTTACCGTGTCTAATTTTACTTTAGTAATATTTTTTGTGGCGATATTAAAAATCAACAGTTCTTCTTTGGAGAACTCCTTTTCACCAGGCATATGGTATTTATAGGTTTCTAATGTTGGTCTTTTTTTGGAAACCGAGTTGATTACCCACAAATCCTTAAGATCTCTGTCATCAGATTTTTGAAAAATGAAATTCTTGGAATCATGCGACCAAGTGCCCCATATTCCTTTTCTTTCATCCTTTTTTTCTTCTTTGGTTTCGTTATTTTCATCACGGCTTTCTCCTCCATAACTATAATTTTCGACCCCATCAGTTGTCCATTTATTTTCAACAATGGTGGAGTCTTTTTCATTTTTAACGGCTTTTAAAAAATTTTCTTTGTCCATCCAATATAAATTGAAGTTCTTCGAAAACAATACAATTGAGCTGTCTGGCGCAATATTAGGCCAGCGTTTTAATTTTTCATCTTCCTTTTTATTGTCGATAATGGTCAATTTGTTATCACCCAATTTATATTCCAGGTGATACACTTTTTTCTCCATTTTAGGTTTCTTTTTCTTATCCTTTTTAACCGTGGTTGAATCCTTCTCTGTCTCTTCTTTTTTCTTGTCAGATTTCACATCCTTTTCAACTGCTTCCACTTCTTCGGTTGAAGTAATTCTGAAACGAATGGCGGTTTCATTTTTAACAAATTTAAAATCGAATTTCGGCAAATGTTGCGCATCATAAGGATCTTTGGTAATTTCTGTTAACCACTTTGCCATTTTTTCATTATCAAATAATTTGCTTTTTGTTCTTTGGTCTGCATCAACCAAATAATAAT
Organism: Flavobacteria bacterium RIFCSPLOWO2_12_FULL_35_11; assembly: GCA_001800975.1. Classification (GTDB taxonomy): domain Bacteria; phylum Bacteroidota; class Bacteroidia; order Flavobacteriales; family Flavobacteriaceae; genus Lutibacter. The sequence goes on along the minus strand of MGWK01000088.1, from coordinate 7,594 downwards.
TGGAACCGGAAGTGGTTTTGTACTGATACCAAAAACGATTTCCTTTTTTTAGCCAATGCGGAGCTACCGTGGTTGAATGAACCAATTTAGCCAAATTATCTGGTGAAAATTTGGCGGCCAATCGGTAATTTGGCAGCGGATTAAGTTCACTTTCATTAGTATTGGATTTTAATTGTGCGTAAATGCCACCTGTGCTTATTAAAAAAAATAAGAGTAATTTATAAAATTTCATAAGAGTTTTGGTTGATTAAATATTTGAGCTAAAGTTCTTTAAAACTAATCATTTATCAAAGCCCTTATTCATATATTTTAAGCAAAAAAAGGTCTCCATTAAAAAATGAAGACCTTTTTATATGTATTTTATTTAATTTTTAATCTGCAAGCACAATTACGTAGTTTTCTTTCATTTCAATGGTGCCGCTTTTAATAGGAAACGAGAACTCGCCTTTGATATTTGTAAATTTACTTTCGAATTGCTCATCAATTGTGATGTTGGCGCCTTTAAATTTAACGACTCCTTCAATGAGTAACGATACTATTGGTGCGTGATGATTTAACAACTGAAATTTGCCGTCAAATCCGGGAAGTGAAACTACATCAACTTGCGTGCGTAATATCGTGGCTTCCGGTGTTACTATTTCTAAAATCATACTTGTTTAATTGATAATTGATAATTGTCAATTGATAATTATCAATTGAATTATGCTTCCGCTAACATTTTTTCTCCGGCATCAATTGCATCCTGAATTGATCCTCTTAAGTTAAATGCAGCTTCAGGATATTTATCCAGTTCCCCATCCATAATCATATTAAATCCTTTAATGGTGTCTTTAATATCAACCAATACACCTGGAATTCCAGTAAATTGCTCGGCAACGTGAAATGGTTGTGATAAGAAACGTTGTGCTCTACGCGCTCTGTATACCACTAATTTATCTTCTTCAGATAGCTCTTCCATACCTAAAATAGCGATGATATCTTGTAATTCTTTATAACGTTGCAACAATTCTTTTACACGTTGTGCACAATCATAGTGTTCTTTTCCTAAAATAGCGGCTGTCAAAATTCTTGAAGTTGAATCCAATGGATCCACTGCAGGATAAATACCCAACTCAGCAATTTTACGAGACAATACTGTTGTGGCATCTAAATGCGCAAAAGTTGTCGCCGGAGCTGGGTCCGTTAAATCATCCGCAGGCACATAAACTGCTTGAACAGATGTAATTGAACCGTTTTTTGTTGAAGTGATACGTTCTTGCATGGCACCCATTTCTGTGGCCAAAGTTGGCTGATAACCTACCGCAGATGGCATCCGTCCCAACAATGCAGATACTTCTGAACCAGCTTGGGTAAAACGGAAAATATTGTCTACGAAAAATAAAACGTCTTTTCCTTGTCCTTCACCGGCACCTGCACCATCACGAAAATACTCGGCAATGGTTAGTCCTGATAAAGCAACACGTGCACGTGCTCCCGGAGGTTCATTCATTTGACCAAAGACGAAAGTGGCTTTAGACTCTTTCAAACCTTCCATATCCACTTTTGACAAATCCCAACCACCTTCTTCCATTGAATGCATAAAAGCATCTCCGTATTTAATAATGCCAGATTCCAGCATCTCTCTTAAAAGGTCATTTCCTTCACGAGTTCTTTCACCAACACCTGCAAATACAGATAAACCACCGTGACCTTTTGCTATATTGTTAATTAATTCCTGAATTAATACTGTTTTACCTACTCCGGCACCACCAAATAATCCAATTTTACCTCCTTTTGCATATGGTTCAATTAAATCAATTACTTTAATACCTGTAAATAAAACTTCTGTTGAAGTAGACAAGTCTTCAAATTTTGGAGACAGACGGTGAATTGGCAATCCGTTTTCACCTTCTTTAGGCAAATTCCCCAATCCGTCAATGGCGTCACCAATTACGTTAAATAAGCGTCCGTAAATATTGTTTCCAACAGGCATTTGAATTGCTTTACCTGTAGCCACAACTTCAGTTCCTCTGCTTAATCCGTCTGATGAATCCATAGAAATGGTTCTTACGGTATCTTCACCAATATGAGATTGTACTTCCAAAATCAATAATGTACCGTCTTTTTTAGTGATTTCCAAGGAATCATATATTCTTGGAAGTACAGTTCCAGATTCAAATTCAACATCTATAACCGGTCCAATAATTTGTGCAACTCTACCTGTAACTTTTGCCATTACTTTAACTATTTATTTTTTAGATATTTACTCTTTTAGGTTTAGCCTTAATTTTCAAGGTGCAAAGATAGTTTTTTGATTTTATTTTGAAAAGTAAAAAACAAAAAAAATCCCCTAAAAAATTTAACCATTTTTTAGGGGATTAATAAATTTTCTTTTCTAATTAATTTATGTAAAGGCCTTTGTAATTTCCAACATTAACTTTTGGCAAATTTGAGCCATATTTTAAGTTAATCGCGTCAATCATTCCGTTGGCTATGATAGCATAACCTCTTGGTGACGGATGAACTCCATCCAAAGAAAAACCTCCTCCAGTAGCGTAAACTCCTGTAGTTTTTATTCCATTTTGCGTAATTCCACCATTTACCAATTGAGTTAACAATGCATTTGCGTCAAAAAATGCCAGACCATATTGCTGCGCCAAAGCTTCAATTGTTATATTGTATGCTTCTATTGCAGTTCCTACAGCATCTTGTTCTTCTGGTGTTAAGACCCATTTATCTGCCAGTGGCACAGAAACACCATTGATAAGGGAAGCGTTTCCACCTACGGTAGTCCCTAAAAAAGTTCTTGATGTTAGCACCAATAAATCAGCTGAGGTTGCTTGTCTCATATTTGTTAAAGCAGGATTGTATACCGTTAAATTGGTTAAATTTTCATCCAAAATTAACACTGGATTTTTCCCTGAGGTAAAATGAACTGTTCTTCGGCTTACTTCGGCTGCAGAAACAGCTCCCATTCCTTGAAGTTGCAACAACCCTCCGTTATAAGGCGCAAATGCTTGATTTAACATAGCGGCAGTGGCTGCATCTAAAGGAATAGCGTTATAAGGAACAGTCGTGAAATAAGGAATTATGGTTACGCTTGGAAGATTGGACACAATGCCCTTGCCGCCAGTTGCAGTTAAACCAGACAATAAACCATTATAAACACTTGCGAATACATTTGGATCTGTAATATCATTGCCTCCATAAGTTGCAGGGTTCAAATTACCTTTTTGGTCTATTCCAGCACCACCTGAAGTGGCAAAGCCTAAAACGTCATTATTACCAATCCACAAAGAAAAGAAAGTTGGAGATTGCACAACTGCATCACCAATCACCGTGGCATTTGCGCTTGTGGCCATTCTTGCAAAATAAGGATTTGCAAGCCCTGTGGCAACACCTGCAACATTTCCATAACCTGGTGCTGCCAAATGATAACTTTTTGCGCCGGGAACGCCCATATTTGAAAAAGGACCTGCAAGAACATTACTAACTTCAGTAGTTGGCGTTCCAGAAATAGGAATTGGGGATGGAGATCCAGATGCAAACGACAAAAACAGTCTGTTTGAAGTGATTTGATTTCCTCCTAACAACAAACCTCCTAAATTATCTTTCATTAACGGTTGCGTAAAATTGCCACCACCTGCCAATGCAAATTGTTGCGCCAAAATATTTGGAAAAGAGTTTGTTTGTCCGTCAATAAATAAAGCTCCATCAGAATAACCGGCAGTCAATGAATTCCCAACGCTCACAAATTTACTGAAATTTGCGGTGCCGCTTGTATAAGTAACATCTACAGTTTCAGGTACACTAACCTCTTCTATAATAGGAGATACCCCAAAATCATCATCGCTGCACGAAGAAAAAATAAAAGGAGCGATAAAAAATAAATATTTAATTTTTTTCATAATATTATTTGTTAATTTTATGTGATTAGTTAAGACATTATGGGTTAATAGTCCAAGACACAAAATATTGTGAGCCTATTTTTCCAACACCTGGAGCACTATAATATTCTTTTCCTCCAATATTGGCACCACCTACTTTAAATAGCGACTTCCATTTTGGAATGCTATAGTTAATTTGGGCATCAACTACAGAACGTGCATCAACTATTGCATTCGCAAAAGTCGATTCCCATAAATAGATATCACTCCATCTATAATTGATGTTAAATCCGAAATTTTCAAAAAGCTCTGTATTTCCAAAGGAAACTTTGACTTTATGTTCTGGGGTATTAAAACTTGCTTCATAATCTGGATCTGAAGCTTGGTCAAATTCAAACTTTGAAAGCGTATAATTTACGCCAAAACTGTAATTTCCCAATATTTTTGTGTCCACACCAATAGTAGCTCCATAAGATGAAATATCGGCTGGGGAGTTTGTGTACACCTGGAATGGTTTAATATCACCATTTTGAAGCGCCAATAATGACAATGAGTTATCTCCTACTGTTCCATAAAATGGAACCACCACTGTTTTAACTCCCATAAAATCTTGATAATCATTGTAATAAGCACTCATATCTAAGGACAATCTTCCAAAACCTGCTCTATAGCCCACTTCATACGCGGTTACTTTTTCAGGTTTTACTAAATCGAAATCTGATTTTTGGAAAGTGCCATTATTTATTGATGCTAAAGAGAATGAATTATCATAGGCAGCTCTACCCGATAATTGAATAGTGCTACTTCCTGTAAATGCTTGTCCACCGGCACTAACTCCAAATGGTGATGAAGTATATCGATCTAAATTGTCAGGTGCAGAGCCCACCAAAATTGCAGCACCTGCATCTAATCCTATATATTGGTCTTGTGTGGTTGGATTTCTGAAACCTGTTTGAAATGAAGCTCTTAAATTACGTGTTTTGCCTTCTCCTAAAGAGTAAGACAAAGAAACTCTTGGCGAAACATTTCCTTCAAAGTTTTGAGATTTGTCATAACGCAAAGATCCTGTAAATTTCAATCTGTCATCAACAAATTTCTTTTGCAATTGCATATAAGCGCCATATTCTTCATAATTGATTGGGCCATCATAATCAGTAAAAATAGTTCCAAAAGAATTTAAGGAATATTTTCTCCAAGAACCTCCAAGTTGAATCTCCGCAAAATCAATAATGCTTCCAAAATTATAATTTGCATCTGAATGATAGATTTTAGTGTTATCTAAGAATTTAGATCCTGTTGTTAAATTTGGATCAGAAGTCACAATGTCAAAAGCGCTTTTGAAACCGGGTGTGCCAGGAACTAATGCACCTGTTTGCGCTACTTGCCTTGCCACACTGTGTGCTGTTGCATCATCCAACATTGGCATTCCAGGAATCATTCCTAAACGACCACCAATATAAGTTTGTGCGTATTCGGTAAACCAATCTTTATCAGATTTCCAACTTCTGTTTATATTAATGGCGGCAAAACGGCTGTCATAAGAATCTCCTGCATCTTCATCAGTAACATACGCTCTAATAAAGAAATTGTCATTTCTAATTTCAATTTTATGCTGTTGCAAAAAGAAATTTTTAATATTGTATCTGTTTTGTCCTTGATAAATGGTGTTTCCTTGTCCAAATTTACCATTATAAACAATTTCCAAATCATTGGCAAATGGTTTGTAATGAAAAGCAAAATCGGCTTTAGCGCTTGAGGCGCCGTAACCATCCATTAAATCTACTTCATTATACCCAGTTCTAGAAATTCTTGCAGCACCCAGTGTTCCTGCTGGCAAACCAGATAAAGCATCAAAATTTAAAGTAGTGGCAACCTCATCCCCATAAACGTTTAGTCCATTATAAGCAGGATTGCTTCTGTCAAAACTTGGATTGTCAAAATCTCTATATTCCGTAGCCCACCATTCAGTTCCTTTTAAATAAGAGAAGGATGCTTTTGCGGCAAACTTATCGCTAAATTTATAGGCCATTCTAATTCCAACGTCGGCAAACTGATTGTCTCCAGCCGCTTTTTGGGAAGTAATTCCTGTTTTTCCATAAACACTAACTCCTTGGTATTCAAACGGACTTTTACTAGTCATAAATAAAATACCATTAAAAGCATTAGCTCCATACAATGCAGAAGAAGCTCCCGGAAGCAATTCAACAGTATTAATATCCAATTCAGACATCCCCAACAAGTTCCCTAAGTTGAAGTTTAAAGCAGGGGAAGAATTGTCCATCCCATCAACCAATTGCATAAAACGCGTGTTGGCAAAAGTGGCAAAACCACGGGTATTAATGGATTTAAATGTCAAACTATTGGTGTTAACATCCACTCCTTTTAGGTTTTCCAATCCGTCATAAAAAGTTGGGGAAGATGTATTTTTAATATCTCTAATGTCCATTCTTTCAATGGTCACTGGAGATTCCAAAATTCGTTCAGGTGTTCTTGAAGCGGATACAACTACTTCATCCAATGCAGTAGCAGATTCATCAAGAACCACGCTAACAGTTTGTTCACTTCGGGTAATTTCAACTTTAGTTGATGCATACCCAATAAGTGAAACCTCTAAAGTGAAAGGAGGATTCTGGGCTACTTTAAACGAAAAATTACCGTCAAAATCGGTTGTAGTTCCAATTGATTTTCCTACAACTTTAATGTTGGCGCCCGGAATGGGCTCACCGGTTTTTGCTTCCTTTACAGAACCTGTAATTGAAGTTTGGGCAAACATAACTGAACCCGTAAAAAGTACAAAAATAATACTTAATAGTTTTTTCATAATATCCTTTATAATATTGGTTAATGTGAATGCAAAATACAATTTTTTTCCAATTATTGTAAAAAACGGCCTAAAAAAAGCATAAAAAGTTAATTTAATCTTTTATTATAGCTAATATGATAATTATCAGGTTGTTACAAAACTCCAAACCTGCCCAATTGTTTGTCCGCCTTTACTGTCTTTCACCACCACTTTCCAGTAATATTTTGTTGAAGCTGTAACGGTTTTGGTTAAAGTGGCAGCACTTTGATTTGCTGAGGTGATAATCGTTGGCGGATTTACAGTGCCAAAATAAACATCATAAGTCAAAATATTACTGGCATCTACATCGCTTGCCATCCATTGCAAGGTGACACTTGTTCCGGTTTGAACGGAATTCAATACAGGACTCACCAATACCGGTGAAAACGGCAGGTGATTTGTAATGCCAACACTTTCGGTATAAAAACTAAAGGTTGTTGAATAATTGCTCGATGCACTTTTATTGTCCGTTGCTTTTACCCGCCAATAATAGGCAATTCCTTTTTCCAAAGTAATTGATTTGCTGGCGGTGGTTGAGGTGAGTGTGTGCGAAATTTGAGCAAAAAGATTGTCTTTGGCAACCTGTATCTGATAGGTGATGGCGTCGCCCTGGCTGTCGGTTGAAGTGCTCCATTGAAAATTCAACACATTGTCTATGCACAATAAATTATTGGTCGGATAGGTCAATGTTGGGACTGTTGGTGCCGTATTTACAACCGGAGGAGGTGTTGGGTCGTCTCCGCCGCCGCCGCAGGACCATAAAGTGATGCTTAATGCTGCTATATATAAAAGATGTCTCATTGGTTTATTGTTTAACCCGTTGGGTGCAATTATTTTAGATTAAAAAAGAGGTTTAGATATTGGTCAAGATACTGAAATTCAGTAT
>MGWK01000087.1 GCA_001800975.1 Flavobacteria bacterium RIFCSPLOWO2_12_FULL_35_11 | reverse complement strand
GCTTTAACATTGGTTCAATATATCAATAAATTTATATTTGACAGACCAATAAATAATATTAAAATTCAAATAATTTAATTACACCCAACGGGTATTTTTTAATGTTTTGTAACGTACGCAATTCACAAAATTAGCGTTATTTTCTAAAGAGAACTTCTATAAATATACTTTTATTAATTTCATCTGTTTAAATTTTATTTTTTAGTGGTAACAGCTGCTGTTCGCCATGAATCATTCCTTTGCGGTTCAAAATTTGTTAGGCTCGTTTCAATCAAATAATTTACCTTTGTTGCTTTATGTATTTTATGAAAAAATTATTCGCAGTATTATTTTTTGGATTTTATTTGATGACCGTTGATGCTCAAATTATGAGACAGGAAGAAGGCGGCGGCGTATTTAAATCCGACAGCACCACATTTAAAAATGAAGTGCAAATTAAACTCAGCGGAGAAACCAAATATACCGATTACAAAATAATCTCCATAAACAACGACACAACCCTTATTGACACTACGTTAACCATCGCAAAAGATTATAAATTCAACTACATCAGAAAAGACAATTTTGAATTGTTGCCTTTTGCCAATCAGGGCCAGACATATAACAAACTGGGCTATAATTTTAATGACAATTCGCTGTTTCCAACCATTGGCGCGAATGCAAAACACTACAATTATTACAATATTGAGGATGTTTATTATTACGATGTTCCAACGCCAACTTCCGAATTTATGTACAGAACCGGAATGGAGCAAGGTCAGGTTTTGGACGGGTTTTTAACACTGAACACTTCCCGCCAATTAAATATTTTTATTGCTTATAAAGGATTGCGTTCCTTGGGGAAATACAGAAATTCTTTGGCAAGCCATGGGAATTTCAGAACTTCCGTTAATTATCAGTCAAAAAATAATTTCTATTCCCTAAAAGCGCATTATATGTCATTCGACTTGTTAAACAACGAAAATGGCGGATTGACAGAAGCTTCTATTGCCTATTTTGAAAATGATGATCCCAATTATACTGATAGAGGCCGTTTGGAAGTCAATTATGTGGATGCTAATAATATGTTTGAAGGAAAACGCTATTTTTTGGATCATAACATCAATTTATTTTCCAAAGAAAATAAATCCGAAAAACACAATGCCGAGCTGTCAGATAAGTTAAGAGATTATAATTCAACACTCAAGGAAATTGAAACGCTGAAGAAAGACACTGTTTCCTATTTGATGAAATCGAAAATTGACGCTTCTCCAAAAAGACCAAGTGCCACCAAAAAGGAAAAAGACGAACTCGCCAAAACCGATTTAAACAAAGAAAATCCGGTTATAAATATTAAAGCTTTAGGCAAAGTAATCACTTTAACTAAAAAAGACACCCTCAAACTCGATTCAATTCACGCAATTAAAATAAAGAAAATTGACTCTTTATTAATTGTTGCTGCCGGACTTAAAGTTGATTCAAGCCAATTCATTACTATTGATAAAAATGCAAATTACGGGATGAAACTGGGACATACTTTTATGTATGAAACCCAACATTACCGATTTAAACAAGCTGCGGTGAATCCCTTTTTTGGCGAAGCATATGAGGATATTATTGTAGACCATACTTCCTATCAAAAAATGAATAACGAAGCTTACCTGCAATTTGAAGCCCCTTATGTTGGGATTTTGAGAGCAAAAGCAAATTACTTCAACTATAATTATCACTACAACAGCATTTTATATTTGGATACTCAAACCATTCAGGATAAGTTAAAAGGAAATGCAATTGCCGTTGGCGCCGATTGGAAAACCAACTTTGGAAAATTATATTTGAATGCCGATGCAAGTTCCATACTTTCCGGTGATTTAACCGGGAACTCCATTAAAGGTTCTGTCATGTTTAAAAAAGACAGCGTTTATAGTTTCAAAGGCTTTGCCGAAATCACTTCAAAAACAGCGGATTTTAACAAGCTTTTATTCCAAAGTGATTATAAAGATTACAACTGGCAAAACAATTTTAAAAATGAACAAATTAAGAATGTTGGTGTTGAATTTAGCTATAAAAATTGGGCAAGTATTAATGCGAGTTACAACCTCATCGACAATTACACCTATTTCGACGAAAATTCGCTGCCAGCCCAGGCCAACGAAACTTTAAACTATTTAAAGGTAACTGTAAGCAATTCCATCACTTTCAGAAAATTTACTTTAGACAATACGGTTATGTACCAGGATGTTTCAAGCGGGGAATCGTTTTTTAAAGTTCCTGAAATTGTGACCAGAAACACCCTGTATTATTCCAATTATTTATTTAAAGGAAAACCATTGTACTTGCAAACTGGGGTAACCGTCAAATATTTTACGGCGTTTAACGCCAATGCCTACAATCCGCTTTTAAGTGAATTTGTCTTGCAAAACAACCAGAAAATAGGAAATTTTCCTTTGCTCGATTTTTTCGCCAATGCAGAAATACGCAGAACACGAATTTATTTGAAAGTTGAAAACTTTGGGGCCAGTTTTACGGGCAGAAATTATTATTCGGCACCAACGTATCCTTACCGGGATTTAACGGTTCGTTTTGGCTTGGTTTGGAATTGGTTTATTTAGACAGTTTTTAGTTGTGAGTTAAATGTTAACGTTAATTGTTATAGGTTATATGTTATTGGTTATTTGCTTCAAATTAATAACTAAACGATTAAACAGTTAAACTATTAAACATTTATTAACTTTTAACTTTCTCAGTAACGAGTTGCTTTATTTTTATTTTGAAAGCAGCAAAAATCAAGGTCATTATTGGACTTAGCCAGTTAAAAATGGCATAAACAGCATAATCACTAACCGCAACGCCAAGCACGCCACTTTGATAAGCGCCACAAGTATTCCAAGGTATTAACGCAGATGTTACAGTTCCTGAATCTTCTAACGTTCTGCTTAAATTTTCAGGAGCCAACTCCTTGTCTTCAAAGGCTTTTTTAAACATTTTACCGGGAATTACAATGGCTAAATATTGGTCAGAAGCAATCACATTTAATCCGATACAGCTTAAAACCGTGCTAAAAAATAATCCGAAAATTGAGGTTGCCAATTTTAATAATTCTTTGGTGATTTTTGCCAAAGCACCTATGGCATCCATAGTTCCTCCAAAAACCATCGCACAACAAATCAGAAAAATTGTCCAAAGCATCCCTTTCATTCCACCGGCACTAAACAAATCATTTAATTGAACATTATCAGTTATAATTGCCGTATCCACAAAAACCGCCTTTACAATCGCCTCAAAATTTGAAGTTGCCAAACTGCTTAATATTGCAGTCTGAAAAATAAATGCAAATACAGCGGCTAAAATAACCCCGATTCCCAAAGCAATTAAAGGCTTCGTTTTTGTTAAAATTAAACCAATTACCGTTAACGGAACGATAAATAAGTAAGGTGTTATGTTAAAGGTGGTTTTTATGGTGTTTAACAATCCGCTAATGTCTGTAGTTCCTACTGTGTCAATAGTTAAACCCATAATGCCAAAAACAATTATTGTAATTGTAATGGTTGGTACTGTTGTTATTGTCATATATCTTATGTGCGTAAACAAATCTGTTCCTGCCATTGCAGGGGCAAGATTTGTGGTATCGCTTAACGGTGACATTTTATCGCCAAAATAGGCTCCTGAAATCACTGCACCGGCAATCATGCCTGTTGGAATTCCCAATGCGGTTCCAATGCCCACCAAGGCTATTCCTACAGTTGCTGAAGTGGTCCAAGAACTTCCTGTTGCCATAGAAATTATTGATGCAATAATAACGGATGCAGGTAAAAATATGGAAGGACTTAACACTTGAAGTCCGTAATACACCATTGCAGGAATGATCCCGCTTACCAGCCAGGTGCCAGCCAGCGCCCCAACCAAAAGTAAAATCATGACTGGGACAAAAATACTTTTTAAATTTTCCCAAATTTCAGCAATCATCACCTTTAAGGAAACTTTGTTCAAAAAACCAACTATTGAAGCAATAATGCCTCCCATCAATAAAATAAATTGGGTGGTATATTCACCCAACAATTCTCCTCCGGCAAAAAATATATTATAGGCAAGCATCATCATGAGGATAACAACAGGAATTAATGCTTCAAAAAGACTTAATTCTTTATTGTCAATAATTTTTTGATTTTGAATTTCTATTTCAGATAAGTTGTTGTATTGCATTCAATTTGTTTTAGAAATGTAATGATACGGAAATTTGAAAGTTTTTGCAAATGAAACGAGCATAACAAATTTTGATACGCAAAGAAATGATTAATTGCGAACAGCAGCTGTTACCGATAAAAAATAAAATTTAAACAGATGAAAAACCTCATTCGTTTTTTAAATGAGGTTTTATCAATTTGAAATCACTACAATAAAATCAATCTACTTCAATTTTAGCCAATGTTATAAAACACCAACTTGTTTCATGCATTTTCTCATAGCTCTATAAGTTCTTTCAATATCATTGTCTAAGCCAATGGAAAAACGAATAATCCCGTCTGAAAGTCCCATTTCCAATTGCTCTTCAACAGGAATTTCTGAAGAGGTGCTTGTGCCTGGTGCACTAAATAACGTTTTATAAAAACCTAAACTCACGGCCAAATACCCTAAATTTTCATGTTGCATCAATTCCATCAACTCATTTGCTTTGGCTAAATTACCTACATCAATGGTCATCATTCCGCCAAAACCGTATTCTTCATTATACATTGATTTTAAAAGTTCATTGTTTTTATGGCTTTTTAATCCAGGATACACCACTTTTAATCCATCATTTTCAAACTTCTCAGCTAAATACATGGCATTTTCGCTGTGTTTTTTCATTCTGATATGAAGGGTTCTTAAATTTTTCAAAATACTTGCAGCTCTTAAACTATCCATCACCGGACCCAATAACATCATTGCGCCGTCATTTACATTTTTTAAACTGTCAATAAATTCTTGTGTGCCGCAAACCACACCGCCAACGGTATCATTGGTGCCATTTATAAATTTTGTTAAACTGTGAATGGTAACATCTGCCCCCAATTTTTGTGGGGAAATGATCATTGGCGAAAAGGTATTGTCCACCACCAAAATAATTCCATGTTTTTTGGCGATTTTTGCCAGACCAGAAATATCAGCGATTTCCAATAACGGATTGCTGATGGATTCACAATAAATCATTTTAGTAGTTGGCGTAATTGCTGCTTCCACTTTTTCCAATGAAGTAATGTCAACAAATGACGTGGAAATATTGAATTTTGGCGCAAAGTTTTTTAGAAAAGCATAAGTGCCTCCATAAATGGTTCTACCTGCTACAATGTGGTTTCCCTCTCCACAAACCTGTAAAAAGACAGAAGTGATGGCGCCCATTCCGGATGCCGCAACATTCGCAGATTCCGTAAATTCCATAGCTGCCAAAGCTTTGCTCAAGTATAAATTGCTTGGACTTGAATGACGAGAATACAAATAACAGCCTTCTGCATGACCTTCAAAAGTATCAAGCATTGTTTTTGCGTGTAAAAATGTATAGGTTGCTGAATCTGAAATGGAAGGATTTACGCCTCCAAATTCTCCAAAATATTGTAAATCCTGGATATTATTTGCCGGTTTATTGCTCATAACTAACTTAATTTATCATATAAAATTAGCACACTTCAACTTAATAAACTGTATTAATTTATAATTTTAGTGTATTTTACTTTAAATGCCTAAATAAAAAGAATAATTTACTTTCAACCTAAATATTTTTGATTATTTTTAGAAAAAATTACTGATTATGATGGTCAACTTAGATTTAACAGATAAAAAAATTCTCAACCTGCTTCAGCAAAATTCAAAAGCGAACATTAAAGAAATCGCCTTGAAAATTGGGTTGACCCAAACGCCCACCTATGAACGCATTAAAAGACTTGAAAAAGCTGGTGTCATTAAAAATTACATCGCGGTTTTGGACAAAGAAAAAGTGGGCTACACGATTGAAGTTTTTTGCCAGGTAACTTTAATGGTGCACTCAAAAGATATGATTACCCGATTTGAAAATGCCATAAATAAAATAGATGAAGTGATGGAATGCTTTCACGTAGCCGGAAATTACGACTATTTATTAAAAATAATTGTAAAAGACATGAACAGTTATCAGACTTTTTTGAAAAATAAATTGTCAGTTTTAGATTCTGTTGCCAACGTGCAAAGCACTTTTGTGATGTCGTCAACCAAAGACAGCACTGGTTTTATGTTGGTGTAAAACCGGCCCCCTAACCCCCGAAGGGGGAATTTATATGTTGAAAGCTTAAAATCGTAATTCAATTTGCATTAGGGATTGCCCCTCGGCTCCGCTCAGGGTAAACTTATTGTTTGAGCGCTGATTTTGTTTTTCACAAAAAAAAGCGAGCCGTAAAAGCCCGCCCGCTTTTTTGGGCGGAATGCCCACCGAAAAGGCGGGCAAGCCCAAAATATACTTTAATGATCTTGTTATTTCTTGGCAACAATGGTCACTTGAAAATCAAATTCATCATTCACAAACTTGTCTTTTAAATCATTAAAGAAAGTTTTTGATTTGTATTTCACGTTAAAATCTGCTCTGTTAATTTGAAAAGTTTCACTGGTTAAGGTTAAAGCATCTTTACTGACAGCAAGTGTGGCAGGAAACGTAATTTGTTTGGTAATGCCTTTAATGGTCAAATTTCCCGTAACCTGAATCTTAGTTCCTTTGATTTCACTTTTGATAATGTCAAATTTTGCCGTTGGATACACTGCAACGTCAAAAAAGTCGGCAGATTTTAAATGTCCTTCCAGTTTTGCGCTTCCGTCAGCGTCTTTTATGGTGCTCATCTTGACAACAAAACTACCTCCCGTTAATTTATTGTTTTTGATAGCAATGTTTCCGGAAGCCAAGGTAATTATGCCCGTATGAGAGCCTGTTGGCTTATATCCTTTCCAATTTAAAGTAGAATTTTCAACATTTACTTTAAAATTATTTTGTGCAAATGCTGATTGGCTCACAAAAGAAAAAGCAGCAAACGCCATTGCAAATAGTATTAATTTTGATTTTTTCATTCGACTCCTTATTTATAATGATTATTAATAAGTGCAATGATACTAAAAAAATAACCAATCTTTTTTAATGAAGGTGTTATTATATTTTTTTCAACGAATCCCACTATACCTTTTTTAGTACAATTTGCTCTAAATTTTTGTTCACGATCATCTTGTAAAAATCTTTTATTTCATCATAATTTGCTGAAGGAAAAATAGCTGTGTTTATTTGCAGCATTGAATAAACGTTAATCATACCTGCTTCAATTTTTATGCTGAATTTATAAACGCCATAATTTTCACGCAGGCCTATGGCAAGATTTTCAGGAACTGATTCAACAACATATCCCGCGGGAATTTTGATACCAACCTTATTGTCTTTAATAAATGGAGCACCAAAATCGATTGGATAATCTCTTTTTTTCAATTTAAATGGATTTTTTGTCATTGCATCAAAGAATAAAGGCTTAAAATAAATCTTATCCCCTATTTTGTCCAATAAATCTTCTGAAGAAAATTTAAACATTTCAATAATTGGTTTATAAATTTCACTTTTGTTTGTTATTTTAAAATCAGAAATTTCTACCTTCCCATTCTCTTCTTCAACTTTTAAAATGACATCATCTTCCTTCAATTTAGCATAATTATCTCTATAATTTAACGCATTCAAATTGGTGTATTGGGTTCTTTTAACGCCTTCAATTGTTCCTGCATCATTAAAAACAATGCTCATTGAAGAATTGGTCTCGGATAATTTAGTGGGTATTAAATTTACCCATGCAGAGCTTCCGTTTTCTCTCACTATTCTTCCTTGCCAGTTCAAATCTCTTGACGGCAATACATTTGGTGCACTATATTCTTCGGTTGCATCCAATAAAATCAAATCATTTTCAATTTCAACAGCAGCTATTACATAGTTAAAACCATCTATTGTAGGAAAAATTGGAATACCGTTAGATCTTGTGCTTAAAATTACAGGACTCGCCTTTAAGCCTGCCGTATTAAGCATGGAAACCAAATTTAAATTGATGTCGGCCACATTCCCAACGCCTTCTTTATAAGCTTTTTTTGTTCCGTTAAATTTTGACAAACCATTGTAATCATTCCATTTAATTTTACTTTTCACCAATTCAAGGATTCCTGCAATTTTTTGTGAATCGGATGGAGACGCCACTAAGACTAAGTTTAAATCTTCTGAAAAATGATTTGATTTATAAATTTCAGAACTAAAATCATACTCGTCATAAATTGTTTTCACCACATTTTCCCAGGAGGTAGCGTAAAATTTAATAGGTTCATGGGGCCAATGTAATTCTGAGTATTCATATTGCATGGCCGTTTTATAATTGTCTAAATTATTAACATAGGCTTCTTCAATTATTGCCGGAACATTTGTTGCGTCGTAATATTCCACTTTAGTAAAATAGTTTACTTTTGTTTCTTTAATGATTGATGATGGGATCGTTTTTGATCTAGAATCAACCTCGCGAACTCTTTCAAATACGCTAATTGTGCTGTTTTTCTTTTCTTCTTTCGATGCTACCGGATAATAGCCTTTAAATCTTTTGTTGTAAACAAAGTACTCTGGAATTTCCATTTTAGCTTCAATTTTTTTTATCGGAATTTCATATTGAAATTGAAGATCGTCAATTCTTTTAAACGGTGAAACAATTTTATAGCTCCATTCCAAAACACAGCCTTCTTTAATGTTTGGCATGGTAAATTTTTGCTGCGACCAAAATTTATTGGTTTCCTGATCAAAAACTTCCTTTTTGCCCAAATCAGTTTCAACAATTTTATTGCCGTCAAAAGTGTAGGTTGTTGCTTTTAAATTAATAATTTTTTCTCTGGTGGTTAATACATGGTAATAATCTATTTTTTTTGTGGCCCAATCAAAACCTTCCTTATTGTAAATTTTAATTCTTTCATGAATTTCGGTGATTACCATAAATCCCTCATTTGCCTGATATTCAAAATATGTTTTTCTGTTATTGTAAAGTACCGCCGCATTGACCGAGGAATCCAATGGATAGAATTTCTCCAATAATTCATCTTTTGATACTTTTCCATATTTGTAATCTTGCGCAATTATTTCATTGGCCATTAAAGTTAGAACCATGGCAATTAAAATCTTTTTCATAACTGTTATTTTACTTAATTAAAATTATTTTTGAATTATCGTGTTTTGCAATTTCTTTTCTGAAGTTTCTATATGGCTCATAATCTTCCTTTTGATAATTGCCTGATATAATTTTTAAGGTTCTTTTAAAATGAAAATTATAGTCATCAATTTTTATCACTTCAATTGAATAGGTTCCAAATTTTGTGTTTAACGCAACTTTTTCAGGTATGTATTCAATCTTTAATAGCGTTGGAAGTGCAATTTTTACCTCATCAATATCCAGAAAACTCCTAGAAATCTCAAAAGGCAATTTTCGGTCTCTTATTCGTGCAGGAGCATCACTGCCATTATTGAAAGCATTCATGGGAACCAATAGTTGGTTGCCATTCAAGACCCCATAGTTGGTGGCTGTAAACGCTAATTTTTCTTCAAACTTAAACGCTTCTTTATTATTGAAAACTTCTATTTTTGAAAACTTAATGTTGTTGATGTTCGATAAATATTTTTTAAATATAATATCAAGTTCCTTCTGATTTTTCCCGTCATTGCCCAATAAATTATCATCATATTGTGTTCCTGTTGACTCAAAGTAAACATCAGCAGTGATATTCCCTTCGTTGTCAATTGTGTAACTCCCTTTTGTAGTTTGAAGATTTTCTTCCGTTTTATAAATTTTAGTATGCTTAATTACACCTCCTTCCGGTGTAATAACAAGCACATCTCTATCATCCGTAAAATCTCCTAAGTGGCCAAAAGGTACTTTTTGACTAGTACATTCTAACCAAATATCGCCACTGTCATTTGGAAGGTTTAAAATTACATGATTACCCTGCATTGAAAAAAAATCTGGATTTACATTCTTTTTCTCTTCACCTGCCCAAACAACTGAATAATGGGATTTTACTCCTACAACATCCAATAAAGTTTTAGTGTAATTGGTTAAACCTTTACAATCTCCATAACCTAAATTATGTACGTCTTCAGCTTTAATAGGCTTCCAGCCTCCAATCCCTTCTTGTATGCTTATATACCTTGTTTTATTTTGAACATAGTTATATATAACTTTTGCTTTTTCAATTGGGTTAGTTATATTTTCAACCAATTTTCTAATTTGGGTTTTAATAGGCTCACTTAAATTATCATTGCCATTATATAAATTATCATATCTCCACTTCCCAAATTCTTTCCAATTGTTAGCCTCTCCATTTACACCTTCCAAACTAAATTTATTGAGACCAACCAATACTTTTGGTGTAAAATTTTCTAAAATTGGACTATAAGGCTCATTTTCAACACCTTCAAAATTTAATAACTTATACTCTAAATTAATGGAATTATTGTTTTTTGAAATTAAAAACCCATCAAAATTTCTTTCATTAATTCTTACTCTTAAATCATCGTTTGTTTTCAATTTGTAAGTGCTGCTTACTATAGAAGTTAAATAACTTTCTATTGGTTCCCATGATGGAATAAACCCTGTATTGATTGTTTCAATCTCATATTCAGAATAAATAGTATAAGGATAATCAATTGGTACATGCTCATAGTAATATATTCTATTGTCTGAATATAACGAAAAACCATCAAACTGGCTAACATCTTTATATTCTTTGGACTTAACTTTCTTAATTTCAACACCTCCAGAATTGTAAATAATAGTCTTAATATTTCTTATTTTTCTGTTTTTATCATAATATACTGTTACATATTTATTTGCATCACCTAATTTATTTAAGACTGAAACTGCCTTTTTATATGTAATCAACATTGAATTTTGTGATTTAATTTCAATAGAAATATCTTCAAAAAGAATTACAGAATTTACATCTTCTTTAAGATTTTCGGGAATACTGGCTACATTAAAATTATAGTCTTGTGAATATGTTTGGGAAATAAATAATACGATAAGAAGAAGCGCTATTTTTATTTTTTTCATAGAAATTTAATTTTCAATAAATATAAAAAATTAAACAATAGAATCCTTACTACTCCCTTATTTTAGAATCAATACAAATTGTCACTGGACCGTCATTAATAAGTGACACTTTCATGTCGGCACCAAACTGTCCCGTTCCCACTTTTTTATTTAGCTGAAGTTCCAATTCGGCAATAAATTGTTCGTATAGCGGAATCGCTGTTTCGGGTTTTGCTGCGTAGATATAAGAAGGGCGATTTCCTTTTTTGGTGCTTGCGTGCAAAGTAAACTGGCTTACCACAATGGCGTCTCCGTTTATCTCCAACAACGATTTATTCATCACGCCGTTTTCATCATTGAAAATGCGGAGATTGGCAATTTTTTTGGCGAGCCACTCAATGTCCATTTTATCATCAGCCTCTTCAATGCCCAATAAAATAAGCAAACCAATATTAATTTCGCTGACTTTTATTTCATTAATTGTTACGGAAGCTTTTGAAACTCTTTGTATGACTGATCTCATGAATTGTTGATTTGTTTAATCCTATCCCCAGCCCTTTCCAAAGGAAAGGGAGTTTGTTTTGTCTTCTGACTTCGGTCTTCGGTCTCATATCTTTGCAAAGTAAACAAAAATAAGGTTGTAAATTGATCTCGGTCTAGATACATTTTATGATATT
>MGWK01000086.1:11119-11729 GCA_001800975.1 Flavobacteria bacterium RIFCSPLOWO2_12_FULL_35_11 | reverse complement strand
AAGCAACAAAAAATGCCAATTTATTTGATGAAGTTTATGTGGTGACAGACAGTGATGTTATTTTTGATGAAATTATATCGAATGGTGGAAAAGCCATAAAAAGTATAAAGGAACATGAATCGGGGAGTGACAGAATTGCGGAAGCAATTGAAAATATGGACGTTGACATTGTTGTGAATGTGCAGGGCGATGAACCTTTTACAAAAAAAGAACCCCTTTTAAAATTGTTGGAAGTTTTTAAAAATGATGTCGAAAATGAAATTGACATCGCTTCCTTAATGTTGAAAATGGATGACAAATCCGAAATTAACAATTCCAATAATGTAAAAGTGGTCACTGATGAGCGAAATTTTGCCATGTATTTTTCACGCTCGGCAATTCCATACCCGAGGGATGAATCTATAGCTGTTTATTTTAAACATATTGGTATTTACGCCTTCAGAAAAGAAGCCTTACTAAAATTCACCAAATTGCCAATGAACAGGTTGGAAGCCATAGAAAAACTGGAAAATCTTCGTTTTTTGGCAAACGGATTAAAAGTGAAAATGATTGAAACCGAGCATATGGCAATTGGCATAGACACTCCCGAAGATTTGGAAAAGGCCAATGC
>MGWK01000086.1:0-11022 GCA_001800975.1 Flavobacteria bacterium RIFCSPLOWO2_12_FULL_35_11 | reverse complement strand
GACAACCAAAAGATTTCATGAAATCATTGCAATTAATCCATTTTGCCTTTTTGTTTTTAATTGTTGCTTTTGGAGCTTATGTGGCTCTAAATGCGAGAGAACAATTGTTTTTTTCTTATCAGGAAGACAAAATGTTTTTATATATGGCAATTACGATTTCATTTTTGGGAAATTTGTCGAGTAAATATTTATATGCCAAGCTGTTAAAACAAATTCCTGCGAATGCCGAGCTTTCTCAAAAAGCCGTAAAATACAGCACTGCACATATTTTCAGGGTAGCTATGCTGGAATTTCCGGCATTGATGTGCATTATTTTTGTGATGGAGTCCGACAATATTTTCTACTTTATTTTAGTTGGAATATTAATACTGATGATCCTTTCGCTTTATCCCACCAAATATAAATTCGCAAATGAAGTTCCGCTTTCAATGAAAGAAAAATCAATGTTGGAAAACCTTTAAATAGTTTTTTAATTTTTAGATATTTGCAAACTAATTTTTAAACATGGCACAAAAACCAAGCATCCCAAAAGGAACACGCGATTTTTCGCCTTCCGAAGTGGCAAAAAGAAACTATATATTTTCAACCATTCGTCAGGTATTTGAAACGTATGGATTTCAGCCTATAGAAACGCCAAGTTTTGAAAATTCTGAAACCCTGATGGGAAAATATGGAGAAGAAGGCGATCGGTTGATTTTTAAAATATTGAATTCGGGAGATTATTTGGGCAAGGTTGATGATTCGTTGCTTCTTTCAAAAGACAGTTTAAAAGTCACCTCAAAAATTTCAGAAAAAGCCTTGCGCTACGATTTAACGGTGCCTTTTGCCCGTTATGTGGTTCAGCGCCAAAATGAAATAGAATTTCCTTTTAAACGTTACCAAATGCAGCCGGTTTGGCGCGCTGACCGTCCGCAAAAAGGACGTTTTAGAGAATTTTACCAATGCGATGCCGATGTGGTTGGTAGCAAAAGTTTGTGGCAGGAAATTGAATTTGTTCAATTGTATGATGCCGTTTTTAGCAAGTTAAAGTTAACCGGAACGACCATAAAATTGAACAATCGTAAAATATTGGCGGGTATCGCCGAAATTATTGGCGCTGCGGATAAATTAATCGATTTTACGGTGGCACTCGATAAATTGGACAAAATTGGGGCCGATGGTGTTGCCAAAGAAATGATGGAAAAAGGCATTTCTGAACAGGCAATAGAAAAAGTGAAACCTTTATTTAACTTTACCGGAAGCAATCAAAATAAATTAGACCAGTTAGCGAATTTATTGGCCGAATCTAAAGATGGCACCAGCGGCGTGAATGATTTGCGTTTTGTGGTTGATGCCGTTGAAAAGTTCGGATTGGAGTCGGCAAAGCTCGTAATTGATGTGACTTTGGCGCGCGGATTGAATTATTATACCGGTGCCATTTATGAAGTTTCTGCGCCCGAAGGCGTAAATATGGGTTCTATCGGCGGCGGCGGAAGATATGATGATTTAACGGGAATTTTCGGATTAAACGATATGAGCGGGGTTGGCATTTCTTTTGGGCTGGACCGTATTTATTTGGTGTTGGAAGAATTAAATTTATTTACAGAATTGGAGCTTCCAAAACCAAAAGTATTGTTTATTAATTTTGGTGATGCGGAAGCGTCTTTTTGTATGAAAGCCTTGGTGGAATTGAGGAAAAACAATATAAAATCGGAATTGTATCCGGACAATGCCAAATTGAAGAAGCAAATGAATTATGCCAATAAAAGGGAAATTCCTTACGTTGTCATGGTTGGCGCTGACGAAATTGAAAACAATACCTATACTTTAAAAAATATGCAAAGTGGCGAACAGGAAGTGTGCAGTTTAAAAGAATTAATTAGAATCACCGCCCAACTTTAAAACAAAGTTGTAAATTTGCCCTTTAATGAACAGAAAATGTTTGAAGGTAAAAACATAATGACAAACAGAATAGATGAAATGGGAGATGATCACGTAGGATCCTCTGCCAAAACGCCTTTAAGAGCAGATGCTTTTGATATTTCAGACCAGGAAAAGATAGCGCGCATTCAAGAAAGCGTAAAGGATATCTTGATTACTTTAGGGATGGATTTGGATGACGACAGTTTAAAAGGAACCCCAAAAAGAGTGGCAAAATCATTTGTGAATGAACTTTTTGGCGGGTTAAATCCGGCCAATAAACCTAAATTATCAACATTCGACAATAACTATAAGTATGGTGAAATGTTGGTGGAAAAAAACATAGTTGTTTATTCCACTTGTGAACATCACCTGTTGCCTATAGTTGGCAGGGCGCATGTAGCTTACATTTCTAACGGAAATGTTATTGGCTTGTCTAAAATGAATCGTATTGTGGATTATTTCGCAAAACGACCACAGGTTCAGGAGCGTTTAACCATGCAAGTGGTGCAATCGTTGCAGGAAGCATTGGGCACGGAAGACGTGGCCTGTGTTATTGATGCAAAACATTTGTGCGTAAATTCACGTGGCGTTCGCGATATTGACTCCAGTACCGTAACTTCAGAGTTTGGCGGAAAATTTAAGAACGAGAATGTTCGCCGCGAGTTTTTGGATTACATTAAAATGGATACCGATTTTGAGGCCATAAAATAAATAAGAACAATAACAATCAATTCAATATGAAAAAGCATCCATTCGGGTGCTTTTTTAGTTTGGCGCCAGCAAATTAAACGGGTAATAAGGAATATTCCGCAGGATCCAAAAAATAATGATCAAAACTAAAATTACCAAGGGCGTTTTAGGATGATAAATATAATTATAAAATTGCTTTTTGAAAATCGTATTTATGCCGGTTAAAATGAGGTGATAACCTAAAATCAATAAACTTATTAAGTACAATACGTTTTGTTGAAGAGCGCCAAAAATGTTAAAATTTAAAAGTTGGTGTGTTGCGCGCTGGCTTCCGCAGCCCGGGCAATAAAAACCGGTCGTGGCGTGTAAAGGACATTCAAGCAAAAAATTCACTTCTTGTGGATTGTTGAAAAAATAAAATAGCCCCAATCCAATTATGCCAACAGCAATGGCCACATATTTAATTTTCATAAAATAAATTTGTCAATAATCACCCAATAAGGCAATACCGCCCAAAGCGAAAATAAAAATGAGGTAAAAAAGCCCAATAACCAAACCCGATATAAGTCCCAAATTCATCCATTTTTTTGCTTCTTTAGAAGTTTTAATGGCGCCTACATAATCACTGGCATCAAATTTTGCATTTACCTGTGCAGCAAATACAATTCCCACAATTCCGAAAGGCAAACAGCAAAATATGGTGACCAATATGGATTCTATAAGGTAGTTTTTTGGTCGATGTTGATTCATGGTAATTTATTATTGTTAAAAATAAGTTGAATAAAAGTATTAAAAAATTAAATATCATGGTGGATTGGCCTAAGAATATATTGAATTATTAAGGCGATTTGTTCGTTGCAGAATATATTTCTGACATAAACTGCAAAAGCCACAGTTTATGGCTTAATTATATTTTTTGAAACTTTAATGTTATAACTTTGTTCAAGCATTTGCATAAAAATATTAATATTTAAGAATATGGATTTTAAAGTTGGGGATACTGTTGCGGTTATTGATGATGTTATTAGAGGAAAAGTGATTGGAGTGCATCTCACCAAAATTGTTGTGGAAGACAGGGACGGATTCTCTTATGAATATTTGCCAAAAGAATTGGTGATCATTAAAGAAAGTCAGAAAGAGCTTTCTAAATTCAGCGATATTGACAATGAATATTTATCGGAAAAAATCAATGAAACTTCTTCCAAAAAAAATACCGTAAAATTTAAATCCAATGTGAAGCCCGATAAATTGCCGCCTATGGAAGTTGATTTACACATCAATCAGCTGACAGCTTCAACAAAAGGAATGGACAACTATGATATGTTGACGCTTCAGTTGGAAACCGCCAAAAAAAAATTAGAGTTTGCCATAAAAAATAGGATTCCAAAAATAGTTTTTATTCACGGAATGGGTGCCGGAGTCTTAAAAACAGAACTGGAATATTTATTTAAAAAATACAATGTTTACTGGAACGACGCTTCATTTCAAAAGTACGGATTAGGCGCAACAGAAGTAGGGATTTATCAAAATCCTAAAAATTAGTTATTAACAGTTAAGGTTCCAAAATTAAAATTTTCTTTGAAAATACGTTCCTCATCCTTATTAAATGACAAATTTGAAATTGTAATTTCATGGGAATAGCCAGTTACAACCGCGTTTGTCAAAACTTCAGTAGTTGTAATGTTTATAGTTCCTCCATCAGCAATAAGTTCTTTAACTATCTTTGGTTCTGATGGCGGAATGTCCTGGCAAAAATAATTTTCACCAATGCCTACATCAAAAATCCGATAGGTTACGATAACAGTCGTTGATACCTCAATTGATTGAGTTTTTGGAGTGGTTCCTATAGCTGTTGACGGTAGCGTTAAAACCAAAACTTCAGTACTATTGGTGCTTGTTATGTACAAAACATCATCGCCGCAAATAGCCACTTTTTCGGTAAATTCAAAAATTGGAACATCAAAATCCCCATCGTTGCATGCATTAAGGGTGAAGGCCAAAAAGAGTATCAATAGTTTCTTCATAAGTAATATTTTCAACGCAAAAATAACAGTTTTAGGCAAGTCAACACCAATTGAAACCAACTATTTTAATTACTTTTGCTTTTAATGAAAACGATATACTTAGATAACGCAGCAACAACACCATTATTACCCGAAGTTATTGATGCTATTTCAAGTGCCCTGGCCAATGTTTACGGGAATCCGTCATCAATTCATCATGTTGGGCGAAAGGCAAAATCTTTGGTTGAAACATCACGAAAAAATATTGCCAAACATTTTAATGCCTCATCACAGGAAATAATTTTTACGGCTGGCGGAAGTGAAGCAGACAATTTAATACTAAGAAATGCCGTTACCAATTTAGGCGTTACGACGATTATTTCATCTAAAATTGAGCATCACGCCGTTTTGCATACGATGGAACACCTGCGTAATGAATTTGATATAGTTGTTAATTACGTTGATTTAGATGAAAGTGGCACTGTGAATTATGCGCATTTAGAACAGTTGCTGCAAGTATCAGATGAAAAGAAATTGGTTAGTTTGATGTATGTGAATAATGAAATTGGAAACGTTTTAAATCTGGAAAAAGTTTCGGAATTGTGTATTGCTAACAATGCTTTATTTCATTCCGATACGGTGCAGGGAATTGGGCATTTTAATATTGATGTAAAACAAACACCAATTGATTTCTTTGTGGCGAGCGCCCATAAATTTCACGGACCGAAAGGGGTTGGATTTGCCTACATAAAAAGAGGATTCGGAATTCATCCAATTTTACATGGAGGCGAACAGGAGCGAGGCGCCAGAGCAGGAACAGAAAATGTGCACAGCATTTTAGGAATGGAAAAAGCGCTTGAAATTTCTTGTACGAATATGAAGAAAGAATCGGCTTATATTCAAAAACTTAAGAATTATTTTATAGATGAATTGAAGCAAAATTTTGAAGGAATTGAATTCAACGGACAATCAGAAAGTGAAACGGAAAGCAGTTACACCATTTTAAATGTTCGTTTTCCAAAAGAATATGCGATGTTGCTTTTTAATTTAGATTTAAAAGGGATTGCAGTTTCCGGAGGAAGCGCCTGCCAAAGCGGAAGCAATATGGGTTCCCATGTGTTGCATGAAATTTTGCCAGAAAAAGAAGCTATTAAAACTTCAGTTCGATTTTCTTTCAGTAAATTCAACAACATTGAAGAGCTAGATTATGTAGTGTCTTCCTTGAAAAAATTAATAAATTAATGATAAATTATCCCATAAAATTTTTCCCTATTTTGAAAGAAAAAATTTGGGGAGGAACAAAATTAGTCACCAGGCTCAATAAAAAATCAGCATTGAAAAATATTGGTGAAAGCTGGGAACTGTCCGATGTTGATCACAATATTTCTGTTGTTTCAAACGGAAAATTGAAAGGAAAAACATTAAGGGAACTTTTAGAAAGCTATAAAGGAGAACTGGTTGGCGAAAATAATTATGGACGTTTTGGAAACAATTTTCCTTTATTGATAAAATTTATTGACGCAAAACAGGATTTGTCTGTTCAGGTGCATCCAAATGATTTGCTTGCAAAAGAACGCCACAATTCTTTTGGAAAAACAGAAATGTGGTACATTATGCAAGTTGATGCTGGTTCAAAATTGGTAATCGGATTTAATAAAGCCATTACGCCAGAACAATATGTAGGTTATTTGAAAGAGAAAAAAATTACATCAGTCTTAAATTATGAAAAAGTAAAAGCGGGTGATGCTTTTTTAATAGAGCCAGGAACGGTTCATACCATTGGGGCCGGAATTTTGTTGGCCGAAATTCAGCAGACTTCAGATATCACTTATAGAATTTATGATTGGGATAGGGTTGATCACAAAAGTAACTCTCGAGAATTACATACTGATTTGGCCATCGATGCTATCAATTTTAACGATAAAATTGAGGCGAAGCATCACTATTCTACCTTCATAAATGCACTTAATCCAATCGTAAAGTGTTCCTATTTTATAACAAATTTTATTCACGTTGTCGGCGAAAAAGAATTGGATTATGCAGATACGGATTCATTTGTTGTTTTAATGTGCGTGCAAGGAAAGGCAACAATTTCAATGGGAGAAAATTCGGAAATCATTAATTATGGTGAAACAGTGTTGATTCCGGCGATTGCGGAAAAAGTGGTAATAGTCTCAAAAAATTGTAAATTGTTAGAAGTAACGGTTTAAATGACATTCACTTCAATTTCAAGCGAAATCTTGAAAGTTTCCATCACTTTTTTCTGAATTTTTTGCGCCAAGTCATAAATTTCTTTTCCGCTTGCGTTGTTGTAATTCACTAAAACCAGTGCCTGTTTTTCGTGCACGCCTACATCTCCAAAACGTTTTCCTTTAAACCCACTTTGTTCTATTAGCCAGCCTGCTGGAATTTTAATTTCGCTTTCGGAAATTATATAATGTGGAATTTCAGGATACTTTTTTGTCAATTCTTTAAATAAATCGGAAGTGATTACCGGATTTTTAAAAAAACTGCCGCTGTTTCCAATTTTTTTTGGATCGGGAAGTTTGCTTTGTCTGATCGCAATTACCGCATTTGCAATTTCTTTGATGGAAGGTTTTTCTTTATTGGTCAATAATTCTTTTATGGCTCCGTATGAAATATTGATGTTATGATTTTTTTTGGTGAGTTTAAACGTAACATTGACAATGATGTATTTTTCTTTCAACTCATTTTTAAAAACGGAATTCCGGTACCCAAAATCGCAATCTGCATTTGTGAAAATTTTGGTTTTGCCTGTTTCAATTTCAAGGGCTTCCAATTGCTTAAAAACATCTTTAATTTCAACGCCGTAAGCGCCAATATTTTGAATAGGCGAAGTGCCCACATTTCCCGGAATTAATGCCAAATTTTCCAATCCGCCATAGTTTTGAGACACGCACCAAATCACCAATTCGTGCCAATTTTCGCCTGCTTCCGCAGTGACCAAAACTTCATTTTCATCAAAATCGTTAACGATAATTCCTTTTGTGTTTAAGTGGATTACCAATTTTTCCACATCGCCGGTCAGCAAAATATTGCTTCCGCCGCCCAACAAAAACAAAGACTTTTCAGAAGCTATTATTTCTTTTAATTCTTTGATGGAATTTACGGTAACAAAACGTTTGGCATTTGCATTAATGCCAAACGTGTTGTAAGGTTTTAACGATATGTTTTGTTGAATTTTCAACTAGTTTTCGTTGTATTTTTTAATAGCTGCTTTTAAAATTTCTACGGAACGAATTAGATCCTCTTTTTTGAGCACATAAGCAATTCGAACTTGTTTGGTGCCAAATCCTTTTGTGGAATAAAATCCGGCCGCAGGAGCCACCATTACCGTTTGGTTGTCCAAACTAAAATCTTCCAACAACCATTGCGCAAATTTATCGGCATTATCAACAGGCAATTCAGCAACACAATAGAAAGCGCCTTTTGGCGTGGCCACTTTCACGCCTTCAATTTTATTCATCTCGGCAATTAAAAGATCTCTTCGGGCTTTATATTCAACAATAACCTCATCAAAATAAGATTGCGGCGTTTCCAAAGCAGCTTCACTTGCAATTTGTTCAAAAGTTGGCGGACTTAACCTTGCTTGCGCGAATTTCAAAACAGTGCTGATTACTTCCTTATTTTTACTGACCAAACAGCCAATTCGGGCGCCACACATACTGTAACGTTTTGAAACAGAATCAATGATTATGGCGTGATCATCTAAGCCAAATCCGCTTAAAACAGATTGGTATTCTTCATTGTCATAGATAAATTCTCTGTAAACCTCATCAGCAATTAAAAATAAATCGTGTTTTTTTACAATATCGGCCAGTTTTTGAATTTCTTCTTTGGAATACAAATAGCCGGTCGGATTGTTGGGATTGCAAATTAAAATGGCTTTGGTTTTTGAAGAAATCAACTTTTCAAATTCTTCTATTGGGGGCAAGGCAAAATTATCCTCAATTTTTGAAATTACCGGAACAATTTTTACGCCAGATGCCGTTGAAAAACCCAGGTAATTCGCGTAAAATGGTTCAGGAATAATAATTTCATCGCCGGGATCGGTAATGCTTCCCATAGCGAATAATAAGGCCTCAGAACCTCCGGTAGTGACAATGATTTCATCCGCAGTTACTGGAATATTCCTTTTAATATAATAGTTAGCCAGCTTTTTTCGATATTCTTCAGAACCTTCAGAACGGCTGTAAGCAAGCACTTCAATTGTGTTGTTTTTTACTGCTTCAAGTGCAACTTTTGGGGATTTTATATCTGGTTGTCCAATATTTAAATGAAAAACTTGAATTCCCCTTTTTTTAGCATTTTCAGCATAAGGAACCAATTTTCTGATTGGAGATTCGGGCATGTTTTTACCTTTAAATGAGATTGTAGGCATCGAATTTTATTTATAAATAATATACTGCAAAATTGCGAAATTAATTTTGAAATTCTTGCCTTTTAAGTGCATTTGTTAAAGGTTAAAATTTTTACAAAAGTTATGTTATCATGAAGTGTTTTTGTAACTTAACAAAAAAATTAAAGGCAGCATATATTGAATTCCTATTTTAGAACGGTTGTTTTTTCGATTATCCTATTATTTATTGGGACAGAAGCTATTTCTCAAGGCAGATTTCAATTTGAAAATGGTGCAGAAAGGCAATCTGTTTCCTTTAAACTTTCAAATAATTTAATAATTCTTCCTATTGAAGTTAACGGAAGGCCATTGAATTTTATATTGGATTCAGGCGTTGGGGCAACTTTGTTATTTAATTTATACAGCAAAGATTCTGTGATGCTTCATAACAAAGAAAAAGTCAGGTTGCAAGGATTGGGAAGTGAAGAATCGGTTGAAGCCGTTTTGTCTAAAGGCAACCTATTTACCTTCGGCAATATTAGGGGTTATAATCAAAGTTTATATCTGATTTTGGATGACAGTTTTGATTTGTCATCAAAGCTTGGAATTACCATTCACGGAATTATTGGCTATGAACTTTTTAAAGATTTTGTTGTTGACATTAATTATGGCACAAAACGCATCAACTTTTACAAACCCGACAACTACAAGCATAAAGTTTGTAAAAAATGCGAAATGCTTGATTTGTCTTTTTTCAAATTGAAGCCCTATATTAATGTGGGCATAAAATCAGATCCTGTTTCAACCAAAATTATTCCTGTTAAATTGCTGATTGATTCTGGCGGAAGTGATGCGTTGTGGTTGTTTGAAAATAGCCATCCTGACATTTTGGTGCCAAAAAAGTTTTTTAATGATTTTTTGGGTGAAGGCTTAAGCGGAACGGTTTATGGAAAAAGAACTTATATTGGGGCATTGTTGATTGGAAAATTTGAATTAAAAGAGCCAACTGTTTCTTTTCCGGATTCTTCATCCATTTCTTATGCGCGCCAGTTTGAAGAAAGAAACGGAAGTTTGGGCGCATCCGTTTTAAAGCGGTTTAATGTAACTTTTGATTATCGGAACAAGAAAATTTTATTTAAAAAGGGAAGTTATTTTAAAGAACCGTTCAGGTATAATATGAGCGGCATTGAGCTTGTTTATAACGGAAAACAATTGGTAAGGGAACAAAGTTATGCTTCAATTGGGTTGGCAGACGGCAAAGCTACTGAGAAAAATACCGTTATTTTGGATTATAATTATAAATATACTTTTAAGCCATCCTATAAAATCCATAATTTGCGTGTAGGTTCTCCAGCATACGATGCCGGATTGTTAGCTGGAGATATCGTCATTAAAATCAATGGAAAGTTTACTCATGAAATGGAACTGGATGAAATAGTGGGGAAATTTTTTCAGAAGGAAAACACCAAAATTTCTTTGGTTGTTGAAAGATATGGAAAGGATTATGAATACCATTTCTATTTAAGAGATATACTAAAATAAAAAAGACCTTCATTTATGAAGGCCTTTTTTATTAATTTTTTTAAAGATTACTCTTTTAAAACAATTCCTTTAATCTGTAAACTTTTAACAGGTTCATCAGCATTAGAGCTAACGGTGATGGTTTTTGAAAAACCTCCAGGTCTGTTGGTGGCATATTTAACTTCAATTTCACCACTTTCTCCCGGCATAATCGGATCGGTTGGTTTTTTTGGAACGGTGCATCCGCAACTTGATTTGATGTCGCTTATCACTAAAGGCGTTTTTCCTACGTTTTTAAATTTAAAAGTGCGAACGCCATCAGCATTCAACGCAATTTTACCGTAATCTATAACTTCAGTAACAAACTCAAATGAAGGTGCATTTGTATCTTTAGGTTTTTCGGTTACTTGCTTTTCTTGGGCATTCATTGTGAATGTTAAAAATCCCAAAACGAATAATGTGATTATTTTTCTCATAATTTTCTATTTAATAGGTAAAGTTAGTACTTTTTTTAAGTTTTCAAAAATATTTTATGGCTTATAATTG
>MGWK01000085.1:11881-20993 GCA_001800975.1 Flavobacteria bacterium RIFCSPLOWO2_12_FULL_35_11 | reverse complement strand
CTGACTAATTTAGCATAACTTTTATTTCATTAAAAGTGAAAATCGCCTAAAATTAATTTTTTAGGCGATTTTTTTTCAGGATTATTGCTAAACCTTTTTCCTGCTAATTTTTGGTTGAAATCAAAAAACTAAACGTTGAATATTAAAAGTATTAAAATAGTTAACTAAAAGCCATTTCAATTGAAATGGCTTTTATATTTTTATAGGGAATAAAAAAATCAGATGAAATGAATATTTATGGACAAGATTCAAGCACCAATGAAAACATATGAAATCATTTATTTCAAGAGTTATTGACGATGTACTTACCAAACACGAAAATTTTAATAATTTAATATTTGTGCTGCCAAGCCAGCGGTCATGTGTGTTCTTAAAAGAAGAAATTTTAATAAAAACACCAAGTACTGCTTTTTTGCCAAAAATAATAAGCATTGAAAATTACATACAGGAATTGGCAGACATCAATTTAATTGATGCTACGCAATTGTTATTTGAATTTTACACCATATATCAGCAAAATATTCCACAAGAAAACAGAGAGCCTTTTGATGTTTTTTCGCAATGGGCCAACATCGCTTTGCACGATTTTAATGAAATAGACAGCTACTTGGTAAATTCCACTCATTTTTTTTCAAGTTTGCGAGATGTAAAAAGGTTAGAAAAATGGTTTCAAAACAAAAAACCAAGCCAATTGGCGATAAACTATCTTCAGTTTTTTGAATATTTAGCTGTTTTTTATGAGGCACTTTACGAAAAATTGAAAAATAATAAATTTGGTTATCAGGGTTTAATCTATAAAGAAGCCACAAACAATTTAGAGTTTTACATAAATAACAATTTGGGCAATCACATTATTTTTGTCGGATTTAATGCATTGAATAAAGCTGAAGAAACCATATTCCAGGAATTTTTAAATAACAATTTGGCATCTGTTTATTGGGATGCAAATGAATCATTTTTCAAGAATTCCAATGAAGCGGGCGTTTTTTTAAGGAAATATAAAAAGGAATGGGCATATTATCAAAAAAACCCCTTTTTATGGGACCATGAAGCGTTGCCAATTCATAAAAACATCAATTTAATAGGCGCACCGAAAAACACCACGCAGATTAAATATGCAGGGGAACTTTTAAGCAAAATAGAGAATTTCAGCAAAACCGCTTTGGTGCTGGCCGACGAAAATTTGCTGACCTTAACGCTAAATTCACTGCCAAACAATGTAAAAATTATTAACATTACGATGGGTTATCCATTAAAAGATATTCCCGTGGCAAGTTTGTTTGATGCGCTGTTTAAACTGCATTTAAACCAGTATAAATTCAATAAGGAGGCTGAACATCTATTTTATTACAAAGATGTTTTAAGTGTTTTAAACAACCCTTTTCTAAATAAGTTAAACGGCGAAATTCTTCAAAAATTAATAGCTGAAATTAAAAGAAAAAACAGCATCTTTTTATCGGTTGAAATGCTAAAAAAGTATATTTCATCAACAGAAGCGACACAAATTTCAACTGTATTTTCCTTATTTTATTTTTCCGCTTCCATAAATAAAGTTATTAAGCAATGTATCGATTTAATTAAGGAGCTTAAAACCCACGTAAATGGGGTTGAAAAGGAATATTTGTATCGTTTTTTTACGGTTTTTCAACAATTGGAAACCCTTAATTCAACCTATAATCACATTACCGATTTAAAATCTTTGACTTTATTTTACACCCAAATTTTACGGACTGAAAAAATGTCATTTCAGGGAGAGCCATTGCAAGGTTTACAGTTAATGGGAATGCTTGAAACCAGGGCTTTAGATTTTGAAACGGTCATTATCACTTCGGTCAATGAAGGTATTTTACCTGGAGGCAAAAACGATTTTTCCTTTATTCCGTATGATGTGAAAAAATATTTCGGATTGCCGACATTTCAGGAAAAAGACGCCATTTTTTCGTACCATTTTCAGCGATTGCTGCAAAGGGCAAAAGACATCTATTTAATTTACAATACGGAATCAGACGGTTATGGTTCGGGAGAAAAAAGCCGTTTTTTAACGCAGCTAGAAATCAACCATCCCAACATCACAAAAACAATTATCAGCCCTAAAGTACAGCATATAAATTTCCCGTTTCTTCAGATAGAAAAGACACCCGAAATTATGCAAAAACTGCAGGCGGTGTTCACCAAAGGCATTTCGCCATCGGCCTTGGCAAGCTACATTTACGATCCTGTGAAATTTTACGAGCAACGCATACTGGAAATTTATGAAGAAGATGAAGTAGAGGAAACCATTGCAGTAAATACGATGGGTTCTGTAATTCATGAAGTGCTTGAAGATTTGTACAAACCCATTATAGAGAAATATTTAAGCAAGGAAAATATCGCCGAAATGCAAAAAAATACGCACGATTTGCTTGTGAAATATTTTGAGAAATATTACGAAAAAGGGAACATAGAAACCGGCAAAAACAAACTCATTTTTGAAGTGTGCAAAAATCACATCAAGCGATTTTTAAACCAGGAATTGCAGGTGCTCAATCAAAACAAGCAGTTAAAAATTATCGCTTTAGAAAAAGAATTTTCCACCGAAATAAATGTTGATGGCATCAATTTTCCCATTAAATTAAAAGGAATTGTGGACAGAATTGACGAATTGGACGGCATTACCCGAATTATCGATTACAAAACAGGAAAAGTGGAAGCTAAAGACTTAAGAATAACTGATTTTAGTGTTTTGGGCAGCGATTATAAATATACAAAACCTTTGCAGGTAATGTTTTACAGTTTTTTGTTTTCTGAAGAAAATAAGAATGGCTTTTCAAAACCTGTTGAAGCCGGAATCATTTCATTTAAAAATCTGAACAGCGGCTTCCTGAAAATGAATTTTTCAGAAAAAAGAGGCGCCAATGAAAGTCTTATTTCCCCAGAAAATATGGATCCGTTTTTAACGGAATTAAAAAGAATTATCGCTGAAATTTTAAATCCCGAAATTCCTTTTATACAAAATCAAAATTTACCTTTTTAAAAAATTAAATAATGCAAAAAAACCTCAATTTAATTGTAAAAAGCAGTGTTCATAATAAACCCATTGTAACAGATGTTTTTTATTTAAAGGATAACACCAAAAAACCAATAGTGCTGTTTTGCCACGGCTACAAAGGCTTTAAAGATTGGGGTGCCTGGAATTTAGCGGCAGAAACATTTGCAAACAACAACCTTTTTTTTGTGAAGTTTAATTTTTCGCACAACGGCGGAACATTGGAAAATCCAATTGATTTTATTGATTTGGAAGCATTTGGAAACAATAATTTTATTAAAGAGCTCGACGATCTGGAAAACATGATAGATTGGGTAACTGCCAATCCCGATTTTAAAAATGAAATTGACATTCAAAATATTACTTTAATCGGACATTCCAGAGGCGGCGGAATTGTTTCAATCAAGGCTTCAGAAAATAATAAAATAACCAAGCTCATTACTTGGGCAGGCGTTTCCGATTTTGGAGCTCGTTTTCCTGAAGGAGAACAGTTGCAGGGTTGGAAAAAGTTGGGCGTTTCTCATATTTTAAACACAAGAACCCTTCAAAAAATGCCTCATAAGTACGAGTTTTATCAAAATTTCAAGGACAACGAAGCGAGATTGACAATAAAAAATGCGGTTGAAAAATTGAACATTCCACACTTAATTATTCACGGTGAAAATGATGAAACCGTATTGCCGCAAGAGGCCAAAAACTTACATTTGTGGAACCCTAAAAGCGAACTTATTTTTATTGAAGAAATGAACCATCCTTTGGGTTGCACACAACCTTGGGAAAGTTCGGCGATGCCTTTTAACTTGCAGAAAGTGGTTGCGAAAAGCATCGATTTTATTCTTAATAAATCAGCGTTTTAGCAAATATTTTAACAAAGATGGTGATTAAAAAAGCTTCAGAATCAGACTTAGCCCAGTTGCTTTCAATTGTAAAAAGCTGTGGACAAAACCTGATTGAACAAGGAATTTTTCAATGGAATGAAAAATATCCTTCCAAAGAAGTTTTGCTCGAGGATATTGCGTTGCAGCAAATTTGGAAATTAGAGGACGGAAACAGTATTGTTGGTTTAATTGTGCTTACGGAAATTGAAGATGATGAATATCAACATGTAAAATGGCTGACAAAAAAGCAGCATCATCTTTATATTCATCGTTTGGCAGTTGACCCTAAATTTCAGGGAAAAGGATATGCGCAAAAACTCATGGATTTTGCCGAGAAATATGCCAAGGAAAACGGATATAATTCCATTAGGCTCGACACTTTTAGCCAAAATAAAAGAAATCAGAAGTTTTATGAACAGCGAAATTATATAAAATTGGAAAGCATTTATTTTCCCAATCAAAGTGAGTTTCCTTTTTACTGTTATGAAAAAATAATGAATGTATAAAAGGTCGAACATTACATTTAAAGGAATTAATAAATTGGCGATTCCCGCCATTATTGCGGGAATCGCAGAACCTATACTTTCAATTACCGATACCGCCATTGTTGGGAATTTACAGCAACATCCAACCGAAGCGCTTGCCGCCGTGGGCATTGCAGGTTCCTTTATTTCGGCGATGATTTGGATTTTGGCACAAACACGTTCAGCCATTTCTGCCACCATTTCAAAATATTTGGGCGCCAAGAAGTTAGCTGAAATTGAGACATTGCCTGCGCAAATTATTATGATTAATTTAATTTTAAGTGGCATCATTTGGTTCCTTACCGTGTTTTTTGTTGAGGAGATTTTTAGGCTTTACAATGCAGACGGACTCGTTTTAAATTATGCGATTGACTATTATAAAATTCGCGCCATTGGCTTTCCGTTAACCCTTTTTGTGTTTTCGGTTTTTGGTGTCTTCAGAGGGTTGCAAAACACGTATTGGCCTATGGTCATAAGTGTTATCGGCGCGGTTTTAAACGTTGTGCTGGATTTTATCTTGGTATTTGGGATAGAAGGATTCATAGAGCCGATGAACGTGAAAGGAGCCGCCTGGGCAAGCGTGATAGCGCAAGCGGTCATGGCTGTTTTATCCTTGATATTGCTGTTGAAAAAAACGCCGTTTAATTTAAAACTCTCGTTTACCTTCAATAAAGAAATCATAAATTTGTTGGGGCTAAGTTTAAATTTAATGGGCAGGGCATTGTCATTAAATATTGCCTTGTATATGGCAAATGCCTACGCCACAAAATATGGCAATAACTATATCGCGGCACAAACCATCGCCTTTCAGATTTGGCTCTTTTTTGCTTTTTTTATTGATGGATATTCGAGCGTTGGAGACATTGTTTCGGGAAAATTATTGGGCGAAAAAAATTATAAAAAACTTTGGCGACTCAGCATTAAATTAAGCAGGTATTCTATTGTTGTTTCAATTATTCTTACCTTGTTTTGTGTAATTTTTTACTTTCCTATCGGAAGGCTTTTTTCACAAGATCCGCTTGTGTTGCAGTCATTTTACGGTATCTTTTGGATGGTGCTCATTATGCAGCCCATAAATGCGGTTGCTTTTGTTTTTGACGGCATCTTTAAAGGGCTGGGAGAGGCCGCAACGCTAAGAAATTTATTGCTGTTCGCAACGTTTTTAGGATTTATTCCCGTTCTTTTAATTAGCGATCATTTCAATTTAAAATTGTATGGTATTTGGTTGGCCTTTACGGTGTGGATGCTCATGAGGGCCGGAATCTTAGTGTTTAAATTTAGACGGAAATATTTACATAAAAACGCGTAACTTTGAACATTATGGAAAACGGAAGTCTATATACCAATATTCAAAATAACATTGCTACCATCGAGTTTTTTCACCCGGCGGGCAATTCGCTTCCCGGTGAGCTATTAACTCGGTTAACAACTTCTTTTAATGAATTAAGCGACAATAATGAGGTTCATGTCATCATTTTAAAAAGCGAAAAAGAAACCACTTTTTGTGCCGGCGCTTCGTTCGATGAATTGAGTTCCATTTCAACTGTTGAAGAAGGGAAAAGGTTCTTTTTGGGTTTTGCCAACGTGATTAATGCGATGCGTAAATGTTCAAAATTGATTATTGGCCGCGTTCAGGGAAAATCGGTGGGCGGCGGCGTAGGTTTGGCTGCAGCTTGCGATTATTGTTTTGCCACGGAGCAGGCTTCCATAAAATTATCTGAATTCACTATTGGCATTGGTCCATTTGTAATTGCTCCGGCGGTTGCGCGTAAAATGGGTTTGGCGGCTTTAGGGGAATTAACCTTAGACGCCACCAATTGGCAAAATGCCTATTGGGCAAAAGAAAAAGGATTGTTCGCCAAAGTTTTTGAAACAATTGAAGAAATGGATAAGGAAGTGGATAATTTGGCGTTGAAGCTGTCGCAATACAATCCGGAAGCTTTAAAGAAAATGAAAAAAGTACTGTGGGAAGGCACGGAGCATTGGGATTTATTATTGGAAGAAAGAGCAAAAATCAGTGGTAAATTGGTGCTGTCTGAATTTACAAAAAACGCTTTGCTAAAATTTAAAAAGTAACAAAATGTTGTCGAATTTCATCGCATTTTTTCAGCAAATAAACGTTGAAGAGAAAATTAAAAACGCTCCGGATAAAAATTATGAAATTGGCGTTGTCATTGGAACTTATTTACCCTTTATTCTATTGGCGGCACTGGCTTATTTCATTTATTACAAAACCAAAAACAGAAAAGATCTCGAAGATTAAATTTAAATATTTTTAAGGAAGATGAGTAAGATTAGAATTACAAAGCAATTTAATTTTGAAACTGCACATGCATTGTATGGCTATGACGGAAAATGTAAAAATATACATGGGCACAGTTATAAACTTTCAGTAACGGTAATTGGAACGCCAATAAGTGATTCAACCAACGTAAAATATGGAATGGTGATTGATTTTGGGGATTTGAAAAAAATTGTTTCTTCGGAAATTGTAAACAAATTTGACCACGCCACTATATTCAACAAAAACACGCCACACTTAGAATTGGCAAAAGAATTGGAAAAAAGAGACCATAACGTTATTTTGGTCGATTACCAGCCAACCAGTGAAATGATGCTGGTGGATTTTGCCGAAAAAATCAACAACAGGTTGCCTGAAAACGTGAAGTTGCATTCCTTGAAATTGCAGGAAACCGGAACTTCAAATGCGGAGTGGTACGCTTCGGACCAAAATCCCAACTAAAATTTCCCATCTAAATCTTCCCAAAGGGAAGACTTTTTTGTTGGATGTTCAAAAATATTTCTCGTTAATTTCTTGAAATTTGCAATTATGTATTATTAATTTGATTTGCGTTAAGGATTGAACGGTTTGTTTGAGCTCTCCCGTTTTTTCGGGAAGCGAGCAGTGAAAGCCTGACCCGCAGGGTAACGCCCAAAATATTATGTGAATTGGGTTTTAAAATTTAGGTGCCGTTAAAGGTATTCATGGTGATGTTTAAACCGGCGGTGCCAAACGATTTTACAAGTTCTACGGACCTGTCAAAACGTTCAGGAAGAGATTTTAATTCATTTTTGTCCCATTCGCCCAAAACGAAATCTACTTGGCGGCCCTTTGAAAATTCCGAACCAACGCCAAATCTGAATCGCGCATATTCTTGGGTTTGTAAAACTGCCGTAATGTCTTTTAAACCATTATGCCCGCCGTCGCTTCCTTTTGCCTTCACCCGAATGGCGCCAAATGGCAGGTTTAAGTCGTCACAAATGACCAATAAATTTTCAATGGGGATATTTTCCTTGGTAAGCCAATATTTTACCGCTTTACCGCTTAAATTCATATAGGTTGACGGTTTCAGCAAAATAAAAGTCCTTCCTTTAAAATTAAAGGTGGCGATTGCGCCCAATTTTTCGCTCTCAAAAGAAACGGCTTCTTTTGATGCCAGTTCGTCTAAAATTTTAAACCCAATATTATGCCGGGTAGCCGCGTATTTTTCACCAATATTTCCTAAACCAACAATTAAAAATTTTTTCATAGGATCTAATGCTGAGGCTTCCTTTTTTGAACCAAACAATAATTTTATTAATCTATCCAATTGCATGATGCAAAAGTAATAAAAAAGAATGGGGGTTTAATTAAATAAAAAAGCGCTGCTATTGCAACGCTTTTTAATATTTAATCGATCAGATTATTTTTTGCCTTTAGCATCTTCTGTAGCTGCTTTAGCAACATTACGAGAAGTTCTCACTTGAGCAACAACGGTGTTTTCTGGATTTAAAATACTGA
Source organism: Flavobacteria bacterium RIFCSPLOWO2_12_FULL_35_11 (assembly GCA_001800975.1). Taxonomy (GTDB): domain Bacteria; phylum Bacteroidota; class Bacteroidia; order Flavobacteriales; family Flavobacteriaceae; genus Lutibacter. The sequence goes on along the minus strand of MGWK01000085.1, from coordinate 12,785 downwards.
ATTTTTTGCTTTTCATTTCAGTAACATACAATTTATCACCAATATCCAATTTTGAAATATCGGCATCAATAAAGTCTGGCAAATCTTTAGGTAAAGCTCTTACGTTTAATTTACGCATAGCAAAACGCAACGATCCACCTCTGATAATACCTGGAGCTGTACCAACTAATTGTACAGGAATTGCCATAGTTACCATTTTATCATCAAATAACTGATAAAAATCGATGTGTAAAATTTTGTCAGATACTGGGTGAAACTGAATGTCTTGCAAAATTGCATTGTATTTGTTTCCTTCAAATTCAATCTTAGCAGTATAAACGTTTGGAGTATACACTAAGTTTTTAAATGCAGTTTCGTCTGCTGAAAAGTGTAATGCTTTGTCTCCTCCGTATAATACGCAAGGTACCTTTCCAGCATTACGTAAGGCTTTAGTTGCTACTTTGCCTACGCTTTCTCTTTTAGATCCTGTGATTGTAATTGATTTCATTTATTTATATTTAATTATTATTTACATTAAAAATTGTCCGCTTATTGACGTATTGTCCTGCACTTTATGCATAACATCCGCGAATAAAGGGGCGCAAGTTACAACTTTTATTTTAGAACATTCTCTTTTTAAAGGAATTGTGTCGGAAACAATTAACTCCAATAATTTAGAGTTTTCAATTCGTTCATAGGCGTTTCCCGATAAAATAGGATGTGTACAAATTGCACGTACGCTTAAGGCACCTTTTTCCATCATCACATCCGCAGCTTTGGCAAGCGTTCCGCCGGTATCAACCATATCGTCCACAATAATCACATGGCGGTCTTTTACTTCACCTATTAATTCCATGGAATCAATTTCATTTGCTTTTATGCGTTGCTTGTAACAAATAACAACATCGCTTTCTAAAAATTTAGA
>MGWK01000085.1:0-11867 GCA_001800975.1 Flavobacteria bacterium RIFCSPLOWO2_12_FULL_35_11 | reverse complement strand
TGGATGTAAGGAAAAAATATGGTTGAAGCAAAAAGATGGTCAACTGGTTTTTCAAAGAACCCCTGTATTTGATCAGCGTGCAAGTCCATGGTAATAATTCGCGTTGCTCCTGCAGTTTGCAAAAGATTTGCCACTAATTTTGCGCCAATGGCAACACGAGGCTGGTCTTTTCTGTCTTGTCTGGCCCAACCAAAATAAGGAATTACGGCGGTAATGTGACGTGCTGAAGCTCTTTTTGCGGCATCGAGCATTAAAAGCATTTCCATTAAATTGTCGGAATTTGGAAATGTTGAACCCACAATAAAAATGCGTCTTCCTCTAACCGATTCAACAAATGCAGGCTGAAACTCCCCATCGCTAAATCTGGTTACCACTACGTTTCCAAGTGCAATTCCATAATGTTTGGCAATGTTTTTAGCCAATTCTTTGCTTTGTGTACAGGCAAAAATTTTAGGTTCTAGATAAGGGATGTCCATTTTTTTAGAGCTGTGTTTAAGTGTATTGTTGGATTTTGATTGCAAATTTAAAATTATTTCAGTGGTAATGCTATAACTAAGTGAAGTTTTTATGCTTTAGTTGAAAATTATTTTTAAATTTGCAGACCGAAACATTTGCCCCGGTGGCGGAATTGGTAGACGCGCTGGATTCAAAATCCAGTTTTCGCAAGGAAGTGTGGGTTCGATTCCCACCCGAGGTACAAAAAAACCCTGTTAATCATTTGATTAACAGGGTTTTTTTTATTAATACAATATGGTAACAAAAATTAAGATAAATAATTATTCAAAGTGTTTTTTATTTTTCCAGCTTTCAATTCTTTTTTGGATTTCTTTTTTTGGTAACCCGTCGTTAATTTGCGATAATTGTTCCAATTTTTCAATTGCTTGCTGAAAATCAAGTAAATCATGCTTAACTAATTCATCAAAAATATAAATCATACCTCTTACGTCAATTCCATTTTTACTAACTAGTTTTCGTAATTTTCCATCTCCCGTTAATAAAGTGCCACATAATTTTTCACTATAATACTAAACAGAGCAATCTTCAAAACTAAGTCCATTAGAATTTTCCAATAATTCACTTATTTTTTGAAAATCTATTGCTTCTGTTGTTTCAATAATATTCAGTTTTCCATTAGCGTATAAATCTGAAATTGGACTTCTTTGGTTTTCATCTAATTCTTCATAGACGAAGTCTGCTGAGTCCATATTTCTTGCCTGCATGATAATGTGTGATTTGGTTAACTTTTATATAAATCCAATAATTCTCATATATAAAACCTTGTTTTATTTTTACTATTTGTAAACAAATGATAATAACACTTTATTAACATTGTTAATGATAAAACTACAATTAAATAACCTTTCATTCAGTTTGTTTTAACTTTCCCTATGGATATTTGCTCCGTCAAATAATAATCAAATTTACAAATATTAAAAAATGGAGAAAACAAAATTATTACTGATAATTGCTTTATTAGCATTTGTCATGGGCCATTCCCAAAGTGTTTTTAAGGGAAGGGTTTTAGATGAAACCAACAATCCTTTGCCGGGAGCATCGGTTGTTATAAAAGGTGGCGCCAACGGGGTGGCCACAGATTTTGATGGGAAATTTAAAATTGGATTGCCATCACCAAACAGTATTCTTGTAATTTCTTTTTTTGGTTATCTGTCTGTTGAGTTTGACACAACCAATAAGACAGATGCTGATATTATTTTACAGCCAGACGCACAAAGGTTGGATGAAGTAGTGGTAACCGCTTTAGGTATTAAAAAAGATAAAAAGGCACTTGGTTATTCTGAACAAGAAGTAAAAGGTGATATAACAAAGGCGAGGGATCCCAATGTCCTCAATTCTTTGTCAGGAAAAATATCGGGGCTTATTGTAGCGGCTTCTCCGGAATTTTTTACAAGTCCAAATTTAGTTTTGAGGGGAAAAAAACCATTAATTGTAGTTGATGGTGTGCCTTTGGGTAATGAATCTTGGTCTATAAGTCCTGATGATATTGAAAGCATAAATGTACTTAAAGGTGCAAATGCTGCTGCATTATATGGGTCTGTGGGAGGAAATGGAGCGATACAGATTACAACTAAGAGAGGAACAAAAGATGATAGAGGTTTTGTGATAGAATTTAACCACAATACGATGTTACAAGGAGGATTCAATGCGGTACCTAAAACTCAGAATTCCTATGGTCCTGGTTCTTATGGAAATTATGCTTTTAAAGATGGTAAAGGTGGAGGAATCAACGATGCTGATTATGATCAGTGGGGTCCAAAGTTTGAAGGGCAATTAATTACGCAATATGACAGTCCTTTAGATGCACAAGGAAACTTAATACCAACGCCTTGGCTTGCCAGAGGGGCAAATAATTTGGATAATTTTATGGAAACCGGATTATTAATCACAAACAACCTGGCAATTGCCTCAAAATTTGATAAAGGTGATGTAAGGTTCTCATTATCTCAAACAAATCAAAAGGGGATAAATCCAAATACAAAATTGAATATTTACAACTTTAATCTAAGCAGTAATTATAATTTTAATGAAAAAACTTCTATTGATGCGAGTGCAAACTTTAATTTTAAAACATCGCCTAATAACCCAAATGTACAATATGGACCTAATAGTTATATCTATAATATGCTTATTTGGGGTGGTGCCGACTATGATGTCAGGGATTTAAGAAACTACTGGCAAGATGGCCAAGAAGGGGTTCAGCAGAGAAATTTTGAATATACCCGATATAACAATCCTTATTTTATGGCTTATGAATGGTTAAGGGGTTACTATGAAAACGATTTTACGGGTCAAGTTAGCCTAAAGCATAAATTCACCAATAATTTTAATGCAATTATAAGAACCAACGTAGCTATAGGCAATGAATTTAGGGATGAGAAATTTCCATATTCAATGACTACTTATGGAAGAGAAAAGGCTCAAGGAGATTACAAAGAGTGGTACGAATATAATTTAAAAAGTTATACGGATGTCATGTTAAATTATAATAATTCCTTCGGAGATATTGGCGTAAAATCTACAATTGGAACCAATTTAAATATTGAAAAGTATAGAGATTCTTATGCATCAACAAACTACTTAATTGTTCCGGGTCTTTATACCCTAAGTAATACGCAAACCCCTGTACAACCACAAAGTTACAGAAGTCATTTTGAAACCTATGGCACTTATGCTTCGTTAGATTTATCGTATAAATCTTTCTTGTACCTTGGCGCAACAGGAAGGTTTGATAAAGATTCCCGTCTGCCGGAAAAAAACAACACATTCTTTTACCCATCGGTTTCTTTGAGTGCTGTATTAAGTGAAATAGTGAAATTGCCGGCGGTAAACTTTTTGAAAGTTAGGGGTTCATACGCAAAAGTAGGCAGTTCATTGGATATATACAGTAATTTGGATACTTACCTTTTAAGAAGTCCTTTTACTATAGACGGCACAACTTACAATGCAGCCTATGTAAACAGTATTTTGGCAAACGAAAATTTAGAACCTGCTTTTAATTCATCTACGGAATTCGGTATTGAAACTCAATTATTCAATAATAGTTTGGGATTGGATGCAACGTATTTTGAAAATAAAAATGGACCTCAAATTTTTAACCTAAATTATTCTTCTACATCAGGTTATAACGGAAAAAAAGAAAATGGAATCACCACTTTAACAAAAGGTTTCGAATTGGCGTTAACAGCTACCCCTATAAAAACTGACAACCTAAAGTGGAATGTTAGGTTAAATTGGTCAACCTATAAAGAATATTTAAAAGAGGTGTATGATGGTGTTGATAATGTTGGCAAAATAAAAATAGGCGATAGAGTTGACAGCTATTATATCTATGACTTTATGAGAACCTCAGAAGGCAGGTTAATTGTGGGTGGTGACGGTAAACCACGTATTAACTCCTATCAAACAAAAGTTGGGTATAAAGTGCCTGATTGGGCAGCAGGTTTAGCGAACAGTATCGCGTATAAAAATTTCACACTAGATTTTTCCTTGGATGGCCGCTATGGCGGTAAAATTGAAAACTACGTAAACCTAAAAATGTGGCAAAGTGGGAGACATGAATTTAGTGATACCCCAGAAAGGGCAAATGATGTACAAGGCATTAAATCTTATATAACAGACGGTGTTGTGGTAACAGGAGGAAATTTAGTTACAGATGGTGAAGGGAATGTTTTGTCTGATACAAGAACTTTTGAAGAAAATACCACAAAAATGTACTATCAAGACTTTTCAAAATCATATAATGGAAAAACTGCCGCAAATATTATTGACAAGACATTTTTTAAATTAAGAGAAGTAAATATAACATATGCTTTTCCTAAAAAGATGTTAACCAATTCATTTATTAACAGTGCTTCTATATCGTTAATTGGAAGAGATTTGATTTATTTCTCAAAACATAAAAACATCGATCTAGATCAATTTGTAAATGAAGGAGGATCTCCTTTGCAAACTCCTACCGTAAAAAGTTATGGTTTGAACCTAAATTTAAAATTCTAAAAATAAAACTAAAATGAAAATATATTTTTTAAAAAGAGTCATGCCTGTAATAGCAATTATATTGCTGATGGGTTCTTGCACAAAGTTTGAAGACCTGACTGATGATCCAAATAAGGCTACAAGCGTACCACCTTCAATGCTATTATCAGAAGTATTGAGTGTATTTAATAATATTGATGGTGAAGGTCCATGGAGTGATGCGCAACGCGATAATCAGTTTTGGGTAATCTCGTTTGATTACTACGGAGATCAAGATTATAATTGGGGAGCCGTAGATTACAAATATAACACACTTTCCAATGTGTTAGCGATGGAAAAAGAAGCACAAGGTTTGGATTCGCAAAATAAATATGAAGCTTTGGCCAAGTTTTTTAAAGCTTATTTCTATGATTATATGACCAAAAAAGTTGGAGATATACCATTTACGGAAGCATTACAGGCTAGTAGTGAAACTGCCATCACTAAACCAAAATATGATTCCCAAAAAGACATATATATCGGAATCCTAGACTTATTGGAAGCGGCAAACGATCAAATAGCTGTGGCAAAGTTAGAAGTAGGGATTTCTAATATTGAAGGGGATTTCTTCTTTGACGGGGATTTGGACAAATGGCAAAAGACAATCAATGCATTTCATTTAAGGGTATTAATAAACTTAAGTAAAAAAAATTCTGAGTTAAATATTGCTGGCAGGTTTAACAATATTATTTCAAATCCTTCTAAATACCCTTTAATGACTGGGATGGAAGATAATATGTTAAGAATATTTTCTGATGAACCGGGAAATAACTATGAATTTAATCCAGGAAATTATGGATTTAACAGAAATAGGAATATTATGGGAGCTACCTACTTAAATCTTCTTAAAACTAATAATGACCCCCGTATATATGAAGTGGCAGATCCAGCACCTTTTTATTTTAACGAAAACGACCCATTAAACCTAAACGCTTATGTTGGTGCCAATACAGGTGATGAGCAAGGACCAATGCAAGTGGCTTCTGACGAAGGAAAATATTCCTATCCAAATGAAAGCAGATATTATAGTAGTTACATTGGAGAACCGTACATACAAATTGGCTATTCTGAACAGGAATTTAATATTGCTGAAGCGATAAATAGAGGATGGATTTCAGGAGATGCGGCAACTCATTACGACAATGGAATAAAAGGTTCTATGGATTTTTACGGAATTTCACAAGCTGAAATAGCCACTTTTATGGCAAATGCAAATGTGATTTACAAAGGAAACAACAGTAATGGGCTAACTCAAATTCTTACACAAAAATACATAGCCTTCTTTAACAATTCAGGCAGAGAATCCTATTTCAACCAACGTAGAACAGGAGTTCCTGCTTTTAATGTAGGTCCAGCTAACAATAATGGAAATAAAATCCCATTACGTTGGAAATATCCACAAAGCGAGTTTGAAAATAATAACTTGAATGTGACTTCAGCATTAGGTTCTCAATATAGTGGTTCGGATGACATTAATGGAGAAATGTGGATGATAAAATAGCACAGTAATATGAAATTCACGAAATTCATAATCATGGCCATAGGGATATTTTCCCTATGGTCTTGTGTTTCAGAAAAAAATCAAAAAGAGCCCAAAGCAAAACATGTGGTGGTTATAGGTTTTGATGGATTAAGTCCGGACGGATTGGAAAAAGCAATAACGCCAACTTTTGATAAGCTTATAAAAGAAGGTGCTTATACTTTTCATGCGCGTGCAGTTTTACCAACAAGTTCCAGCACAAATTGGGCATCAATGATTATGGGAGCCGGACCGGAGCAGCATGGGATTACATCTAACAGTTGGGAGAAGAACAATTTTGTGTTACCTGCAATAACCCAAAGCGAAGATTTTTTATTTCCAACCATTTTTAGTCTTGTTGATCAGCAAATAGAAAATGCAGAAATAGGGGCTATTTATCATTGGGATGGGTTTGGGAGGCTTTTTGAAAAGAGTGCTGTTGACTATGATGTGGCAGGAAAAACAGAAGATGAAACTGCGCTACTCGCCAGTCAATATATAGAAAATAAAAAACCAACCTTCACATTTATCCATTTTGATCATATAGATCACGCCGGGCACGAATTTGGGCATGGCACAAAAGAATACTACAAATCTGTAGAAAAAGCGGACAAACTCTTGGAGCAGGTTTTCAACGCCATTAAAAAGGCTGGAATAGCCGATGAAACTGTGGTTATTATAAGTGCAGATCACGGAGGCGTAGGGCTTGGACATGGTGGTGAATCTCTTGCAGAAATAGAGATTCCATTTATTATATGGGGAAAATCGGTAAAGAAAAACCACAAACTCAACTACCCTGTCTATCAATATGACAATGCGGCAACCGTCGCTTTTGTATTAGGGTTGAAAATGCCTATAGCCTGGATTGGTAAGCCAGTGAAAAACGCTTTAATGGATTTTTCTGAAATCGATGACTACCCTTTAACCGAAAGATTAAAAGAGCCAATAATACTTCCCAAAGCCATCCTTAATAAAAAAGCTGGAGGTTTGTTTGATGAGCAAACGGAAATTATCATTGAAAATCCAAACAACATAGGGAAAGTATTTTACACTATCGATGGAACTATGCCCTCGAAAGATTCAAATGCCTATAAAGCACCTTTTAAAACCACCAAAAATACAGTGGTTAAAAGCGCCATTTTTAAGGATGGCATAATTAGCAGTGCCATTAATGAGGCTTACTTTAGGGTAAAACCAAAAAACCTTGAAGCGCCTGTTACCTATGAACTTTTTTATTTAAACAACCTCAGCGGTATCCCTTCATTGCAAAATCGCACACCAGACAGTATGGGCAGGTGTTTTGAAATAACCTCAGATGAGGTAAAAGAAGAAATTAAAAGCAATACAGTTGTTCGATTTAAAACCCAAGTAGTTATTGAAAAAGAAGGGGAATATACATTTTACACCCGTTCTGATGATGGCAGTAAATTATGGGTTAACAATGTTGAAGTTGTAGATAATGATGGCGACCATGGCGTAAAGGAAAAAGCAGGAAAGATCGCATTAAAAGTAGGTAAATATCCATTGGAAGTCATTTGGTTCAATGGCGGAGGCGGAGGCTGGCTGGCTGTGTTTTATCAAAGTGCCATAATTCCGAAACAAATCGTTCCCACAACGGTTTTAAGATAAAATGACACGTTTTTTTAAATGACAATTCCTCAGTAAAGGAAATAATTGCAAATTTGACGACATGAATCTAAGTAATAGTAACAAAAGTACTGAAGGTGATATCAATCTTACGACTGCAAGAGCAAACTGGTTTGAATTAGAGGTAGATGAAAAGACAAAAAAACTTTTGAGGAAAGATGCCCGTTATTTTTTGCATCAATCCATGTCTACGCCTTGTTTAGATGTTCTAAAAGGCTGCAAAGGTTCATATATTGAAAATATTTCAGGTAAAAAGTATTTGGATTTCCACGGAAATAATGTTCATCAAATAGGATATTCCAATCCTAAATTAATTGAAAGTATCATCAAACAATTGCAAACATTGTCTTTTTCCCCACGCCGTTTTACCAATGAGCCAGCTATCAATTTTGCTGAAAAATTGGCTACGCTGATGCCTTCAAACTTAAATAGAATTCTGTTGACTCCCAATGGAAGTTCTGCAATAGGCATCGCATTGAAATTAGCAAGGGCGGTTACCAAAAAACATAAGGTTGTTTCTTTTTGGGATTCATTTCACGGAGCCTCTTTAGATGCCATAAGTGTAGGCGGGGAATCGGTTTTTAGGGATCACATAGGGCCGTTAATGCCAGGCGTGGAACGTATTCCGCCACCGGTAACCTACAGAGGAATTTTTGAAAACAATGAAAATAAATGTCTGGAATATCTGGAATATGTTTTTTCAAAAGAGGGTGATATTGGCGCTTTTATAGCTGAGACCATAAGAAATACAGATGTGCAAATTCCGTCGGAACATTTTTGGAAAGAAGCCCGGATGCTTTGCACTAAATATGGCGTTTTATTGATTCTGGATGAAATTCCGATTGCATTGGGAAGAACCGGAAAAATGTTTGCGTTTGAACATTATGGCATTGAGCCGGATATTCTTTGTATTGGGAAAGGTATAGGAGGCGGAATTATGCCGCAGGCGGCTATTATTACGAGGGATGATTACAATATTTTTAATGATATTTCTTTAGGTCATTATACACATGAGAAAAGTCCTTTAGGATCTATAGCAGGGATGACGGTTATAAATATTATTGAAGAGGAACACTTTTTAAAAAAGGTTAAAAATGATGAAATTTATATGCGATCTGCTTTGGCAGCACTCAAATTAAAATATCGAATGGTTGGTGATGTTAGGGGAATTGGGCTTTTGTGGGGTGTGGAATTGGTAAAAAACAGGAATACCAAAGAAAAAGCCAATGCGGAAGCAGAAGCGGTGATGTATGAATGTTTAAAACAGGGATTAAGTTTTAAGGTATCCGCAGGGAATGTATTGCAATTGTCGCCAGCATTGACCATTTCCAGAAAAGAGTTGGACACCGCTTTGAACATTCTCGATAAAAGTTTATCAATAATTCACGATAAAATCAATTAAATAAATTTATGAAAAAAATTATTCCATCGCTAGTATTATTATTTTTTATTAGTTGCAGCATTACCAATAAATCAGTAGAAAAAAATCTATGGATTATTTCAGCTCCGGCAGGGAAGGAAATTACAAAAATTGACTCACTGGAAAAAACAGTTATCCCTAATGGCAGATATATTACGCCAGTTGGTAAAAGTATCGTAACCGCTCCACATCCGTACGGACTTACATTAAGCCCGGATGGCAATATTGCAGTTACCGCCAATTCGGGAACCAACCCCATTTCAATTACAATCATACGAAATATTTTGTCAAACCATCCGGAAGTGCAACAAATCCCTCCCGGGCCGGCCACTGATAAAGGTGTTTTGGCCTCTGTTTTTATGGGTTTGGCAATTTCTCCCGACAACCAAACAGTATATGTTGCGGGCGGACAAGAGAATAAAATTTATTTGTTTGATGTAAACTCAGGAGAAAATAAAGGATTTATTGATTGCGCATTTAAATCGGAAAAAGCGGATTATTCCCACGGATATATTGGCGACTTAAAGTTATCGAAAGACGGAAAAACAATTTATGCCGTTGATCAGATTGGTTTTAGGATGATAATTGCGGATACACAAACAAAAACGCTTAAACATTCAGTGCCAGTTGGCCGCTATCCCTTTGGCATTTGTTTGTGTCCGGATGAAAATAAGGCTTATGTGGCAAATGTGGGAATGTTTGAATACGCTTATATAAAAGAAAGTAAAGTTGACAGTGCCAAAATAAAATCCATTGGTTATCCGGCTTTTGCCTATGGTTCAAAAGAAATGGAAAACGGCATCGAAAATGATACTATATCAATTAAAGGTTTAGGCGATCTTAATGCCATTGAAGCATTTTCTGTGTTTGCGATTGGTCTAGAAAACGGGCTTCAGCCAAAAGTTGTCGCAAAAATTAAAACCGGCCATTTAGTCGGGGCTTTGGCGGAAGGGATTCCTGCTGTGGGAGGTTCAAGCCCAAACTCAATTGTGGCAACCAATGAATATGTGTTTGTCAGCAATGGAACCAACGACAATATTTCGGTAATTTCTATCGAAAAAGATTCAGTTATTAATTCCATTTACCTTAAACCGGATGACAGAATAAAACAATTTCGAGGGATAATTCCTTTCGGTTTGGCTTTAAGTCCGGACCAAAAACGATTGTACGTTGCGGAATCTGGTATAAATGCCATTGGCATTATCAATGTTGCCGACCAAAAAGTTTTGGGACATATTCCAACAGGTTGGTTTCCTTCAAAAGTAGAGGTTACCAATGATGGGAAAAAATTAATTATTGCGAATGCAAAAGGTTTTGGCAGCGGACCAAACGGAGGTGCTTCTTTTAAACTGGGTACTGATGGCAGCTATATTGGATCCTTGATGAAAGGAACGGTTCAGGTAGTGGACATTCCAAATGATGAACAGTTAAAGGAAATGACAAACCAGGTTATTTCAAATAATTTTAAATTCACAAAAGCATCCGATCCAATTTTTAAATATCGAGAGAACAATCCGATACCGCTATACCCCGGTGAAAAAGAAAGCCCAATAAAACATATCGTTTTTATATCAAAGGAAAACAGAACTTATGATGAAATTTTTGGCCAGCTTAAAAAAGGTAATGGTGATTCAACAATAGCAAGATACGGGGAAAACGCAAGTTTTTCAAACAGAAATAAAACCGATTCCATCCAAAATGTAACGGTGATGCCCAATCACCTGGCTTTAGCGAAACAGTTCGGTATTTCGGATAATTTTTATGTAGATTCTGATGTTTCTGCCGATGGCCATCGATGGCTTGTAAATACTTACCCAAATGAATGGTGCGAAACAGCCACAGCCGCAAGTTATGGCGGCAACCGAAATTTTAAGGAAGATTCAAAAGCTCCGGGAGTTTTTGCAATGAATGGCGCAGCAGGTGCCATTTATCCAGAAGATTATAATGAGGCTGGTTCTATGTGGGACCATTTAGGACGACATCATACAGATTTCTATAATTTTGGTTTTAGCATTATGTTTGAACCGGCGCTTTACAAACCGGAATTTAAATATACCGGCATCAGACAATTTGTGAATTTCCCAATGCCGCAGCCACTTTTTGAACGGACTTCTAAAACGTACCCAACCTATAATACGGCCATTCCGGATCAATTCCGAATAGACCAATTTATGAAGGAATTTGATAAAAAATGGATTGGTGGCAAAGAGGTGATGCCTGCATTTACAACAGTTATTATCCCAAATGACCACGGCGCAGAAGACCGCCCAGATGCTGGATATCCTTTCAGGGAAAGCTACATGGCCGACAATGATTTGGCCGTTGGGCGCATTGTGGAATATCTTTCACGAACCCCCTATTGGAAAAATATGTTAATTGTAATTACAGAGGATGACGCTCAAAATGGGGTAGATCATATTGATGCCCACAGAAGTGTGCTAATGCTTATTTCTCCTTGGGTAAAAAAGGATTATGTCAGTAATGTGCATTATAGTTTTGGGAGTTTATTTAAAACATTTTGGAATATTTTAGGAATGCCTTATTTAAACCAATACGATGCCGGAGCCACAGATTTAAGCGATTTTTTCACCTCCACGCCAAATTACAAGATTTACAATGCTTTGGAAATAGATTCAAGAATTTTTGATCCTCAAAAAGCATTGGATCCTTTCGACGAAAAATTTGACTGGAAAGCGGTAGAAGAATCTCCAAAAATTGATAATATGGAAGATATGATGCGCGACAGCA
>MGWK01000084.1 GCA_001800975.1 Flavobacteria bacterium RIFCSPLOWO2_12_FULL_35_11 | reverse complement strand
GATTTTTTAAATGGAGATATTTACTATAAAACAGATTATCCTGAACACAATTTGGATCGTGCTAAAAATCAATTTAAACTGATAGAAAGCTTTTCCGAGGAATTAAAAGAAATGGAAGTTAATAATCTATCGTTTTAAATTGGCTAATTTTCCAGAGTTTTTAATAAAATCAATATAAAAAATTACTAAATCTTATAAACAGCTAGGTATGAACAGTGGTAATGAACAATTAAAATTAATTCGGTGGGGAATTATTGGCTGCGGAAGTGTTACAGAAATTAAAAGTGGACCACCATATTATAAAGTTGATGGATTTGAGCTTGCTGCTGTGATGAGACGTGATGAGAATAAAGTTAAAGATTATGCAAAAAGACATGGAGTAAAAAAATATTATACCAATGCAGATGAATTAATCGAGGATCCTGAAATTGATGCTATTTATATTGCCACTCCTCCAGATAGCCATAAATATTATGGACTTAAAGTTGCAGCCGCAGGAAAACCATGTTGCATTGAAAAGCCTTTATCCCCAAATTATTATGATAGTTTGGCGATTTATGAAGAATTTGAAAAGCGAAAGCTGCCTCTATTTGTGGCATATTACCGACGCTCACTCCCAAGATTTAAGCAAGTCAAAGTTTGGATTGATAGTGGTGCGATTGGAGAGGTTAGACATATAAATTGGCATTTGAGTAAGCCACCAAATAATATGGATGAATCTAAAAATTACAATTGGAGAACGGATAAATTAATTGCTGACGGAGGCTATTTTGATGATTTGGCAAGTCATGGATTGGATTTATTTGTATTTCTGCTAGGCAACGTAAAAACGGCACATGGGATAAGTTTAAATCAGCAAGGATTATATTCTTCAAAAGATGCTATTACTGCTTGTTGGCTTCATGAGAATGGTGTTACCGGAGCGGGAAGTTGGAATTTTGGAACTAACATGAGAGAAGATAAGGTTGAAATTTATGGAAGTAAAGGCAAAATAGAATTTGCGGTTTTTACAGATCAACCTATAGTTTTAAAAAGTAATTCGGGGATACAAAGTGTTTTCATTGAAAATCCTGAAAACATTCAATTTTATCATGTAAAAAACATGAGATCCCAACTTTTTGAGCATAAAGAACATCCATCAACCGGACTTTCTGCAACTCACACCAGCTGGATAATGGATAAAATCTTGGGTAAAATTTAGGGCAATTGGATGCTGTCATTTTAATATTTGGTGAGAGTTTTATTAATATTTTTTCTTTATATTAATCATTCAAAATAGAGCAAATAAGTACTTCAATGAATAGTGAAAAATCATTGTTTAATTGGTAACTTTCTATTAATAATTGCATAACCAAGTTGGCTGGGCGAGGAAGTTACAGGGGAGCAAAAATACTACAATGCAAGTTTCTCCAAAAAACCATTCAGCAAATGGTAAAATATATTTAATTATCTTGCAACGTTGCTGAAATTTCAAAATTAGGCAATTCACATAAAATAAAGTATATGATAGAATTGGCCGGAATTATTGTTTTTGGCACAATAGCGCAATGGGTGGCTTGGAAACTGAAACTTCCTGCAATATTGCCTTTAATACTAATCGGATTGTTAGTAGGTCCTATATCAACATTAATTTCTGCTGATAGCACAAAATGGCTGGAGCCTGTTTGGAATGGTACGGAAGGATTATTTCCCGGAGAGCGCCTATTCAACTTTGTTTCTTTAGCAATTAGTATTATACTTTTTGAAGGCGGTTTGACTTTAAAAAAAGAGGAAATTTTAAATGTAGGGCCAGCCATTCTAAAACTCATTACATTGGGCTCTTTGGTTACTTTTTTTGGCGCCGGGTTTGCGGCACACTATATTTTTGGTATCAGCTGGCAAATATCTTTTTTATTTTCAGCTTTAATCATAGTAACCGGGCCAACGGTTATTACGCCAATTTTAAGAAATATTCCCTTGAAAAAAGATGTTTCAACGGTATTAAAATGGGAAGGGATTTTAATTGACCCAATTGGCGCCTTGGCGGCCGTTTTAATTTTTGAGTTTATAAGGGTTGGTGAAGGGTACAATTATACAATAGAGGCTTTAATTGAATTTGGAAAAATAGTTGTTGTTGGCTTTTCTATTGGTTTTACGGCAGCATATGCCTTATATTTTTCAATCAAAAAAAAATTAATACCGCATTATTTGCTTAATGTTGCTTCTCTGGCAATTGTACTCGCGGTATTTGTTTTGTCCGATTTATTCGCCCGTGAATCGGGTTTGCTAACTGTGGTTATTATGGGAATGGTTCTTGGAAATCTTAAAGTTGAGGGATTAAAGGAAATTCTTTATTTTAAAGAATCTTTGAGCATTTTGTTAATTTCAATATTGTTTATTTTGCTGTCGGCAAACATAAATATAAGCGACATGTTGCTGCTGTATCGATGGGAAACACTGGTTTTGTTTGGCATTGTGGTTTTTGTTTTACGACCTTTAGGCGTTTTTTTAAGCACATCACATTCCGGTTTAACCTTAAATGAAAAATTATTTATAAGCTGGGTAGGCCCAAGAGGAATAGTGGCTGCAGGTATTGCCTCTTTATTCGGATTAAAACTTTCTATGCAAGGAGAGCCAGACGCAGAATATATTACGCCATTGGTGTTTATGATTGTATTGGGAACCGTTTTATTAAATGCCACAACGGCACGTTTGTTTGCTAAAATAACGGGTGTGTTTTTAAAATCATCCGATGGAATTATTATGATTGGCGCCTCAAATTTTGCGCGTTTAATAGCCAGTTATTTAAAGAAAAATGGCAGAAGGGTAGTTTTAATAGATATTAACGCTGAAAATATTGAAAGGGCAAAATTGCTGGGGCTTGAAGCGATGAAGGGCAATGTTTACGAAGATGAATTGTTGGAGGATGTTGAATTAAATGACATGGGATTTCTGCTGGCATTAACAGGAAACCCTGTTATAAATGAATATGTTATTGAAAAATTTTCAAATATTTTTGGAGAAAATGGTGCTTATAGAATAGTTTCGACTGATGAAATGACGGAAGGGTTACAATTGCCCAAAACACAGTTATTTACCCATAAAGACGACTTTATTAATTTAAGTGAAGTTGTACGGGATTTCCCTTTTGTGAATGAGGTTCCTATTAATTCACGAGAACATTATAGCCGTTTATTGAAAGAAGTAAATGATGAATTACACACTATTCCTTTGTTTTTGAAGGATAATACTGGTTTTATTCATATAATTTCTTCATTAGATGAGTCTTTTAAGATAGAGAAAGGAAATACGTTGGTTTATATTGGTAAAGCAATCGTTTAATAACCTATTTATAATAATCTCTAAACCATTTAATAACAGTAACTTCCGAAATTGCGCCTATAAATTATTCAATGTTGAATATAATTTCTAATAAGTGGATTCTTACAAGAAGAAGAAAAGCGTAGAGGTTGTTGTTATTTCAGATGTGCATTTGGGAACTTACGGTTGCCACGCCAAAGAACTTTTATCTTATTTAAAAAGCATCAATCCCAAAACAGTAATTCTTAATGGGGATATTATTGATATTTGGCAATTTAGCAAACGCTATTGGCCAAAATCGCACATGAAAGTGTTGAAATATATTATGGGCTGGATTTCAGAAGGAAAAGAAATCTATTACATTACCGGCAATCACGATGAAATGTTCCGGAAATTTGTCGATTTTAATATGGGCAAATTCTCAATAAAAAACAAAGTTGTGTTGGAATTGGACGGAAAAAAAGCTTGGTTTTTTCACGGCGATGTTTTTGATGTTACCATGAAACATTCCAAATGGCTGGCAAAATTAGGTGCCATTGGTTACGATTTTTTAATTCTTATTAATAGGGCAGTAAATAGTGTCAGCAGTTTTTTCGGAAAGGAGAAAATTTCATTGTCGAAAAGAATCAAGGACAGCGTAAAATCCGCCATAAAATTTATCAATAATTTTGAAGAAACGGTTACAACCATTGCCATCGACAATCAATTTGATTATGTGGTTTGTGGCCACATTCACCAGCCAATAATTAAGGAAGTCACTACAAACAAAGGAAGCGCTCATTATTTAAATTCAGGTGACTGGGTAGAAAATTTAACTGCCTTGGAATATAATAACAAGCAATGGAGTCTTTACAAATACGATGCTGCCCATTATCAAAAAGAGGAAATTGGAATGGATTTGGAGGAAATAGATTCCATTGACCAATCGGCCAAAGAATTGTTCGGACATTTAATGGCCGACTTTAATTTTAAGTTTTAATGAAACGAGCATAACAAATTTTGATGCATGAGGTATTGATTAATGGCGAACCTGCCTGTCCGGCAGGCAGGCAGTAGCTGTTACCGCTAAAAAATATAATTTAAACAGATGAAGATATTATACGCCATTCAGGGAACCGGAAACGGACATTTAAGCAGGGCGAAAGAAATTATTCCGGCATTGTTAAAACGTGCGCAGGTTGCTATTTTGATCAGTGGCACGCAAGCCGAAATAGCTTTGCCTTACGATGTCGATTTTGTTTATAAAGGCTTGAGTTTTTATTTTGGTAAAAACGGGGGAATCGATTTTATGAAGACTTTTAAAAGGAATTCCATTGGCAGTGTCATTAAAGAAATTATCAATTGTCCGGTTACGGATTACGATTTGGTAATCAACGATTTTGAGCCAATCACCGCTTGGGCCTGTTATTTTAAAGGCGTAAAATGCATTTCTTTAAGTCACCAAAGTGCTTTGTTTACTGAAAATGTTCCCAAACCATCATTTTTCGATTTTAGAGGAAGCTTTATCATAAAAAACTATGCAAAATGTAAGATTAATTACGGGTTTCATTTTAGAAAATACAATGATAAAGTTTACACACCAATTATTAGGTCGGACATAAGGTTGTTAAAACGAACCGAAAAAGACCATTACACTGTTTATTTACCCGCCTATTCTGATGAAAAAATCATTGCGGTTCTTTCAGAAATTAAAGGTGTTAAATGGAAAGTATTTTCTAAAGAAGCGCAAAATTACTATCAAAAAAAGAATGTTTATGTGAAGCCGATTAACGGTAAGAAATTCGAAAAAAGTTTGGCGTCATGCAAAGGAGTTTTGTGCGGTGCAGGATTTGAAACGCCTGCGGAAGCCATTTTTTTAAAAAAGAAATTGATGGTAATTCCTATGAAAAATCAATACGAGCAACATTTTAACGCAACTGCTTTGTCATCTTTGGGTGTTCCTGTGTTGAAATCTTTAAAAAAGAAGCACATTCCCGAAATTGAAAATTGGATAGAAAGCACTGACCTTGTTGAACTGCAATTTCCCAATGAAACTCAGCAAATAATTGACACAATTTTATTCGATTTTATTGCAGATGAAATTATGCAATTATCTAAAGTTATTTAGCGTTTTTCCAGTATCTCGGATTGGTTTCTTCGGTTTTTTGGTTCCAATAATCTTGCGTTACTTTTCTGCCATCAGCAGTTTTAAGTCTGCGTTGAAAAACCCAAACAGTCGGGTTAAAAGTCATATCGGTTACGGCAACCGTGTACAGTTGCGGATCGCCTTCTGTTTTTATTTTGTCTTCTTCAAGAACAACTTCAAAGCCGTTTACTTCCAACAGGTTTTTTAAAAAATCCCTACGGTTTTCATCCACACCTTTTTCAACAAAAGTAACCCTTGTTTCTCCAATGCTTCCAAATAAATGATTTCCTCCAAGTCCCATAGTATATTAATTTAAAAATGTATTGCTGATTGAAAATATATAATCATAAATTGGGCTGTAAACCCCGGCAACTAAAATACCGATTGCTGCCAAAATTAATCCCAAGCGCATATAAAACGGACTTTTGAAATACGGAATTGCCTGATCGCTTTGTCTTAAAAACATAGCCCTCACCACCAATAAATAGTAGTACAATGAAATGGTTGCGTTTACCACCGCAATAAATACCAGGATGTAATAACCCTGACTCGCGGCAGCGGTATATAAAAAGAATTTACCAAAGAAACCTGCCAATGGCGGAATACCTGCCAATGAAAATAATGCCAGCATCATTAACAAACTTAATTTCGGATTGGTTCTGTAAAGGCCTTCATAATCGTTGATATTTTCTTTGTCTGAAGCAGAAGAAACTGCCTGTACAACACCAAAAGCGCCTAAATTTGAGAAGATATAAACAGCCACAAAATAAACGATGGTCGTTGTTCCCAGTTGATCAACAGACATTAAGCCCAATAATATAAAACCAGCCTGCGCAATGGATGAGTAGGCTAAGAAACGTTTCAAATTTTGTTGTCTTATTGCAAATAAGTTACCAATAAACATGGTGGCAATAATAACGATATAAATTATTTTGTTCCAAACCGGCATTAATGGTTTAAATACCGTGAATAAAAGAATCATTAAAATAACAACGGCGGCTCCTTTTGAAATAACCGACAAATAGGAAGCGACGTTAATAGGTGCGCCTTCATAAACATCTGCAGTCCAAAAATGAAATGGTGCCAAAGAGATTTTAAATGCCAAGCCCGAAAAGAAAAAGATGAATCCTAAAATAGCCAAATTAGAGCTTGCTAAAATTTCAGCCATCGATTCAAAATAAATAGTTCCTGTAGTGGCGTACAATAACGAAATGCCAAATAACGCAGCGCCAGAAGCCAATGCCGATGATAAAATATATTTAACGGCGCCTTCAGCAGAAATCCTTTTATAAGTGTCGTAAGCAACCAAAGCGGCAACAGGAAGCGTTGTCAATTCCAGACCGATATAAAACATTAAAAAATCACCTGCGGAAATCATAAAATAAGTTCCAAGCAAGGATGAAATTATAAGTATAAAAAATTCCGTTGCTTTATTTTCATCGACTACTTTTTCTTTAAGCCAGTCGGCCGATTGTAACAATAAAATTAAAACGCCCAAACTTAAGGTTGTTTTAAAGAAATATAACAGCGCATTTGTTCTAAACATGCCGCCAAATAATTCACCCGATTCCAGAGGTAAAAAACCAAGAACGGTATTGATGGCCAATAAAATTAGCGCAAATGGAATTACGGCTGCTTTTTGTTTTTTGTTAGAAAATATTTCGAATATGATTAGCAATAATAAAATTGCCAATAATCCTATTTCCGAGCGCATTAGTAGAAAACTTTCTAAATTCATGTTATTTAATTTTTATAATAATCGTTCAAGAAACGGTTGAAGACTTTCTTTTATCATTTCACTTAATCCCAATGGCAAAACACCAATTAAAATAACCGGTATCAGCAACAATATCAATCCGGTTTTTTCGAACCAGGTTGCTTTCGGCAAATCTTTATATTCCTCATTTGATAAAGGTCCCATCATAATTTTACCAACCATTCTTAAAATGTAAACGGCAGTTACCACGATGGAAGAAACAACAACAATGGTCAATATTCTTCGGAACATATCAGGGTGTTGAAAAGCGCCGACAAACACGGTCATTTCAGCCACAAAACCACTAAAGCCCGGCAAACCTAAATAAGCCAAACCGGTAATTACATAAATGGCTCCAATAAATGGCAATACTTTCATAATACCGCCCAATTTTGAGATTTCACGCGTATGCGTTCTTCCGTATACCATTCCAATTAAAGCAAAGAACATTGCCGTTAACAATCCGTGTGACAAAGATTGAAGAATGGCACCGGTCCAGGCTGTTTTGTTAAACATTAACAAGGCGAATAAAACGAGCTACAAATGGCTCACGGATGCGTAAGCATTCACGTATTTTAAATCTTTTTGCATCACGGCTCCGAAAGCTCCGTAGATAACTCCGAAAGCGGATAAGACCAAGAAAAAGTCGGACCAGTTTAAAGCGCCGACAGGCAATAAGTACATCGCAATTCTGAATACACCATAACCTCCCAGTTTCATCAGCACACCTGCGTGTAACATAGAAACGGCTGTTGGTGCGGAAGCGTGACCCGAAGGTGACCAGGTATGAAACGGAAACAAGGCTCCGATTACCGCAAATCCAATAAATGTCAAAGGGAAAAATATATTTTGTGCAGCTTCAGGAATGTTTACCTGCGCTATTTCAAAAATGTTAAAAGTTAACGGGCCGCCATCGGCATTTGAATTGAAATAAATTCCCAAAATTCCAACAGATAAAACTGCAGAAGCACCCATTAACATCAGCGTTAATTTCATGGCCGAATTTTCTTTTGGTCCCGAACCCCAAATACCTATTAACAGGTACATTGGGATAACCGCTATTTCATAAAACACGAACATGGTAAACAGGTCGGTAGAAATAAAGAATCCAAAAACCCCCGATGACAAAGCGATCAGCGATATAAAAAATTCCTTAGGCAAATCATCAATTTTCCAGGAAATAAAGACACCGGCCAACAACACAACTGAGGTTAAGGCAATCATTACCACCGAAATGGCATCAACACCAATACTGTAATGAATATTAAAAGTTTCATACCAAACAACGTCCTTGGTAAAAACCATAATGCCGGTATTTACAGCACGCTCTTTTAAGTAAGCAAAAATTAAGTTGATGGACATGGCAAACTGAATTCCCATTCCTACTACTGATATGAGTCTTGCCTGTTTTAAGTCCTTCGCAAAAAATGTTAAAGCCAAAACAATTAACACCGGTACTATTACAAAAAGTGATAAAATATCCATTGTATTAAATTAATTTATCCATATATAAAAAACAACCATCGCAATCACAACAATACCGCCAACAAATGACATGGCATAATCTTGCAATTTACCCGATTGCATTCCCTTAATTTTATTCGAAACGGAAACAGTGACATTTCCAATGCCGATCATTGAACTGTCCACAACATTTTTATCGAACCATGAAGCTGAAAAAGCCACAATGCCGAAAAGTATTTTCTTTGTTACGAAAATGTATAATTCGTCGAAATAAAGTTTGTTGTAGATAAATTTGTAAACCACGCCAAAAGCGTTTGCGAATTTTTGTGGCAATTCATTTGGTTTTTTATAGAAAATGAACGCGATGATAATTCCGATAATCCCCACTGAAGAAGCGATTGCGGCCAATGGCAAATCTAAATGTGCTGTAAAAGGTGTTAAATCTGCAGTTACAAACTGACTGAAAGGAATATATCCTCCAAAAATACTCATAAATGCTAAAAAGATCAGCGGAATGGTCATTGTTAGCGGAGATTCATGCGGCGTGTGTTTGTATTTTGTGTCTTCCCCCCAAAATATGCCAAAATACAATCGGAACATATAAAACGCGGTCAGGCCTGCCACTAAAACACTACTGTAATAAATTAATTTATTGCTTTCAAAAGCTGCAACTAAAATTTCATCTTTACTGAAGAAACCAGCAAATCCAGGGAAACCTGCAATAGAAAGTGCTGCGATTAAAAAAGTGATGTGTGTAATTGGCATATATTTTCTTAAGCTGCCCATATCTTTCATATAATTGCTGTGAACTGCGTGAATTACAGAACCAGCACCCAAGAATAACAACGCTTTAAACATGGCGTGTGTAAACAAATGAAACATAGAGGCCATATATCCTAAACCTTCGTGTCCTTCATATTTTGAAACGCCCAAAGCCAGCATCATATAACCAATTTGGGACATTGTTGAAAATGCCAACACTCTTTTTATGTCTGTTTGGGTCACTGCAATTAATGCGGCAACCAAAGATGAAATAGCGCCTACATAAGCCACTATTTGCAAAGCAAATCCGCCTTCCACAAAATAGTAGGCAGGAAATAATCTTGCCACTAAATAAACACCGGCAACAACCATTGTCGCTGCGTGAATTAAAGCAGAAACAGGTGTTGGACCTTCCATTGCATCGGGCAACCAAATATGAAACGGAAGCATCGCCGATTTACCGACACCACCCATAAAAATTAAAATCAATCCCCAGGTGAAAACCGACAATCCCATAAAGGAATAAGAAGCCCAACTGGTGATTAACATTCCTTCCGGATTTGTTAGTTCTTGGAAATCAAAAGTGCCTGTATAATAACTGATTAAAAGGATTCCTATTAAGAAACCCAAATCGGCAAAACGGGTTACAATAAATGCTTTTTTCGCGGCTGCCACTGCGGATGGTTTGGTGTAATAATAACCTATCAGCAAAAAAGAGGACGCCCCAACCAATTCCCAAAAAATATACATTTGGAATAAGTTTGTTGCCAACACCAAACCAAGCATGGAAAAGCTGAATAAGGCCAGGTAAGCAAAAAAGCGAGTGTATCCATCATCGCCGTGCATATAACCTCTGCTGTATATGTGAACCATAAAAGAAACGGTGGTCACTACAACCATCATCATAACAGAGATTGGATCAATCATTACGCCTAAATCTATATGCAATTTATCGGTAAATACGAGCCAGGTTTGTTTATAAATAAATGTTTGATATACACCATTTAATTTTCCTTCTAAAAAATAATGGTACGCTGTATATAGTGACAATACAAATGAGGTTCCTAATCCAAATGACCCAAACCAACCTGCAATTGAAGCTGGTATTTTTTTGCTGAATAATCCTAAAATAACAAACAGTGCTAAAGGAATCAAAGGAATTAATATGGTATAACTAAAATCCATTTTTTATAATTTAATTTTTTGTCTATTTATTTTCTAACTTAAACCTTCTAATATTTCATGGTTTCTGTATCTTTTACTTCAACAGAGTAAATGATTCTGTACAAATTAATAATAATGGCAATGGCCAACGCTGTTTCCGCAGCTGCCAAGGCAATAATAAAAATTGAATACACAGCGCCCTGAATTAAATCTGGATACAAATAGGTGTTGATAATCACAAAATTTACGGCAGCGGCGTTTAAAATCAATTCAACCGCCATTAATACCGTTATTAAGTTGTCTCTTGTAAAAAACCCGTAAATTCCTATGAAAAATAAGATACTTGTTAAGGTTAAAATTTCGTAAATGCTAATACCTGCAATCATAATTTATTGTTTTTTAAAGTCAGAAGACCGAAGACGGAAGTCGGAAGTTTTTTCATTGTATATTCTTTTTAAATGCGACCATCATATTCATTAAATTGAAAGCGTTTTCATATTGTTGATTAAATTCTATTTCGGTAATGTATTTTCTTTTGAAAGCTTTATGTAAACAAGTCACCACCTCAGCTAACGATCGAATGGAATAACCCATAAACTTTTTAAATTCTGGATTTGTTTGTCCAATAGAACCTTCTGAAATATTTAAAGCAATTGAATCTACAGCTCTTTTTATTTGTGAAGTTAAATTGAAAACTTCATTCGCCGGAAATTTTTTGGACAGGACATCAATTTCCTCCCCAAAATCCATAGCCTTTTGCCATATAATTAATTTTTCAAACTTAAATCCTATTTCCATTTTTTATTTCAATTTTTTACTTCCGTCTTCGGACTTCCGTCTTCGGACAATCTTTTTCCTTTTGCAATTACTATGGCGCCAATCATAACGGCTACCAAAAGCACACTGATTACTTCAAATGGCAATATAAATCCGCCATCTTCATAACTCAATAAAATTCTGCCTATGTCAGCAACTTCTATAGAGGTATACGTGTTTGCTACTTGAAAAGGGAAGGTATAAATTGCCCAAAGCGTAACTGCCAAACCTGCAACGCTTAAAAGCCCTGCAATGAGTTTTTTCTTTAAAGCTGTTTTTTCTAATTCTAGCTCTACGTGATGAATAAGCATCACCGCGAAAATGAACAATACAATAATGCCGCCGCCATAAACAGTAAGTTGGATGGCTGCTAAAAAATTGTAGTTAACTAAAAAATAAATACCGGAAATGCAGATAAGTACAAACAGTAAGTAAATAACGGCCCTTAAAATTTTTCGACTGGTTACTGAAGCAACGGAGAAAATAATCGTTAACGCTGCGAGTATATAAAATATAATTGTTTCCATAATATTAATCTTCTATTCCGTCTAAAACAGATGAACCTGGTTGGTTTAAAATTTTAGTT
>MGWK01000083.1 GCA_001800975.1 Flavobacteria bacterium RIFCSPLOWO2_12_FULL_35_11 | reverse complement strand
CTCCTATATATTTATAAACCCTTTTATCTTCAGAAACTTTAAAACCCTTTTTCTGTGGCATGTCCTTTTCATCCAACACTGTTTCCTGCCAGCCTTCATAATTGGTTGAAATTCTGCTAGAGCGGCTGTGGCAGCCATAACAGTGTTCATTTTTTACAAATATATTTGTGGCGGGATGAAATTTTGGCAAATCCTTTTTGCTTGAACTCAAATATTTCTGCAAATCATTTTTTGCTTCATCAGAATAATTTAAATGACAGGCATTGCAACCTCCGCCCCTGCTTAATTGGGTTACTCCTCCAAATTCCGTTTTTTGGGCACCCAAATGGCAGTTGGCGCATAAATCCCTGATATGTTTGTCGGCCGCTGAGTTTTTAACGTCTTTGATATGATAATGTTTGTCGGGAGAATCAGCTTCACCAAAAATATATTTATCCACGGCTACCAACCCACTGTTGGTGGTCATTAAAGAATTTTCGATTTTAGCCAATTCATTCGGATGGCATTTTCCGCAGGTTTCCTTTGCATCGGCCAAATTTCCAGGAATTAATACCATTCCTTTATGTGAATCTTCTTTATCTAAGGTATTGGGATTTCCCAAATGACAACTTATGCAACCAATCAATTCAGGATTGTGATAATCAGAATCGCCTTTTGTGCCAGCATGACAATTTTGGCAAGATTCTTTACCTATATTTTCAATTCTGATGTACTTGCCTTCTTCAACAAAAGTTTTCTGAAAATAATTGTTTTTATTTAAAATGAATAAAACGACTAACAGCGCAATTACTAAGGTAAAACCAACTATTTTAAAGTGTTTTATTTTCATTTGTAAAATTAAGATACAAATTTACAATAAATTACATTTAACCACTAACTAAAGGTTCACAGGCACTTAAAATGTAATTCGTTTCAAAAGAGAATATTAGCTTCGTAATGCAACTTTTGTCACATATATAATATTGATTTTCAACTCCTTAATGTAACAATTGTTACTGCATTTAATGCCATTCAATGACATTTGTCAGCCTATTAGCTTGTATCTGTAAATACCTTTACACCCGAAATAAATTATTATACTTATGACTACTTCAAGAAGAAAATTTATCAAAATTTCTGCTTTAGGTTTAGGGGCTGTAGCAGCGTCAACAACTGCCATAAATATGTTTGGATCCAATTCTTATATTGATGAGTTGGTTAAACAAAACGTTTCCAAAAAATTTAAAAGAACTGCCACCTATTGCGAAGTTTGTTTTTGGAAGTGTGCCGCCTGGACGTATACAAATGAAGACGGAGAAATTAAAAAAATTATTGGTAACGAAGACGATTCCCATTGTTACGGACGCTTATGTCCGAGAGGAACAGGAGGCGTTGGAATGTATAATGATGAAGACCGGCTTAAAACTCCTTTAATCAGAACAACCATAAATGGCGAGGAAACTTTCAGAAAAGCGAGCTGGGATGAAGCCCTTGATTTAATTGCCTCAAAATTTAAAGGCATTAAAGAAACGTATGGCGCAGAATCTGTTGCATTAATAAAACACGGCGCTCCCGGTTCACATTTAGAACACCTTTTCAAAGCTTTTGGATCGGACACCATTGCCGAGCCTGCTTATGCACAATGCAGAGGGCCACGTGAAACAGGCTTTAATTTAACTTTTGGAACTTGGGTTGGATCACCGGAACCTACTGATATCAGAGACACAAAATGTTTGGTGCTTATTGGTTCACATATTGGTGAAAATATGCACAACTCTCAAGTTCAGGAAATGTCTGACGCTATTGATAAAGGCGTCACCATTATTACTGTTGACCCAAGACTTTCAACTGCAGCAAGCAAATCAAAATATTGGCTTGCGATTAAACCTGCAACCGATATCGCTTTAATGCTTTCTTGGATGAATGTTATTATAGAAGAAGGAATTTACGATAAAGAATACATCAGCAAAAATGCTACAGGTTTTGATGAATTGAAAAAACACGTAAGCCAATTCACTCCTGAATGGGCTTATGGAATTACCACCATAAAACCTGAAGTGATCAGAGAAACTGCAAGAGCAATGGCACATGCCGCTCCTTCAGTAATCATTCATCCCGGCCGCCACGTAGTTTGGTACGGTGATGATTCACAAAGAGCAAGAGCCATGGCCATTTTAAATGCCTTATTGGGTTCTTGGGGACGACGTGGCGGATTCTACTTTAAAGAAGCTGCGAAAGTTCCTAATTTTCCAGCTCCTGCTTATCCGGAACCAAAATGGGGATGGAAAGAAATTGGTGAAAAATATCCGTTAGCGCAAATGGGAATTACCACTGAAGTCATTAAATGTGCATTGCCAGATAAAGAAAATAAATATCCTGTAAAAGCAATAATGATAGCAGGCACAAACATTACCAAATCAATTCCAAACAAAAAATTATTGGAAGACGCATTTGACGCATTGGATTTTATGGTAGTTATTGACACAATGCCAATGGATGTTACCGGTTATGCAGATGTTGTTTTGCCAGAATGCACTTATTTGGAGCGTTATGATGATATTCGTGCCGCAACCAATAGAGAACCTTCCATTGCGGTAAGAGTTCCCGCAGTTAAACCAAAATACGACTCAAAACCTGCTTGGTGGATGGCCAAACAAATTGGAGAGCGTTTAGGTTTGGGCGATTATTTTAATTACGATGATTTCAAAGAAGTGATTGAATGGCAGTTGAAAGAAATGGGAACTTCGTTAGAAGAAATGGAAAAAATTGGCGTTAAAAATTATCCTCGCAAGTCTGGCCCAATGTATATTAATGAAGTTGAGACTTATCATTTTCCTACAGCCAGCGGTAAAATTCAACTTTATTCCCAGGAATTATTGGATTTAGGATTTGACGCAATGCCAAATTATACAAAACATCCTGAACCGCCTCAAGGTTTTTACCGATTAAACTACGGAAGAGCTCCTATGCACACCTTTAGCAGAACGGTAAACAACCCTAATTTAAACGACTTGAAAAAAGAAAATGACCTTTGGGTAAATCCGAAAGTTGCCAGAATAATTGGTTTGAAATCAGGCCAGGAAGTTTGGTTAAAAAATCAGGATGACATTCTTTCCTCATTTTCCATAAAAGTCAGAATAACTGAAAGAGTTCGTTGGGATTCTGTTTATATGGTTCACGGCTTCGGGCATGAAAATAAAAAATTAAGCCGGGCCAACGGAAAAGGAATAAACGATACGGAATTAATTTCAAAAGTTTTCACCGACCCAATTATGGGCGGAACTGGTATGAGAGGAAATTTTGTTACAATTTTAACTGAGAACCCACATAAAAATACTGAGATATGAGATATGCAATGGTAATTGACACCTTAAAATGTGTCGGATGTAGTGATTGCGTTGTTGCTTGTCAAACTGAAAACGACGTGCCCATTGGATTTTGCAGGGATTGGATTACAGAAACTGTGAATGGTTCCTACCCAAATCTTGACCTGGAATTAAAATCTGAAAGATGCAACCATTGCGACAATGCGCCTTGCGTAAGATGTTGTCCAACTGGCGCTAGTCATATCGCTGAAGGTGGAATCGTTATGGTAACTGCTGATGAATGTATTGGTTGCGGCGCTTGTATAGAATCTTGTCCTTACGATGCGCGTTACCAACATCCTGATGGTTATGTTGATAAATGCACCTTCTGTCATCATAGATTGGAAAAAGGACAACTTCCTGCTTGTGTATCAGTTTGCCCAACAAAATGTATGTATTTTGGGGATTTAGACAATCCAAATAGCGAAGTTTCACAATTACTAAAAAATAGAAAACACAAAACATTGGCTCCTGAAGCAGGAACCAACCCACATGTTTTTTACTTAATATAAAATTAAAATTATGCAAGAAGAATTATTTACAAGCGGAAGAAATATTCCTCATATAGATCCTTCATTAGAAATTTGGCACTGGCCAATATCACTCTACCTGTTTTTGGGCGGAATTGCGGCAGGAATCCTGTTTTTTGCCGCCTTATTTTATGTGTTGGGAAAAGAAAAAGAATATCCGGCAGCTGTTAAATTTGCTGCAATCATACCTCCTATCGCATTATCAATAGGGTTATTGGCATTGGTTTATGATTTACAACATAAATTATATACTTGGCAGTTATACACCACCTTCAGAATTGAATCACCAATGTCATGGGGTGCTTGGGTATTGCTCATTGTGACGCCGCTTTCAATTTTGTGGTTATTCAGTTATTATGCTGAAATTTATCCAAAAACAGAAGAAAAATTACAATTATTGAAAAAATTCAAATTTTTGGCAACTTTTGAACAATTCATAAAAACCAACAGAATCTACATCGCTTATGCTTTAATTCCTTTAACCTTGGTTTTGGGCGTTTATACTGGTATTTTACTGTCGGCCTTTAATGCAAGACCGCTTTGGAACAATGCCATTTTAGGACCTTTATTTTTAACATCAGGGCTTTCCACAGGTGCTGCCGCTATTATTTTAATGGCAAAAACCAAAAAAGAAAAACATTTGTTCGGCAAAATAGATTTGGCACTAATCATTATTGAATTGGCCTTAATCGTGCATATGATTATGGGATATTATGCCGGATCACAAGTGCAGCTTGAAGCCATGCAATTATTGGTTGGCGGTGATTTTACATTGATGTTTTTTGGTTTTGTGGTTATCCTCGGACTCATAATCCCTGCAATACTTGAACTTATTGAACTTATTGGCTATAAAGTTCCGGTAATAGTGCCGGCAATGCTGGTTATCTTGGGCGGATTAATATTTAGATTTGTAATGGTCGAAGCCGGACAATTAACCCGTTTCCTATATTAAAACTATAAATCATGAAAAAAGAATTAAAACAAAAAAGTAAACACATTTATTGGAACCCTTATTACGGAGGTTTTTTATTGGGAATTTTAATCTTGTTTACCTTTTATTTAACAGGCAGGGGTTTAGGGGCAAGCGGTGCTATGAAAAGCAGCGTTGTTTCCATTATTGAATCTGTTGCGCCAACCCATGCGGAAGAAAGCAACTATTACAGCAAATTTATAACGGAAGATGAATCACCAATGAAAAACTGGCTGGTATTTGAAACACTGGGCGTATTGATTGGTGCTTTTATATCTGGCGGTTTAAACGGAAGAATTGGTTGGAGAATCCAACATTCCCCAAAAATCACAAGCAAACGCAGACTTGTATTTGCTTTGGGAGGTGGTGTTTTGTTTGGATTGGGTGCGCAAATTGCACGTGGCTGCACAAGCGGTGCTGCTTTAAGCGGTATGGCGGTGCTTTCAACAGGAGGCTTTATTACGATGCTGGCCATTTTTGCATCGGCATATGCAACAGCATACTTCTTTAGAAAAAATTGGATTTAATTAATTAAAAAATAAATAAATTATGGGACCTTTAATTCCTAAC
Source organism: Flavobacteria bacterium RIFCSPLOWO2_12_FULL_35_11 (assembly GCA_001800975.1). Classification (GTDB taxonomy): domain Bacteria; phylum Bacteroidota; class Bacteroidia; order Flavobacteriales; family Flavobacteriaceae; genus Lutibacter. The sequence goes on along the minus strand of MGWK01000083.1, from coordinate 6,448 downwards.
GGCGTAATTCCAATAGAATGGGATAATATCATCGCCATATTAATCGGCATTGTTTTCGGATTTGTATTGGAAGCCTCTGGGTTTTCATCATCCAGAAAGCTTGCCGGCCTATTTTACGGCTATGATTTTGCCGTTTTAAAAGTATTTTTTACCGCTGCAGTGGTCTCTTTAATCGGTGTTTATTACATGGATTACCTAGGTTACTTAGACATTACGCAACTATATGTTCATCCACTTTATTTATGGGGAGCAATTATTGGCGGAATTATTATGGGAGTGGGATTTGTTGCTGGCGGCTTTTGCCCTGGCACAAGTTTGTGTGCTGTGGCCATCGGTAAAATTGATGCCATGGTTTATGTAGCCGGAATTATGGTTGGAATTTTCATTTTTTCTGAATTATACCCATTATTTCAACCTATTTACGAAGGTTATTTTTACGGAAATGTAACCTTAGAAGATTCGCTGGGCATAAATCCATATTGGTTTGTATTTATATTTTCCATGATTGCAATCGTAGCTTTTGTAGTATCTGATATGGTAACTAAAAAAGTTAAAAAAATATTTTACTAAAAATAGAACACAATGGTTAAAAAAAAGATAGCAAAAGTTTTAGCTTTCAGATATAAAATTTTGGCGGCAATTTTAATTTTACTTGCCGGCGGCTTGGTTTTATTACCAAAATATCAAAAGCATGAAGGCATAAAGCCAGAAGAATTAGTGAGCCACGCCATGAGTCCGGAAAGATATATGACCACAGACCGATTGGCGCATATTTTAATCAATCAGGATCCTTCTTTCATATTAATTGATGTTAGGGATGAAAAAAGTTTTGCAAGTTATACGCTTCCAAATGCGATTAACATTCCGCTTGAAAAATTATTTGATGAAGATTCTGAAAGCTACTTAAATCAAAATCAATTTGATGTGGTGCTTTTTTCAAATGACAATTTTCATGCAGATCAGGCCTGGATTTTATGCAACCGCTTGGGATATAAAAATTTGCGCGTTCTAAAAGGTGGAATAAACCAATGGTTTACTACAATTATTAATCCGCTGAAGCCAGAAGAAAATATGCCTGCCGCTGCGCATGAATTGTATGCAACAAGAAAAGCTGCAAGTATGTTCTTTGGGGTGGTTTATCCTGAACAAGTAAAAGTGGAAGCGCCTAAAATTGTAAAAGAGGCTCCAAAAAAAGTAATCACTGTTGAAAAGAAAAAGAAAGCTGCTGCCGAAGGCGGTTGTTAATTTTAAAAACTTTTTAAAATACACTTATGAAATGAGCATACTGAAATTTGATACAATCACTTATTAAATTATGCGAATTACATAAGACCTTAAAAAAACAATAATTATTCTCTTATGAAAGAATTAGAAAAAACCAAACGTATATCAATAGCCGCGACGCTTTTTATATTGGCAGTAATTATAGGGCTTTTAACCTACAAAAGACCAAAAAATGTATATGCCATTAACACTAAAGACACCCTTGAAAAAATAACAAGTGAAAATTATTACCTCACTTTAGAGGAGTTGAAAAACCCGGATTATGTATTAATTGACATCAGAAATCAATATGAATTTGAAAAAGGCCATTTAGAAAATGCTATTAATATTTATGCTTCTGAAATTTTAAGCGATGACAATACAAACGTTTTCGATGAATTGAAGGAAAGTAAAAAAACGGCAGTTTTATACGGAAACAATCCACAAGAGGTGAATGCCTCTTTTCTTATTTTATATCAATTAGGTTATGACAATATTAAATTGTTGGCGATAGAAAACAGCTATTTGCAAAATAAATTGATCTCTAAAAAAGTAGTCATAGAAAAATCTGAAGCTGATGTAACCGCCTTCATAAATGAATCGGTTAAAAAAGCGAATACAGTGGAAACTGTTAAAGTGGTGGTTGCACCTCCAAAAAAGGTAATTACCGTTGAAAAGAAAAAGAAAGCCGCCGCTGAAGGCGGATGTTAGTTTTGATGATCAAAAAGCTGTTTTTTTAAACAGCTTTTTTTTGCCTATACTTCAAAAACAAATACAATTTTTACATTTCTTAAACACTATAAATATTCCTATTTTTTCGCTTCAAAAAAGTAAAAACACCACCTGTAATTTTACATTACAATCCCCCATTTTTATTGACAAAACATGTAACATTTGTTACTGTAAAGAATAGATATATATTGCATGACAGATGACAAATGTCATACAAATAAATTCACTCCATAATTAATTTTGATCTATAAAATAACATTATAATCATTAATAAATTAAACATAATTATGAAGAAAATAACATCGTTTTTTGTGATACTTTTTATGGCAACTACTTTATTAAGTGGCTTTAAAAGTACTGCACAAGATAATTTGGACAATTCTAAATCTGAGTTTGGATTGTTGGTCCAATATTTAGAAGAAAATGGAAATTTTATAAACACTGATGCACCGGCTATTGTTTTAGCGGATGAGATTAAAGAAAATCTGGCCAATAAAAAGTACTTGGTTATTGATATCAGAAGCGAAAGCTGGTTTGCCTACGGACATATTAAAAATGCCGTAAATGTTGCCCCTGCAGAATTGTTAAATTATTTCGAAACTAAAATCACACCTTCAAATTTTGACAAAATAACAATCGTATGTTATTCAGGTCAGTCAGCCGCCTATTATGCAAGTTTGTTAAGACTTTCTGGGTACAACAATGTCTTCAATTTAAAATGGGGAATGAGTTCATGGACAACAGAATTTGCTGAAAAAGCCTGGCTAAAAAACACCAATAATGTTTTTGCCGACAAATTGCAGACCACTCCAAATGCAATGCCTGCAATTGGTGAATTACCAATGCTAAAAACAGGAAAAACCGAAGCAAAAGAAATTTTAAAAGAACGCTTAAAAGGCGCTTTTGCAAAACCTTACAGTGAGTTTATTGTTAAAGCAGATTCTGTATTTAAAAGTCCAGCAGATTTTTACATCGTTAACTATGTGAATGAAGAAAAATACAATACAGGCCACATTGAAGGCGCTGTAAGATACGAGCCTAAAGCTTCCCTGTCTTCAACAACAAGTCTTTTTACGCTTCCTGCAAATAAAAAAGTTTTGGTTCAGTGTTCTGCCGGACAATCTGCTGCTTACGTAGTTGCTTATTTACACGTATTGGGTTATGATGTTTCCAATTTAGGTTACGGCTCCAATAGTTTTATGAATAAAATCTTAGTTGAAAAAGGGTGGGATGGTTTTTCAGCTAAAGAAATTAAAAACTTCCCAATCGTAGAATAAAACAACCGCCAAATGGCATAATTATAAACAAAAACAAATAAATTATGAAAAAACTATCATCAATATTAATAGGTCTATTATTAATTCCAACGCTTTTTTTAACATCATGCGACAGAGGTGATGATGTAATTGTAAATTCAACACCTGCATTTACGCTAATGAAAGATTATATGCTTGCAAATAATCTTGACATCAACAAAATAATGACCAGTGTAGACAATGTTTCCTTTATTCAAGGAGCGCCTGCTGAAGCTGATTTACCTGCATTTTTAGCTAAGTATTACATTGTTGACATAAGAAGTGCCGCTGACTTTGCCGCAAAACATATAACAGGCGCAAAAAACGTTCCTTTCGCCAATATCTTGGCAGAAGGACCATTAGCAGGAACAAAACCAATTTTAATGGTATGTTATACCGGACAAACAGCTTGTTATGGGACGGCATTATTGCGTATGTATGGTTATAAAAATACACAAGCATTAAAATGGGGTATGTCTGGTTGGAATTCAACAACTGCCGGCTCATGGAACGGAAAAATTGGCGCTGAAGAAGCAAAGGGTCACGCAAATTGGTCTTATGATCCAGCTCCAGCCAATTTGGTTTTTACAGATCCTGCATTTTCATCTCTTGCTTCTGATGGTGCCGCAATATTAAAAAGTCGTGTTGAAGCCGTAGTTGCGGAAGGTTTTAAAACTGTTACCGGGACAGAAGTATTGAATTCACCAAATAATTATTTTGTGCACAACTATTTTTCTGCAGCTGATTACACAGCATTCGGACATATTAAAAATGCTTACAGAATCAATCCTTTATTATTGGCTGACAATAGTTATTTAAATCTGGACCCTTCTCCAACAACAAAAATAGTTAGCTATTGCTATACAGGCCAAACCTCAGCTGTTGTTACCGCTTGTTTAAGAGTAATGGGTTATAATGCTTACAGTATGACTTTTGGAATGAACGGATTGTACAATACAAACACCGCATGGACTACAAACCGATGGGGAGTTGCGCCTAACGGACCAAAAGAATTGCCTTTCGCCACAAACTAATTTTAACCAACTCATTAAAAAAATTAGCCCTAAAAAAGTGTAAACACACTGTTGAAATTTCAATAATGTTTTATAAATCAATAAGTACGAAAATTTTTTAGGGCTTTTCAATTAAACCCAAAATAAACATGAAAACAAAATTAATTATCTTATTTACCATAGCATTCCTATTTCAATTCAATACTGCTTTTGCCCAAGGATGCGAAGGAGATTTACCAGTTGCAGGCGATGACGGCGTACCTAAAACAAGCAGCATTACATTCTTTGGATATTTCCAGCCTCAATATGACACCTATTTTACTGATCCAGGTGAAAATACTTTTAAATTTAAAAGAGCCCGTTTTGGTGTTCGCGGAAGGGTGAATCGTTCATTTTCCTATTATGCGTTAATGGAAACCAGCGATTTTATTTCATCAGACGGAAATCCTTATTTAATGGATGCATTTATCACTTTTGACAAATTCGAATGGACAAAATTCTCTGTTGGGTCATTTAAACAACCATTCGGATTGGAAGTGAATACCGCATGTAATAACCTAACCACCATTGATCGCGCTATTGTATCAGACCAAATTGTGGCTCCTCAAAGAGATTTAGGCTTAATGATGTTAGGCGGAAGCGACAAAACCAATTTCCGTTATTCTGTAGCTTTAATGAATGGTCGTGGATTAGGGGTAAAAGATAACAATACCAAAAAAGACATCATTGGTCGCGCTTCCTATAAATTATTTGATTTTATGACTGTTGGTGGTAGCTATAGATATGCATTTCCAACTAATAATGATGATTTTCGTAAAACTTATGGTGCTGAAATAGTTTTAAATTACAGTAATTTTAAAATTCAGGGAGAATATATTTATGACGAAGGCGATTATAACAGAGCTGCCGACGGCGGTTGCGGTTCAACACCTTTGGAATTAGGAGAAAAAAGAGCAGGTGCTTATGTAATGGCTTCCTATGATGTTAGCAAAAAATTACAACCGGTTTTTAAATATGAATATTTTGACCAGGATTTAGATATTAAAAAAGCAGGATATTATAATGAAATGATGACTATAGGCGTAAATTATTTCTTTAATGACAATACAAGGTTGCAGGTAAATTACCAAAGCAAGATTGAAACTATTGTCAATCAAGACAATAATGCTTTACTAGTGCAATTGCAAGTTAAGTTCTAATTTATTTTATAATTATTTGAATTTAAGAAACTCCTGATTTAAATCAGGAGTTTCTTTATTTATCTTAGGTAATTTTGTCTATAAATTTCATTTCTAACGATTATGATGAATACGGATAAAGTACTGTTAAGGACCAAATTAGAAGATTATTATGTTGAAATTTTTGAAAAAGAACTGATCGATGAAATTGTTGATTCAGGAATCTTCAGAACCATTGCCAATGGTGAAACATTAATTGATATTGGCGATAAAATGTCGCATGTGCCATTGATATTAAGTGGCGCCGTAAAAATTATTCGCGAAGATAAAAATGGCGATGAAATAGCATTATACTTTCTGGAAAGAGGCGATACCTGCGCCATTTCTTTCGTAAACTGCATTAACAACAGTCAAAGCATGTTTAGGGGAATTGCCGAAAAAGAAACCGAAGGAATCTTTGTGCCGGTTTCTAAAATAGATGATTGGTTGATAAAGTATAAATCCTGGCGTCATTTTATCATCGACAGTTACCATATGCGGTTAATTGAAATGGTAGAATCTATAGACAGTTTGGCATTTATGAAGTTAGACGACCGCTTGCACAAATATTTAGTGGATAAAGTTAAAATAATGCAAGACAATACACTGATTATCACCCACCAAGAAATAGCCGATGACATAAATACCTCACGCGTTGTGGTTTCACGATTGTTAAAAATTCTTGAAAACGAAGGAAAAATAATCATTCGTCGCAATAGAATTATTATTGAAAATATTTAAAATGCTGTTCAAAACCGCTCATTTTAGGTGAAGAAACCTATTTCATTTTAGTATTTGGGCATTCCCGCTTAAAAAAGCGGTCGGGCTTTCCGTTGCAATCCGTCTTTGCGTATTCTATGACTTAACCAAAAGATTTTCATATTTTTTTCAAAATTATTTAAGCTGCATATTTCATCAAATTTACATA
>MGWK01000082.1 GCA_001800975.1 Flavobacteria bacterium RIFCSPLOWO2_12_FULL_35_11 | reverse complement strand
ATGTTTGTTTGGAGGCCGTAAAAACCGCCAGCAGATTGGGAATTACCATTTCTACCGATTTAAATTATCGTGCTAAATTGTGGAAATATGGTGTAGAACCTGAAGTAATTATGACAGAACTCACTTCCTATTGTGATGTGATTTTAGGAAATGAAGAAGATGCAGAAAAACACTTCGGAATCAAACCGGAAGGACTGGACATTACCACTCAGGGACACGATGTAAAAGCAGAAGCTTTCTTATCGGTTTGCCAACAAATGATGGAAAAATTCCCAAAGGCCAAAAAAGTGATTACTACGTTGCGAGGGTCAATTTCAGCTTCACACAATACTTGGGCAGGCGTTTTATATGATGGCAAAACAATGTTACAATCATCACAATACCAAATTACGGATATTGTTGACAGGGTTGGTGGCGGAGATTCCTTTATGGGTGGCTTGATTTACGGATTGTTAACTTTTCCTGATGATGATCAGAATGCCTTGGATTTTGCTGTTGCAGCCTCTTGTTTAAAACACACCATTAAAGGTGATGCCAACTTGGTAACAGTTGATGAAGTTCAAAAGTTAATGGGAGGAGATGCTTCAGGTAGAGTAGCGAGATAACTAATTATGATTGTAGATAGCTTAAAAAATTCCAAGAAATACAATAGTTTGCACCCATTGTTTGCGAAAGCATTTGATTTTATAAGTCACAAAGATTTATTAAATATTGAAAATGGAACGTTTCAAATTGCAGAAGGGTTAAAACTTATCGTGAGTAATGGTCAGGGAAAAACCAAAGAAGCAAGCCTAGAAAAGTTTGAGTGTCATGATAAAAATATTGACATTCAGATATGTGTAAATGGTATAGAAACTATTGCTTGGAAGCCAAGAGAAAAATGTGAAATCCCAAATGGTGATTATAATTCAGAGAAGGATGTGCGTTTTTATATCGATGTACCTGATATGTATTTTCAATTGACAAATAATCAGTTTGCAATTTTTTATCCAGAAGATGTTCATGCACCGATGATTGGAAATGGAGAAATAAAAAAATTAGTATTTAAAGTTAAAATATAAAACTTATATTTTGTAAAAATCTGAAATGATAGTATTAAAAAATATAAAATAACAACAATTAATTAACTAACATGGCACAATATTCAAGAATAGAAGTAGCAATAGTGATGAAACAAACAGGATTGGTTCCTTTGTTTTATCATTCAGACATAGAAGTCAGCAAAAAAGTTTTAAAAGCTTGTTACGATGGCGGCGCCCGTTTAATGGAGTTTACTGCCCGTGGTGATTTTGCCCATGAGGTTTTTGGGGAATTGACAAAATATGCCATAAAAGAATTGCCAGGTATGATTATGGGTGTTGGCTCGGTCACAGATGCAGCTGCCGCATCGCGGTTTATGGCCCTAGGCGCAAACTTTATAGTTACACCAGTTTTAAGAGAAGACATTGCTATAGTTTGTAACCGTCGAAAAGTATTGTGGTCACCAGGATGCGGAACCTTAACAGAAATTGCAAGGGCTGAAGAACTTGGCTGTGAAATAGTAAAACTATTCCCTGGAGATATTTACGGACCAAATTTTGTAAAAGGCATTAAAGGACCTCAACCTTGGACAAGCATTATGCCAACCGGAGGCGTTTCACCCACAAAAGAAAATTTGGAAGGCTGGTTTAATGCTGGTGTAACCTGTGTTGGCATGGGCTCACAGTTGATTGCTAAAAATGCTCATGGAGATTTTGATTTGGTAAAGATTGAGCAACTTGTAAAAGAATCCCTTGATATTATTAAAAAGTTTAATAAGTAACTCATGAATAAAAGAAATGCTTTATTGGTTTGTTTGTTAAGTTTTGTTTTACAGCTACATGCAGACATTAAAGTGCCTAGATTTTTTTCGAATAACATGGTCTTGCAGCAACAGGAAGAAATTAACATATATGGAATTGCAAGTCCTGCCGAACAGATTATAGCTTCTTTTAGAAATGAAGTTAAAAATGCACTTGCCGATGAAAATGGAAATTGGTCTGTGACTTTTCAGGCTTCTAATGCTGGTGGCCCATTTATTATGGAATTAAAGGGGGAAAATCTCCTTAAATTTTCTGAAGTGTATGTTGGTGAGGTTTGGTTTTGTTCCGGTCAATCCAATATGGGCTGGAAATTAGAAAATGCCACAAATGGTATAGAAGTGTTACAAAATGCCAATTATCCTGAAATAAAACTTTTCCAAATTTCAAGAGTGATGAGCAACCAACCTGAACAGGAATAAGCCAAGAATATTAAATAATTAAAGCTTAAAGAGATCAACATAATCATGAAAAAAACAGTAAACCTATTAAGTGTCTTAAGTGTCGTTATTTTATTAATTTCTTGTCAAAAGATGAGTTCAAATACTATTAAAGTAACAAATATTGAAGAACTGAACGCAGCCATTAAAAATGCCAAAGCCGGCGATGAAATTGTATTGGCAAATGGTGTTTGGAAAGATGTCCAAATTAAATTTTATGGAAAAGGAACTAAAGATAAGCCCATTGTTTTACGTGCTGAAACTGCCGGTAAAGTGTTTATTGAAGGGGAATCTGATTTGAAAATTGGCGGCGATTATCTAGAAGTTAGTGGACTTTATTTTAAAAATGGCCATACACCATCAGACGCTATTATCGCGTTTAATATAGATTCCAATAAAAATGCAAATAATTGCAAAGTTACAGACTGCGTTATTGAAGAGTTTACCCAGCCAGATCGCGCCAAACAAGATCACTGGATTGAGTTTTGGGGCAGAAATAATCAATTAGACCATTGTTATATTGCAGGTAAATCGAATGATGGCCCAACAGTAAGAGTGTTTTTGAAAGGGAATGAACATATAAATAATTATCACCAAATTACCAACAATCACTTTGGACCGAGACCAAGAAAAGGAGGACCCCATGGGGAGACTATGCAAATTGGTGACAGTTATACTTCTATGTCACCCTCCTATACCAATGTCTCCAATAATTTTTTTGAGCGTTGTAACGGTGAGGTTGAAATAATTTCAAGTAAATCTAATTTTAATGAGTTCAGAAATAATATTTTCTTTGAAAGTGAAGGCTCTTTAGTTTTAAGACACGGAAATTATGCCACGATAGACGGAAATATTTTTATCGGCAATGACAATTCTGAATTTATTGGAGGTGTTCGTGTCGTTAATACAGGTCACTGGATTACCAATAACTATTTTTATAAAGTAAAGGGAGATGAGTTTAGAAGTGCCTTGGCAGTAATGAACGGAATTCCAAAATCACCATTAAACAGATACAACCAAGTAACCGATGTTGTGGTAGCCTACAATTCATTTATTGAGTGTAAAACGCCTTTTCAATTTAGTGTTGGCGCCAATATTGATAAAAGTAAAGTTTTACCTGCTTCAGAAATCCGTTCTGCACGCCCAATTAGAACCATTGTAGCCAATAATTTAATTTTTAATCAAAAAACTGATGAAAATCTAGTTAAAAGTTATGATGAGGTTGATGGGATCACTTTTAAAAATAACCTGTCAAACTCTTTAAATAAGAGCGAATTTAAAGGAATTGCAACAAAAGAATTTGAAGTCAAAAAATTGGCAGACTGGCTCTATGTTCCTATAAAAAATGATACTGCTGTTTATATTGGTTTTGATTTTGAAAACATTAAAAATGATCTTTTTGGAAGAGAAAGAGCAAAAGGCAATAGTATTGGTGCAATTACTTTACCGGTTGACATAAATAAAATTGCCATTGATAAAAAAATGTATGGCACCAAATGGTTTTCAAATGAAAAAGCAGCCCATACCCCAATCGTAATTAAAGCTTCAACAAATAAGGAAATTGTTGAGGGACTAAAAAAAGCCAAGGATGGCGATGTTATCGTATTGACTGCTCCAAGTTACTTGATTACTGAATCACTGGTAATTAATAAACAGATCACCATAAAATCAAAGGATAAAAACCATAAAGCGGAAATATTTTATTCAGGGGCAGAAAATACACCTGCTTTTCAAATGAATCCCAAAGGAAATCTAATTTTAGAGAGCATCGTTCTCCGGGGAAATAAAGCGCAAAATGCTTTTGCCACTTTGGATAAAGAGATGGCTAAAGCCTACAATCTTTGGATAAAAAATGCTCAAATAAGCGATTTTAAAAGTGTTTTAAAGGTGTCAAAGGGATCATTCGCCGATACCATCTCCATTGCGAATACGGTGATTAAAAATTGCTTAAACGGTATTCAATTGGCTGAAGAGAACGATGATAAAGGAGATTATAATGCGGAATTTGTTTATATCATCAATTCTGAATTTGAAAATGTTCAATCAGAAGTTTTGAATTATTATCGTGGAGGCTATGATGAGTCCACCATTGGAGGGAATTTAGTGATTAAAAACAACAAATTTACGAACTGCGGAAAGATGGATAAAAGTGGCGTTTTATTGCAAACAATCGGTATTGTAAATGTGCTATTAATGGAAAATACCTTCACCAATAATGCGGTAAAATTGATTGCCATATTGTGGGGTGAGAAAAAACAGAAACCGATTGACAATAAAATTATAAATTCCGGTAAAATTGAAATTCAACAGAATTTAATTCAAAAAATGATGTATTAATATTTAGCTTTTAAAAGCGGATGCAATTATTTAAACTTAACAAATAATACTAAAAATAATGACATTTAAGAACTTAATTTTTTGCAGTTATTTACTTCTTAGCCAAATAAGTTATTCGCAGGAAATTCCTGCCAATAGCGTAATAGATGCAGCTGAGCTTTCCAATTATTTAAAGGAAGATGTTAAGAAAAATATAAACGCCAATGGGCACATAACCAAGTCGGAATTGGCAAAATACCTTCGTGAAAAGTATTCGGAAAGATACTTTTACGATTGGAAAAATTTCAACAAAAGGTTTGAGGAATACAATTTAATCTATACGGGGAGTGAGAAAAACCATATGGAAAATGCAATGGATCATATTTCAAAGTATTCCGATTCCACTAATTGGGTGTTGCCATTTAATTACCTTAACGGTAAACCAGTAAATGCTTATGCCATCAGACATTTGGCGCGTCAGCATAAAATGGTGGATATTGCCTATTACTATCATTATAAGAATCAGGATCAACAATATCTAAATTATTTTAAACGGCAATTAAAATCGTTGAATACTGCGTTGGATGCAGGATTATATGAGAAAATTGAAGATGGCAATGGGGTTTACGAGGTTTTTAGATCGGGTTACAGGGTGCTAAATTGGCTGCAAATTCACAATATGTTCTTGGCACAGGAAAATTATACTGATGAAGATCAATTAACCACTATCGCTACTTTATTGCAGCACGGTGCAAACCTATATTCCCAAAGCGCTGAATTCACGCCAGGAAATCACCAAACTCGGGGTATGTCGGGATTGGCAATGCTGTCTATTGTATTGCGTGATTTTAAAGGAACTGATGATTGGTACAAACAATCAATGAAATTGTTAGAAGAACATTTGTCGAAGGAAATAAATGATGATGGTTTTCAATTTGAGCGAACTGTACATTATCATATAAGTGATATTGAAAATTATTATTATGTTTATCAATTGGCCAAAATTAGCGGTATAAAAGTTAATGTTTTTTGGGAAGAGAAATTGAAATCATTATTTACCACTTTAACCAAAATAGGTTATCCAAATAAAACGGCACCGGTACTTCAGGATGACACTTATAATCCTTGGGCAGAAACAAATGATATTTCTGGGGCATTAACTTTGGGATACTTACTTTTTGAAGACCCCGTGATGGGTTATTTTGCCAGTAACCAGGTTGAAGCCAAAATGTATTGGTATTTAAGTGACCAACAACTGGCATTGTTAAAGGATATTAAAAAAGAAAAACCAGATTTTAAATCGCTGTCTTTCCCCACTACCGGTTATTTTGTTCAAAGAGACGGTTGGGAACCAAATGACCAAATGATGATAATTTCTGCCGGAGTTGATGCAGAAAAACCTGACCATCAACATGCAGATATACTTGGAATTCAGGCCATGGCTAACGGCAAAGCTATTTTACCAAACTATCAGGTTCGTTACTCTTTGCCGGATTTAGAATTATTTAAAAATTCTATGGTAAAAAATGTTGCTTTGGTTGATGGTGAATTACAAGGTAAACAGTATAAATCAAATCAGGGAGGAAGCGGATTTGGTAAATTTATTGAATTGCCAAAACCTAAAGTCATCTCTTGGAATACGAGTCAAAATCAAGACCTGTTTATTGGTTCTCACGATGGTTTTAAAAATGTAGGCGTGAATTACACAAGACAGGTCATTCATTTAAAAAATGATTTTTGGATTGTTAAAGACAATTTTAAATCTCAGGGAAAGCATACCTACAAACAAGTATGGCAAGGGCATTACACTTTTGAAAATGGACCAAACTTAATGAGAGCCACATTTGATGATGCCACAGGTCTTGATATTTTTCAGTTAAGAAATATTCAAGAAGTGAAAACGTCCGGGGCTAGAGGGAAAGAATGGTCTGTTGTTTCAAAGGATGTGGTTGGTGATTTTAGTTTTATTACTGTTTTGTACCCTTATGCTTTTTTTGAAAACAGAATTGATGAATTGGACAAAAACCCGCAATTAAAAGGCTGGAAAAAGAATGATTCAGTTTGGAAAGTTGATGGTGAGGATTTTGTCTCGTTGTCAAAAAACGATGAAACTTATTTCTTCGGGGTTAAAAAGTTACGATACGAAAATATCAACATTGAATTGTTTCAATCTGCCGATGTTTATGTTAAACTTACTAAGGAAACATTAACTGTGCAATTGATAAGTGATGCAGAAATTCAAATAACTACGTCGGGCATAAAAAAATGTAAATCTGCCATAATGGTTCCGGGAAGCACAATGACGTGCAGGTTTTAAATTTGTAATTTATTTGTATCAAATGGCGTCGTTAATCGTATTTCATTATTTGAAGCGCTAAACAAATCATATATTTTCAGCTTTTAATATAGAATATCAACTATTTAAATAAAAGAACTCATGGAAATAAACACAAGAAGAACGTTTATAAAAAAAACGGCTATAGCAGCAAGCGCACTGCCGTTGATGAATTTTCCATTAAGTACCTGGGCATCAGAAGAAATAACATTACCATTATCTGTACAAATATTTTCTAAGCCCCTACAATTTTTAGATTACAAACCATTGGGACAAATGGCTGCTGAAATGGGATTTTCAGGGATTGATTTAACGGTTCGTCCTAAAGGTCACGTGCTTCCTGAGCTGGTTAAAACCGATTTGCCAAGAGCGATCAAGGATATACAAGATAGCGGATCCCGTTGTGAAATGATTTCAACCAACATCGAGAGCGTTCATAATCCTTTAAATGTTGCTGTCATAGAAACAGCAGCTAAGTTGGGTGTAAAGTACTATCGGACAAATTGGTATAAATATACCGGCAAAAAATCAATGGAAGATGATTTGGAAATTTACAAACAGCAAATTAAAGAACTAAGTATCCTAAATAAAGAATCAGGAATTATAGGGAGTTATCAAAATAGAGATGGCAGGAGTGTGGGTTCTTCTTTTTGGGAAGTCAAAAAGATCATTGAAACTGCTTATCCGGATTATTTTGGGTCACAATATGATATTCGACATGCTATTGTTGAAGGCGGACTCTCTTGGGAGAATGGTTTTCAACTTTTATATCCGCATATTAAAGTGATTGTGCTGAAAGATTTTAAGTGGGGAAAAGTAAATGAAAAATGGGCACCCATTCATACACCAATTGGAGAAGGCATGGTAGACTTTGATAAATACTTTAAATTATTAAAGAAACTCCAACTAAATCCACCGGTCTCTCTTCATGTAGAATATCCTTTGGGTGGTGCTGAGAAAGGTAACAGGTCTTTAACCGTTGATAAAAAGATTGTATATGATGCCTTAAAAAAGGATCTTAACGCCGTTCAAAAATTATGGAGAGAAGCCTAACTTAAATTGTACATTTTGATTGTAAGCTAAGCTTTAAAATTATAAGGTATTAACCATTTGGAATCGAGAAAAAAAGTATGACCACAATTAAATTATTTGACCTTACGGGAAACGTAGCGATCATTACCGGAGGAAATGGGGGTATAGGAAGAAGCATTGCTATTGGACTCGCCAAGGCAGGTGCCTCAGTAGCAATATTTGCGCGCAATATTGAAAAGAACAAAAAGATTCTTTCAGAATTAGAAGAACTGGGAATTTCCGCTATGGTTTTAAATGTTGATGTTACTGATCGTTCTGCTTTAGAACCAGCCATTAAAAAAGTGGAACAAGAATTAGGGCCAGTCAGTATTTTGGTAAATAATGCAGGAATAAAATCAATTAGCGGAGGCATCATTAATGAGACAGAAGAAAATTGGAACCGTGTTATAGATACACAACTAAACGCTGTTTTTTTATTGTCAAAACTGGTTGCAAAATCGATGGTTGAAAACAAACGAGGCAAAATAATAAACATTGGCAGTATGTATTCTTTCTTTGGCTCAGGAAGAATCCCATCTTACAGTGCTGCAAAAGGCGCTGTGATTCAGCTAACCAAATCGATGGCAATTGAATTAGCTCCGCACAATATTCAAGTGAATGCTATTGTTCCCGGGTGGATTGAAACGGATATGACAGCATCAATAAAAACATTGCCAATCAATGATGAAATTATTTTAAGAACGCCTGCCGGTCGTTGGGGACAACCGGATGAGATCATTGGCACTGCAATCTATTTGGCATCAAAAGCATCTGATTTTGTAACCGGAGAAACCATAAGAGTGGATGGGGGATATGCCATACGATAACAATATTTATAGTGCAATGGCATAAAGTAAGTGCTTTTTTAAAGCGCTTAATGAGGTGGAATTGAAAGGTGTATGCAGTTTTTTATTTTAATTGATAAGGTACTGAACCAAGTTCAGGAGGAACGGAATACTGCCGGAGATGTGGGTAATTGGTTTCTTCAATAGCCAAACCATTGTATCATTTTTTATGTTAGAAATGGCGTTTTGCTAAAAACGTAAGCAATTAGCTATGGGATATTTCCCTAATTTTGAAGAATGAAATACACTAAATATTTTGGATTGATGACCAAAGAGCAGGGCAGGTTGAATTTATCTACCATGCAATTTCAAAGATTTATGAATATTGTACATCTTCGTGTTAACTTATTTATAAATAGAATTTAGTTACACCACATAAAAAAAACGGCAAAGCCTTTAGCTTTGCCGTTTTTAGGTTAATCACCTAATCAATAAAGATCTATTGAAATTTATAATCAGTTCTGGGAACGGTAGAAAAAGAGTAAGGACCTAAATAATCCGAATACGCCCTACCATCTAATTTTGGGGAGATAGGGGATTTTAACTTTAAATATTCCTCCAGCACGTCGTGAATGGTATAGTCTTTTACCTCAACATCTTTTACATTTGGGATTCGGCATAAATTATCTAGAGGATCACCGGGACGAACGCAGGCAGAGATGGTATAATATTCATCATCCTGAATTTCCTGTCCTTTCACTCTCACCGAATTTGCGCGCTGGCCTCTCGGTGCCCGACTGCTAAAATCAACTTCCATTCCTGAAAACCTAACCAACCAGCCACCAAATCGTTCTGTGGGATTTTGGGCAAAGGTATTGTGCATTTCCCTTTCCAGCCATGCTTTAATTTGTTTTCCGGTGGCTTTTCCTGTTTTTATCTTTTCATTCACCGGAATTAAATTCCACAAATTAGCCCGTGTAATGGGCGCAGGTTTTCCATTTACAGGCACTATGGGATTTCCAAATCTAAAACCGTTGGATATTGCGATATCCGCGCCTGTTTTCCAGCGGGCAGCATCGGTAATAAAATTGTCCGTCGGATTTTCAACCGTTAAATAGCGAAACATAGGAGTGTTGGTATAGCCAATCACGGTTTCCAAATGTTCCTTATAAGGAGCCTTGGCTTTATCCACCAGTTCCTGAATTTCCGTATCCGCCGCATATTTTTCAGGGTCCACATCCATTAATTCATAATCGTCTTTTACAAGTTTTCCATTCACAAAATACAGGTTTAATTTTCCAACAAAAGAACCGAAAGCACCGGGCTCGGTTACTTTGGCATATTTCCCTTCTATAGGTTTACGCACTCTTTCATGCGTGTCATTCCCTAAAATATAATCCACGTTTTTAGCCATTTCATTATTGGCCAATTCCACCTGTTTAAAAATTCCCATATGTGTAACAAGGAATAAAACAGCTACATTTTTTTTATTTTTAAGCTCATCAATGAGTTTCTCTGTGTTTTCATCAAGTCCGCTAAATGTCATTCCTTCACTAAAAATGGGATTTTGGCGCAGGGAAACATCCGGGTCGTTTATCCCGATAAAACCAAGTTTAATTCCTTCAATTTCCTTGATCCAATAAGGAGGGAAAAGTCGCTTTCCACCTTGTTCATGATACATATTTTGTGCAATTACCGGGGTGCCATAGGCATTTAGAACATCCAGCATAGATTCTTTCCCATACACAACTTCCCAGTAGTCATAGTTCATTTTCCTAATTATTTCGGGGAAAATGGCGCCATTCGAAAGGGCGGCATATCCGCTTCCCTGTATCAAATCCCCACCATCGATAATAATGGTGCGGTTCGGGTTTTTGGCCCGCTCCTGATCAAACAAGGTTTTAGTAGTGGACAAACCACCGCGTTCTTTAAATACGATGCGTTCATTTTCCCAAAACAATTCGGGATGGGAGTCTAACTGGCCGTGAATATCGGCCGTCTGTAAAATGGTGATCCGAAGCGTATCCTGTACCTTGGAGTTTGCTTGATTTTCCCCGGCGATCATTTGTTTGAAGGAACCCAATACTAAAAAAAACTGAATATTCCCAATCCAGTATATGATGTTGTCTTAATTAATTGCATAGATTTTTTTTAAAGTTCAATGCTTAAATATCCTTTTTTCTGAAGTTGAAAATTGTGTAAGATACCATTATCCACAACTTCCAATTCCTGAGAAATGTCTTTTTGATTGACCCCGAATTGTTTGAGTGAAAGTCCACAGATCACGATTTTCACATTTGCTTTTTCGGCTTTATCTATAAATTTCTGCATCATTTCCTTATCGGTTAGATCGGTTACGGTTTTTCCGCAAATTATGACCTGAAAATCCCCGAATTTCCTTCCGTCTTCTTGCGCCAAGGCTTCAGCAGTCAAAATAATTGGTTGTAATTGCGGGATTGTTTTTGTGAGAACCACATAATTGTTTTTTTTGTGGTGCATCCTGTTTTGGGCTTCTGCCGAAGAATTAAAAAATGCCAAAACCAGTACCATTGTGCTTAAAAATAAATTTTTCATGAATTATGTTTTTTGAGTTATTTTAAAATCGTTGAGTATAAATAATAAGAGTCCGCCAAAAATTGCGATATTCTTAAACAGTGGGCCAAGGCTGTCAATTTGGCCAACCTGAACCGTAAGCGTAATAGGAATTAAACAAGCTGCCAGGATTATTGCGGCCCATTTGGTTTTAAAACCAACCATCAGACTTAATCCGCCAATTAGCATTGCAATTCCGGAAAGGATGATCAGATATGTAGGATCACCGAATAAATAGGCAATTCCTTTGAATGTTGCCTGATCAATTTTTTGAAGCGTTTTTTCTATATTGAATAAATGGCTTAAACTCGCTACCAAAAAAATCCCGCTTAGCATCACCCGAAAGATTTGAACCGAGCGTTGATTTACTGAAATCTTCGTCATTTTTATATGGATAAATAGTTAGTGGATACAGCCGTAAATGAGACCCGCGAGCCGAGATTTTTATACAGTTCTTTTCTGAAAAAAATCAATGGAAGCACAGGGTTTTAATAAGTAATCCGGCTGATGGAATGTTGCTGAAAAGGGTGGAATCAGGCTTTTGGCGGAGGGTAAAATTTATCCCGGTAGGTGCTAATTATCGATTGAGTGTGATAATTGTGTTCTTGATAATTGGCTTCAGCAAATGCGATTGGATAATTGTAAATTTCAAATTGAAAAGGAGAAGCGCAAATTACATTAACAGTAATGTTGTTGAATAAAGATGCTTTGTCAAAGCTTTGTATTTCCTTATGTGTGTTTGGTTGAAGTTTTTTGCAAAATGGATTGACTAAGGTAATTTCTTCAGAATTAACAATAATCCCAAGGAGTTTGGAATCCATAGTGATGAATTTTCCTAAGAAAACCGCAACAAAAAAAATGGCTATGTAGGATTTTATCTGCATTGAGAATGCGAATATAAGGTCTTGCTTTTGGGTAGTATGTGACTTTCATTACACAGGCGGACAAATTTTTCATTGGGGCAATGATCGAAATAAACCAAATCAGCAGGGCTTTTAAAAAATGCCTGATCTTTGCTTTTTTATTCTGTTACGAAACTCATCAAATGGTTCTGGTGTGGATGGTCGGTTAAATGAACCAGTTTTTTCCTTAATTTCTTAAATGGCCTGCAAATTTTCTTTCCGATTGGTGCGGCTTAGTTGCGCTTCCAAATTTGTTTTGATATCGTAGCACATGGTAAAAGTGTTATCGCTATTAAATATAACAAATTAACCTCTCAATTAATAATAATTTAAAGTGTTTCTTATGTAAAAAAGAAATTTTTTAGGAGAAAGAATTTTAAATTTGTTAAATTTAGAAAATTAATCTGCAAAAATCGTGAAGATACCCTTTCTGACTAAGATTGAGCCAAAGGCTAAAGATTTCCTGACATCCTTGGCTGTCCTTTTTGCAGGTTTTATAATCACTTTTATTTTAGCTTTTAATGCTAAGAAGGATCTTGATGAGGATAATAAATTGCAACTGGAAATTGGCGCTGTCGATATAAAATTTAGGATTCAAAGTTTGCTAAGTTCTCACGTGCAATTTTCACGAAGCTGTGCTTCTTTTTTTATGTCTTCTGATACTGTCACAAAAGGCGACTGGAAACATTTTGTTGAAAAAAGTAAAATTGCTGAACATTTAAAAGGGTTTCAAGGAATTGCCTATGTAATGATTGTTCCTAACAATCAACTGGAAAATCATATACAACGTTTTAAAGAAGTATTGTCCAATGATTATACTGTTTTTCCTTCTAGCATTGAAGAAATGTACACCCCTATTGTTTATATTGAACCTCTACAAGACAGAAACATTAAGGCTTTAGGGTTTAATATAAGTACGAATCCCCTTATGAGAAAGGCAATAGAAAAAGCCAGGGATTCCAATAAAACTATTCTGACAGATAAAGTAACTCTTATTCAGGAAGGCACTCCTGAAACTAGTACAGGGTTTGTAATGTATACACCAATTTATGATAAAAAATTGCCTATAAATACTATTAATGAACGAAGAGTTGCCATTAAAGGCTGGGCAGCCAGCTCTTTTAGGATGGTAAACTTTATGAAAGGTGTATTTGACCAGCCTAATTCCAATGATCACAATCAACTTCATCTAAAAATATATGATGGCGATCACATATTAAGTGAATCTCTTTTGTTTGACAATAAAAATATTCTAATTAAAAACAATGATATATTACTCTCAAACACGCTATTGTTACCTATTGAATTAAACGGGAAAAAATGGACTTTACAATTTACGCAACCAATAATAACTCCTTCTTTTGTCAGTTTACCGTCTATCGTGTTGACAGGTGGCATTGTGATTAGTTTTTTGTTAAGTTTATTGGTATTCTCTTTATTTAATAGAGCATTATTTGCAAAAAGGGTTGCTAAAAAATTAACTATAAATTTATCAGATAAAAATAAGGAATTGGTTACTATAAACGAACTATTAAGAGAAAGCCATTCTGAACTAAAAATTTCAAAGGAAAAAGCAGAAGAAAGTGAAGAAAAATTAAAATTAATCGCCAATAATCTGGTAAATGGCATGATATATCAAGTTGGTATGCCCGATGGGAACAGAAGAAAATTCACTTATCTAAGTGATTCTGTTCAACAATTATATGGCTGCACTGCAATTGAAGCCATAGAAAATCCAGATTTGATTTATGCTAAAATATATAAAGATGATGCAGATGATTTAATAAAGAAAGAAAAGGAAGCCTTAAAAACAATGTCAATTTTTAAATCGGAAGTTAGGGTAGTCAATCCTGATGGAACAATCAGATGGTCATATATGGTGTCCAGGCCGCGCATTATTGGGGGGTTGGTTTATTGGGATGGCATTGAAGTTGATATTACTGAGCAAAAAAATGTAGAAAATGAATTATTGATTTCCAAGGAAAAAGCAGAAGTAAGCAGTCGGTTGAAATCCGCATTTCTAGCCAATATGAGTCACGAAATCCGAACGCCAATGAATGCAATTTTAGGTTTTACTGAACTATTGAAACAACCAGAATTGACAGATGAAAAGCAAGAGAAATATTTTGAAATCATTCAGAAAAGTGGAGGAAGGTTACTTAATGTCATCAATGATATCATTGATATTTCAAAAGTAGAATCAGGTCAAATGGAAATTTTAATTTCAGAGTTCAATATTTTGGAACAAATAAAGGAAGTTCATGCCCTTTTCAACACTGAAGCGAAAGCGAAAGGAATATTGCTGGACATAAAAAATTCATTGCCGTCAAATGAAATCACTATTAAGTCAGACAATCATAAAATAAACGCAATACTTGTAAATTTAGTTAAAAATGCAATTAAGTATTGTGATGAAGGAACTATTGAAATTGGCGTTGAGAAGAAAGGATCCATTCTTGGGTTTTATGTTAAAGATACAGGTATTGGAATTGATAAAAATAGACAAATTGCTATTTTTGACCGTTTTGTTCAAGCCGATATTGAGGATGTAAAAGCGTTACAAGGGTCAGGTTTGGGCTTGTCCATTTCTAAAGCTTATGTAGAGATGCTTGGAGGTGAAATTTGGGTTGACAGTGAACCAGGAAAAGGTGCCACTTTTTATTTTACAATTCCTGGTGAAATTAAAATTGCAGACGATAAGACAAACGGTCAAAATGTTATTGCCAAGAGAGAAAACGCAATAAACAAACTTAAAGTACTTGTTGTAGAAGATGATGAAAGTTCTGAAATTTATATTTCACATATAGTAGATGCCTTAAGTAAAGAAATACTTATTGCCAGAAATGGTGCTGAAGCAGTTGAACTATGTCGAAATAACCCAGATATTGATTTGGTTCTTATGGATGTTAAAATGCCTTTAATTGATGGGTATGAGGCCACAAGGATCATAAGACAATTTAATAAAGACGTGGTCATCATTGCACAAACAGCTTTTGCGCTTATAGGTGATAAAAACAAGTCAATGGCGGCCGGTTGCAATGATTATATCACCAAGCCTATTAATAAGGATGAATTAACTGAGATGATAAAAAAACACCTAAGTAAATTAAATACTAATTAATATTGATTGAAATTCTGGAATTGGTTTTTATTGAGGTCATTTAATTTAAATAATTTTAAAATTGGCAATAAAAATCGATTTTAGTACTCTAATTAGAAATTTTCCTCTTATGGGTTTTTGTCCTAATTAGTTTGAAGATATACACCTTTATTTCCAACAATTCTTTTGACCAATGGTTTGGTTGTTATAGAACATATTATGTTGATCTATCCCAAAGACGATCACGTAATTCAAATACCGGAAAATCAAATTGACTTAACAGGTCGTATTTCAGATTGGTTTGGGTATTATTTAGAAGGAGAAAAAAAATCAAAGTGGTTTGAGCCTCAGTAAAAATGAAATAATATTAAACCCAACGGGTTCAATTTATTATTTCCTTGTTAAAATACTTTTGTATTAACGCCAGCAATCCATCTTTTAAAATAGGTTTTGAAATATAGTCATTGCATCCTGCTTCTATTGCCTTTTCTTTGTCTCCCTCAAGCGCAAAGGCTGTTTGTGCAATGATGACCACGTCTTTGTTGAATTGCCGGATTTGACGGGTGGCTTCATATCCATTCATTTCAGGCATTTGAATATCCATTAAAATTAAATTAATGTCTGGGTTATTGCGGCAAGCTTCAACCGCTTCAACTCCGTTTACAACTTTTAAAACTTCTTTGGTAAACATTTTGAGCATTATCGTAATTAGCATTTCTGATGGCATGTCATCTTCTGCAATTAAGACTTTCAGTCCCGAAGATTCGGAATTAACATGATTTTCTGCTTCATCAACCGAAAATACATTTTCAACAACAATTTTTTCTTCCGATTCGATATTATAAGGAATCGTAAAGTAAAATGTTGCGCCTCCTGCCTTGACTTGTCTGTTAGCAGGCAAATTTTCCTTTTCACTTTCAACCCAAATTTTGCCGCCCAGCATTTCCACATAAGCTTTAGTGATTGACAAACCCAACCCGGCACCCTGATAGGCCATTTTATCGGAAATATCAGCCTGGATAAACCGATCAAATATGGCTTGCTGCCTGTCTTTGGGAATTCCAATGCCTGTGTCTTTCACAAAAAATGCCAATTCTGCGGGTTTACTGTCCGCTTTTAGGTGATACCCAAATTCTATTGACCCTTCATTGGTATATTTAATGGCGTTTTTAACAAGGTTAGTTAGAATTGCATAGAGTTTCTCTCGATCTGTTTTTATTACGGCCTCTTTCGAAGCCAAAGATTTTTTAAAGAAAAGTTGCATTCCTTTTTGTTCAACCTCGGGTTTAAAGAAGGTATAAATGTATTCGATTTGCTCATTTATGTTGGATTCTTTCAAATTAACTTCTGTCAGTCCAGCTTCAATTTTGGAAATATCAACAATGTTATTGATGATATTGAGCATGCGGACACCGCTTTTCTCTATGATTTTAATATACTGCTGCTGCTGCTTGCCGGTAAGATTAGGCTCTTTCAATAAGTTGGCAAAGCCTAAAATGCCATTCATTGGAGTCCTTATTTCATGCGACATATTGGCAAGAAATGCAGATTTTAGACGGTCGCTTTCCTCTGCTTTTTCTTTGGACCTAATGAGTTCTTGCTCAGCAAGTTTTCGTTCGGTGATGTCAATAAATGTAGCTATTGAACCTATCACTGCACCATCCTTTACTATTGGATGCGA
Organism: Flavobacteria bacterium RIFCSPLOWO2_12_FULL_35_11; assembly: GCA_001800975.1. Taxonomy (GTDB): domain Bacteria; phylum Bacteroidota; class Bacteroidia; order Flavobacteriales; family Flavobacteriaceae; genus Lutibacter. Next base: position 8,338 of record MGWK01000082.1, on the reverse strand, counting down.
CCGGTATTCAACCGGGATTGCAACACCATCTTTACGCCAAAACACCTCATCAGAAACATTGATTAGTTGTTTGTCTTGATAAGCGCGATACATTCTGCATTCACTTGCTGGATATGGACTGCCATCGTAATAAGAATGTTGAATGAGGTCGTGTGTGTGTTTGCCAAGCACTTCATGCTCGTTCTGGTAACCCAGTATTTCTAAGAATGCTCTGTTAACGAAGGTGCAGTTTCCATTGGTGTCCATCCCATATGCGCCTTCAGCTATCGAATTTAACAGGCGATATATGTCCTCGCGAGAATTTTGAAGTGCCTCCTCCGCCCGCTTCCGCTCTCTTTGCTGCGCTACCTCTTCCAAAGCTCGACGGATCGCAAGTGCAAGCCTGCCCAAATCTTTAAACACATAATCGGTAGCTCCCTGTTTAAGCAATTCAACTACATTTTCTTCACCAATAGTTCCGGAAACAATAATAAAAGGAATATCGGGAGAGATTTTTTGTTTGATGCGGAAAGCGGCAACCCCGTCAAATGAAGGAAGAGAATAATCGGACAGTATTATATCCGGTTTAAAGCTGTCGAGGGCGCTCTCATAAGATTCACGGGTTTGGACAATTTCTGACGTAAACCTAAATCCTGATTTTTTCAACTCGCGTTGAATCAAATCAGCGTCATATTGATTATCTTCAAGGATAAGTATTTTTAAATTGTCATTCATGATTTTAGGGTATTTGAATACACATTGTTAATGAGTATTTGGTTAGCAATTATTAAATTGGGTTTATTTTATTTTAATGCTTTTATAAAAGCATCCTATTCCAAACTTTTAAATGATTTAAATCAATGTTTCCTTTTTTTAGAAACCTGAAAACAAATCGGCATTTGTTCCATAATTCTCTACCTGCAATATTTTTGGCATATCGTTCATTATCGCGGAGGTTGATTTAATATCATCCAGTACAATCCCAGTTCGGAAACCGATTTAACGAACTGTTCAAACCTTACAGGCTTCACCACATAACTGTTTACTCCCAAACGATAACATTCCTGAATATCGGGATCCTCTTTGGAGGAAGTGAGTATTACGACCGGGATTTTTTTTGTGCGCTCATCTGCTTTTATTTTTTTTAGTACCTCAATGCCGTTTACTTTCGGCATTTTTAAATCGAGCAATATTACTTTGGGGACATTCTCAACTTTGCGGCCGGAATAATTTCCCTCCGCAAATATGAAATCTATTGCCTCCGCACCATCTTTCAAGTGAACCAATTTGTTTGCCAGATTATTTTTTTTCAATGCGCGGATGGTTAATTCCGCATCGTTCATGTTGTCTTCTATCAAAAGAATTTCTATTTCGTGATTCATAGTTTTTTAGTTTTTAGTTTTTTATAATTGAGAAATAAAATACCGCTCCTTCGTTCACTTTTCCTTCTGCCCAGCTTCTGCCTTTGTGCCTGGAAATTATTCGTTGCACTATCGCCAGGCCCACTCCCGTTCCTTCAAATTCATCCTGTGAATGCAGGCGCTGAAACACGCCAAATAATTTATCTGCATATTGCATATCGAAACCTGCTCCGTTATCCTTCACCGAAAAAATAATTTCACCGTTTTTTTCTTCTGATGATATTTCCACAATAGGATTTTTTTTCTTTGAAGAGTACTTAACTGCATTTGAAATAAGGTTAAACATTACCTGACGAAGCAAACCGTAATCAGCTTTCACTTCATGCAGTTTATCAATCTTTATTTTTGCATGATGTGTCATTGATTTATTTAATTCAATCATCACCCTTTCTACCATCTCATTCATATCAATTTCTGTCATCTGAATCTCTTTCCGCCCAAGCCGTGAAAAGGAAAGCAAGTCATCAATCAGGATTCCCATCCTTGTGGCATTATCGCGGATAATTTCTGTAATGCGTTTCCCTTCATCATCCAGTTTGGTTCCATAATCTTCATTGAGTATTTCGGCATAGCCGTTTATTGCGCGAAGCGGTGCCCGTAAATCATGTGAAACAGAATAACTGAATGCTTCCAGTTCTTTATTTACTGCCTGCAATTTATCTTCTGCTTTTTTTCGGGAGGTAATGTCTGAACGAATGGTCATATATTGATATGGTTTGCCATCTTCGTTTAGAAAAGGGACAATGGTCGTGTCCAGCCAAAAAATGGTTTCATCTTTGGCCAAATTTTTTACTTCCCCTCTCCAAATTTTTCCGCCGGAAATGGTTGTCCACAAGTCTTTTATAAATTCTTTGGGATGATATCCGGAATTGATTATACGGTGATCTTGCCCTATTAATTCCTCTCTGGTGTATTTTGAAATAGTGCAGAAGTTATTGTTTGCCTCCTTTATTATTCCTTTTTGATCGGTAATGGCCACTATTGATGATTCATCCAATGCATACTTATAATCGGCAATCTCTTTTACTTTTCGTTTTAAATCTTCATTCAATTCGAATAAGGTAATCTCTTGTTGATGTTTGTCAATAAAAAATTTAACTTTATTAATTAATATTTCGGGCTGAAAAGGTTTGGTGATAAAACTGAATGCCCCTTTTTCATATCCTTTAAAAACATTCAAATTGTCTGTATAAACGGCTGAAATAAATATAAAAGGAAGATGCATGGTTTTTTCTTCTTCACGCAATATACCGGCCAGTTCGTAACCATCCATTTCCGGCATCTGAATATCCAATAATGCCAAAGCAAAATCATGGCGCAGGGTTGCTTTAAGTGCCTCATTGCCACTTGTGGCTTCCACCAGTTCTATATCCAAATCTTTAAGAACTATTCTTAAAGCGACTAAATTTTCCGGTTTGTCGTCTACGATTAATATTTTGGGTTTTGCGTTCATAGTTCACAGTTATCAGTTATCAGTTCGCAGTTATCAGTTAATGGTTTGGGATTAGAGGTTTTTTGCTTCGGTCTTCCGTCTTCGGTCTTCCGTCTTCTATCTCATTTATTTACTTAACCATACCCGCATTAACGACAGTAATCGTTCCACATCAACAGGTTTTGCGATATAATCGTTGGCTCCCGCATCAATACACTTTTGTTTATCGTCTTTCATGGCTTTTGCCGTGAGCGCAATTATGGGTAAACTCTTGAATTTTCCCTGGGACCGTATTTGTTTCATTGCTTCGTAACCATCCATTTCCGGCATCATAATATCCATCAACACCAAATCAATGTCGGTATGCATATCCAACATCTCCAACGCGTTTTTTCCATTTTCCGCTTTTATTATTTCCATTCCGCGTTCTTTTAGTATTTTTGACAATGCAAATACATTTCGCATATCATCATCTGCCAATAATATTTTTTTGGAATGAAAAACAGCTTCTTTATCGTACAAATTATTGATGATCATTTGTTTTGATTCCGGTAAATTACTGATTGTCCTATGAAGGAAAAGGGCGGTTTCATCCAACAATCGCTCTTCCGATTTTACGCCTTTTATAATAATGCTCTCCGCATATTTCTGAAGCTCATTGTTTTCTTCTTTTGTAAGCTCCTTGCCGGTGTAAATAATAATGGGCGGAATGTTATGGTCTTTTATATTCTCAAGTTTATGGATAAGGTCAAATCCGCTTATGTCTGGCAAACCAAGATCCAACACAATACAATCGAAACGATTTTCCTTGTATATAGTCAGGGCTTCCTTCCCTGTTCCTGCTTCAAAACATTTTACGTCTCCATTCCCAATGAGTTTACACATGGCTTTTCTGGAATTTTCATCGTCTTCGATAATCAACAGATTTTTCATTTTTCTGTTGACAAAATTTTCAATTCTGTTAAATGCTTCTTCCAGGTCTTTTTTATCCACCGGTTTCATCAAATACTCAATTGCGCCTTCTTTGATAGTGTCCAATGAACGTTCATTGACAGAAATGATATGTACCGGTATGTGCCTTACGGCTGGGTTTGCTTTTAATTCATGCAACACTTTATGTCCGTTGATGCCCGGCAAATCCATATCGAGAATAATCGCTTTCGGTATGTATTTTACCGCGAGCGCCAAACCATCTTCCCCTGTTGCCGCCGACAAATATTTGAATCCTTTTTTGTAAGCTTGTTTTAGAAGGATAGCGGCAAATTTCAAATCATCTTCAATAACGAGCACTACTTTATCGTCTTTTGATATAGTGTCTCTGTCATCTTCTAAGGCGGGATAATTCAGATATTCTGAATTGCTGTCAGTGCGTGCTTTAAACAAAACTGGTTCCTTCAATGTACTTGTTTGAACATATTCATGTCCTTGATGTATTTCCAGAGGAAGAATGATTGAAAAGGCAGATCCTTCGTTTAACTTGCTGCTCAACTTAATTTCAGCGCCTAATAATTTTGCAAGTTCCCGTGAAATGGAAAGCCCTAAACCTGTTCCTCCATACTTTCTGGAAGTGCCTCCATCTGCTTGCTGAAAAGCTTCAAATACAGCCATTTGTTTTTCTTCAGGTATTCCAATGCCTGTATCGGTAACGGAAATAATCACTGTACTTTCCGTATATCGGTCAATACTGATGTTTATACTTCCTTTTTCGGTGAATTTTATGGCATTGGACAAAAAGTTCTTCAGTATTTGATTTAGCCGTTGTGGATCGGTACGAATAGATTCCGGTAATGTAGCATCCAGTTTTGAAGTCAATTTCAACCCTTTTTGTTCCGCATGGCGTTTAAAATCACGAAGCAGCCCATCGGTAAAATTTCGTAAAGAAACCCTTTCGATATTGATAGACATTTTGCCTGCTTCTATCTTGGAGAGGTCTAGGACTTCATTAATTAATATCAATAAGTCATGTCCGCTTTTATAAATAATTTCAGCACTTTCAACTTGGTCGTTATCCAGATTTTTATTTCTGTTTTCCGCTAAATCTTTTGAAAGGATAAGCAAACTGTTAAGTGGTGTCCTAAGCTCATGCGACATGTTCGAAAGAAATTCCGATTTATACTTGCTGCTGATTTCCAGTTGCTTTGTTTTTTGCTCAATGTCGTATTTCGCGGCTTCCACTTCTTTGTTTTTCATTTCCAATGATTGTGTTTGTTCCTCCAGTTCTTCATTGGTCATTTGCAATTCCTCCTGTTGCTGTTTCAGGTTTTGCGTTTGCTCCTCCAGTTCTTCATTCATTTGTTTCAGTTCTTCCTGTTGTGATTGAAGTTCCTCACTCTGCACCTGTGTTTCTTCAAGCAATTCCTGTATTCGTTTTCTGGCAATGGCCGAATTAACGCTAATGGCAATACTTTCCATAGAGGCATTGATAAATTCCTTTTCTGTTTCGTTAAAATCAGAAAGTCTGCCTATTTCTATTACGCCCAGTGTTGCTCCTTCAAACAAAAAAGGAGTAATGAGCAAATGTTTAGGCTTGGCATTTAGCACAGACGAAGTGATGCGCAGTTGTTCGTCTGTAACATCTGTTAAAGAAATTTGTTTTTGTTCCCATGCTGCCTGTCCAATTAGCCCTTCGTTCAGCGCAAATTTTTCTTTAATGCTTTTAGGCGATGAAAAAGCATATTGTCCGTTAAGTGCCAATGCATTATCTTCATCATTAAATAGGTAAACAGCTCCTATGTTTGCTTTTAGGTAAGTGCATAAAAAACTGATGGTGTTGCTTGCCAGTTCTTCTACACTTTGGTCGCCCATTAATTTTTCGTTGAGCTGGTTCTGCCCCGCAGTCAACCAATTGTGTTTTTCGTTGGCAGCGGTTGTTTCACGCAATGAGCGTGTCATTTTCTTTAAAGCATTGCCTAAAATATCTTTGTCTGAGCGGGGTTTCAGGTCAACTGCATAATCTCCGGAAGCAACATTATTGGCATTTTCGGTTACCTCACGGAAACTTTCATTTATATTGATCAATGAATTGAAAATCGGTTTCAATTCATCTTTAGTTTTATCTTCCAATTTTTCGATTGCAAACTCACGACTGGCAATTTTTTCAGCTTCTTTTGCAATGAAGGAAATCCTTTTGGTAATTCCTTGAATAATCCAGTAGGAGATCGCAATTGATATGATAAGTCCCAAAATAATTAAAACAATAATCAGATTAAAAGAAGATTTATAGCTCTCAACACTTTTTATCTTATCATTGGCCATACTCTTTTCATTCCTGTCTATGATTCTCTCCATGATGTCAGTTACTCCCTCCCGAGTATTAAAGCCCGTTGTAATTGATATTTCAAACGCCTTGTCATTTTCGTTTTTCATGGCCAGTTCAACAATTTCATTGAGAGAGATTTTGTATTCATCCCAAAGAATTTTGAATTCAGTTACATCCTTTGTCCCTTTTTCATCTACTAATTCCTGCAATTCGGGTATTTTTTTATCAATTGTAGACAATACCGCATTCATTTTACTACGATAGGATTCCTTTTTATATATATCTTTTTCAAGCATCAAATTCTTCTCATGCCTTCCAACATTAAGCACATCTATGAGTATTTCCTGAGAAATGCTGACCTTTTTTGAGGAAATGTCTACCAGGTTTTCTAACCTGCTATTTGTTTCCGCTAATTTATCCATCATAAAAAATGCTACAGCAATAAGGATGAGCAAGATGACAGAAAATCCTCCGAGTAATTTAGCCTTGATTGATTGGTTCATAAGATTAGTCTTTTTGTTTGTCAATTTTTATCAGTAAGTCCGTTATCTCTTCCAGGGATAAAATATAATCCGGTTTAACAGCAGCTATGGCTGATGTGGGCATATAGGCCGATTCAGCCGTTTTCGGATCCTGGATAATGACTAAACCACCGCATTCTTTTATTCGTTTTATGCCTTTTGCCCCATCATGATTAGAGCCTGTAAGCACCACTCCAATCAATTTGTTTTTATATGCTTCGGCAGCCGATTCGAAGAGAATATCAATCGATGGCCGCGCAAAATTCACGCGTTCATCTATCGTCAATGAAAATGTCTTATTCATTTCGATCAATAAATGATAATTGGCCGGCGCTATATAAACTGTTCCTTTTTCAATTTTTTCTTTTTCATCCGCTTCTTTTATGGTAAGATTACTTTTATCGTTTAATAAGTCTATCCATTGGTTATCAGAACGAGGACTGATATGCTGTACAATAATAATGGGAGTGCCGAAATCCTTTGGCAAAAGAGAAAATATAATTTTCATCGCATTCATTCCTCCGGCAGAAACTCCAATTACAACTGCATCATACTGCATAATTGTTCAATACTTTTTTTTAAAGATACGTTGTTTTTTATCTAGCTCAAAGTATTTTTCATACAAATCCGTAAAGTGCAATCCTTCTTTTGCGCCCAAACATAAAATGCCTCCATTAATCAGGCTGTCATAAAAAAGTTTTTGTGTTTTATTCTGCAGTTCCCTCTCAAAATAAATAAGTACATTTCTGCACAATATCAAATGTACTTCTGCAAATACGCTATCCGTAACCAAATTATGGTTTGCCCAAACAATATTTTTTTTCAAGGATTGATTCATGATCACATGGTCATAATTCGATGTATAATAATCCGAAAATGATTCTTTTCCCCCTGACAATTGATAATTGGCTGTGTATTCTTTCATCAATTTGTTTGAAAAAATCCCTTCTTTTGCACTATTCAAAGCCCGCTGATTAAAATCTGTGGCATATATCGTAGTTCTGTCATACAAGCCTTCTTCCTGCATAATGATGGCCATTGAATACGCCTCTTCTCCTGTGGAACAGCCTGCATGCCATATTTTAATAAAAGGATACGTTTTTAAAATAGGGATAACATTTTCCCGTAACGACCTGTAAAAGCCCGGGTCACGAAACATTTCAGTTACAGTTATGGAAAGATCCTGCAAGAGTCTGGAAGCAAATGCTTCATCATTCAGAATTTTAGATGGCATTTGAGAAACATCCTCTAATCCCGACATCGCCATTCTGTTCATGATTCTTCTCTTGATATGTGCCTCTGAATATTGTCGGAAATCATAGCCGTATTTTTGGTATATAGCTTCCACAATGGCAGCCAAATGTGATTGCATGAGCAGATGTGGCTGTATTTCAGGAGTATTTTGGTTAAGTTTTTTTTTCAATTTTAGAAATATTAATAATAACCCGTTTGTAATTATTTTAGGTTAAAAAAATGATTTATATATTGGTCAAGATTCTGAAATTCAATATCTTGAATTCGTAAATCAAACCAATATCTATTTCAAATATAATAAAAAATTATTTAAGAGTTTTAGAAGTTATAAGTTCCTCGAATTGTGAATCAGAATTCAAGTCTAGTGTTGGAAGGAAAGAAAAAATGTCTGATTTAGAGATAGTTGTATTGAGTTTAACAGCTTAATTTATGTCAATTGACAGTGAAAATTCACTTTTCAGGCAACTTAATA
>MGWK01000081.1 GCA_001800975.1 Flavobacteria bacterium RIFCSPLOWO2_12_FULL_35_11 | reverse complement strand
TTATTAGTCTCCCCCAGGCCCCCTCTTTTCAACATCATTATTATAAATAAATTTTATAATACAAATCTAAAGGAGCGGAGCGTGGCAATCTGTTAAACATATTGCTGAATAAGCTCGCAAAGCCGGGATTTCCACTTCAATCGCTAACGCGAAATATAATTACGATTTGTGATTTACGATTTTAGAAATTTGATTTATCATAAAAAACAGGTTGCAATTATTTTTTTTAGACAATAATTCCCCCTTCGGGTGCTAGGGGGCTTAATTATTTTAATTAAATTTGCGCATCCTAACATACAAAAAAATCAATTTATGATTCAATTCTTTGGAAACAAAAACAGTAAAATATACGCTGTACAAACGTCAAAAGAACTTACCCAAACAGATATTCAAAAATTACACTGGCTTTTTGGCAACCAGGAAAAATTAGCTGAGGCATCTTTGGATGCTTTTTTTATTGGTCCGCGCGCCGCGATGGTGACGCCTTGGAGCACAAATGCCGTTGAAATTACCCAAAATATGGGAATAGATGGCATTGTGAGAATAGAGGAATTTAACGCCACCATAGAAGATGCGCCCTTTGACCCGATGATTTTCCAAAAATATGCTTCTTTAAACCAGGAAATTTTCACCATTCACATAGAGCCAGCCGCTATTTTGGAGATTGGAGACATTGCGACATACAACGCCCAGGAAGGTTTGTCGTTAAACGAAGAAGAAATTGATTATTTGAATGAAATGAGCAAGCGAATCGGACGAAAATTGACCGATTCTGAGGTGTTCGGGTTTTCGCAAGTGAATTCGGAACATTGCCGACATAAAATTTTCAACGGAACCTTTATTATTGACGGCAAAGAAATGCCTTCATCGCTATTTAAACTGATCCGAAAAACTTCAGAAACACATCCTAACGGAATTGTTTCTGCCTATAAAGACAATGTGGCTTTTGTGGAAGGTCCGATTGTGGAACAATTTGCCCCAAAAACACCTGACAAGCCTGATTTTTACCAGAAAACAAATTTTAAATCGGTGATTTCGTTAAAAGCCGAAACGCATAATTTCCCCACGACCGTTGAACCATTTAACGGAGCCGCAACCGGTTCTGGAGGAGAAATAAGAGACCGACTGGCCGGCGGAAAAGGCTCTTTGCCTTTGGCGGGAACCGCAGTTTATATGACTTCCTATTCGCGATTAACCCAAGACAGGCATTTCGAATCGCCTCAGGACAGGCCGTGGGAAAATGGCATGGAAGCACGAAAATGGCTGTACCAAACGCCTTTGGATATTTTAATAAAAGCGTCGAATGGCGCTTCCGATTTCGGAAATAAATTCGGACAGCCTTTAATTACGGGTTCTGTCTTAACTTTTGAACATGAGCACTTCGACAAGCTCAGCATGGCATCGCGGAAATTGGGTTACGATAAAGTGATTATGCAGGCAGGCGGAATTGGTTATGGAAAAGCAGACCAGGCTTTAAAAGACAGACCGAAAAGTGGCGATAAAATAGTGATTCTTGGCGGTGACAATTACAGAATTGGGATGGGCGGCGCCGCAGTTTCATCGGCTGATACCGGTGAATTTACCAGCGGAATTGAACTAAATGCAGTGCAACGCTCTAATCCGGAAATGCAAAAAAGAGCTGCAAACGCCATTCGCGGAATGGTAGAAAGTGATATTAACCCAATTGTTTCCATTCACGATCACGGTGCAGGTGGCCATTTGAATTGCTTGTCGGAATTGGTCGAAGAAACTGGTGGATTAATCGATTTAGACAAATTGCCTATCGGCGATCCAACACTTTCTGCCAAAGAAATTATCGGGAATGAATCCCAGGAACGTATGGGATTGATTATCAGTAAAGAAAATGCGGAAATTTTAAAACGTGTTGCCGAAAGAGAACGCGCTCCTTACTATGAAGTTGGGGAAGTCACCAACAATGACCGATTCACTTTTGAATCTAAATCCACCGGAAAAAAACCAATGGATTTGGCCTTGACCGATATGTTTGGCAGTTCGCCAAAGACCCTTACGAACGATGTTTCTGTTGAAATAAATTATAGTGAAATAACTTACAATCAGGAAGATATAAAACTTTACTTAAATAAAATATTACGACTTGAAGCAGTGGCCTGCAAAGATTGGTTGACCAATAAAGTGGACCGTTGTGTTGGCGGAAAAGTTGCCAAACAGCAATGTACCGGTCCGTTACAGTTGCCATTAAACAACTGCGGCGTGATGGCGCTTGATTACAATGGAAAAGAAGGCATTGCAACTGCCATCGGCCACGCACCAATCAGCGCGCTAATTGATCCTGTTGCCGGAAGTAAAAATGCCATTGCGGAAGCGTTAACCAACATTGTTTGGGCACCGTTTCAAAACGATTTGGCTTCCATTTCCTTATCTGCAAACTGGATGTGGCCTTGTAAAAATGAAGGTGAAGATGCACGTTTATACAAAGCGGTGAAAGCAGTATCCGATTTTTCAATCGAATTGGGCATCAATGTTCCAACAGGAAAAGACTCTTTGTCCATGAAACAAAAATACCCGAATGAGGAAGTAATTTCTCCGGGAACAGTTGTTATTTCTGCGGCTGGGCATTGCAATGATATTTCAAAAGTAGTTGAACCTTTAATTAAGGAAGTGCTAAATAACAAACTGTATTACATTAATTTATCTAACGATACTTATAAATTAGGCGGCTCGTCATTCGGCCAGATTCATCATAAAATAGGAAATGAAACACCGACGATAAAAGATGCCGCTAAATTTAAAATCGCTTTCAATATCCTTCAAAAATTAATAAAAGAAGAACGAATTTTAGCCGGTCACGATATTTCTTCAGGCGGAATGATCACCACCTTGCTTGAAATGTGTTTTTCTCAGCAAACGCTTGGGTTGAACATTGACCTTACTGATCTTGCAGAAGCCGATACCGTAAAATTGCTTTTTGCCGAAAACAGTGGACTTATTTTCCAAAGTGCCGATGAAACCATGCCAACTATTTTAGCCGAAAACAACATTGAATTTTTTGAGATAGGTTTTGCCCTTAAAAGTGATAGCGTAACAATCATCAATTTCGATGAAACGCACACCTTCAATATTGCAGAATTGCGCGATGTTTGGTACGAAACTTCTTATTTGTTAGATCAAAAACAATGTGCCAACAACAAAGCACTTGATCGCTTTGAAAATTATAAAAATCAGCCTTTAAAATATACTTTTCCGGACCACTTTACAGGTCATAAACCTGTCATTTTGAGTGCAGTCGAGAGACCAAAAGCTGCCGTTATTCGTGAAAAAGGAAGTAATTCTGAACGCGAAATGGCAAATGCGATGTATTTGGCAGGTTTTGATGTGAAAGATGTGCATATGACCGATTTAATAAGCGGACGTGAAACCTTAGAAGACATACAATTTATTGGTGCCGTTGGCGGATTCTCCAACTCTGATGTGTTAGGCTCCGCAAAAGGATGGGCAGGCGCATTTTTATACAACGAGAAAGCAAAAAACGCCTTAGATAATTTCTTCAAAAGAGAAGATACGTTGTCCGTCGGTATTTGCAATGGCTGTCAGCTTTTTATGGAATTGGAAGTCATTAATCCCGAACACAAAGTTCATGGAAAATTATTGCATAACGATTCCCAAAAACACGAAAGCAGCTTTACTTCAGTAACCATTCAGAAAAACAATTCAGTGATGCTTTCTACTTTGGCAGGCAGCACTTTAGGTGTTTGGATTTCACACGGCGAAGGAAAATTTAACTTGCCAATGGAAGAAAATGAATACAATATTGTGGCAAAATATGGTTATGACGCCTATCCGGCAAATCCGAATGGCTCCGATTATAACGTGGCGATGATGAGCTCAAAAGACGGTAGGCATTTGGTGATGATGCCCCATATTGAACGTTCCCTTTTTCAATGGAACTGGGCTTACTATCCGGAAGGCAGAAAAGATGAAGTTTCCCCTTGGGCAGAAGCTTTTGTGAATGCCAGAAAATGGTTGAAAAATAAATAGTCAACCATTTTAAATAGCGATTATCTACTAATGGATTTCATTTTTTGTGAAATCCATTTTTTTTTCTACTTTGCGTTAACAATACTAATTTATGGCAGAAAATTGTATGCGATTATTTGATTTTGCTTACCACCAATTGGCAACCAATCCACAGCAAAAGTGTTTTAACACCAAAGTTGGAAATCAGTGGATTTCAACTTCCACCCAAAGTTATCTCGATCAGGCAAACTGCATTAGTAGGGCTTTGTTGCGGCTGGGCGTAAAACCAAACGATAAAATTGCGGTGGTAACTTCCACAAATCGGGTAGAATGGAGTATTTTAGACGTTGCCGCTTTGCAAATTGGCGCAGTAAATGTGCCCTTATACCCTACTATTTCTTCCAGTGATTTTCAATACATCATCAACCATTCTGATGCCGTTTTATGCTTTGTCTCGGATGATGAATTGGCTAAAAAAGTTTCAAAAATAAAAGAGCAAACCCAATTAAAGGATATTTATTCTTTTGATGAAGTTGAAGGAATTTCAAGCTGGAATTCTTTGTTAAAATTGGGTGAAGACGAAAGCAATCAGTCCGAAGTGGAATTGTTAAAAAAACAAGTTCCAAACACCAATTTAGCGACCATTATTTACACTTCCGGAACTACGGGCACGCCAAAAGGCGTGATGCTTTCCCATAAAAATATTGTGGAAAACGCTTTTTCCAGTGCCAAAGCATTGGATTTTAAGCCAGGCAACTATATGGTTTTAAGCTATTTGCCAATTTGCCATATTTTTGAACGCTTTGCCATGTATTATTATCAATATATGGGTTTTGAAGTTTTCTTTGCGGAATCCATCGATAAATTAGGTGATAATTTAAAGGAAGTAAAACCTCATTTTATTCCTGTTGTGCCGCGTTTGCTGGAAAAAATATATGACAAAATTGTGGACAAGGGAAGCAATTTAAAAGGGATTAAGCGGATACTTTTCTTTTGGTCGCTTAACTTGGGAAAAAAATATGAACCTTACCAAAAAAATGGCTGGTGGTATCATTTTCAGCTAAACATTGCCAACAAGTTGGTTTTTAGCAAATGGCGTGAAGCCTTGGGCGGAAACATAAAATTTTTAGTTTCTGGAAGCGCTCCACTTCAGCCGGCGTTGATCAGGATTTTTACCGCTGCGCAAATTCCTGTTTTTGAAGGTTACGGAATGACAGAATCTTCACCCGGAATTTCCATCAACGATTTCAGAAATAACGGTTTCAAAATTGGAACAGTGGGAAGAATTCTGTACGATATGGAAGTAAAAATTGCCGAGGACGGCGAAATATTGGTGAAAGGCTCAAATGTGATGATGGGCTATTATAAAAATGACGAATTAACCAACGAAACCATCGTAAATGGCTTTTTGCATACGGGAGATATTGGCGAATTGGACGCCGACGGATTTTTAAAAATTACCGATCGCAAAAAAGAAATGTTTAAAACATCGGGCGGCAAATACATTGCGCCATCGGCTATTGAAGGACTTTTGAAAGAATCCCGTTTTATAGAGCAGGCGATGGTGATTGGAGAAGGCGAAAAAATGCCGGCAGTAATAATTCAGCCTCATTTTGAATTTTTGTTGGCTTGGGCAAAACGAAAAGAAATTGAATTTGACGGTTCAAATGAAGCTATTATTCAACATAAAAAAGTACTGAAACGCATTCAAAAGGAAATTGATTCTGTTAATGAGAAATTGGGCAAATGGGAGCAGATAAAAGCCTTTGAACTGACTCCGGAAATTTGGAGCATAGAAAATAATTTGCTGACGCCCACCCTAAAAATGAAGCGAAAAATTATTTTACAAAACTACACTCATTTGTGGACAAAAATCTATAAAAATTAAATTTTACGAATGCAACAAGCATTCTTGTGAATTCACTTTAATTTTTATACTTTGCAAGAACACTTTTCAACCCAAATAAAATGCCTAGAGAAATTACCCGATTGTTCGATTTTGCCTATTACCAACTCGAAAAATACAATTTAGAGAAAGCTTTTACCACAAAATACAATGGGAAATGGGTGTCGACTTCAACCCGGGAATATATAGATAAAGCCAACGCAATTAGCAGGGGATTGTTGCGGTTGGGCGTAAAACCCGGCGATAAAATTTCAATTATCACTTCGGCAAACAGAACGGAATGGAATATTTTGGATATTGGAATTATGCAATTGGGCGCCATCAGCATTCCTATTTATCCAACAATTTCTAAAGAAGAGTATGCTTATATTTTTAATCACTCTGAAGCCATTTATTGCTTTTTGTCCGATTCAGTGCTTTATGACAAAGCCAATTCAGCTAAAAAAAATGTTCCTTCTCTAAAGGAAATCTATTCGTTTGAAGAAATTGAAGGCTGCCTAAATTGGAAGGAAGTTTTAGCGCTTGGAAATGACGAAAGCAACCAGCCGGAAGTTGAAGCAGCAAAAGGTACAGTAAAATCATCTGATTTGGCGACCATCATTTACACTTCAGGAACCACCGGACAGCCAAAAGGCGTCATGCTTTCCCACAACAACATTGTTACCAATGTATTGGACAGTTTTCCTAGATTGCCATTGGTGTTGGGAACCACAAGAACTTTAAGTTTCTTGCCCGTTTGCCATATTTTTGAACGCATGCTTCATTACTTATATCAATACTCCGGAACTTCCATTTATTTTGCGGAATCTCTTGAAAAACTGGGAGAAAATATCAAAGAAACCAATCCAAATTTAATGTCGGTTGTGCCGCGGTTGCTGGAAAAAATATACGACGGCATTATCGCAAAAGGAGCTGAATTAAAGGGCGTAAAAAGGATGCTTTTCTTTTGGGCTGTTGAATTGGGCTTAAAATATGAACCTTATGCTAAAAACGGTCCCTGGTATGAAATGCAATTGGCTCTTGCCAATAAATTAATATTTGTGAAATGGCGCGAAGCATTGGGAGGAAATTTAACAACCATGGTTTCAGGAAGCGCTGCGTTACAACCGCGTTTGGCCAGAATATTTTCTGCAGCAAAAATGCAAGTTATGGAAGGCTATGGATTGACAGAAACATCACCGGTAGTATCCGTAAATATGTATAAAGACCATTTATTTAAAATTGGAACTGTTGGAAAACCAATTGGTAATGTGGAAGTTAAAATTGCTGAAGACGGCGAGATATTGGTGAAGGGCCCAAATATTATGCTTGGTTACTATAAAGACCCCGAAAAAACGGAAAGTGTCATGACAGGAGATTATTTCCATACTGGAGATAAAGGTGAAGTTGATGCAGAAGGATTTCTTAAAATAACCGGACGCAAAAAGGAGATTTTCAAAACATCGGGCGGAAAATACATTGTTCCTGCATTGCTTGAAAATCAGATGAAACAGTCTCGATTTATAGAGCAAATTATCGTGGTTGGCGAGGGCCAAAAAATGCCGGCGGCAATTATTCAGCCAAATTTTGATTTTTTAAGAAAATGGGCGCGTCTCCATCACGAACCAATCCTACAAAACAATCAGGATTTAATTGAAAACCCAATAGTTATAGAACGGATTCAGCAAGAAATTGATGAAGGAAACAAAAATTTCGGCAAATGGGAAATGATCAAAAGATTTGAACTCACCTCAGAAGTTTGGGGAATTGACAATGGTTTGTTAACGCCAACCATGAAACCAAAACGCGATGAGATTATTTTAAGATACAAACATCTTTACAATAAAATTTATGAGATAAAGCAATAAGTTATAACTTTTCAACTAATTAATGAATTATTTTAAACAACAACTCTTTCAAAATATCTCCTGCAGGCAAGGCATTTGCACCAACACCTTTGCTTTTTAAATCTGCATCTCGCAGAAGCCCAATGACTTGTGAAACTTTTCGCATCGGATAGTTTTTTGCGGCCGCAGTATAATCTGAAACAAAAAACGGATTTACGCCCAAAGCCTTGGCCACACTATTGCTCGATTTGTCTTTTAAACTGTGATAAATAAGCAGCTGCGTAAAAAAGCCGTTCAGTAATGAAATGGTCACAACGATGGGATTTGCTTTCTGATTTTGCGCAAAATGATTGATAATCCTGTTTGCGCCTAACACATTTCTTTCTCCCACTGCTTTTCTAAGTTCAAAATTATTATATTCTTTGCTTATTCCGATATTTTCTTCAATGGCGTTAGGTGTAATGGTCGAATTTGGAGGCAGTACAATCATCAATTTGTCCAATTCATTGCCGATTTTACTCAAATCGTTGCCTAAAAATTCCACCAACATTAAAGTCGCTTTGGTGTCTATTTTGTAGTTTTTTCCGGCCAAAACCCTTCTGATCCAATCAGCAACCTGATTTTCATAGAGCTTTTTGCTTTCATAAACCAATCCGCATTTTTGAATGGCTTTGTATAGCTTTTTGCGCTTGTCAATGGTTTTATACTTGTAGCAAATGACCAACACCGTGGAAGGTTGCGGATTTTCGGCATACGAAGCCAATTTTTCAATAGTTCTCGACAAATCCTGCGCTTCTTTCACAATAACCACTTGCCTGTCGGCCATCATAGGATAGCGTTTGGCATTGTCAATTAAATCTTCCACAACAACATCCCTTCCGTACAGCACCATTTGGTTGAACCCTTTTTCTTCTTCGGAAAGGACGTTCTTTTCAATATATTCAGAAATTTTATCAATATAATACGGCTCATCACCCATTAAAAAATAAATGGGCTTTATATTTCCGTTTTCTATGTCTGAAACTATTTTGGTTATATCACTCATTTATAAAAAAAAATTAGCATTTTTGTTGGATGCAGCCATTGAATTTACCTACCTATCCTTTCAAAATCAAAAGTAGCGAAAATAAGTATTTTATTTTCGATATTGTCCGAAAAAAATATATGGTTCTGACACCGGAAGAATGGGTGCGCCAGCATATTATTCATTATTTAATTGAAGAAAAAAAATACCCGATTTCGCTCATCGCTGTTGAAAAAAAGGTCACCGTCAACAAGTTAACCAAGCGAACTGACATTCTTGTTTTTAACACCATGGGCAATCCGCATATCATTGTTGAATGCAAGGCGCCATCCATAAAAATATCGCAAGATACCTTCGACCAAATTGCCAGGTATAATTTAAAATTAGCGGCCAATTATCTCATCGTCACCAACGGGTTAACGCACTTTTACGCATTTATGGATTTAAAAAATGAATCTTATGTTTTTATGGAAAATATTCCCAATTATGGCTTATAAAGAAATAAAAAATATATATTTTAAAATAAGTGCACTGATTTTATTTTTAATAGTGGTGGCGCTTTATTTTATTCCTGCACCTAAATCCGATTTTTTCAAATTATACACCAACAATGACAAACCGGCACAAAGTTTAAAAGAATTTAAATCGAGAGCAACCAAAGAAATTGTGGTAGCTGGTGTTAAATGGAATTATTATGCCGGCGGAAACGGAAATAAAACCATTTTTTTTATACACGGAATGGGCGGTTCTTACGATTTATGGTGGCAACAGATTGTGGCATTTGAAAAAGATTATAAAGTAATTAGCTACACGCTTCCGGAAAGCATCAATTCCCTTGAAAAAGCTTCTGAAGGAATTTTAAAAATTTTAGAAGCTGAAAAAGTTGACAAATTTTATGCAGTGGGAACTTCCATGGGCGGTTATATTACACAATATTTGGTGAGTATTATCCCAAATAGAATTGAAAAAGCCGTTTTTGGAAACACATTTCCTCCAAACAATTTAATTGCCGAAGAAAATGAAACAAAGAGCAAAGTAATTCCCTATTTGCCGGAAATTATCATCTCAAAATTAGGCAAGAAAAAATTAAATAAAGAAATTGTTCCAGCAGCAAAAAATTCACCTTTGTTAAAAGCTTTTTTAACGAGTTTGCCATTCAGCAAAGAACAGTTTATCAACAGATATTATATTGTTATTGATAAATTTACCTCATTTCCGGAGAGTTATAAAACTAAACGCATTCCAAAGTTAATTTTAGAATCCGATAATGATCCGCTAATTCAACCCGAATTGCGAAAAAAAATTAAAGAGCTGTATGCAAATGCCGAAATTTTCACTTTTCATAATGAAGGCCATTTTCCGTACATAAATGCTTCTGAACAATACAATAAATTGCTCAGAAATTTTTTAGAGAAGGAAAATGACTATGAAACTGCAGAAAAAACAATCACAAACTATTTTGAAGGAAGAAAAAATGCCAATTTAATACAATTGAAAAGTACTTTTTCTAAAAATACAAACCTCCATACAATTTCAAACGATGAAATATTGACAATCTCTCTTGAAAATTACTTAAATACCGTAAATGCTGATGGTAGCCAACAAGTGGAAACTCGAATTTTAGATGGAGACATTACCAATAATATCGCTTATTTTAAAACTGGTTTTATTTATTCCGATAAATCTTACACAGATTATTTAACTTTGGTGAAAACACAAAATGGTTGGAGAATAATCAGTAAAACCTTTACAAAAACAAACTAATTGAAAATAGCCATTGTCATCTTAAACTGGAACGGAAAACAACTGCTGGAAAAATTTCTTCCTTCCATCCTAAAATACAGCAATTTCGACCATGAGGAAATTTATGTGGCTGACAATGCTTCCACCGATGATTCTGTTGCTTTTGTGAAGCAAAAACATCCACAGATTAAAATCATTCAAAATAATATAAACGGCGGATTTGCAAAAGGATATAATGATGCTTTAAAGCATGTGGATGCGGATATTTACGCTTTGGTGAATTCGGATATTGAAGTGACCGACGGATGGCTGAATCCTATTATTTCAACTTTTGAAAACGAATCCAATACTGCCATTATCCAGCCGAAAATACTGGATTATAAAAATAAAAATAAGTTTGAATATGCCGGTGCTGCTGGCGGATTTATTGACAAATTCGGATATCCCTATTGCAGAGGTCGAATTTTTTCTGAAATTGAAACGGATATGAATCAATATAACGATGAAACTGAAATTTTTTGGGCATCTGGCGCTTGCTTTTTTATTCGTTCTACTGTTTTTCACCAGCTAAATGGCTTTGACGAAGATTATTTTGCGCATCAGGAAGAAATAGATTTGTGCTGGAGGGCCAAAAATTCATCCAAAACCATTAAATATGTAGGTACTTCAACGGTTTATCACGTTGGCGGCGCCACTTTGAAAGAAGCAAATCCAACAAAAACATTTTTGAATTTCAGAAACAGTTTGTTTACTTTGGTTAAAAACTTACCCGAAAACAGATTAATTCCAATAATAGTATCAAGACTTGTGCTGGATGGTTTTGCCGGATTAAAATTTTTAATGGAATTGAAACCTATGCATTTCATGGCAATTCTTAAGGCGCACTTCAGTTTTTACCGCCAATTTTCCAAAATGCTAAAAAAAAGAAATAAATCCCCTAAAAAAGCGGATTATTATACGATAAAAAGTATTGTTTGGCAGTATTTTATTTTAGGGAAAAAGAGCTATAAAGCGCTGTTAAAATAAGGCATCTACACTGCCTTTCCCTTCTCGCAAAACGGTGATTTCCCCTTCAGATAAATCAATAACTGTGGACGGAATATTGCTTCCATAACCGCCGTCAATCACAATATCCACTTTACTTCCCCATTTTTCGTAAATCAGTTCTGGGTCTGTGGTATATTCCAACAAATCGTCTTCATCATAGATAGATGTCGAAACAATGGGGTTTCCCAATTTTTTTACCAATTCTCTAATAATATTGTTATCGGGAATACGAATACCTACTGTTTTTTTGTTTTTAAATGCTTTCGGTAAACTAGTGCTGGAAGGCAAAATAAAGGTATAAGGTCCCGGCAACGCCTTTTTTAATATTTTGTAGGCTGGCGTGTCAATTTGTTTTACATAATCGGACAGGTTACTTAAATCGTAACAAATAAATGAAAAATTGGCCTTGTCCAGTTTTAAACCCTTGAGCTGTGCCACCCTCTCCATCGCTTTTGTGTTGGTGATGTCACAGCCTAAGCCATAAACGGTATCCGTAGGGTAAATGATTAATCCGCCTTTTTGTAAAATCTTGACAACTTTGTCAATTTCACGTTCATTGGGATTTTCATTATATATTTTAATTAACTCTGCCATTTGTTTATGCTATGAGTAAACAAATGTAGGATTTTTTTATGATTTTTCTAATAACCTGAATCCTTCGCCGTGAATATTTAAAATTTCAACGTTTTCATCAGGTTTTAAATATTTTCGAAGTTTTGCGATATACACATCCATGCTTCTGGAAGTAAAATAATTGTCGTCTCTCCAAATTTTAGTCAGGGCCAATTCGCGCGGCATTAAATCATTTTTATGGGTGGCAAGCAATTTTAATAATTTACTTTCTTTTGGGGAAAGCTTTTGAATTTCACCTCCATCATAGGACAGATGACGGAGTTTTGAATTGAACTCGAATTTTCCGATTTTATATTCAAAAACATCTTCTTCAATAGTTTGCTCCGTTTCTTTGCGTTGCAAAATGGCTTTAATTTTATACAATAAAACTTCTGAATCAAAAGGTTTATTTAAATAATCGTCGCCGCCGGATTGATATCCTTTCAGCACGTCTTCTTTCATGGTTCTGGCCGTTAAAAATATAATAGGCACTTCAGAATTTGTTGCCCTGATATCTTTTGCCAATGAAAAACCATCTTTCCGGGGCATCATCACATCGAGAATACACAAGTCAAAATCGTCGTTTTTGAACATAATCAACCCTTCCAAACCATCTTTGGCCAAGGTCACTTTATAATCATTTAGTGATAAATAATCTTTCAAAACAGTCCCAAAATTGGGATCGTCTTCAACCAATAAAATTCTATTATTTTCCATATTTTTTATTTTAAATTAAAGGCAGTTTAATGGTGAAAGTACTTCCAATTCCTTTTTCACTTTCCACATAAACTTCACCTTGATGAATTTCAACAATTTTTTTCACGTATGCAAGCCCTAAACCATGGCCTTTTACATTGTGTATATTTCCTCTTTCCTCTCTGTAAAACTTCTTAAAAACATTTTTTTGAACGGTTTTAATCATTCCAATACCTTGATCTTTTACTTTAATAACTATCTCTTTAGCGGTATTCTCCGTTGAAATGTCAATTTTCGGGGCACCTTCCGAATATTTTATGGCATTGTCCAATATGTTGACAAGCACGTTGGTGAAATGAAAATGGTTGCCTAAAATTTCGGTTGACGCTGCGTTTAATTTCATTTTTATATAACCGCCTTTATCTTTAACCAACAAATCTACGTGGGTTACGGCCTCTTCTATTAAGTCGTGCACATCCACTTTTTCCTTACTTACATCCAACTGATTTTTTTCAAGTTTGGAAATCCTCAACACATTTTCAACTTGGGCGTTCATTCTTTTATTTTCTTCACGAATCATTTGCACATAACGCATCACTTTTTCCTGGTCGCCAATTACTTTCGGATTTTTAATGGCATCCAACGCTAAATTTATGGTCGCTATGGGCGTTTTAAATTCGTGCGTCATATTGTTGATGAAATCCGTTTTAATTTCAGAAATCTGTTTTTGTTTGACCAATTGATACAAAGCACTCACAAATGCCAAGATGATAATCAGTATAAAAAAAACAGACAGGGCCAATATTTTTGAAATTGAGGCTAAAATGTAATTTTTCTCTTCTGGAAATGTCACATATAATTGATAATTGCTGTTCCCTTCCGCATCTGCAAACATTGGCACCATATAACTTTTGCCCACTTCTTTTCTGAAATAACCCGATTTTACCTGAGTTGCCAATCCATTGCTGTAAATGCCATATTTAAAATTAGTGCCAATTCCCTTTGATTTTAATTCATTGGCCAGCCTAAATGAGATTTCTCTGTTGGTTACCCTTCTATGAACAGGAAGTTTGCTTGTAAAAATATCAAATTGACGCTCTAAATACGATCTTTCCGCACCTTCAAACCTTCCGACTTTTACATAGCGTTCTTCAGGCGGAGCCATCGTCCCTGCGGCATTGTCCAATACTTGATCTTTTACGATCACAATTTCTTCTTTGCTGAAAATTTCTCTAAAATTTACCGTATCATTTTCAAAGAACTCGGTGGGCACTTTATAATTCGACTCAATAATACTTTGGGAATAAGTGAATTTTTCATTATTGGTGGTGTCAATTTTTTCATAAATGAATTTTCTGACGTCAGATTCCTTTAATTTTTCACCCTCTTTATAAAGTTCGGCAATTTTAAAATAAAAATCATTGAACTCTCGCTGCTTTATGTCATCTGAAACTTTTGCCAAAGCAAACTTAACATTTGACGTAAATTGCTCTTCCGTTATCTGCACCGTATTTTTGATCCAAAATACCTGTACAAAAATAATGCCTATTAAAGCAATGCTCATTAAAATAACGATAAGCACAAATATCCTTTTCCTCATCACCCAAATTTACACGTTTAACAGTATATTCATTGTTATTTAACGTAGATTAACATATTTATTATTTTCTTAACAATTTTTTAAGAAAAATTTTACCTATTTTTTAATTTTTGAAGCAACCCAAAAATAGTTGAAACTTGATATTTTGTGTCCGCTATTTTGTTGTTTCTGATGACAAAATCCGATTTTTTAATTTTATGATCATCCGTCGACTGGTGTTTCATCCGCTCTAAAATTTGTGCTTCGGAAACCTTGTCCCGCTTCATAATCCTATCAATTTTATTTTCAAAAGAGGATGAAACGGTGATGATATAATCACAAAATTTATCGCTGCCGCTCTCAAATAATATGGCCGCCTCATAAATAATGAAATCAGCATTTGTTTTTCTGATAAAACGTTGAAAATCTTCCCTTACTTTTGGATGCACCAACGCATTTAAAGCGTTTAATTTTTCGGCATTGTTAAAAACGAGCGATGCCAAGTATGTTTTGTTCAATTCACCCTGTACGTAAGCCTCATCCCCAAATAATTTTACGATTTGACTCCTTAATTCGGCATCGACATTCATTAATTTCTTCGCTTCGCTATCGGCTATATAAGTAACAACGCCAAGGGCTTCAAAAAGCGCTAAAACAGTGCTTTTTCCACTTCCAATGCCGCCCGTCAACCCAATTATTTTCATTTGTTTAAATTCTATTTTTTTGCGATAACAGCTGCTGCATGCCGCCAGGCAGGTTCGCTATTAATCATTCCTTCACATATCAAAATTTGTTTTGCTCGTTTCATTTTTGAATTAAAAACTCCAGTTGTGGCGGATTTATTTTTAACGCATAAATATAATCGCTTTTCTGCATTATTATTGGGGTCAAGAAAGTGATTAAAGTGTCCGTTTCATATTGTTTATAGTCAAAAATAACCGAAATATCGTTTTTGTTTATTTTGCTGAAATTTGAAAGTCCGGCCTGATAAATCACTTCAATTTCCTTCGGAAAAGTGGTTACATTCACGCCATCCGGCACATTGATGATGGTTACTGGAATTTTAAAGGTGCCTTCGGTAAATTTGTCGACTTTCCCGCTTATTTTAACTTTGGTGGCCGACATTTTAATTTGGTTTGGCTTAAAAGGCGATTTTAATGTAAGCACCACCTCAATGTCTTCAAAAACATCATCTAATATCAGCGGACTCGTAGCCATTTCGTTGATGGAGTCAATGTATTTTCTTGAACCAGAAACAATCACGCTATCTGGTGTAATATTTAATTTTTCGACCATATTATAGCCTGCTTTATAATGAATTTCAAGACTTGGGATTACCGGTACTTTTTTAGAAATGGAAGTTCCCAATTCAATAAAAATAGTGTCTTTCAAAATGCTGACAATTTCTATGCCATTTGAAAATTGGGAATTTAACGATGAAATTTGTTTGTTCGGCAATATGTAATAGCCCTCTTTGTTTTTAAAAATATTTTTTAAGCTTAAGAGTATTTTGTGTTTTTTGATCTTGTACTTTATCAGCGTAAAACCTGGCGCTTTAATGGCCACATCCAATTCAGAAATAGGTTTTTTTTGCACCAATTTACTGGATGGCAAATCGGTATATTCCACATTAAAAACAACCGGAGTGACATAACTTTTAGACAATTCCATCAGCAGCCAGATTATGGAAGACAAAACAAGAAAAAATAAAAATATTTTAATTTTTTTATTGCTTTTCAGGGATTTAATGCTTGTTGCTGAAGTTGTTTTCATTGCTGGAATTATAACTATTAAAGATACAAAAAAAGTGAGCTAAAAAGCTCACTTTTTCAAGTATGTGCTAATTTTATTTAATTTCTTCAGCGCCTTGGTATTTTTTGCTGAGTTCCATTGAAATGGCAGAGCGTTCAAATTTAATTTTCCCTGCTCCTGTTTCAATGATTACTGTATTGTCACTGTCCACAATATCAACAATTTTGCCATGAATACCGCTGCTTGTCACTACTTTATTGCCTTTTGCAATAGAAGTTTGAAACTTTTTTTCATTTTTTTGGCGTTTTATTTGCGGTCTTATCATAAAAAGATAAATAACCACAAACATTAATAAGAAAGGAAGCATGCTCGTTAATGAACTTCCTCCAAAACTTTGTAAAGCTATCGATGTATACATTTTATATTATTTTAAATTTATTGGTTAGCTATTTGGTGTCACAGTTCCTGCAATTCGCAAGGTTTCGGTAACATTTGCTGTATTTGTTTGCAAGGTAATTGTTTTGCTTTGTTTTCCGGTTCTTCCTTTAGAATTGAACGAAAATTTTATTTCGGCAGAATCTCCAGGTTTAATTGCTTCTTTAGGCCATTCAGGAACCGTACAACCGCAAGATGCCGATGCATCTGTGATTACCAAATCTGTTTTTCCTTTGTTGGCTACTTTAAATACGCCTTCAACAACATCGCCTTCTTTAACCGTTCCAAAATCGTAATCTTTGGTGTCAAATTCAATAATGGCACTTCCCAAACTAATTTTTGCATCTCTTTCTTTTGCAGTTTCTAAATTTGTATCCTCTATTTTTGAGGTGGCATTTTCTTTACAAGAAACAAATGCCAAACCTAAACTTAACAATACAATTCCTACAATACTATTTTTTTTCATGGTTCTTGGTTTTTTTTGTGTAAAAATATAAAATTACAGCAATCCTCGTCCTATTTTATTTAATCTTTTTGACGCAGTAAAATCTTTTAAAATTTTATCGATAACGCCATTGATGAAGAAACTGCTTTTTTCTGATGAATAATCCTTTGCGATTTCAATATATTCGTTAATGGTGACGCTGGTTGGAATTGACGGGAATTTCAAAAACTCGCTTATGGCCATTTTTATCAATATCATATCAATTTCCGCAATACGGTCGGTATCCCAATTGGGTGTTTTATTTTCAATTTCCTTTTCAAATTCTTTATGGTTTAACACCACTTTTCTAAATAAATCCACCACAAATTTCTTGTCGTCATCATCTTTATACAAATTTCCCAACTGAAAAGTCTGTTTCGGTTTTAACTGATTCAACGATTTTACGATCCAGGTATTTACAAATGGAATGTCATCCACCCAGCTAATGGTTTTGTCCTCAAAATATTCGGCCAATTTTTCATTTGGAGCCACCACGGTTTTAAACAGTGCCACCACAAAATCCCGGTCTTCTTCAAAAGAACATTTTTCAGATTTCATATAAGCGGCATAACTGCTGCTTTCTTTTATCAACTTCAAAATTTCATGCACATATTCATTGTCCAAACTCCAATAATTAAGTTTATTGTCGTCCAAATAAGCATTTAATGAAACGCTCTCATCCAACAATTTGAAAATTTCGTTGTTAATAAATTTAAAATTCGGATTTAAATCTTGTGTAGTTGCCAAATACTTTTTGCCCGAAATCTCAATATGTTTTTTCTCCATATTTTTAACTTCCACAAGCAAACGAAGCATTAATACGTACAAATCGTACATTTTTTCTATACTGGTGTATAAAAAATCTTCTTCTTTTTTCAGGTTATCACTTTTAGACTGAAGCAACGCGTAAACCGATTGCATTACTTTTATTCTAATATGTCTTCTATTTATCATTTAAAGAACTTTTGAAAATTTTAGTGGTATAAAGCGCAAAAATACTAATATTTTTTTGAAATAAAATTTTGTTTTTGTTTATTTCCGTAAAGCGGCCAAATCCTAAAACATTTTGAATAAAAATACAATTTTGGGCCTGGCCAACTTTTCTGCGGGCGTTCCCGCAAGGGTCGGGCTTTTCGCTGCAATCTTTCATTGCGACTCGCAATAAAAGTATTTTCGCTGCAATCCCTAACGCGAATTGATGTACGAAAGACGATTTTAGATTTTTCCCATCTTGCCCATTTCCCAATCCCTATTAACTTTAAAATAACTTTTTACTTTAAACTTTTTTTTCCCGTATCTTCGCATTTTACAAAATTCATTGCATTTAATTTCTTTATGAAAGCGTTACAATACTTAAACAAATACTTTTTAAAATATAAATACCGACTCTTATTAGGCATCATTATTACCATTGCTTCTAAAATCTTGGCATTGGAAGTTCCCCGGCTTATCAGGGAATCCGTTAATGTTGCGGAAGATTACAGAAACGGCATTGTGACCGATTTGGCCGTGGTAAAATCGGAATTGCTTTATAACATCCTTTTAATCGTTGCGGCAGCGCTGCTTTCGGGGTTTTTTACTTTTTTAATGCGACAAACCATTATTGTGATGTCGCGGTTGATTGAATTTGATTTAAAAAATGAAATTTACCGCCAATATCAATTATTGTCTTTAAATTTTTACAAAAAAAACAGAACGGGCGATTTAATGAATCGCATTACCGAAGATGTGGGCAAGGTGCGCATGTACGCCGGACCGGCCATTATGTACAGCATAAATATGCTGGTATTGTTTTCGGTGGCCATTATCAAAATGTATAATATCGATGTCACTTTAACCAACTACACGCTATTGCCATTGCCCATTTTATCGGTGTTAATTTATTATTTAAGCAGGGTCATTAACCAGCGCAGCACCGTTGTTCAACAATATTTATCGAAATTGACTTCAAATGCCCAAGAAACTTTTTCGGGAATCAGCATCTTAAAATCGTATGGCATTGAAGACAAGGCCATGCTCGAATTTGAGCGTTTGTCCGATACCACTAAAGAAAAAAATATCAGCCTGTTTAAAGTTCAGGCCTTGTTTTTTCCTTCCATGATTCTGTTGATTGGTTTGAGCAATATCCTGGTCATTTATGTTGGCGGTTTGCGCTATATTGATGGCACCATTTCTTTGGGGGTTATTGCCGAGTTTATTATGTACATCAACATGCTTACCTGGCCGGTTGCCGTAGTGGGCTGGGTCACTTCCATCATTCAGGAAGCGGAAGCATCGCAAAAACGGATCAACGAGTTTTTAGAACACGAACCTGAAATAAAAAACCATACCGATAAACCCTCAAAAATTGAAGGCGGCATTGAATTTAAAGACGTGTCATTTACTTATGACGATACCAACATAGAAGCGCTGCAACATGTGAGTTTTAAACTTGAAAAAGGAAAAACACTGGGTATTTTGGGAAATACCGGATCGGGAAAAACAACGCTCATCAGTTTAATTGCCCGTTTGTATGATGTGAAATCGGGTACGATTTTAATCGACGAAAAGCCTATTGAACAGCTTAATTTGGACAACCTGCGGCAAAGCATCGGATTTGTGCCGCAAGAGGCCTTTTTGTTTTCTGACACCATCAAAAACAATATCAAATTTGGCGATGAATCTGCTTCCGACGAAAAGGTGGAACAAGCCGCAAATGATGCTTACATCCATCACAATATCATTGAGTTTAACGAAGGTTACAACACCTATGTCGGCGAACGCGGCGTTACTTTGTCGGGCGGACAAAAACAGCGGGTCTCCATCGCTAGAGCACTTATTAAGGAACCTGAAATTTTAATTTTTGACGATTGCTTGTCGGCAGTTGACACAGAAACAGAAGAAATTATATTAAACAACTTATTTAAAATAAGCCAGGATAAAACAACAATCATCGTGAGCCACAGAATTTCATCGGTAAAAAATGCGGATACCATTATCGTGTTGGAAAAAGGCAAAATAATTCAACAAGGTTCACATAATGAGTTGATTAAAATTGAAGGCTATTATAAAGAGCTTTATGAACAGCAACTTTTGGAAAAAGAAATTTGAAAATAGTGAAATAAGTCAAATAATTTTATAGATTTGTGTCAAAATCTAATAAAAAGATTAATTAAATAGAGAGTTATATATGAATGACAATGAACATTTAGAACAAGAAGAGATATTCTCTCAAGTTCTTAGAGCAGGAAGAAGAACTTACTTTTTTGACGTAAGAGCAACAAAAGCCGAAGATTATTACTTAACTATTACCGAAAGTAAAAAATTCACTCACGACGATGGATCTTTCCATTACAAAAAGCATAAAATTTATTTATACAAGGAAGATTTTGTAGAGTTTAATGATATGCTAAAAGAAGCAACCAATTATATCTTAAATGAAAAAGGGGAAGAAGTGATTTCAGAACGTCACCAAAAAGATTTTAAAAGACCTTCAGACGGCCTTGAGGAAACAGAAGAAACCATCTCAGGATCTGAAAGTTTTACCGATGTAAATTTTGAAGATATATAATCGTATCAATCAACAAAATAAAAGAACACTTCCATTGAAGTGTTTTTTTATGCCCAAAAAAAAGCTGATGATAAATTCATCAGCTTTTTTCCTTGTTATTTTTGAAATATTATGCCAATACTTTTTGAACTTTATCTGCGGCCTCCTGAAATTCAGTGGCTGAAATTAAATCCAATCCGCTATTGTCTAAAAGCTCTTGTGCTTCTTTTGCGTTGGTTCCCTGTAAACGCACAATAATTGGTACGTTAATGGCATCACCCATATTTTTATAAGCATCAATCACCCCTTGCGCCACTCGGTCGCAACGTACAATTCCGCCGAAAATATTCACCAAAATGGCTTTTACATTTGAATCTTTTAAAATAATTCTGAAGGCTGTTTCAACACGTTTGGCATCTGCCGTTCCGCCAACATCCAAAAAGTTTGCAGGCTCCCCGCCAGATTGTTTGATTAAATCCATGGTGCTCATCGCCAATCCTGCACCGTTCACCATACAGCCCACATTTCCGTCCAGATCCACATAATTCAACCCGGCAGCGTTGGCTTCAACTTCAATAGGGTTTTCTTCACGAAAATCTCTAAGCACCGCTAAATCTTTATGGCGAAATAAAGCATTGTCATCCAAAACAACTTTAGAATCCACCGCTAAAATTTTGTCGTCCGATGTTTTTAATACAGGATTGATTTCAAATAAAGTGGCATCAGAATTTACGAATGCAGCATATAAAGAAGTCACAAACTTGATCATTTCTTTCAACGCATTCCCTGACAATCCTAAATTAAAGGCAATTTTACGCGCCTGAAAAGCCTGTAATCCCAATAAAGGATCCATTTCTTCCGTAAAAATTAAATGAGGAGTTTTTTCCGCAACAGTTTCAATATCCATACCTCCTTCAGTAGAATACATAATCATATTTTTACCGGTTGCCCTGTTTAAAAGTACCGACATATAATATTCTTCAGGTTCACTTGCTCCCGGATAATAAACGTCTTCAGCGATTAAAACCTGATGAACTTTTTTACCTTGGGGTGGTGTTTGCGGTGTTACCAACATCATTCCGATGATACTTTCCGAAATTGTTTCCACATCTTGCAAACTTTTGGCCAATTTCACGCCGCCGCCTTTGCCACGTCCGCCCGCATGAATTTGCGCTTTAACTACCCACCAGCCAGTACCGGTTTCCACAGTCAATTGTTTTGCTGCTTCCACGGCTTTTAAATGATTATCGGCAACAATACCACGTTGTATTCTTACGCCAAAACTATTTAGTAATTCTTTTCCTTGATATTCGTGTAAATTCATTAGAAATAATGGTTTTTGTAAATATTCACAAATGTACTAATCCTAACTTAAAATTTAAGTTCATTTCAAAAAAGTTTTACATTGTGTAACAATGTGTTATTTTTGACGTCTATTTACAGTAGCATTTATTTAAGATGGTATTTGTATCTTAAATATTTTAACAAAAAAATTGATCCCGTTTATTAAATTATAATGAAAAAGCACCTATTCATACTTAGTTTATTTTTTTTCTCCCTCTCCTATTCCCAAGAAAAAATTAAATCGGTTAACGCCCTTAGAATCGACAAAACTCCGGTAATTGACGGTGTTTTGGACGAAGATTTTTGGAAGGATGCCGAAGTTGCCCAAGATTTTCAAATGTTTAAGCCCGGCGATGGCGGCAACGAAAGAGAAAATATGAAAACGGTTGTGAAAATAGCCTATGACGATGAAGCCATTTATTTTGGCGCCACGATGTATGACATTAACCCAAAAGCGATTCCATTACAGTTTGGCGGCAGGGATCAATTTGGACAGGTCGACTTTTTTTTAATCAGCATCAACCCTAACAACGACGGACAAAATGATACCGAATTTGTGGTGATGAGCACCGGCGCCCAAGGTGACGCCAAAGTTTCTATGGAAGGAGAAGATTTTAGCTGGAATGCGGTTTGGGAAAGTGACGTTAAAATTAACGGCAACAGTTGGGTTACAGAAATTAAAATCCCTTATTCGGCCTTGAGGTTCAGTAATTCAAACGAACAAACCTGGGGCGTAAATTTTCACAGAAAAATAAATAGGCTCAATGAGCAATACTCTTGGAATTACGTCGATAAAAAAGTTGGCTTGTTCACACAATATTCCGGATTAATTACCAGCATAAAAAACATAAAACCCCCTACCCGCCTCAGCTTTTCTCCCTATGCATTTGCTGCGTACAATAATTATAACGGAAATTCGGACACTGATTACGGCGTTGGGATGGATTTAAAATACGGCATCAACGAAAGTTTTACTTTGGATGCCACATTGATTCAGGATTTCGGGCAAACGGCGTTTGACGACCAAGTCCTGAATTTAGGTCCGTTTGAACAACAATATGAAGAAAAACGCGCCTTTTTTACGGAGGGAACAGAACTTTTCAGCAAAGGTTATTTATTTTATTCCAGAAGAATCGGCAGCAGGCCTATTGGATATGGAAAGATTCAATCCGATTTAAAAGAAAATGAAGAAATCGCCAACAATCCGGCAAAAGTCAACATGATAAACGCCTTAAAAGTTTCGGGAAGGACAAAAAAAGGATTGGGAATCGGATTTTTCAATGCCATCACTGAAAAAACTTCCGCAGAAATCAAAAATACGCTGACCAATGAAACCAGAGAAATAGTTACCGAGCCGCTTGCCAATTATAATGTACTTGTCTTAGACCAACAATTCAATAAAAATTCTTCCATAAGTTTTGTAAATACCAACGTTACGCGAAATGGCAGTTTTAGGGACGCCAATGTTTCTGCCTTACTTTTTGATATAGCAAATAAAAAAAACAGCTACAAAACAACTGGAGATTTTAAAATAAGCAACATTCAGGAAAATGGCAAAAACAAATCGGGCTATTCCGGATTGCTCGAATTTGCAAAAATATCAGGCAATTATCAATATGAATTTGGCCATTCACGAAGCAATGACACCTATGATATTAACGATTTGGGGTATCAAAACAGAAATAACTTAGCTGTTTACTGGGCTGAAGCATCCTACAGAATTTTTGCGCCCACAAATATCTTTAATGAATATAATATTTCATTATCAAGCAATTTTAATTATCAAAATGACACGAACCAATTCGCGGAAAACAATTTTGAGTTGGATTTTTTCTTTGCCACCAAAACAAGATTTGCCTTTGGCGGAGAAATAAATACCAATATTGGAGAACAATATAATTTCTACGAGCCTCGCGTTAAGGGAAGATTTTTTAAGCAAAATCCAGTATATTTCATAAATGGCTGGATTTCCACGGATTACCGTAAAAAGTTTGCGATTGACGTTAGAAGCACTTATGCCAAAAGATATGATCTTGATAATGAATATGCGGAGCTGACCATTTCGCCACGTTATCGCTTTACTGATAAATTTTCAGTTATTTATAAGTTGAATTTTTCCAAACTTACCAATGATGAAGGATGGGTCACCAATTTAGATAACGGAAGCATTATTTTTGGAAACAGAGATGTAAAAGAAGTGACCAATACCTTAACAGGCAATTTAAGTTTCAATACAAAATCAACTTTAGCGCTGTCGTTCAGGCATTATTGGTCGCCGGTTAAATACGACACCAATTTTTTTGAACTGAATAATGAAGGCACTTTAAACACCAGTACCTATCAAGGAAACCACGATATCAATTACAATATCTGGAATTTGGATTTAAGTTATTCGTGGGAATTTGCACCGGGCAGTCAGTTGGTTTTTTTATACAGAAACTCCATTTTTAATGAAGATGAATTGGCGCATTTAAATTTCAGAAAAAACTTGGACAATCTGTTTAATGAGCCTATTTCCAATAATTTTTCAGTTAAATTTATCTATTATTTAGATTACAACAATGTAAAAACTTGGCTTTAAAAAAAAGTTAAAAGTTAAAGGTTGAAAAGTTAAAGGTTCCGTTAAATCAAACTAAACTACTCTGCACTGAAAGTGCAGAGGTTTGTTTTACTGGGGACTGAAAGT
>MGWK01000080.1 GCA_001800975.1 Flavobacteria bacterium RIFCSPLOWO2_12_FULL_35_11 | reverse complement strand
ATCCATATCAATATAAATACTGCGAAAATTATTATAAACTTCCAACTTCCCCCAAAAGAAGCAATTTTGTCAGCCAAACGCTGGCCAAAAGTGAAGTTCGATGCTTCAGAATCTTTGTCAATATTTTTGGAAAGAATTTCGTGATTCTTCAATGTTTTTAAAACATCTTCCTCTAATGTTGACAATTCGCCAACCTCATTTATTAAATATTGGGCAATGTATTTTTCGCGGTACCTATTTAATTCTGAAATTGACATTAAACTGTTGCGGGTAAATTCTTTGTGGTCCTTTTGAATGAGTTCGAAAATGGATTTTCTGATAATTTTGGCGTGAACTTTTTCACTTTCAGGAAATTCTTGCTGCGAAATGCTGCTTATAAATGATTTGTCAGAATTTTTAAGTTGTTTTTCTTTGTTCATTTTGTTTGTTTTTATTGATTACAGTATATACAGAATTATAAATAATACGGATGATGTTCAATCGTTTTCTTAATCCTGAAAATGTAACATATGCAACATTCTATGGGCAATTGGCGCAAAAATTACAGCAACCGTAGATAAAAAAGCAATGCCGCTAAATAACGCATAAAAAGAAGAAAACAACTTGGCTTTTACTGTAATCATTTCATTTACAGGCCCAATTCCCGTTAAGATCATGGAGGCATTATAAAAAGCATCAATCCAAGATATTTCACCAAAATAATGATAGCCAAAAGTTCCTATTCCTAATGAGAATGCTATTAAAAGCAAGGAAAATAAGAAAAAGGAAAAAACCCTTAATAAAAATTTTCTGAAGGGCAACAGCGGATGTCTTTTATGTTCCAATTTATATTTAATCATTTCCGTTATTTGTATAAAGATATTGGAAATATCCAATTCAGCATACAGATTCTTTCCAAATTATTTAAATTCCTAAATAAACGAGCATCTTAAACTAAAAAATAAATTTAATCTTCCAATAATTTTATGCTAAAATAGGCTATGCTTTCGCTTCCATTCCGTACTTTGTTTACTCACATAATTATTATTTCAAATTATTATGGAGATGTGAATGCATTGCATTTGAGCAAATAAGCTTTATTAAAAGAGGAAAACTTTTTAAAAAATAGGTCAATACAATGTGTAAAGTAACATAATCCCTAATCAAGTTTAGAATTGTTGCTGTAATTTTACGGAAAACTCTTGGAGCAATCAAATTGATTGTTAAATTTGCCTTTCCAAAACTGAATCCACTGCTTTAAAAATAAAATTATGAAACCTGTATTTTTCTATTTGCCTGCTTTACTTTTTGTTTTGATAACCGGCCTTTCCTGTTGTACCAATAACAATGAAACACTAAATCACAAACAGCAGATTGAAACTTTTAGAAAACAAAAAAATAAAGATTACATGATTCCTGAAAAAACTATGCTAACTGCCGATCTGATGAAAGATTTTGAAGGCCTGAAATATTTTCCCATAGATTATAAATACAATGTAAAAGCAGAATTAGCCAAGTTTGAATATCTTCCAAAAATTGAGATTAGAACTTCCACAGGTAAAGTGTCAGATTATGTAATATATGGTAAGTTGTCATTTACCATTGATGAAAAATCGTACGAATTGAGTGTTTATCAAAGTGCCGGATTGGTGGGTACTGCCATAAAGGAGAATGCTCTTTTTGTTCCGTTTACCGACAAAACATCGGGAAAGGAAACTTATGGCGGCGGAAGATATCTTGTGTTGGACATTCCGGAAAACAACCAAGTAACCATTGATTTTAACATGGCTTATAATCCTTTTTGTGTTTATAATCCAAAACATTCGTGCCCTATTCCCCCGGCTGAAAATAACCTGCCCATCAAAATTTCTGTAGGAGAAATGATGTATTGACAGTCCCATTTTGACTGGATTGTAAAGTTAAAGGTTATACCGCTCATTGATTAACTTAATTCTTTTATTTTGGGGTGATTAAAAAATTAATAATCAGGTTCGTAAGTTCTTCACCATATTCAGCTTTGAACATATTCTGTGCATGAAATGATCCCGGATATACTTTTAATTCTTTTGGCTGGGCCGATTCATCAAATATACTGTTAACCGTTGTAAATAGCCTTTCTTCTTTGGATACAATAAACATTTTTTTAATTGATTCGGTAACTATTTCAACCCCTCCGGCCGGAGCAAGCAGTGCCACCCTATTTATTGCCGGGTCGGTTTTCGCATCCAACGCATTTAAAACAGCCGCACCGCCCATACTTGCCCCAACAATCGCAATTTTCCCAAATCCTTTTTCTTTCAAAAAATCAATTGCGCCCAATATGTCTAACGAACGGTTGTCTGTAGTCCCCTTTTTACTGTTTCCATAGCCCCGAAAATCGATAGAAAGTGAGGAAACACCTTCTTTTTTCAATCTTTCGGCCATAAAATACCAGCTTTCTTTGTTAAAAACTGCCCCATGTGCAAAGATTACAACATAGTCTTTACCTCCCTCAAAGTAAGACGCTTCAATAACGCCTCCGTCTTCCGTTGTATAGGCAATCAATTCATAACCACCTTCAACTTCCGTAATAGATTGTGCCCTAATGGCTGTTAAACAAATATTTAGAACTATTATAAGTAAATATTTACTTTTTATTTTATGCATACCACTTCTTGTTTTATTTTATGCAATATTAAAATTATTTTTTATATGATGTGGATTTAGCGATATTTTTTTCTTTCTTGTATGGATTTTAGTTTTGTCAAAAGACATATAAAAAGGTATAATAGATTTGCTGAAATCGCTGTTTTATCCAATTTAAAAAAATACGCAGCCCCAAAAAACAGTTTCAAAAAAAATTGTAATATTGTAATTGTACTATTTTTAATTTTCATTGGTGAAATTCTTCGAAAAAACCTTATTAATATTCATTTTCTTGGCCACTTTTATGGTGAATGCCCAAGAATTGCCGCCTATTGAAAATTATGCCTCAGAAGTTTATGGTGCTGAAAATCAAAACTGGTCCATTTCACAAGCTGCAGATAATTATATTTATGTTGCAAACAGCAGCGGATTGTTAGAATTTAACGGTTCTAAATGGAAATTGTTTCCCACGCCCAACAAATCAAGTTTACGATCCGTAAATGTCATTGGCAACAAAATATATACTGGTTGCTATATGGAATTTGGCTATTGGGAAAAAAATGACTTCGGAAATTTGATTTACTTTTCCCTGAGCAAAAAACTGAAAGAACCTTTGCTTGAAGAAGAATTTTGGAATATTGTGAAATTTGACAATTGGGTATTGTTTCAATCTTTGCATCGAATTTATATTTACAACACGGTTGATGAATCCTTTAATAGCATAAATTCTAAAACCAACCTTCCAAAAGTATTTAAAGTAGAAGAAAGCATTTATTTTCAAAAAATGAATGATGGTATTTACAAAATTGAAAACGGAAACCCCATTTTAATTTCAAACCATCCCATATTGCAAAATAATATTTTAGTCAATATTTTTTCTGTGAATAAAAAAATTCTGTTTCAAACACAGGAAAAAGGATTTTATTTTTTTGAAGATGAGCAACTTTCAAAATGGGATTTCCCTGCGAATGATGAAATTTCATCCAATAGCGTTTACAGCAGTTTACAATTGGCGGATGGAAGTTTTATTTTAGGAACCATTTCTAACGGAATTTATCACCTTGACATTAACGGAAACCTCATCAATAAAATTAATCAGAAAAATGGTTTAAACAATAACACCGTATTGTCCGTATTTGAAGATCGTGACCACAATGTTTGGCTTGGCCTGGACAACGGTATCAGTGTTATCAATTTCAATTCGCCTTTTAGTATTTACAATGATATTTACGGAAAATTAGGTACAGTTTACACTTCTGTGATCTTCAAAAACAACCTTTATCTTGGCACCAATCAGGGGTTATTTTATAAAAACATTTATTCTAGTGACGATTTTAAATTTGTTAAGGGCACTAACGGCCAGGTTTGGTGTTTAAAAGTAATTGATGACACGCTGTTTTGCGGACATAATATTGGTACATTTATTATCAATGACAACAATGCCAACCTCATTTCTAATAAAATGGGAACTTGGGACATCAAATACATAAATAACAATAAAAATTTGTTGTTGCAGGGAAATTATGACGGACTCTTTGTATTGGAAAAAATAAATAACACATGGAAAATAAGAAATAAAATTGAAGGGTTCGATATTTCAAGCAGACATTTTGAATTAATTGACAACAACCAATTATTTGTGAGCCATGAATATAAAGGTGTATATAAAATAAAAATTAACAATAAGTTTACAAAAGTTTTGCAATATTCCACTGAAAAGAGTGTCCAAAAAGGACTAAAATCCAGTTTAATAAAATACAATAATGAAATCCTTTACACTATAAAAGAGGGCATTTTTAGGTATAACCATAAAAAAGAAAAATTTATTAAAGACTCTTTAATGTCGGCTAATTTTTTATCGGACGATACTTATT
The DNA here is from genome assembly GCA_001800975.1 of Flavobacteria bacterium RIFCSPLOWO2_12_FULL_35_11. Classification (GTDB taxonomy): domain Bacteria; phylum Bacteroidota; class Bacteroidia; order Flavobacteriales; family Flavobacteriaceae; genus Lutibacter. The sequence continues at coordinate 18,096 of MGWK01000080.1, read as the reverse complement.
TTTCAGGAAATCTGGTTGTTGACCCTGAAACAAATACACTTTGGGGATTTACAAATAAAAATATCGTTTATTTTACGCCAGGTAAATTAAATAACATTCCCAAAGCAATTAAAATTTACTTACCGGCATCGTTAAGAAGAGACATTGCCGGATTTGAAAGCATGACCAATCTAACTGGCCGTCAATATTTATTTGGAACAGCCACAGGTTATATTATTTTGAATTTAGATAAAATAAATAATGAAAAACCATTTAAAATTGCTATAAATTCAATTGACAAAAGCATCCTTAATGCTGAAAGAACGCCAGTTTCATTAATAAATAACAATACTTTTAAATATAGGAACAATAACTTATTTTTTACTTTCAGCGTTCCTGAGTACGATAAATTTACAGAGGTGAATTACCAATATCAATTAGAAGGCATGTATGATGAATGGAGCGACTGGACGACAAGTTCAGAAGTTCCTTTTAAAAATTTGCCTTATGGAAATTACACTTTTAATGTTAAGGCAAAAATAGGCAACACACTTTCAAACAATATTGCCTCTTATTCTTTTAGAATTGAAAGGCCTTGGCTTCTTTCAACACCAATGATTTTAATCTATTTTATATTGTTTAGTGCACTTCTATTTTTAATACATAACCTTTACAAAAATTATTATGCCAAACAAAAACAAAAATTAATGGAAAGAAAACAACGCGATTTTGCCTTGTCTCAACTAGAAAATGAAAAAGTGATTATGAGGTTAAAAAATGAAAAATTACAAGGTGAAATTTTCAGTAAAACAAGAGAGCTGTCTGTTTCCACCATGAATATAATTAACAAAAATGAACTTTTAAGAACCATTAAAGACGAGTTGACCTTGGTTAAAGATGAAACCAATATAAAACCTGTAATTAAAATCATTAACAAGAATATTGCCAACACCAGTGACTGGGAACTGTTTCAGGAAGCTTTTAACAATGCCGACAGTGATTTTTTAAAGAAAGTAAAAACTTTGCACACTTCCCTTAGTCCTAATGATTTACGCTTATGCGCGTATTTGCGTTTAAACCTTTCTTCCAAAGAAATTGCGCCTTTATTGAATATCTCAGTACGTAGTGTTGAAATTAAAAGATATCGTTTGCGTAAAAAAATGGACTTGCCGCACGAAGATAGTCTTGTAGCATATATTTTAAATATTTAGATTACTGCAACAATTGTTAAAACAACTACAACATTACCTCAACATTCAAACAACTACAAGGTTGTAGTTTACTATAATTCAACATTTTTTTCCTAAAATAATTGCGTAATAAACTTATTATTTTGTTAATAAACTCCTAATAAAAAGCTACGATTGACTTCTTTTTTTTAAAGATAATTTTCCCAAATACGGTCGTGTATGTTTTTTGTATAGGTTCCATTTAATCTATCATTTCCTTTTTAACTTATTTTTATGAAAATTTAATTAATCAAAAATATGAAATCACTACTAGTATCATTTTTTCTATGTTTTGCGGGTATTTCAATTTACGCGCAAAATTACGAAATTAAAGGCACCGTATCCGACACAAGCGGTTCACCTTTGCCAGGAGTTTCCATAGTTGTTAAAAACTCAACTAAAGGAGCATCTACAGATTTTGAAGGAAATTTTAGCATTTCCAACATTCAAAAAGGAGAAATACTTGTATTCTCTTTTGTTGGCTTTACAACTAAAGAAGTTTCGGTTAGTAATGCCAATTTTTTGAAAGTAGTACTTAATGAAGACCTTCAGAGTTTAGAAGAAGTTGTCGTTATTGGATATGGAACTCAAAAAAAGAGTGTTGTTACAGGCGCTATATCTAGCGTTAAAGCTGAAGAATTAGAAAATCTTCCTGTAGAAAGAATTGAACAAGCGCTTCAAGGACGTGTATCAGGTGTTGTTATTGCAGCCAATTCTGGGCAACCAGGTTCTGCGTCAACTGTTCGAGTTCGAGGTATTACAACTTTTGATTCTGATCAAGGAGGCAATAATCCTCTTTGGGTTATTGACGGCGTAATTGTAGATTCAGGAGGAATTGGCTATCTTAATCAATCCGATATTGAATCTATAGAAGTATTAAAAGATGCTGCTTCATTGGCAATTTATGGTGCTCGTGCTGCATCAGGAGCTATATTGGTTACCACTAAAAAAGGTAAATCAGGAAAAGTTAGTGTTAATTATACCGGTTTTACTGGAATTTCTGGTGCTGCTAATAAAGTATCATTATTAAACGCTTCTGAATATGGTGGTTTAATGAATGAAAAATCTGTTGCTGACGGAGGTCCGATTTTATTCCCAAATTTATCAACCTTAGGTGTTGGAACCGATTGGCAATCCATCATTTTTAATGATAGTGCCTTACGTACTTCTCACGAGATTAGCTTAAGTGCAGGTAATGAAATTTCTACTTTTTATGCCTCTTTTGGGTTAAGTGAGCAAGAAGGTATTGTAACTTCAGATATCTCTAAATTTGACAAAAAGAGTTTACGATTAAATTCAACTCATAAATTATCAAAATACTTTACTGTTGGACAAACTTTAGGTTATGCACATAAAAAAGAAATTGGTTTGGGAAACACCAATAGTGAATATGGCGGACCTTTGAGTTCTGCGCTAAATCTTGATCCTATTACTAAAGCGGTGATTACAGACCCTGCTATAGCAAATTCTACCTTATATACTGAAAACCCAGTTATGAGAGATGCTAATGGAAATCCTTACGGAATTTCAGGTATTGTAGCCCAAGAAATGACCAATCCCCTTGCTTATACGCAAACAAGATTGGGAAACTATGGTTGGTCTGATGATTTTGTTGGAAATGCTTTTCTTGAAGTTACCCCTATTGAAGGTCTGAAATTTAAATCCTCTCTTGGTGCAAAACTTGCTTACTGGGGATATGAAAGCTTTACTCCTGAATTTTATTTAAATGCTAATAATTATACCACACAAAATAATATCTCAAGAGGAAGAAATAGAGGATTTGGGTGGAATTTAGAAAATGTAATTTCTTATACCAAAGATTTAGATAAACATAACTTTACTATTTTATTGGGACAAGGAGTTTATATAGACAATATTACAAGCGGTGTTGGAGTGACTTTTTTCAACATACCTGTTGATAACCGCGGTGATGCTTCTTTTGGTTTTGATATACCTGCAACTGATAAAACGACAAGTTCATATGACCTTCCCGAACATAGAGTAACTTCATTATTTTCGAGGCTAAATTATAATTTCGATGAAAAATACCTATTTACCGGAATTATTCGTCGTGATGGGTCTTCAAGATTTGGTTTAAATAACAGATATGGTATATTCCCTTCATTTTCATTAGGTTGGAATACCTATAAAGAAGATTTTTGGTCACAAAATGAGATCATTGACCAACTAAAAATTAGAGGTGGATGGGGTGTAACCGGAAATGATGCAATCCAAGATTTTGGGTATTTGGCACTTATTAATGGCGGAAGAAATTATACCATTGGTCTTGACGGAACAACAATTATTACCGGTTATAGTCCAAACGCACCTGACAACCCAGATTTACGTTGGGAAGAAACTGCACAGTTAAATGTTGGTTTCGAAGCAAAATTGTTCAACAATTTAAACGTAACATTTGATTACTTTATTAAAAAAACAACCGGTATTTTACAATATGTTGATATTCCAGGATATATGGGTGCTACCGGCAGTCCTTTAGGTAACGTGGCAGATATGGAAAATTCAGGTCTTGAACTTGAATTGGGATATCGTAAAACATTTGGCGAGGTAAATTTTTCAGCAAATGGGAATGTTTCCTATTTAAAAAATGAAGTTACCTACTTAGGACAAGACAAAGTTTACATTGAATCTGGAACAGCAGGATATCAATCAATGGGAACAATAACCAGAACTCAAGTTGGAGAAGCTTATAATTCATTTTATGGTTTTAAATCTGACGGAATTTTCCAAAATATTGCAGCTGTTAATGCTTATACCAACACTGGTGGAGGGTTAATTCAACCAAATGCAAGTCCGGGAGATTTTAAATGGGTAGACACAAATGGAGATGGAAATATCAGCGATGATGACAAACAATTTTTAGGCAGCCCTATCCCAAAATTTACTTTTGGATTGACTTTGAATGCTGATTTCAAAGGATTTGACCTATTGGTGTTTTCACAAGGAGCAGCCGGAAATAAAATTTTCCAAGGATTGCGCAGACTGGACGTTCCAACAGCAAATTATCAATCTGTTGCATTAAGCAGATGGACGGGTGAAGGAACATCTAATGATTATCCTAGACTTATTACTGGTGATCCAAATGGCAACTTCACAAAAATGTCAGACTTTTATTTAGAAGATGGTGATTACTTAAGACTTAAAACCGTTCAAATAGGATATACACTGCCATCTAGTGCCATAAGTAAAATGGGAGCTCAAAAATTGAGACTTTATGTTACTGGTGAAAATTTGGCAACACTTACCAATTATACAGGTTACGATCCAGAAATTGGAGGAAATGTTTTAGGGATAGACAGAGGTTATTACCCTCAAGCAAGATCTTTTATGTTTGGTGTTAACTTACAATTTTAATAACAATAAATTATGAAAACAAAAAAATATAAGTACCTATTAATTGCAATTGCATTTATAGCTACAATAATATCTTGTTCTGATGAATATTTAGATGTTGAACCAAAAGGTGTATTCCTTTCAGGTAATTATTATGCAAATCAAGAACAGGCATATACAGGACTTGTCGCAGTTTATGATGTGATGAGAAAAAATTCAGGTGGTTTTGAAAATATGATAACCATGATGAATGCTGGATCTGATGACCATTATGCAGGCGGAGGAAACTCAAGTGATGGGGCCGGAATACAATCTTTTTCAAACTATTCCTTAAACCCAATTGAAATGCCTGTAAGTTTTTGGAGCGATCATTACCAAGGAATTTATAGAGCAAATATATTGCTTCAAAAATTGCCTAATGTTCCAATGGATGAGGATTTAAAAAATAGATATATGGCTGAAACAAAAGCCTTAAGAGCCTATTACTACTTTAATTTGGTAAGAATGTTTGGTAATATTCCGTTAATAACGGAACCTGTCAGTTCCGCAGATATGTATAACGTTACTCAGGCCAGCTCGAAAGACGTTTATACACAAATTGAAAATGATCTTGATGATGCTATCGATTTTTTACCGGGAACATTAGACATGACAGAGGAAGCCGGAAGATTTACTAAGGGTGCGGCACAAGCATTACTTGGAAAAGTTTATCTGTATGATAAAAATGAAGATCCTGAAAGACCTAACAAGCCTGCACTTGCAGCAACTCTATTGGCTCAAGTAAATGGTACTCCTGGTCAAACTAGCCAATATGGTTATAAATTATTAGATGATTTTAATGATCTTTGGGTAGTTGACAACAAGTTTAATACAGAAGCGATTTTGGAAGTTGTACACACCAATGTTGGACTTTCAGGATGGGGAAATTGGGGAAGCGGATCTGATGAAGGAAATTCTGTCAATGTAATGGTAGGACCTAGAACCTATGTTCAAATTACTGATAATGCTCCAGATTTACCTTCAGGTTGGAGTTTCAATCCCATTTTACCTGAATTGTATGATTTACTAAAAACAGACCCTAGGTTTGAAGCTACAGTATTGGATATGAAAGCTTTAGAAGAAGCAGGATCTGCAAGTTATATAGCTGGTTATCAAGATACTGGATATTTTCTTAACAAATTTACTCCTACAAAAGCTGTTGAACATACAGGTGCAGGTGATGCTGTATTAAATTACAGACAAAATACATATGCTATACGTTTGGCCGACACTTATTTATTGGAAGCGGAAGCATTAGGCGCCACTGGCCCTAGAGCACAAGCATTGCTTGATGCTGTTAGAGACAGAGCATTTGGTGACACTTCACATCGTGTAACAGTTTCAATGGATGCTATTATGGCAGAACGCAGATTAGAATTAGCTGGAGAAGGCCATCGTTGGTTTGATTTGGTTAGAACCGGACGCGCCACTGCAAAATTAGCAAGTAGAGGATATGTTGCTGGAAAACATAACATTTTCCCAATTCCTTTCAAAGAATTGGAAAATACAAAATTGGTTCAAAACCCAAATTATAATTAAAAATATAAAAACATGAAAGTATTAAAATATTTTTTAAGTGCGATTTTAATCGTAGCAACTATTTGGAGTTGTACCGATGAGGATTTTGGCAGTCTTGATTTTTTATCGACAGCCACTCCTCCAACAAACGTCTCTGCGTTATTTAAAGTTACACAAGATAATACAGGTCTTGTTTCAATAGCCCCAACTGGTGAAGGTGCGGTTTATTTTGAAGTTAAATATGGTGACGCAACATCATCAGTTGCCAGAGTAGCTCCAGGTAAGTTAGTAAATCATACTTATGCAGAAGGTAACTATACGGTAACTATATCTGCATATGGAATTACTGGTTCAAAAACAGAAGTTACAAAAGATTTGGTAGTTTCTTTTCAAACACCTGAATTTGGTACAGACCCCATTATTGCAAACGATGCGGCAAAATCGAAAAAAGTAAATGTTACCGTACCTAATGATACGAAATATGCTGTTTTTTTCGAAGTATATTTTGTTGAAAATGGCGTTGAAACCATTAAATCAGCAAATGTTGGAGATACAGTTTCTTATCAATACGCCAATGCTGGTTTATATACTATTAAAGTAGTATTGAAAGGAGCAGCAATAGCTACTGTTGAATTTATTGTAACAGATTTTGAAGTAACCGAAATTTTACAACCTATCAATTCAGCACCTACCCAACCAGGAAGAGTTGCTACAGACTATATCTCTATTTTTAGCAATGCTTATACAAATGTTGCAGGAAGTGATTTTAACCCATTTTGGTGGCAAAATACAATTTATACTGCATTTGATTTGAATGGGGATGCAATGCTGCAATATAGCAACTTAAATTACCAAGGAATACAAATTGGAACGGCACAAAATGTAACTTCTATGGAAACTTTACATATTGATGTTTGGTCGGCAGTTGCCAATAATGTAAAATTCTTCCCGCTTCCAGTTGGAATAGCTGCGGAAAATGAAAAATTCTACACTTTAAATCTATTGGCAGACCAATGGAATAGTTTTGATATTCCATTGTCATATTTTACAGATCAAGGTTTGGCATTAGACAATATTCATCAATTTAAATTTGAAGGTACAGGGACAATATTTGTAGATAACATTTATTTTTATAAAGCACCATCAGTACCATCAATATTAGCGGGATCATGGAAATTGGCACCAATAGCCTATGCTTTAAAAGTGGGACCAACCTATGGTTCTGGAGATTGGTGGGGAAATAGTGCAGCAGACGTTACAACAAGAGCTTGCCTTTTTGATGATGAATATGTTTTTGCTAACGATGGATCATTTAAAAATATGTTAGGTGGTTCTACTTGGATTGAAGGATGGCAAGGTACTGAAGGTTGTGGAACTCCTGTAGCGCCACATAACGGAACAGTTTCTTCCTCATTTTTCTATGATGAAACTGCAGGAAAACTTACCATTACCGGAAAAGGAGCTTATTTAGGAATTCCTAAACCATATTCTGGAGGAGAACTTTCTACCCCAGCAAACGCTCCAGATTCAATTACATACGATGTAATGCTTTCTAACAATAACAATACAATGACTTTAGTTCTTTATTACGGAGCAGGTTTTTGGACCTTTGAACTTGTTAGAGAGGTATCTCCAATTGTTGGAAATTGGAAACTTGCACCTGAAGCTGGAGCTTTAGCAGTAGGACCTGCACTTGGAAATTATAGTTGGTGGGGAAACAGTGCAGGTGATGTTACAACAAGAGCGTGTCTTTTTGATGATGAATATGTTTTTGCTGCAAATGGATCATTTAGCAATGTACAAGATGGCAGTACTTGGATTGAGGGTTGGCAAGGTGTTGAGGGCTGTGGAACTCCTGTAGCTCCTCACAACGGATCGGCAATAGCAACCTATTCTTATAATGAAACAGAAGGTACTGTTACTGTTACAGGTACAGGAGCTTATTTAGGACTTCCAAAACCATATAATGGTGGAGAATTATCTAGTCCTGCAAATGCACCAGGTTCAATTACCTATGATGTTGCATTTTCTGATGGAGGAAATACGATGACATTAGTGCTATTTTATGGTTCAGGATATTGGTCTTTCAAACTTGTTAAGTAATTATAAAATAATTAAAAATGAAAAACTTAAAATATATAATTAGTCTTTTACTTACAATAACATTTTTTGTAGGTTGCGAAAAAGAAACCTATGAATTTGGGGACTTAACTGCTCCTACCAATATTGTAATAAATACGGATATTGTGGGTCATAGTACTGAATCTCCTGAAGGAGATGGATCTGGTATGGTAATTATTTCTGTAACTGCAGATAATGCTTTTACCTATCACATAGGATATAATAAATTAGATGACTATGGCAATGTAAGTTTAGCTGTATTACCGGGTGGAGTCACTACGAAAAAATTTACTGATCCTGGTATTAATACCTATAGAATTACTGTTATAGCTTTTGGTAAAGGGGGAGTGTCTTCTAACTTAACTAAAGATATTAGTGTTAGAAGTGATTTTGTTCCTGATCCAGCAATTGTAACTGCATTGACAAATGACAGTTCTAAAACTTGGATTGTGGATAAAGATGTTACTGGCCATTTAGGTGTTGCACCTTGGGCGTCTTTTACTCCTATTTGGTGGGAAGCAGCTGTTAATGAAAAGGTAGCTTGTTGTAATTGTTTTTATACAACCAAATTTAAATTCACTAAAAATGCTAATGGAACATTTAATTTAAATGTTGATGCTCCTGATGGTGCTTTTACTAAAACTGGTGCTTTAACAATGCTGCCAGGAATACCTGCAAGTGGTGATGAAGGTTGTTATTCGGAATATTCTGGAGGTACTACTAATTTTAATTTTATACCTGCAAGTACTGGAATTCCTTTAGATAATCCTTCAACACAAACAAGTATCAAATTAGCAGACCATAATACCTTTATTGGATATGGTGCTACACAGGATGAATATGAAATTTTAGCTTTTACATCAAGTTATATGTATTTAAGAGTTCAAGGAACTGAAACTGGAAATTCTTGGTATTTAAAATTAAAACCAGCACAATAAAAAATAAACTTAAGTTTATTAAATACCCGGAGCGTATTTCGCTCTGGGTATTTTAAACAAATCATTCAAAAAAAATTATGCTTATCCCTTTTAAATCAAACAAAATTATTCTCGCTATTTTATTATTTTCAACCCTCTTTTTTTCTTGTGGTGGAGGAAGTGATGATAGCGATCCAATAGATACAAGTACCCCTTCTAACCTATCGCTCACAGCAAATCTTGTTGGGGCAAACACTAACAATCCCAATGGAGATGGCAGTGGCGTAGTTATTTTTAACTTTTCAGCCGATAATGCCACTTCTTATAAAATTAATTTTGGAAATGGAGATACTGCTGAAACTTCATCCAATTCTATTTCTTACACTTATACAGGTGCAGGAATTACCAATTATAACGTATATGTTTCGGCTTATAAGGCTGATAAATTTATTTCAAAAAACATATCAATAACCATAAAGGTTAATTCAGGCCTTATCTTTTCAGATGAATTTGATATTCCCGGCAGTCCAAATACCAATAAATGGATCTACGACACAGGTGCAGGCGGATGGGGAAATAACGAATCACAATACTATACCAACAGAACAGACAATGTGGTTATTGCAAACGGTATTCTAAAAATTACAGCAAAAAAAGAAAGTTACCTAGGCGCTGAATACACTTCAACACGGATGAAAACACAAGGTAAATTTGATTTTAAATATGGAAAAGTTGAAGTTAGGGCAAAACTTCCTCAAGGTGGCGGAACTTGGCCAGCAATATGGATGCTGGGCTCAAATATTTCAACCGCGGGTTGGCCTGCTTGTGGTGAAGTTGACATTATGGAACATGCAGGGAACAGACAGGGAATTGTTCAAAGCGCCATGCACACACCTTCCAGTTATGGCAACACTTCAAATGTTGGATCACAAACTTTGGCTGATGTTTCAACGGCATTTCATGTTTATGCTGTTGAATGGACAAGTGAAAAAATGACATTCTCAGTTGACGGCGTTGTTCATTATACTTACAATCCAGCAACCAAAAATAGCAGCACTTGGCCGTTTAATGCCAACCAATTCATTATTTTAAATGTGGCTATGGGAGGATCTTTTGGCGGAGGAATTGATCCTGCTTTTACAGAATCGAGTATGGAAATTGACTATGTAAGGGTTTACCAATAATATTTTTTAATTCTTGATTACTTGTTTCTCTTTTATTTGAAAAGAAACAATCAAAAAACAACGTTGAAAATGAGTTTTTTTAAAAAATACTACCCAATCGTCTTACTGTCAGTTTTTTTACTTTTTTCAGCCTGTGTTTCAAAAAAATCGGCTATAAATAATAAAAATACTTCTTACAAGGATTATAAATTAGTTTGGAATGATGAGTTTGAGTATTCCGGTTTGCCCGATTCCAAAAAATGGAATTATGATATTGGAGGTGACGGTTGGGGTAACAACGAAAAACAATTTTATCTAGAAAAATCGCTCGAAAATTCTTATGTAAAAGACGGGAAGTTACACATTGCAGCTTTAAAAAAGGCTTATGAAAATAGTCAATATACTTCTGCCCGATTAACCACTTACAAACGATTTTTAATCCAATACGGAAAAATTGAAGTGATGGCAAAATTACCAGAAGGTAAAGGAACTTGGCCTGCCATTTGGATGCTTCCTGAAACCATTCGCACAAAAGAGGAAGAATGGCCGTTATGCGGAGAAATTGACTTTATGGAGCACGTGGGCAAAGATCCAAATATGGTGCATGTTTCACTTCATACAGAATTATACAATTTTTGGAAAAAAAATCAATATACCCATTTTGAAAGATTGCCTGATGTTTTTAATGACTTTCATTTATATGGATTTGAATGGACCACTAACAGCATTAAATTTTATATTGACAACAAATTATTTTATGAAGCCATAAAAGAGGAAAACGGAAAAGTGACCGCCAATGAAGGCTGGCCTTTTGAAAAACCTTATTATTTGATTTTAAATCTTGCCATAGGCGGAAATTGGGGCGGAGAAATTGATGACACTATTTTCCCGTCTGAAATGCAAGTGGATTATGTGAGAATGTACCAAACAACTAATAAAAATTAGCATGAAACGAGCATTACAAATTTTGACATACAAAGGAGTGATTAATGGCGAACAGCATCTGTTACCGCTAAAAAATAAAATTTAAACAGATGAAAAAATCATTTATCTTGTTGTTTTTTATGCTGTTGGGAAGTATTTCAAATTCCCAGTCGTTAGAAGTAATGACCTACAACATTCGGTTAGATGTGGCAGTTGACGGCAAAAATGCCTGGCCATTTCGTAAAGATTATTTCACTTCACAAATTCAATTTTATGAACCCGATATTTTTGGCGTTCAGGAAGCAAAACCAAATCAGGTAATTGATATTGCAACTGCGCTTTCTCAATATAGCTATGTTGGTATTGGTAGAGATGGCGAAGGAAATGGCGAATCCTCAAATATCTATTATAAAAAAGACCGATTTATTCTAAAAGAAACCAATACTTTTTGGTTATCGGAAACTCCCGATAAAATTTCAAAAGGTTGGGATGCCGCCTTTAACAGGGTTTGCACCTATGCCCTTTTTAATGACACCGCCGCAAATAAATATATTTGGGTTTTCAATACCCATTTGGATCATATTGGTGAAACGGCAAGAACAAAAGGAATACAATTGATACTTAATAAAATTGCGGAGTTAAATACGCAAAATTATCCGGTAATTTTTATGGGGGATTTTAATTCTGAACCTGATACAGAAAGAATTATCGCACTCAAAAATCAAATGAATGACAGTAGAACTGTTTCCGAAGAAAAACCTTTTGGTCCATCAGGGACATTTAATGGATTTAAACATAAAAAACCTGTGAAGGTTTTGATTGATTATATCTTTATTTCAAAAAATAATACCCTAAAAGTTCAAAAATATGCAATTTTAAGTGATTCAAAAGAGTTGAAATATCCCTCAGATCATTTGCCTGTTTTTGTTAAGTTAAGTTATCTCAAATGAAAAATAAAACAGTAACTATCATGAAATCTCTAATTTTAATGTTTCTTTTTATTGCTTTAAACAATTGCAGTAAACAAAATAATGAAGACAATCCTTTGCCTGAACCACCAATAGTTACCAATGAAGTGGATTTTTGGCTTACAAAAGCAGACCAGTCTGTGAAACTCCAAAAACAATCCGGCATTTTGGCATTTAGAGATTCCTATAATAATTATCCGAATATTGAAGTAAGCGATTCACAAACTTATCAAACTGTTGACGGATTTGGATTTTCACTAACTGGCGGTAGCGCCAAAGTAATCAACTCCTTAAATACTTCAAAAAAACAAGCGTTATTGCAAGAATTATTTGGGACAAGCAATAGTTCCATAGCCGTAAGCTATTTAAGAATTAGCATAGGAGCTTCAGATTTAGATGAATCAGTTTTTTCTTACAACGATTTGCCGGTTGGACAAACAGACTTGAACTTAACACAGTTCAGCCTTGCACCTGATATGACGAATTTAATTCCGCTTTTAAAAGAAATATTGGCAATCAATCCATCCATAAAAATAATGGGAAGCCCTTGGTCTCCTCCTGTATGGATGAAAGATAACAACAGCAGTATCGGAGGCAGTTTACAACCAAAATATTATGGTGTCTATGCACAATATTTTGTCAAATATATCCAAAAAATGAAAGCTGAAGGTATTAAAATAGATGCTATTACAGTTCAAAATGAGCCCTTGCATCCCGGAAACAATCCAAGCTTATTAATGCTTGCCCCACAACAAGCAGATTTTATTAAAAATCATTTAGGGCCAGCTTTCCAAGCCGCAACTATTGACACAAAAATTATTATTTACGATCACAATTGCGATAAACCTGATTATCCGATTTCCGTTTTGAATGATGCGGCGGCAAAATCATTTATTTCTGGATCAGCTTTTCATTTATATGCTGGTGATATTAGCGCCTTAACCACGGTTCGCAATGCGCATCCCGACAAAGATTTATATTTTACTGAGCAATATACACCAAGCAACGGTGATTTCAGTGGCGATTTAAAATGGCATTTAAAAAATGTGGTTGTTGGTTCCATGCGTAATTGGAGCAAAACTGCTCTTGAATGGAATTTAGCGAATGATGCTTCTTTTGGACCGCATACGCCAGGCGGATGCACAACTTGTAAAGGAGGGATTACTGTAAATAGCAGTTCTTCCTATACACAAAATGTTGGTTACTATATTATTGCCCACGCTTCTAAATTTGTTCCGACCGGCTCTGTAAGAATTGCAAGTAACACCACTGGAAGTTTACACAATGTCGCTTTTAAAACACCAGCAGGTAAAAAAGTTTTAGTTGTAATAAATGATGGAAGCACATCAGAAATATTTAATATTAAATACAATGAAAAGTGGATCACAACATCATTAGATAGCGGTTCTGCCGGAACCTATGTTTGGTAAAAATGTTAATTACAAAAATTTATAAAATGAAAAAAATAACCTTAACCTTTCTTGTCGCAATTGCGATTTTTGGATGCACCCAGAAAAAAAGTGACCCAAAAACAGCCGAAACTGTTGGAACAAATGTTGAACATAAAACCTTAACGGTTTATACATCTGCCCACAATACGGATTTAAAATTAACGCTGACAGATTCTGTAGAATTCAATGATTTTAAACAACCCTTAGAAACGGAATCTGCTATTTTGGTCGACCCAAGCAAGCAATTTCAGACTTTTTTAGGAATTGGCGCTGCGTTAACCGATGCTTCCGCAGAAACTTTTTACAAGTTATCAAAAGAAAATCAGGACCATTTTATGGAAGCTTATTACAGTGTTGATAAAGGAATTGGTTATTCTTTAGGAAGAACAATTATCCACAGCTGCGATTTTTCAAGCGGAAGTTACACTTATATTGATGAAGGAGATGCTGATTTAAAAACATTCAATATTGATAACGACAGAAAATACAGATTGCCATTTACAAAATTGGCCATTGCTGCTGCCGGAGGAAAATTAACGATGTACGCAAGTCCTTGGAGCCCTCCAGCATTTATGAAAACGACCAATAATATGTTGAAAGGCGGAAAATTAAAACCTGAATTCTATCAACCTTGGGCTAATTATTATGCCAAATTTATTAAAGCTTATGAAAAAGAAGGAATTCCAATTTGGGGATTAACCGTTCAAAATGAACCAATGGCGACCCAAACTTGGGAATCTTGTATTTATACTGCGGAAGAAGAACGTGATTTTTTAAAAAAATACTTAGGTCCGACCTTAGAAAAAGAAGGCTTGGGTGATAAAAAAATTATTGTTTGGGACCATAACCGCGATTTAATGTTTCAACGCGCCAATGTGATTTTAAGCGATCCTGAAGCAGCAAAATATGTATGGGGAATTGGTTTTCATTGGTATGAAGACTGGAAAGACGGCATCCCAATGTATAATAATGTGAAAGCTGTGAACGAGGCCTATCCTGATAAAAATTTAATTTTTACGGAAGGTTGCAACGAAAAATATGATTTAACCAGAATAGTATCTGAAGATCCAAAATTGGCGGAACGTTACGGAAAATCCATGATTAACGATTTTAACAATGGCACAGTTGCCTGGACAGACTGGAATATTTTGTTGGATGAAACCGGCGGTCCAAACCATGTGGGCAATTTATGCTTCTCCCCTGTTCATGGAGACACAAAAACAGACAAACTTACGTTTACAAATTCCTATTATTATATCGGGCATTTTTCAAAATTCATTCGTCCGGGCGCAAAACGAATTTCAAGCGTGTCAAGTGCAAATAACCTAATGACAACCGCATTTTTGAATGAAGATGGCAGCATTGTTATTGTAGTTTTGAATCAGGGCGATGCAGAAATATCCTTTAGCATCACCATGAATTTAAAGACGGCAGCACTCATTTCTCCTGCCCATTCCATTCAAACAATTGTGCTATAATTTAAACTAAAAAAATAACCGCTAAATAACCAAACCAACAACCAACTTTATAAAAAATGAAAAAATCATATACCATTTCCATCAGTCTCATTGTCGCCATGGGAGGTTTCCTTCTGGGCTTCGACAGTGCTGTAATTTCTGGGGCCGTAAACGGAATCAGAACCTATTTTGAAATGTCCGATTGGGAACTTGGGTTCTCAGTGGGCTGTGTTATTTTTGGAGCCATGGCCGGAAACATCTTCGCAGGTCCATTAAGTGACAAATACGGAAGAAAAAAATTATTGATTGTAACCGCAATGCTGTTTACCATCTCTGCGATTTGGTCAGCTTTGGCCACAGACTACATTTCGTTTGTCATCGCAAGAATGATTGGTGGTGTTGGTATTGGAGGCGCTATTTTAATCGCACCAATTTACATTGCCGAAATTGCACCTCCTAAACTAAGAGGAAGTTTGGTTTCTTTAAACCAATTAAACATTGTATTGGGTATTTCAGTAGCCTATTTTTCAAATTATTTTTTGAAAGATTTGGAAGGGGAAAGTTGGAGATGGATGTTGGGTGTGGAAGCATTTCCTGCAATCATCTACTTTTTTGCGCTTTTCTTGGTTCCTAGAAGTCCGAGATGGCTCATCCAAAGACTGAATGAAGTTGCGCTTGCCAAAAAGATTTTAATTAGAATTGGCGGTGAAGAATTTGCCGATACCACCATTGGAGAAATTCAAAGAGGAATTGCCAAAAAAGAAGCCAAAGGAACTTATGCCGATTTCTTCAGCAAAAGAATGAGCGTTATTGTTATTATAGCTTTCGGATTGGCCTTTTTTCAACAAATTACAGGAATAAATGCCATATTTTATTATGCACCAACCATTTTTGAACAGGCCGGCGGAAGTACTGACGCTTCATTTTTACAGGCGATTGTTGTTGGACTCACCAATTTGGTTTTTACCTTTGTGGCCATTTGGTTTATTGACAAATTGGGAAGAAAACCTTTATTAATGATTGGAACTTCTGCTATGGCAATTGCTTTGACAATGGCAACTTTGGCATTTAACAATGCGACCTATAATTTTAATGAAACCACCATAGCAAAGATTGGCAATGCGGATATCAAATCGTCCTTAACCCCATTAAACGGGTCAACCTTTACTTCCCAAAACGAATTATTTGCCGGTGTTGCACCACTTTTAAGCGAAACACAATTCCTTGAATTTAAACAAAATGAAGTTAAAAATTTCATTAGCATCAACGCCAATTTGGTATTGATTGCCATTTTGTTATATGTTGCGGCATTTGCAATTTCATTGGGACCGGTAATGTGGACAATGTTATCTGAAATTTTTCCAGGAAACGTTAAGGGAATTGCCATCTCCATTGTTGGATTTTTCAACTCATTGGTAAGTTATACCGTAACGCAATTTTTCCCTTGGGAACTCACAAATTTAGGTCCAACCGTAACTTTTGCAATTTATGCCGGCATGGCTGTTTTATCAGTACTGTTTGTTTATAAATATGTGATAGAAACGAAAGGAAAAACTTTGGAAGAAGTTGAAGAATTATTAATAAAATCATAACCTTAAAATGAAATCATTTTCAACAATTATATTTTGTTTATTTTGCTTGATCTCGTGTGCTGAAGCGCCACAAAAAGCAACAACTGAAACGCCTATTGAAAAACCGGCAAAAGTAACTTTAACAAATACCGAAGGAAAATTCCAGCTATTGGTGAATGGTGAACCTTTTTACATTAAAGGTGCCGGATTGGAATTCGGAAATATTGCTGCAGTTGCCAAACACAACGGAAATTCATTTAGAACCTGGAGAACGGCAAACGGGAAACATAGCGGAAAGGAAATATTAGATGAAGCCCTGAAAAACGGATTGATGGTGACTATGGGAATTGAAGTGGAAAGAGAGCGTCACGGATTTGATTATAATGATTCCGTTGCCGTAAAAAAACAATTGGAACGCATTAAAAGTGAAGTAATTGCCCTAAAAGACCATCCGGCTTTATTGATTTGGGGAATTGGCAATGAATTGAATTTGCGCTATACCAATCCGAAAGTTTGGGATGCCGTTAATGATATTTCTAAAATGATTCACGAAGTAGACCCAAACCATTTAACCACCACAATGTTGGCGGGAATTTCTCAAAATGAAGTTACGCTAATCAAAGAAAAATGTCCCGATATAGATATTCTGTCTGTTCAAATGTATGGCGACT
The DNA here is from genome assembly GCA_001800975.1 of Flavobacteria bacterium RIFCSPLOWO2_12_FULL_35_11. Classification (GTDB taxonomy): domain Bacteria; phylum Bacteroidota; class Bacteroidia; order Flavobacteriales; family Flavobacteriaceae; genus Lutibacter. Next base: position 734 of record MGWK01000080.1, on the reverse strand, counting down.
TACCGAATTTGCCGAAATTAATCAGGGAGTTTGGTTGGGCAGGTCCGTATATGGTAACCGAATGGGGCGCTACCGGACATTGGGAAGTTCCTGCAACAACTTGGAAAGCGCCTATAGAAGAAAACAGTACGCTTAAAGCCGCTAATTATTTAAAAAGGTATAAAGGTGGTATTGAAGCGGATTCACTTCAGTGCATTGGCTCTTACGTTTTCCTTTGGGGCAACAAACAGGAAAGAACACCAACTTGGTACGGCATTTATTTGGAAGATGGCAAGGAAACCGAATCTGTAGATGTGATGCATTTTGTTTGGAGCGCCAAATGGCCGGAAAACAGAACGCCTCAAATAGTTTCCTATACCATTAATGGCAAAACAGCCTATGAAAATGTAATGATGGAAACTGGAAAACTTTATACCGCTTCGCTTAAAATAACGGATACTGAAAATGATAAAATTAACTATACTTGGGAAATTTTACCTGAAAGTGTTGATTTAGGAGATGGCGGGGATCTTGAAGTACGTCCGAAAAGCGTAGCCATTGACATCGTTAACCAAAAAGATGGGGAACTTTCATTTAAAGCGCCGGCTGCCGGAATGTATCGTTTATTTGTTTACGCCGATGATGGCCATGGCCACGCCGCAACTGCAAATATTCCATTTATGGTGAAATAGGAAATGGGAATTGGTATTGGAAAATAAACCTGCGTTAGGGATTAAAGCGGAAATCCTTTTTTT
>MGWK01000079.1:2723-5834 GCA_001800975.1 Flavobacteria bacterium RIFCSPLOWO2_12_FULL_35_11 | reverse complement strand
TTATTTTTTATTCCGATAAAAAGTTGATTATTTAGCATATTCAGGGAAACTTTCTTCTTCTCTATGTCGCTGGAGATAAAGGCAATCATGGCGTGATATTGTTTATGCCATAATGCAACATCCTCTTTGCCTGTCTTGATTGGCTCCCAATCTTTTCCAGGGAGGGTTACTGAATATTTTTTATGTGGAGGTGAAAAAGTATCATCTTTGACCTGCAATTGAGCGCAGCCGAGCGTTAATATAAAACAGGGTACACCTAGCCATCGGATTACATATTTAATTTGAAAATAATGCAATAATTACTCCTTATAAAAAAAACGTATCAGAGGTTATGTCCTTATATCCACTTGATTTCATCCTGTCAAGTTTTTTTCAAAGCACCAGTATCAATCTTTTTGGGTAACAATGCTTGACTTATTATTACCGTTCATTTAACATAAGTAATTTAATGTTTAGGAATTTCAATCTTGTAGGGACAATTCATGAATTGCCCCTACACGCAAATAAAAATATGATTTCAGTCGATACTGCAATAAAGATTATCACGGACGTAGTTGAGCCACTGCCAGCCAAAACAGCGCCTTTTGAGAGTATTCTGGGATTGTGTCTTGCACAGGATGTGCAATCAGATATTGACATGCCACCCTTTGACCGTTCGGCAATGGATGGTTATGCTGTTATTGCAGAAGATACATCTCTTGCCCCGGTTGAATTGACTATGATCGAGGATATTGCAGCAGGTCACCTGCCCACGAAAAAGGTGCTGCGCGGACAAGCGTCCAAAATTATGACAGGCGCTGCCGTTCCTGCAGGGGCTGATGCGGTGGTTAAGTTTGAGGAAACAGAAGACCTTCCGTCAAATAATCGGGTAAAAATTCTCAGGGCAATTGATAAGGGAAGAAACATCTCGAAAATGGGCGAGGATATGAAGGCCGGGCAGATAGTGCTTCGCAAAGGCATGTTCATTCGACCCCAGGAAATCGGCATCCTTGCTACCGTGGGGAAAGCACGTGTTGAAGTGTTTCCCACGCCAACGGTAGGCATTATTTCCACCGGTACCGAATTAGTGGATGTCGAATCTAACCCCTCTGCCGCGCAGATTAGAAATAGCAATGGTTACTCACTTGCTGCACAGGCAAGGCGCTTGAAGGCAGATGTAGAACTGTTGGGTACTGTTAAGGATACCAAAGACGAAATCTCCCGCATTATGGGGAGAGGTTTACAAAAGGATATCCTGATCCTCTCCGGCGGAGTCTCCATGGGAGAATATGACCTTGTGGGTGATGTAATGAAGGATTTAAACACACAGATCTATTTTGAAAAGGTGGCGCTGAGACCGGGAAAACCTGTTATTTTTGGCAAAAAAGATAAGACCTTTATCTTTGCATTACCGGGAAATCCAGTAGCATCTTTTGTCACCTTCGAACTTTTCATTTACCCAGCCATACGGAAAATGATGGGATTCACTACCTACCACAGAACTATTTTCAAGGCGTCCCTTGAAACGGAAATACTCATCAAGAGGAAACGCCGTGAATATCGCCCTGCATTCCTTCGTATGCAAAACAACGCGTGGGTAGTTGCGCCTGTGGAATGGCATGGCTCTGCTGATCTACTCTCTACCACCAGGGCTAATTGCTTACTCATTGTTCGTGAAGATGCAGAAAAACTCAGTGTGGGACAATTGGTCGATGTCATCCTACTCGACTAAAATAATAGTAACAATTTAGTTTTTTGAAAAAATATCCACAATATTTCGATCCACGTAGTGTGGATTAAGGCGTTGTCTTTTACGCCGAATCCACCAACGATGCCGGAAAGATTTGTGTCAAAATAAATTCAGATTTTTTTAGAAGTGGAAATTGAGAAGTCGTTATAATATAAACATAGAAAATGTCAATATTTAACATTTAATGGGTGACCCTGTCTGCCTGTTCTCCCTCCTTACCTTCTATCAGCAAATAAAGGGCTTTGCTCTTGAACGGGCATTCTGTGATAGGACACGGGCAGCCTTGCTGCTCTTTAGGAGTTTTAACAGTTGTAAAATTCGAGTTAATCAACCGTTCTAAATCTTCATCTGTCTTTTTTTTAACATAACCTCTAATAGCAGGACTTAACTCTTTAGTTACAAGTTTTGTTAAAGTTTGTTGTGTTTTATCCTTCAGACTTTTGTCCTTAAGTAAGTCCCTAAATTTTTCATATAATTCAAGTTTCAACTTCTCTGCAGAAGGTTCCTTTATGCCCCCTTGAATACATGCGTCATCCACATTTCTTTCTACTTCAAATTGAATATATTCTTTAAGAAGTATGTCCCGATAATCATTAGTAATAATCAAAATATTATTGGGTTTTCCCATTTTACCATCGTAATAGAATAAAGGATTACTTACTTTCTTCATTAACTCTTCGGAATATTTCTGCCAGTTGTCTTCGTGTCTAACAGGACTGATTACAATTCCTTGTAAACATTCTGAATACAGTGTATTCAAATTGGTTTCTTTATAAGACTCGAGATTACCATACATTTTTAAAAGCTCAAACCCTGGATTGTAGCACTCAACGTTCATAACATATCTTATGTTTAGGACTTGTTCCTTTTCCTTAAGAGATTTCCACCATTTGATTTTATCTTCATCACCAAGCATAAACTTGTAAAGTAACATTGCAATGGCACCCGGTCCATTACCACCCTTACAGCAAGCATATATCCTGGCAAACTTTTCATACCTTTCGTTTTTTTCTATTTTGTTAAGATTGAGGTCCGGGTCTTTATTATTTTTCCATCTTGCCTTTTCCTTGTCACTTTTAATTAACGGGTTAGATTCTGCTTCAACACTTTCACGAAAAGAGCATACTGAACAAAAGGTTAGACTCATACAACTACCAGAAATTGGTTGCGTAGAGGTTGGTGGAATCAAACTGAAAGCAGTTTGAGACCTCTGGAAAAGTGCCTTTATTGCCTTCTTATATGGAGCATCTTGTGATAGGTTTAGTAATGTAGCTCTTTCTTTATTAGACATAACCCCCATATAAATCAAGAGTTGTCTGGAACCATCATAACGTATCTTATTTTTGAGGTATTTAGGAAATTCGACCCCATTAGGCAGTTTT
>MGWK01000079.1:0-2699 GCA_001800975.1 Flavobacteria bacterium RIFCSPLOWO2_12_FULL_35_11 | reverse complement strand
TTTTCCTTTTCTATAAGGTCCGCGTCAGAAAAGAAACAAAAATAGTCATTTCTTTGGGACAAAGCTTGTGTGTTATGAAAAGAAGGGACTAAGGTATTTTCAGGAATGGCAGTAGCAGGGTTAGTTACACTCAAGTTTGCGAGAATAAAACATAGCTTAGCAAAGGCACCTGGTTTATCCTCCACACATGCCATCAATATTAATTGGTCATCTCTCGATCCAGCCTCAATATAGCCTCGTACCATTTTCTTTCCATCCTCAAAGGTATTAACTACATTTTCAGAAAATTCTATGGGCCAAGGTTTGTTTAGGAGTTGAATTGGATATTTTGTTTCGGATTTACCAGCCCCAATATGTGCCTTGTTTAATTCCATAATAACCTTTTCAATATCGGGATTTGATTCGGCAACAATCGCAGGCTTTGGTATAAGATGGTATTTCTGTGAGATACTATTTAATTCGTTAAACACCTTGAGTATTTCTTCACGAAAATCTGAGGAAATAATGATGATTTCTGGTCTTTTCTTAAAGAATTTGGGATTTACCCGTTTAAACGGTTCTTGTTTCATGCATTGTCGAACTTCACCCGAAACAATAGGACATAAAAGTGCCGGTTCGTCTGGAATACCCTTTAAATAGGGAATTAACATTTTATAATCATCTCTCTTATAAGCATTCCTATTTGTTACATAGACAAGCTCATGGTTCCAATATGTATGCCCATCTTCGGTTATAGTAGAATTATTAATATATTCATCATTCCCAATTATAAGGCAGTTATTTTTTAAGAAATCTTTATCTATTCCTTCCTTTTTCCAGATTATTTCAAGCCATATTTTTTCTAAGAGAAAATGCAGCTGCCTACCGCACCCAAGTATCAAGATTTTGGCATGTTTAATTTCATCCCCCTTGCCAATAAGATTAGCAGCTACAATGTCCCCTAATTCCCAACCCCTTATTCTATACCTGTGCAAAAAACCAACATTGGTATTGTAACTTTGCGGAATTAAAAGACGCTCTTGACCTGTTGTTGTGGCAGTAAAAATACCCTTTCTTTCTCCTTCTCCTTCTCCTTCTCCTTCTCCTTCTCCTTGCTTTTTATAGATTATGTCAAATAATTGGGGTGTTGCTTCTTCTTCTGGTATAAGACTTAATACCATTTTAGAATTATTAACACGGGCAAAATCAAGGGTTAAACTATCCCTTGCATCACCAACTATTGCAGGGATGTAAACCTTTTTCTTATAATTTTCCTTGTCGTAACGTAAGCAGTTCAACCCGTCCAGTATGACTACCCCCATTTTCCCAAAATATGGATGGGGAAAAGCTTTACTTATTAGCCTTTCCTCATCTATAATAACCATATTAATACAGAATAATATCTCCTCGTATCCTTCGTTAAGCATTCTTTCCAATAAGAGGACGGGGGTTTTCCCTTTGTCAGCTTCCTCTAGCTTAAACTTACTATTTCGCTTTAAGAGATTCCAGGAGTTATACCTCCCCTCTGAGTAAATACTTTCGATTTTGGGTTCGTTATAAACATAATTTTCAAACAAGTCATTAATAACCGTTTTTCCAAACCTTCCATATCCTATGATTATATATTGCTTTTCCATACGTGTAAGTCGGCGTTCTAATTTACCGTAAAAAGCTTTTATGTAAACTCCCTCAAAGTTATTTATCAACTCTCTTAAAATAGGTGCAGCGGAAAAACCGAAAAAGACTAAAGTATAAATAATGAAATAAATGAACTTTTCTGGATCCGTCCAGTATACTATTGATAGTATTACCTGCCCTACAAAACCTATAAGGACTTCAATTGAGTTGTTTGAAAGGACAGTTGAATAAAATGTCAAGACGCGATTTACAAATCTTATTGATATTCGTTTTTCACCGGTCTTATGAGCAATCTTGGCAATGATACACAAATTGCCGATAATTATTAAAGAACCCGAAATGATTATTAACGGCGAACGCGACTCGGGGTCTGCAAGCCCTTTAAAGGTTTTAATCCACGCTACGATCGTTATAATATCATAAAATACCACGGCAGCAATCAAGAGAACTCCTACCCAACAAGTGATCTTTATACGAATGATCTTCATAAATACTTTTCCTTTTTTTATGAAAGACCCAATTAAGTGTTTGCTCTTTAAAGGGGTGCTTATGGGAGAAAATATATTGAAAGATGACAGAAAATGCAAGTAGAAAAGATGAAAAATGGCAAAAAGGAACAAGAGGGAACAAGAGGGTCACATCTTAAATCTTAAATAATTGGCTAGATTTATTATTTAAGATGTGACCCTCTAAAGCCTCCTCTAAAGCCTCACTACTGCAGCGTCAATGTCTGCTCTTGCAGCCTCAATGGCGCGGCGCTTGCCGCCGAACAGGTCGATCACCCAACTTGCATCAAAACCTGCCTCGTACAGGTCTCGTTTACTTTAGCTTGTGGTGGAATCGTGGAAATACCTATACTGCGGATGCTGCGCGAGTATGGAGCAGAGGTATTTACCGATGGCCCCAGATCGGCTGCAACAACGCCGCTCTGGAATCGTGCCTATCGTACGCGCGCTTCAGCGACGCGCAGATCGAGATTTGATTTAACTGCACGAGTGATAAGAGAATCGAGCACAGGGTCGTTAAATGCCTTCCACCATTGAACGATTGATACATATTATTAGCGGCTTTGCCCCGTTTGT
>MGWK01000078.1 GCA_001800975.1 Flavobacteria bacterium RIFCSPLOWO2_12_FULL_35_11 | reverse complement strand
ATAAAATGTATCTAGACCGAGATCAATTTACAACCTTATTTTTGTTTACTTTGCAAAGATATGAGACCGAAGACCGAAGTCAGAAGACGGAAGACTGAAGACTGAAGACTGATGACTGAAGTTTAAATTTCAAAAAAAACCATTTGTTGTTTCTAACAGCAAATGGTTTTTTTTTTAGTTTTATTTATCCTTAATTAGGCTTCAATCTCTTTTGATTTTAAAACAAGTCCGCCAACCATTTTCCAAATTGTGATTCCTCCAGCCACATTCACCATGTCTTTTATGTGATGGTGCTTCAGAATCAATTCAGCCAAATAGCCTCTCAATCCTCTTCTGCAAAAAATAACAATCGGTTTGTTTTGATTCTTTATAAAATCGATGTTATTTCTAATTTCATCCAACGGAATATTAACGGCATGTTTTATGGTGCCTTCCTCAAATTCTTTTACAGTTCTAACATCAAGCAGCAAAAATTCATTCGGATTGGTTTTTTCAAGATAAACTTCCAATTCTTCCACCGACATTTGAATTGCTTTATCGTCAAGCATATTTTCGGCCACAAAACCTGTCACTACCACCGGATCTTTTGCCGGCGAAAATGGAGGCGCATAAGCCAAATCCAATTGCGACAAATCGCTGATTTTAAGCTTTGCATAAATTGCGGTGCTCAAAACATCCACACGTTTGTCCACGCCAACTTCGCCAAAAAATTCGGCGCCTAAAATCTCTTCATTGATAGGATTGTAATAAATTTCCGTAATCAAATCTTTTTGTCCAGGATAATAACTTGGCGTTGAACCGGCAATGGTCAGCACAGTTTCAAACGGGATTGCCAATTCAGTTAAAGCTTTCGGATTTAGTCCGGTTCTCGCCAAAGTGTAATCAAACACTTTTACAATGGCCGTTTTGTAAGCGCCTTTAAAAACAATATTTTTTCCGGCAGCATTGGCGCCCGCTGCCCTTCCGCCTTTATTTGAATGTGTTCCCAACGGAAAATAATCAAATTCATTGGTTTGTAAGTTTTTTATGGAAACATTGTCTCCGGCGGCATACACATCTTTTATGGAAGTTTCCATTCTTTCATTCACTTTCAATGCGCCATTTTTAATATGGTCCGCCCCTAATTTAACCAACAAATCTGTATTGGGCATAATGCCCACGCTTAAAATCACGAAATCTGTTTTTACAACTTCGTGACCTGCAATTACAATTCTTGCAATTTTTCCTTTTTCATCCAATTCAAATTCAGAAACGATACCGGAAGTAATCACTTCTATGCCGTTATTTTTCAAAACCGTTTCCGCAAAAGTGGCGAATTTCGGGTTCCACATAGTTAAAATTTGATCTGCGCCTTCAATCAAAGTGACTTCTTTTCCGGCTTCCCGCAAGTTTTCGGCAACTTCAACACCAATCAATCCGGCCCCAATAATGGTGATGTGTTTTGAGGTTGATGTTAAACCTTCCTTGGTAATTTTGTCAAAATCGGCCATGGAACGGCAAGTTGACCAATTTGTGGCTTTTTTTATGTTTTTTATGGGCGGCACTATCGATTTTGCGCCAGTGGCAAAAACAAGCTTGTCGTAACTGTAAACACCATTATCCGAATAAACTATTTTACTGTCGGTGTCAATAGAAACAATTTCCTCGTTCATTTTCACATCAATATTAAACCGCGTCCGCATCAAATCAGGTTTCACAACGATTAAATCGCTTCTATTTTCTATAATTCCCGAAAATGCGTAAGGCATTCCGCAGGTTGCATAACTTATATTTTCTCCTTTTTCAAACAATATTATTTCCGCATTTTCATTTTCTCTGCGCGCTTTTGCCGCTGCCGAAGGGCCAGCCGATAAACCGCCTATAATTATAATTCTTTCCATCAATCTGCTTTTATTAAATTTTTGTGCAAATTTCGACCAATTTTATATAGCGCCGTGTAATTATTATTACGTTAACGTTTCCATAGTTTGTATCAAATGCGCATTCAACCTTTTACCCAATCAATTTTAAAATCAAATAGTTACATTAAAAAACTACAAATAACAGCATTCCTCTAATTAAAATATTTTGGGCGTTCCCGCCGAAAAGGCGGTCGGGCAATTCGCTGCAATCTTTTTTGCTCCGCCGAAAAGGCAAATCAAAAAATATTTACGCTGCTGTCCCTAACGCGGGTTCAATTAACAATGAATAATTTTAAATTAGGCAATCAAACTCCTGGCGCCAACTGATTTTTCATTGAGAAATAATGACTCTTTTGTAGCTTTTTTTGCTGAAAATGATTTGGATGAAATAAAAATAATTTAAGTTCATTTTAGTATCTTTGTCAATTCTAAAAAACGAGGTAAACGACTATGTTCAATAATTTAAGCGATAAATTAGATAAGGCCTTTCACACCCTGAAAGGACACGGAAAAATTACAGAAATAAATGTTGCGGAAACGCTGAAAGAAGTTCGAAGAGCGCTTTTGGATGCCGACGTTAACTTTAAAATAGCCAAAAACTTTACCGATGCCGTAAAAGTAAAAGCCTTGGGACAAAACGTTTTGACGACGTTAAATCCGGGACAATTGATGGTGAAAATCGTAAAAGACGAACTGACCGAATTAATGGGCGGCGAAACCGTTGGCATCAATTTATCGGGTGCGCCAACGGTGATTTTAATGTCGGGTTTGCAAGGTTCGGGTAAAACAACTTTTTCCGGAAAACTGGCAAATTATTTAAAAACCAAAAAAAATAAGCAGGTTTTATTGGTGGGTTGCGACGTTTATCGTCCTGCGGCCATCAACCAGTTAAAAGTGGTTGGAGAGCAAATTGGCGTTGAAGTTTATGCGGAAGAAGGCAATCAGAATCCGGTAGAAATTTCTAAAAATGCCATTAAACATGCTAAAGCCACCGGCAAAAATGTGGTGATTATAGATACTGCGGGTCGTTTGGCGGTTGATGAAGCGATGATGGCCGAAATTTCAAACATCCATAAGGCTGTAAATCCTCAAGAAACGCTGTTTGTGGTAGATTCCATGACCGGACAGGATGCCGTAAATACTGCAAAAGCATTTAACGATATCTTAAATTTCGACGGTGTTGTATTGACCAAATTAGATGGTGATACACGTGGCGGTGCAGCTTTATCCATTAAATCTGTCGTAAATAAACCCATTAAATTTGTTGGTACGGGTGAAAAGATGGAAGCCATTGATGTTTTCTATCCAAACCGTATGGCAGAACGAATTTTGGGAATGGGTGATGTTGTTTCGTTGGTGGAACGTGCCCAGGAACAATATGATGAAGAAGAAGCCCGCAAAATTCAAAAGAAAATTGCAAAAAATCAGTTCGGTTTTGATGATTTCCTGAAACAAATTCAGCAAATCAAAAAAATGGGGAATATGAAAGATTTGATGGGAATGATTCCCGGCGCAGGCAAAATGATGAAAGACATTGATATTGATGATGATGCTTTTAAAGGCATTGAAGCCATGATTCATTCTATGACTCCTGCTGAAAGAAGCGAACCAATCATTATTGACGCCATCAGAAAAAAACGAATTGCAAAAGGATCGGGAACAACCATCCAAGAAGTGAATCAATTGTTGAAACAATTTACCCAAATGAGCAAAATGATGAAAATGATGCAAGGCGGCGGCGGCAAACAAATGATGCAAATGATGAAAGGAATGGGGAAATAGGATTTTCAGTTATCTGTTATCTGTTATCTGTTAAACTGTAATGATTTAGCTCCAAAACAATAAAGAACATAAAAGTTTGATATAGAAATAATGAATAATGCCACTTAAAACTGTAAACTTTAAAAAATGATTTTACTCGACGGAAAAAAAACATCGGAAGATTTAAAAGTTGAAATTGCCGAATCGGTAAAACAATTAAAAGCCCAAGGAAAAAAAACGCCGCATCTGGCTGCCATTTTAGTGGGAACCGATGGCGCAAGCATGACCTATGTAAGCAGCAAAGTAAAAGCCTGCCATTTGGTCGGATTTAATTCTACCTTAATTGAGCTTCCAAGCGAAACCACCGAAGAAAAATTATTGCACGAAATTGAAAAATTAAACACCAACGATGATATCGACGGATTTATCGTTCAATTGCCGTTGCCAAAACATATCAATGAACAAAAAGTGCTCAATGCCGTAAATCCAGATAAAGATGTTGACGGATTTCACCCAACAAATGTGGGAAGAATGGCTTTGGATATGCCATGTTTTTTACCCGCAACGCCCTTCGGAATTTTAGAATTGTTAGAACGTTATCACGTGGAAACCTCAGGAAAACATGTGGTGGTTATTGGAAGAAGCCACATTGTGGGCCGACCAATGAGTATTTTGATGAGCCAAAAACGCAAAGCCGGTGACGCCACCGTGACCATTGCGCACAGCCGTACCAAGAATTTAAAAGATTTTACTTTACAGGCCGATATTATTGTTGCAGCGCTCGGGATTCCCGAATTTTTAACCGGTGATATGGTTAAAGACGGCGTAACCATTATTGATGTTGGAATTACACGGGTTGAAGACGCCACCAAAAAAAGCGGCTACCGTTTGGCAGGTGACGTGCATTTTGAAAGCGTAAGCAAAAAAGCGGCTTTTATTACGCCGGTTCCCGGCGGTGTTGGGCCAATGACCATTGCGATGTTGATGAAAAATACCTTGTTGGCCTGCGAAAGAAAGTAAAATAATTACGCTGTTTAACCGCTAATTTCGCAAAGGCTTACGCAAAGTTCGCAAATGATTTTATTAAACAATAAAAGACATTGTATCTCATTTTTTGCGCCCTTCGCGATTTTTTCTTTGCGTCTTTGCGGTTAAAAAATCAGTAAAATTAATGACTTTTTAACTTTAGGCATTTTAGGCACTCCAAACTTTAGGCACTAATTAGTGAATTATTCTTTTAAAAATTAATTTCAATCCCCTTCCCTGTTTACCAACGCAACAGAAAAAGCAGGCAAACAAACCACTAAATATTCACAGGCCGCCTCAAACGGATTTGAATATTGAACACGCACGCCTTTATTTATTTTAATGGATTGCCCCGCTTCCAAAACAACGAGTTCCCCTTCAATATTAAATTGTTTTTTACCTTTAATAATGTAGGTATATTCATCAAATTGAGGTGTTTGAAAAGGTTCCTTCCAGCCTGCAGGCGCTATCATGTGCGCCAAACTTAATTCCCCTTGCTGGGTGGTATGCCCAAAATGTTCTTCTATTAATTTGCCATCGTTAGTGGGAATTACAAATGGCGATTTTTGTATCGTGTATTTTTTCATGGGTCATATTTTATTTCATCCAAATTTAAAGATTATTTAGGAGTTCTTCTGCACCGATTTAAGATTCCTAAATTTCTTTTGAAAAAAACTAACTATTTGCGGCTATTGTAAAAAAAATCCTAAATTTAACTTGCCTAACAAACCAATGCTGGTTTGAATTTAAAAATTGCTTAAATTAAACTTTATAAATTCCAATCCTGTATAAGCAGGATTTGTAACCGAACCAATTGATTGGAAATATAGCAGTGCCAGAAATTATGAAAATGATAATCACACTATTTTAGAAATAGCTATGAATTAATTGTGGGCACGAGCAAGATTCGCACGCCAGCAGAGGAAAAATAGAAGATAAAAAAGTTTGCTAACACAGGTTTTGCACTATTATTGGGGAAGTTCAAGAAAAATATTTCGGAATCTTAACTGGTATTAACTAACTTTGAAACAAAAACAAATGAGATTGTTCAGGGCAAGAAAATACAGCATTGCAAATCAGTATTTAATTAGCATTTTACTTGTTGTCTTAACCTCAATTGTGTCCTATTTTTCAGTTGAGTTTATTGGTTATCGGGTAGTGGCGTTAGTCTTGTTGTTTGA
>MGWK01000077.1 GCA_001800975.1 Flavobacteria bacterium RIFCSPLOWO2_12_FULL_35_11 | reverse complement strand
ACATATCAATTGTATTGGTAACAACCTTCTCAATTTGTTTTTCACGTTCTTTCCAAATACGCTGCATGGCTCTTTTTTCACCATCTAAAGCAATTTTCATTGAAGTAAACCCTTCAACAATAGCTTCTATTTGCATCCTAAAAGTACTGCTGGTCAGAAAATCATACAACATATCCATTTTATCCCCTTTGTTTTCCTGCGTGCTGATTGCAGTGCTTACTTGGATAATAGATTCTCTTAATACAGCGCAAAGACCTTTAAATTCTTCATAATTACAAATCCAGATGCCATCCTTTAAACCCAATCTATCCATATCAGAAGGCATAACCTCTGTAACGAGCACACCAATATTTGCGCCTTTATCTCTAATATCTGCTTTAAATTTTTCTATCCAACTTGGCTGAAAATCTTTGGTGCGTTTACTTTCATAATAAATTGTGCCACAATTCTGTTCCGTTCTTGTATGGACAATTTGAATACAATCTCCTCCTCGTGCTCCCTTTTTAATTTCTTCAATGGTGTCTAACGGAAATTTAACAGCCAACCATTCTTCTATTGCCAATTCCTGAACTTCTCCCTGCATTTGCATAGAACCTTGATCCTGCTTTCTTTTCATTTCTTCAGTAAGCCTTTTTTGGGCTTCTAATTGCATTTGCAATTCCTTGAAACGAAGTTCATTTTTATCTTCCTCAATTTTTCTGATTTTTTCTTTCTCAGCAATAAGAATTTCATTTAGCTTTTTTTGTGACTCCGCTTCAATAGCTTCCTTTAACTCAGCTTTTTCACGTTTCAATTTTTCAATTTCAACTTTAGTTCGGTTAAGCTCTTTTATTTGCTCAGATTTTTCATTTAATTCTTTTTGCAAAGCATCAAACTGTTCTGATTGTTCCTCTTTTAATTTTGCTTTAACCTTTTCTTCAATGGCTTTTTTTTCTTGTTTCAATTGGGTTTCTAAACGCTCTTGAAACAATTCATTTTCTTGCTTTTTCTTTTTCTCAAATTCTTCTTTGGCTTTATTTAAGCCTTCAAATTCAGTGGCATACTTTTTCTTTTCCTCAGCTATTTGAGATTGGTATTTTTGTTTTATTTCTTCTTCTAACTGGTGTGATAATATATCCTGGACATCTATTGTTGTTCCGCAGTTTGGGCATTTTATTTGGGTTTCGTTTTTCATAAGTTTATTCATCTAAAAATAAATCATTATTTGAAAAGGCATTAAATAATTTCAATTTTAATTCCTCGCAATAATCATCTTCGTAAAGAATTGAAGTAATTATCTCGGACAATAATTCCTTATCAATATTTCCGGCAGCAACGTGATAACTCATGGTTTCCATTTTATATAAGAAATCTTTTACAACATTCATATATCCATTCATTAGCAAGAACATACTGCAAGCGGTTATCGCAATTCGTTTATTTCCATCGTGAAAACAATGTCCTTTATTTGCGACCCAAAAAAGATGGGTTAATTTATCTTCAAACTCTGGATAATAATCGTTGTTTTCTATTTGTTCTATTGCACATTCCAACGAATTCAGATTTAGTATTCCATCGGCACCTCCACCGCTTGCAACAATTGTTTTGCGGTGTATATCAATTATTTCATCAATGTTTTTAAAATATCGATATTCCATTACTCACTTTGTTTTAAGCGTTTAAGAATATCTTTTGCCTCTTCAAGTTGTTTATCAAAGTTTACACTTTGTTCGCCTAAAAACCTTTCAAAATCTTGTGGTGAAACTGATTGAATATATTCTTCGAGTTTCAAATGCAAAGCATCTCGAAAATGAAGATCTCGTGAAGCCATTTTTATTCGAGCATCTTCAATAAATGGTCGTTGTTGCGGATGTTCAGAAAACTCCCTAAATATTTCATCAACCTCGTTAGGATTTAGCATTCTTTTAAGTTCTTCGCTTCGTTTTTCAATTTCAAATGCTAAACCCGTTTCAAAAGATGCAATACTGTTCAAAACTTCAGCATACATTGTATCACGAGCATTATCCTTTTCAGAAAGTTTTAAAATCTGTTTGTATTCTTTAGCGTTTTCGCGAAAGATACTTTGATATATTTTATCGGTATATAATGAATATTTGTAGTTACCCATATTTACATATCGGCTCAAAGCTGAAGTAAAATCTTTTCGATAATTACTTTCTTGCATTGCAGCCGGTAAATAATTTGCATCGCGACGATTTATAAATTTTGTGCCTCCGCCAGTTTGTTCATTAATTGTATCAAGAACGATATCAAGCATTTTACTGCGGAGCAATTGTGCATTTTCACTTTCTTTCAGTAGCATTGCAAGATTAAGAAAGGAACGAAAATTGAACAAACCTAATGATGTTGTTTTGGTCGTCTTATTAATGAGATGACCAAATTGTAACTTAAACTCTTTCAGTTGTTTACCCTTGGTTAAAATATATCCATTGTGTTTAAGTTCTGTTTCGTGCGAAGCTAAATATCTGTTAATTGTTGAGATATCAATATTAAAAAATTCTGCCAACATTTCTTTGGTAAATTTATACTCTTCTTCAAAAAGCATTCCTGTAAAACCAATATACTCTTGAAGACGCCGTAAAGCGTATTTATTGTTCAAAATATTTTGACGTTCAATGTTTGAATTTGTTAAATCTTTCATTTTTTTACGGCTAAAATTTAATTAATGTACGCTGGCATAAAAAATCAGGTTTGGTTTTTAATTTCATAATCTAACTGCTGAGCCAAAAGATCTTGAACATCTATTGTTGTTCCACAGTTTGGGCATTTTATTTGGGTTTCGTTTTTCATAAGTTTTTATTTAAGTTTTCAATTAACCTCATTAAGTCCTTTCCAATGTAATTCATCTTTGTTTTCGATATACTCCATTAAATCTTTTATAGCATCCTCAACTTGCAATATTTTATCATCATGTTGTTGTATTTTCTCAAATTGATTTTGATGAGAAAACCAATGAAGTAGTTTTGTTCCATAATATGGCTTGTCATTAGGATTAAAAACTTCTGAAACCCGCTTATCAACCTCTAATTCAGTTGGGTATTTCATTAATGTATACAATTCCAGAAACCTCCTTAATGCGTTTGGCAATATTAATAAGTGCGGAAAATCCTCTTTAGTTTCTAAATCATTAAATTCTTTAATAATGTGAAAAAGTCCAACATATTCAGATTTATGTTTACTAAACATTTTTGGCAACTTTTCAATTGTTGAAGAAGTTAATTTATTACGCTTGATAAAATATAATGGTCTATTAACTTCTTTTTGAGTTTTATTAAATATTCCCGAATCATACATCACTGAAAAAAATTCAAAATTGTGAGTAGATATAAACAATTGAAGATAGTCTTCGTTCGCCGTATTAAAAAAATGCTGAAGTAGTGACCTAACTTGAAAAATATGATTACTATCTAAACTTGAAATTGGGTCGTCAATGAAAACAATTGTGTTTGGTAATTTTGGTGGTTCATCATTCCTCAATGATTTTAGCTCAGTTAAAAAATAAGCAAATGCAATTGCTGATTTTTCGCCCTCACTTAAATTATTTGCAGGGTGTCCACTTCTCTCAAGTATAAATTTATCGTTGCTTATTTCAATTCTAATATCATTACGATGTAATAAAATTTCTAAAATATCATTTAATTCTTCTTGTCCTTTTACATTATCCCTCAATTGAGTTTCAAGTTTTAATTTATCGGCTTTGTTAATTGAAGTTTTTGAATTGATATTTGTTATTATTATTAAAGCTTGGTCTTTGGTGGTTTCTTTTTTATTGTAGTCCTCTGTTTGCAAGTATTCTGCTATATAATGATTTAAGATTTTACTCAATGCCAATTTCTTGTTCTCGTCAAATTCAGCTAACCAGTCATTATGAGCCTTTACAGATTTCTTAATTTCCTCAAAATCTTCTTTGAAAGTAATTAGCTCAATTTCTGTTACAGGAGTATTATTGAAATAGTCATAAGTTTTCCGTTTTAAATCGTTATCTAAGACGGTTAGTTGAGTCTTGTACTTTTTTACAGTTTCATTGTAATTGTCTATTGCTTTTTGATGATCGGACTGAAAACTCTTACCCAAATTCTTTTTATCAGGAAATATGATTTTTAATTTCCCTATTTCCGATTTTATTTTCTCTTGTGTGTTTGCAATTGCAGTTTGTATTTCTTGCAGTTTTTTAGAATAGTATGAGTTTAAATCGCTAATTCTATTTTCAGGTAAAGTTTTGGTGCAAAATTTACAATCTGTTTCCTCTTCGTGCAATTTCATACCAGTTTGCACCCAATCGAATAACACCTTATCCTTGTCTAATTCAGGAAAGGAAATTGATTTGGGAGCAGTATTTTCTAAAATGTTTTTTACTTCTTCTGCAAGTATCTCAAGGTTTTCGGAGAAACTAAAATCTTCCTTTTGTGTGTCAAAAGTATTTTCTGCTATGGCATCTGCCTTTGTTTTATCTCTATCGGTATCAGGTAGAATATGTTTTGACAAATCATTTTTTACATTGTCCGTTATTTGCTGAATTACGGCTTTATTTAGCTTGTTTTGGTCAAGTTTATTATCAAGATAATTTTCTCTTATCTCCTTTGCTTTTATGGAGAATTTACCGTTTGCTTTATTGTAATTGTCAAACTCATCAATTACTTTCTGATAACGATTATCTCTAATATTTTCTAATTGAGCTTTCCTTTTATCTAAATTCTTAATCTTTTTATCCAATTCGCCCGATGGGTCGCCCAGATAAAATGATATTGGTTGAATATCTGAGTTTGGCTCATCAAAAGTAAAAATTCGTTTTATATAATTAATATTGAATACTTTTACATTATAAGGAAAAATTTCTAAATTATTATAACTATAATTTGAACTTTTGTTATCTTTTTCAGTTGTAAAGTCAAATTCTGAACCTGGGAAATATTTGTCCTTATCTTTAAACTCTAAATTTTGGAATAGCTTTGAAAGTGTTGTTTTGCCAGAATAATTCCAACCATATATTAAGTTTTTCTTTTTGAAATTATCTAAACCATTCCAAGCAAAGTTTTGAAATATTCCAAAGTTCTTAAGTTTATTTATTTTTGTTATCATAGCTTATTTTTAAATGATTAACTATTCTCAACAATCTCAATCTCCTCCTCAGTCAACCCATACAACCCATATACCATTTGGTCTATTTCTTTGTCTGTGGTATCAATATTGGTTTTTAGTGCCAGTGCTTTTTTGCTTTCCTGTAAAAAGTAATCTTCCCATTCCGCTTTTTGGGACAAGGAAAGTTTGACTTTTTTCTTTTCCAATTCTTTTATAAATTCTCCAAAAGAAAGCAAATACCAGTCTTGCAGTTTTTTAGGCAAACTTTCCATTGCAAATTCTCTTTCTAAAGCTCTTTGAAATTTTTGGGAAACTTCTTGTAATTCTTCATTTGAAGAAATTATATTTTCAACGGAAATTGTTAGTTTGGAATTTGAAAGTTCAGGTATTGGAATTTGACCAAAATATTTCCAAATTAACTGGCAACCATTTTGTATTTGAGTACAATATTTGGTTATTAACCACCAGCCCATTTTAGAATTTAATACACCTAATAATGCTTTATTGTCGGTTGGAATAATCCACATAGAATTATTACAGTATAGGTTTTGTTCATCAAAAATAAAACAAGGTTTTACTTGAAATACTTGGTACATTATTTTTGGTTTTGAAAATAAATTCAAATAGTTAGGTAATGGAGTGTTATCCAATTCTAACCAATGGTGTTGTCCTGTAAATGGTTTTTCAGAAGTTTCTTTACTACCATTGCATTGGCCTCTCTTTTTTAATTTGTCTTCATATTGAATTAAATGATTATAAATGGCTGGATATTCATTCTCAAGGTATTTATAGCTTCCAAAACTTGCCAAAATAATATTTTCCAAAGAATTTTTAGTTGGTTTACCATAGCGACTTAAATCTCTACCCCTAAGTATTTTTCCTATTATCTTATTTGAATTGCTGTCTTTTTCGACCAGAACATTTTTTAACTCATTATTTATAATAAATGCTTCAGATAAACCTGGAATAATCCCTCTATTTGCATTATTATTTATAAATTTTGATAATGTTGTAAATTTCTCAAAACGATTTAAAAGCTGACTTTCTTTATTTGATGAAATGACCCAAGTATCACCACTAAATTGGGATTTTTCAAAGGTTTCAGCAGCACTTGTTACAATAGTGTCAAAATCGAAAGAATTGGTTGATTTTAAAACAGAAACTGAAAAATTGGCTTTGGGTTTATTGTTTTTTGCTATGAAAATGCAAGGATATGTAGTTGCTCCTTCAAATATTTGTAAATCTCCAAAATCAATTAATTTGATTAACTCTTTAGTTAAAAAATATTCCCTTAAATTTTTGCCATACCCAGCTTGAAGCCATTTGTTAGGCATAATGTAAGAAATTATACCTTTTTCCTTTATTAAATTAAACCCCTTTTCAACAAATAAAATATATAAATCTCCTCTTTTATTATAGGTTTCATAGCCCATTTTTTCAATAGCCAATGAAACTTCTTTCATTCTTTCTAAATTTACATAAGGTGGATTCCCAATAATAACATCAAAACCGCCTTTATATTCTTGCCTAAAAGCGTGTTTATAATCGCAAACAAAATTCTCGACAAGGGGTTTAAACCCCTTGTTGCTGTGTTGCGGTAAATTGTGTTTGCTTCGGTTGTGTTTTATATAATCTATTGCTGTAAAAAGATGCTCTTTAGTAATTATTTCTTTGCAACCAAATTTTTGTGTCCAAAGTGGTACACTTTTTTCATTTTCTTTCTGGACAAGGGGATTAATCCCATTGTTGCTGTTGTGTGCGCGAGCCGTTTTTCCTTTTATGAGTTGCATTATAATAGGTGCATTTTCTTCTTCACACACCAACAATAAATGAATATGGTCAGCGCAAATATTATATGCCAAAACATTTAGATGATTATCTTTTATAATGTTGGCAATGGTTTGTGTTATTACAAACTCGTCCTCTTCCGTAAAGTAATTGATATTTGGGTATGGGTTAGTTCCTAAATCTCTTTTTTCACGAACTTTAAAGTCAATCATTCTTTGTGATGTTCTGCTATCGTGCACAGCAGTGGTGATATGAAATGCTTTTTTGTTTTTTTCTTTAAATATTTGGGGAAATTCCTGTTGCCAATTAAAAGCTTTATCTCCGGCAACCGCTTTACTGTCAATTAAACTGTTGCCACATTTAATATTACTGCTTAAATCGTTTAGTTTGCGCTTTGGTTGTGCGGTGCGTAACCATAAAGAGAGTTTGGCTATTTCTACAGATTCTTCATTTAAATCTACACCATAAATGTTATTTTCTAAAATGGTATTTTCAATGTCGCTAAATACTAAACCACCACCCAAAAGTTGCGCTTTTAACTCATCAATATATCTGTGTTCTTTTATCAGAAAATCTAAAGCCTGGTTTAAAAATGCTCCGGAACCGCACGCCGGGTCGCAAATGGTCAATTTTAAAAGCCATGCTCTGTAACTGTCTAGTATGGCAATTAAATTTTCTAAAGTAACTTGTTGTCGCCCTTTTCGGCTTTTGTAATATTCTTCTTCCTTAAAGCCTAGTTCCAGCTTCTTTTCAATGCATAATTTACCAATGGTATTTTCAACGATGTATTTGGTAATGTATTTAGGCGTGTAAAAAACGCCATCTTTTTTCCGTTTGCTCTTTTGTTTGTCAAAATCACTTCCTTCAATTTCAGCATTTACGCTTTCAATCTCGTTTAAAGAATTTTCAAAAATATGCCCTAAAATATTTACGTCTACCTGACTTTCAAAATCGTATTTGGCAAGTGCTTTTGAATGCTTATAGAGCAATTCGTCATTAATTTTAACGCTGTCCAAAACAACATCAGGCTTAAATAAACCCCCGTTGTAAGCATATATTTCGGCTCTTTTGCCCATTTGCTTCCTTCCGGAATCCAGATAGTTAAAATACTGCTTAAACAGGTTGTAAAGCGGTCTTTCATCTCCAAACTCCATATCGCTTTTCCACTTGTCCAAAATTTGAATGGTTGAATTGGGCGGCAATAAATCTCTGTCCTCAGCAAAAAATATAAATAGGAATCTATCAATTAATTTTTGTGATTTTTTAAAGAGTGTAAGCTTTACATTTTTTTCAAATTGTTGAAGTTCTTTTTCTTCTGAACCCAATTCAGAATGTCGAATTAATTTTAATTCTTTTCCGTTTTGCTTCACAAGGTCTCTATACAGTTCACGCTTAAACAAGGAGTAATCGGCATAGAAGCTTTTGGTGATTTTTTCTTCTTCAGTAACTGATTCTTCCTTTATTTTTAAAGGCAGGTTGCCAAGTATGTTTTCTTTGTTTAAACATAAATAGAGCAATTCAAATTCTTTATCGGTAAGGGTAAAGAGATTAAACTCTTCAAACTCTGTGGCATCATTTATATAAAAGCGTAATTTCTCGTAATTTGATGTAATTACATAAACACATTCTTTTTGATTTGCTTTGTAATCAAAAGCTTGTTTACGAATGCTTTCTAAATCTTTTGTTTTTGTGCCTTTTAACTCAATAACAGCAACTGCTAATTTGTTTTTTAAAATTGCCCCGTCAGCTTTTTGTGAATTGGATTGGTTTTTCTTTTCGGCAACTAAGTTGAAATTAGGCATTGGGTTTAAGGTATATCCCAATATATTTACAAATAACTCAGTTAAAAAAATACCCTGATATTCTTCTTCTTTGGATTTTTTAATGTTTTCTTGAATGGTGGAGTTATGAAAATACTTTACGTATTTTTTATACGCTTTGTTTACAATAACCGCATCTTGTCTTTTAAGATAATTTTTAAGTACTGAGGTTTGATATAATGCCATTTAACTTTTTCCTTGTTTAGCAACCGTTTTTCTTATTTTTATAATTAATAACAAGGAAAACCAGAATAAGCCATAAAGTTAAAAAACCATTTTATATAAAACCATTAATGCTGCTTTATTTATTAAAAATAAGAAATAGAACCAGTTAGAAAATAAATTATAGAAGTTTATTTGCCAATGCAAAAGTTCGCAAAAATATTACCCAACAAATCTTCGGTGGTGACTTCACCGGTAATTTCGCCTAAATGAAACAATGCCTGACGGATGTCTATGGCAAATAAATCGGCACTTATGTTATTGTCAATTCCTTTCTGCACTTCTTTAATGGCTTTTAAAGCATTGTTTAAGGCCTCAAAATGGCGCGAATTGCTCACAATGGTTTCGTTGTTGCTTAAAGCGCCTTTATTGGCCAAATGGGTTAGGGTGGAAGTGAGTTCGTGAATTCCGATTTTCTCTTTTGCAGATAAAAATAGGAGCGAAGCGTTTTGAAAAGCTTCGGTTGTTTTATCGATCAATTCTGCATCGGCAACATCCACTTTATTCGCAATAATTAACAGTTGCTTGTTCGGGTAGTTGTCTTTTATCTTTTTAATTTCGGCAAGAATACCCGTTAGCGTCAGTTGATTTGTTTTAATTTTTTCTAAATCAAAAACGTAAATAACCAGTTGCGCCTGATCAATTTTTTCGAATGTTTTTTGAATGCCCAAACTTTCAACAACATCTTCTGTAGTTCTTATTCCCGCGGTATCCACAAAACGATAAGCAACGCCGTCAATGGCAATTTCGTCTTCAATGGCGTCTCTTGTGGTCCCTGCAATATGGCTTACGATGGCTTTTTCCTCATTTAACAAGGCATTCAGCAACGTCGATTTTCCGACATTTGGTTCGCCCACAATAGCCACAGGAATTCCGTTTTTTAACACATTTCCCAAAGCAAAAGAATCAATCAGGCGTTTTAAAACCGAACTTATTTTTTCAACAAGTCTGTTAAACTCAGCCCTGTCGGCAAATTCAACATCTTCTTCAGAAAAATCGAGTTCCAGTTCTATCAAGCTCGCAAAATTCAGCAATTGCTGACGCAGATTTTTAATTTCATTGCTAAAACCGCCACGCATTTGTTGCAAAGCCACTTGGTGTGATGCCGCGGAATTGGAAGATATTAAATCGGCAACTGCTTCGGCCTGGGTTAAATCCATTTTTCCGTTCAAAAAAGCACGCAGCGTAAATTCGCCGGCATTGGCATTTCTGACGCCATTTTTAATGAACAACTGTATAATTTCCTGCTGAATATAAACGGAGCCGTGACAGCTGATTTCCACCACATTTTCGCCAGTATAGGAATGCGGATTCTTAAAAACAGAAACCAAAACTTCATCGATTATCCTATT
The DNA here is from genome assembly GCA_001800975.1 of Flavobacteria bacterium RIFCSPLOWO2_12_FULL_35_11. Taxonomy (GTDB): domain Bacteria; phylum Bacteroidota; class Bacteroidia; order Flavobacteriales; family Flavobacteriaceae; genus Lutibacter. The sequence continues at coordinate 2,875 of MGWK01000077.1, read as the reverse complement.
CCCATCAACAATATTTCCCAAATGAATGGTATGAGATTTTACCTTGTTTAAATCCTTTTTTCCGAATTTTGAAACGAAAAACCGATTCACAATTTCAATCGAATCTTCACCCGATAAACGAATAACCGCAATGGCGCCAACACCCGATGAGGTGGCCAAAGCAATAATGGTGTCGTTTATAATGGAATTTTTCATCATACGCAAAATTACGGATTATTGTTTAATCGTTTTACTGTTTAATCGTGTAATTCTTCAATCTTAATGTTTAATAGGGAATAGTTGAGCTTTAGAATAATTCAAAATTTAAAATTCAACATTCGAAATTTATTTTCAATTAAAAACAGCTTGTTTAATAAAATCCTCATAATCCTCGTAAAACAACTCAAACTGATTCATCGCGACATTAAAAAAGGTGTAAGCATTTCCCCAGGTATTTTTGTCGTGAATGTTAAATGCTTCCTGATGTTCCACATAAATCCGATGAATTGTTTTGCCGTTTTCCAAAGTGTAAGAATCATCAAAAATAATTTTTGGCAAATAGTCGTCGGTAAGTATGGTTTTTAAAGCCAAAATCTGGTCAAAAAGCAGCTGATTTTTATTTTTGTCGAACGATTCAATGTCCAAACAAACCAGCGCCTTATTTTTATCGGCCACAAACTTAAAGCTGAAATCTTTGATCTGCGTATTGTACAAAAGCCATTTTCTCGGAAAAGATTTCCCAAAACTCGTCCAAAATTCTTTCCTTAACTGTGCAGATTCCTCTTTGCTGAACATTCGTTATTTGTGTAATTGTTTAATCGTTGAATTGTTTAGTTGTAGATTTTTGTCTCTATTATCTATTCTCTCTTCTCTCTTCTGAATTTTCAATTGTCAATTGAAAATCACCCATGAATCGTTTTCTGTGTTCCCAAATCTTTCATCAATTCGGCTTCAAAATCCAGTAAATCGTTCCATTTTTTATCCACTTCTTCACGGTCGCCATATTTTCTTGCAAAACCTAAAAACAAGGTATAATGATTTGCTTCCGAAGCCATTAAATCGCGGTAAAATTTGGCCAGTTCTTGGTCTTTTATGTTTTCCGACAGCAGCCTGAAACGCTCACAGCTTCTCGCCTCAATAAGCGCCGCGTACAACAATCTATGCACCAATTGCGTGGATCTGCTGCCGCCTTTTGGGAAAAATTTCAGCAAATTATTCACATATACATCTTTTCGGTCGTGTCCCAAAATCACGTCCAGTTTCAATAATCGTTCGTGCACCATTTTAAAATGGCTCATTTCCTCTTTCACCAACGCAACCATTTCCGTCACCAAGTCCGAATATTCCGGAAAACTCATTATTAAAGAGTTCGCCGTAGAAGCCGCTTTCAGCTCGCAGTGCGCGTGGTCTATCAATATTTCATCAATATTTTTTTCGGCAATGTTCACCCAGCGCGGGTCGGTAGGAAGTTTTAAACCTAACATGAGGCATCAAATTTATGGTTAATTTTATAGGTTTTATTTGGGCTTGCCCGCCTTTTTGGTGGGCGTTACCGCTAAAAAGCGGTCGGGCTTTCCGCTGCAATCTTTTTAACGGTGAAAAACCGCTAAAAAGGCTTTTCGCTTTAATCCCTAACGCGGACATTCACTTAAAAATTAAATATCCAAATCAAAAGTCTTCTTCAACAATTCAATTGCGTTATTTTTTTCTCTCAATTTCAGGTATTTTTCTTCTGGTGTATAGGCGTATTTATTTTTCGTTTCCTCTTCATTAACATCAACAACAAGATCCAGTTTAAAATTGTTCAGTTTTTCACGCAAATACTTTATTAAAGGCTGTTTGGCACGATCAAGTTGTTCTTTCATCATCGCATTTGGAAGCTGAAAATGAATCATCCCGTTTTCCAGTCTGGGCACATTCGAATTCATAATGGAAGCGACACTTTTTTTGCCGTTTTCCAACAATAAAGTGATGTATTCTTCCCAAAGCAGCAATAATTTACTTTCTGAAAAAGCATCCATAGGCAAACCTTCAACTTCTTCAAATTCAACTTCAATTTTTGCAACTTCTGTTTTGCGTTCTAAACTTTTTAAGGATAGGGCAGAGCGTCTCGGTTCGGTATTTATTAATTCGGCTTTTACACCTTCAACGATTGGCGTTTTGGTAATTTTAGGCTCGTATTTTATAACGGGAACTTCCTGTTTTGCAACAACCTTAATTTCTTCTTTTATTGCAAATTTGGCAATGCTCTTTTTTGCGGTTTTCGACCTAAAAACCACCGCTGAAATTATATAGGGCTTACTGTTTTTTTTTTCTCCGTCGAAAGTGACAGAGGCCAGTTGCATCAAAGTAAGTTCAACCAGCAATCGCTGATTTTTACTGCTTTTATATTTTAAATCACAGTCGTTCGCCAATTCAATTCCCTGCAATAAAAATTTCAATTCACATTTTTCGGACTGGCCTAAATATTTCTTTTTGGCGTTGTCGCCAACTTCCAGCAAATCAATGGTAATTTTATCTTTGCTCACCAGCAAGTCCCTAAAATGGGAAGCCAACCCGGTGATAAAGTGATTTCCGTCAAAACCTTTCGACAAGATGGTGTTGAAATGAACCAAAACTTCCGGAATGTTATTGTCGAGCAACAAATCGGTTGTTTTAAAATATTCATCGTAATCCAGCACATTTAAGTTTTCAGTAACTGCTTTGCGGGTCAATTCTTTGCCTGAAAAACTGACCACACGGTCAAAAATGGAAAGTGCATCACGCAAAGCGCCATCAGCTTTTTGTGCAATAATGTGCAAAGCATCATCTTCAGCCTCAATATGTTCCTGAATGGCTATTTTTTCAAGATATTTTTTGGTATCCAATACGCCAATACGCTTAAAATCAAATATTT